>NTJP01000001.1 GCA_002457145.1 Marine Group II euryarchaeote MED-G38
TAGAATCGGAAATAGAATCATTAAATTTACAAATATCTGAATTAATCTCTGATAATAATCAATTTTATGATGACTTAGAAGATGCTACAGATGAAATATCAAGTCTGACAAATACATTAAACGCTGTAGAGGATCAAATGTCCAGGATAATGTTTCAAACATTCACAGATGTGAATGGTTGTCCCCTTTCCGACCCTACAAAGAAGATCAAGATAGGGCATGATGATTCTGATAATGGTCAATTAACTGGAAATGAGATAGATATGGTCATAGGAGAGTGTTCTGGAAATTCTGGCGTTGTATCAAGCATTGGCTCTACTGATGGATTCCCTAGAGATGCTGGGATTTCACAAGCAGTAGAAATGGGAGGAGTATTATACTTTACAGCAGATGATGGCATTCATGGAAATGAACTTTGGAAATCAGACGGTACCCTTGGAGGGACTTCAATGGTCATTGATCTAACACCTGCAATGTGCCCAACTTGTACAAATATGGATTCTGATATTGGAGAATTAGTTGCAGGAGATTCTCACTTATTCTTTGCAAGTACTGGATTAGTTGATGGTTTTCCTGATCCCATAAGAGAATTATATGTTAGTGATGGTACAGAGTCTGGAACTGAAATGGTGATTGATTTATTCAACTGTCCAACGTCTACAGGAGAAGTTACAATAAATTATCAAGGAGTTAATTCATTAACAGCAATACCAGGATCGAGTTATGGAATTGAAGGGCAAGATCGTGTGGTATTTTCTGGATTTAGTTGCTCATTCGAAAATGTGGTGTGTTTTGGTGAAGAACCGTGGATTTCTGATGGTACATTAGCTGGAACTATTCAAATTGACAATCTTAGGCTAGGAGATACTTCGATGATTACTCCTGATGGACAAGGTGTAATTATTGATTCCATAGGCAGTCAACCTAGAGATTTCTTTCAATCTGGACAAACAATCTACTTCACTGCTGATGATAATGAATCTGGAAGAGAGTTATGGAAATTTGATTTAGTACAATCATCATCTACAGGTGCAGATATGGTAAAAGATATTTATGAAGGGTCTGATGATAGTTTTAATATCCACTCAGATGCTGAATTCACTCAATTTGGAGATGCGGTTTATTTCGCTGCTGATGATGGAATAACAGGTCTAGAATTATGGAAAACTAATGGAACTACTGCCAGTACTGTTCTCGTACGTAATATGGATTTAAATTCTAATTCAAGTAACCCAAAACATCTAACTGTGGTTGATAATGAATTCATGTACTTTGTAGCAGATGATGGAGATCATGGCAGAGAATTGTGGCAATCAAATGGTACATGGCAAGGAACTAATCTGTATTCAGATATTTTAGAAGGAGAGGATAGTAGTAATCCTAGCCATTTGATGGAATTCTCAAATGGGCTATATTTTGTAGCCAATAACGGAACACAGAATATCATCGTATTTTTAATAAATAATCAGGAATTTCATATTCCTTCTATGTATGAAGATATAATGGAAATGAATATCACAAGCCCATCTAAAGGAGTGATTTTTAATGATTCGATTTATTTTACTGCTGATGAAGGATTATTCCAACTTTCATTATTTACTATGCCATTTTTCTCAGGCTATATGCCAGGAATTGCACCTGTTGAATCACACCATTGGAATTTAGATCCGGAAATTCTTACTGTAATTGAAGGTGATACGGATGGAGAGGATATGTTATTTTTGAGTAATGGAGGCAATAATAGATACTTATTCTATCATTGGGATAATCCATATTCTAATTTGCATTATATTTGATTGAATATTTTGGAGGGAATATTATCTTTAGCATAATTGAATCGTTACCAAGCCCAGAAGAATATCTAGAATTACGCGCTTCAGCAGGAATGGCCCCTAGATCTCAAAAAGGGGCAGAAAAAGGAATAGGAAATGAGTTGTATTGTGTACTTCTAAGAGTTGAAGAGACTGGTGAAGTAGTTGGAATGGGCAGAATAATTGGAGATGGAGGGACAGTTTTCCAGATATGTGATATGGCCATAAAAATCGAATGGCAAGGCAAAGGAGGAGGTACGATGGTAATGAATTCTCTAATGGATTATATCTATCAAAATGCTGAAGAGTATGCGTACATAAATTTACTAGCAGATGTAAATGGTTTCTATGAAAAATGGGGTTTCAAAACAACATCTCCACGTTCTATTGGTATGAGCCTTAAAATAAATAATTGAATGAAATGAATAGAGAGATTCATGGCTATCGCCCTCATCTCGACTATCATGGAAGGAGTCTTAGTGCTACCAAATATTCCTCCAACTTCTCCTTGGGATGCGTATATTCTCATACTTCTTATTCCATTTATTATGAGGTTAATATTTGTAGCTCCACCACTTTTAGACTTGATTAATACCTATGCTCCTCCAGGCGAAAGAACAAAGCATGTAAAATGGTTTCTCGATAAATTAAAAAGATTACCAGTTCGAGGTTTTTGGTTAATTGTAGTGAATGAAATATTATCTTTTATTTTACCTGCAATTATCGCTCTAATTGCGAGATATTTTATAGGTCCAATCGGTTGGAATAGTTGGGAAGATACTCCAAGTATTGGGCTATTTTTGTTATTATTTGCAGGTCTTGCTTGGATAATTGTTGACTTCGGAAAAATCAGTCGTTCACGAATCGATATCAAGGCATTGTCGAAATACAATCTTGAAACTACACGCAAGGTTGTAGATTCTGCTGTTGCTGGAAGAGAAATACTTGCAGGCGTATCACAAATAGAAATGCCGAGGCCATGGAAAAAATTAGTAGAACCAGTAATAGAGCAAGATGGCAGTATCATTAATAATGATTCCAACTTCATTCTAGAGGCAATAAGTAAAGTATTGGATATGGGAGCAGATGCACTTGATTCAGTTCTTGATCAGGTCAAAGATAAAGCAGTAGATGCTGTAGAAAAGATAGATTCAGATATCCAAGAAAGAGTCTCAGAGAGAGCACGAGCATCTACTAAATCATTACTTAGAACTACCATATTCTCCATTTTCCCTTTATTAGTTTTAGTTGGACTTCAAAAATTAATTTAATTTTCTAATTATGTAACGCCATTTTTGATAATGGTGTAATTTTTCTATTTAGTGTAAAAATCTTTACTTATTCTTTTATTATTATAATTTATTGCCGGACGCTATGGAAATCTTACATAATGTAGCCGGACCAGTCAATCGAAATCCAGTAAAAGTAGTTGTTGCTATCTTAGCAGTTACTAGTTTAATGTTAGTCGTTTTAATAAATGCTCCACCAGCAGAAGATCCCAGCCAAGCTGGTTTCATACCAGAGAATGAAGTTGTTGATGCATTAACAGATATTGGAGAAAAATTTCAGACCGAATATCCTGTTGTTACTTTAATAAAATCAGATGATGTAGTAACTAGTTCAGTATTTGTAGAAATCCTAGATTTAGAAATATCTTTTGTGAATAATGAGGAAATACTAGGTAGCTTACTCGATCCTGAAAATATAACAAATAATATTGTTTCATTACCAACCTTACTAGCAGGACAATTTGATGCTAACGAGAGTACTTTATCAGAACTAAAAGAACTCTATGAAGGTAAGAGTGACGAGCAAATAAAAAATGCGCTCAGAGAAGCAAAAAATGATGAAAACCTGTCAGATGCTGTATCTAATCTTCTTGGAGAGGGAGATGATGACGCTTTGGCAACTTCGACTGTTGTAATTCTAACATTTGACAATAGTAACCGTGATGGTGAGAATTCTGTACAGGCTCTAGAAAGAATCACTAAAGTAGAAAAATTAATGGGTGAAGTAGCTGTAGACTTCAGAGAAAATATCTTTGAAAACACATTAGTCTATTCTCTTGGAGTAGGTGCTATAGATCAAGAGGTAAATACTGAGTTTAACAATGATGTAAATAATCGTTTAGGTATATTTGTATTAGGTTTCATTTTACTAGTCCTAGGACTAACATTCAGGTCTTTCACAGATGTTAGTTTAACTCTGGTGGCACTAACAATTTCCATCATCTGGACATTTGCATTTGGTATCATTTTAGACTTTGAAGCAAGTTTCTTTTTGACAATAATACCAATCTTACTAATTGGATTAGGAGTTGACTATGGAATACATCTGACTATGAGATATCGTGAAGAAGTTGTTGAAGATGGAGATTTAGATAAAGCCAATGAGACTTCAATAGTATCTGTAGGTTCTGCATTATTATTTGCTACCATTACTACAATGATTGGTTTCTTCTCAAATCTTTCTTCAGATATAACGCCAATAAGGGAATTTGGCATTCAAACTGGATTAGGAATATTATCTGCTTTCATAATATTTGTAACATTCCTTCCCGCATGTAGGATATTAATAGATAGAAGAAGACAAAAAAACGGTATTGATATTTTATCAGAATCGAATATCAAAGCAATAAAAGCCAAAAAAATTGGTAGTAAGAGTAATGCTATTTCGGACAGATTCATGAGTATTGGGTCAATTTTAGCACTTAAATTTCCGGAGAGAGCAATTGCTTTCTTTGTGGTTCTAACTATTGTTGCAGGTTACGGAGGAAGTCAAATTTCATCTGAATTTAATGCTGAAGACTTTTTACCTCAAGATGTAGAAATTGTCCAGGAGTTCAATTATTTCCAAGATAATTTTGGTTCTAGTGTAGGTGAAACCTCTTTTATTTATATTAGTGGAGATGATGTAGCCACCACGGCAGTCTTTAGAGCAATGCAAGAAACACAAGATGAACTTTTAACAAATATACCAGATGCTGATAATAGAGACAGAACATATGTTACAGATGATGAGGAAAAAGTATTATCTCCTTTGGTAATTATGAATCTTACAGTAGAAATGAATTCTACATTCGGAGAAATGTTCAATGCTTCTGATGTCGATGAGGATGGAATACCTGATACAGATTCCGATGTGAAGGAACTTTTAGATTGGATGTTTGAAAATCAGCCTTATATGATACAAAATTTCATTTATTTAGATGAAACTACTGATCAATATACAGTTTCATACATCATGGTTGGCACAAAGTCAAGAAATACTGATTACATTCAAGTCAGTGATGAATTGAATAGAGATATTAAACCTCTACAAGATATAGAATCTAGTAGTGGAATTAGTGTAGTTGCAACTGGACAACCTCCTGTTTTTGTTGTAGTAATGGATACAATAACCTCTACAATGATTCAGTCTATTGGTTATACTATTATCCTATCATTTATTGTTTTAACAGCAGTATTCTGGTTGAATGATGGTCAACCAATTCTAGGACTTCTGACTATGATTCCTGTAATTTTAGTATTAACTTGGATTCTTGGAACCATGGTTGTTATTGGTTACAGTCTGAATGTTATGACTACGCTAATAGGGGCACTGACTATCGGCCTTGGCGTGACATATGCTATACATATCTCTCATAGATTTATTGAAGAGTTAGAAGAACATCATTCATTGGAAGATGCAGTAAATAATACTGTAAAGAATACTGGATTTTCTTTATTCGGAGCTGCCATGACGACAGTTCTATCATTTGGAGTATTATCTCAGTCGATATTGGTCCCAATGCAACAATTTGGAACAATAACGGCTCTGACAATTCTATTCTCATTCCTATCTTCTGTCTGGGTTTTACCTAGTGTGTTAGTTGTTTGGGCAAAACGTTCCGGACTTGTCGAATCATCATAATATAATGCCGCCGAAATATTGAAGCATTACTAGAATACTCATGATTCATGAGCAGTGATGACTCTAAGGCTTCATCCGAAGAAGTTGATTGTCCTAGGGGTTGTGGGGCAATGGAATATCGAAAGAACAAGAATATGGGAAGAAGAGTTTTCCACCCTCTCGGAACTCCCTTGACATTCTTGGGTCTCGTTGGAATTGCCTTAGCCCTTAAATCCCTTAATTCCATAGAGAACGAAGGTGCGTTAACTAATTCAGAAATTATTACTTTTATCATAGAACTATTTCCGGGTGTGGCACTTCTTTTTCTGGGCCTGCATTTCACCTCACTAGTTACCTCAGATTTATTTTGTGGAACATGCAATGGTATTATCCTTGAATCTAAATCAATAGATAAAAGACTTAACAAAGGTATATTTGGAGTTTTTCAATCAGCAGATTATATCCGAGAAAAATTATCCTCTTCTGTCAAAACTAGTGACTTTGACTGTATAGATTGCATGGATAAAATGAAAAAAGTGGATATAGTATTCATACATCATGCTAAGGAACGTAGTTTGTTGAAGCCAGATATTTTGGAAAAAATTGAAGCATGGTCAGGACATCAAAAAATTATAGAAATAGACGGATGTCCAAATTGTGATTTAATATTTTTTGATGCAGGAGAAGAAAACTGGTTTTCTAATGATGGAGTACTAATTCAAAAAGATTAATTTGAAATAAATGATAAATCTAATCAAATAAAAATTTTCTTTTCACTAGGAGATGCCAGTAATACCCATAATATTCCTAGACCAATCTGTATTGTACCAGTAATCGCTATTACTTCTCTTAACTCCAAAAGTTGATTCTCCAGTATCAGGGCAGCAGCAAGTGCTGAAGCCCCCATTGTGAATGTTATTACTAAATAATCAGTTCCAGCGACTCTTCCTCTCCATTCATCATCTGAACGTTTTTGGAGCATTGTCGTTGAATAAACCCAATTAACTCCACTACTAGCATGCGCACAGAAAACAAATACTAGTAACAAATTAGTCCATTCTATTTGTGAAACAAAAACATAAAAAATTCCTGAAACACCCACTGAAACTCCTAAAAGGTAAGGAAGAATATTTTTTTGTTTCATCAATGGCTTGGCAATTATTGGACCAAATCCAGATCCAAATCCTCTAATCATAAACAGCAAACCTATTCCTGCCGCAAGTTCTCCAAAGTTTGTCTCCATTCCAATTAATATTAGTAAAAAAACTTGTGCTCCACCACCTGCAGCCCACATTCCTTTAGCAAATACAACTCTTCTTACAGGAGGTCTACCTCGAATATATTTCCATCCAGAAATAATTTCAACTATGGCTTTTTTCGGAGTTAATATGCCTTCCACTGGATTATCGGGACCGCCAGGGGGTAATCTTGAAATTAATAATATTGAAAATAAGAAAGTTGTACAGTCTATCCACAAAGCGGTAGTAACTCCAAATTCTGAAATCGTAAGGCCACCTATTCCTGCCCCTATTCCCAAGGCAACTGACCAACCTCCTGAGCCCAATGCATTAGCTGTAATTAATTCATCATTTGTACAAATCTTTGGTAAATATGAGAATTCTGCAGGGTCGAATAAGGACTTTGCCAAAACCATCACAAAGGCAAGTAAATAATATGAAAATAAACTATCTAATAAGTCAAGTGAAACAACACTAACTAGCGCAATAAGAGAAATAAAATTAGATAACATCATCAATCCTTTCCTGGAATATCTATCAGCAAACATACCTGAAAAAGGATCACATAATGCCATGCCAAAACTTCTGGTCACTAGTACTCCTGCAATTGCAAGTGGAGAGTTATCAGTAGCCTCGCCCGCTAGGATAAATAGTGCAATTACTGTGAACCAATCTCCAACGTATGAAATCATATCTGCCGTAAATAACTGACGAAATGGCTTATTCTCTTTCAAAAGTTGAAAGTACCCAACATCAGACACGGCTTTGCGCATATACTAACACATATCATGTCTACTATGATGAGAATACCTAAGAAGGTAAGGTCAGAGGATAGAAACATGGTCGAACAGCGTTTAGTATGGCTAGACTTAGAAATGACAGGACTAGATCCACATGAAAATACCATTATTGAAATAGCCACTATAGTTACAGAAGGTAATCTTGATATTGTAGCCGAAGGGCCAAGTTTAGCAATATCTCAACCTGAAGAAGAGTTGGATAAAATGGATGAATGGAATCAAACCCATCACACTGAAAATGGATTAATAGAAAGGGTGAGAAATAAAGGCGTCCTAATGAAAGAAGCAGAAGAGCAAACAATAGAATTCCTAAGACTACATTGTCTCGAAGGCGTACCTCCATTATGTGGTAATACAATTGGTCAAGATCGTCGTTTTCTTAGAAAATATATGCCTGAGTTACATGATTTCTTCCATTATAGAAGTGTAGATGTAACTTCAATAAAAGAAGTAATCAGGCGATGGTATCCTAATTCTCCGAGATTTAGTAAACGTTCGGGTCATAGAGCAATGGATGACGTTAGAGGGAGTATTGAAGAATTAAATCATTATAGAAAATATGTATTTGACTCAAAATAATCTTAATGCTTTTTAATAAATATTCTATCTATATATTTTTTGAATTTAACAAAACCCTTTTTCTAGTATTCATGACTTTTCACATATACATCAGAGAAGGGTTATGATTATGGACGGCCCATGGACGAATATAAATATGAAACTAGTTGATACCTCAAACAAACATGGAATGCCAATAAGCCCTGTATTGCCCGAACATATCAAGAATTATTTGATAGATATCGATGGTACGATCGGTGAAGATATTCCCAATGAGGAACCAGAGCGAATGGCTATAGCTGAGGCCTATCCAGATGCTATTTCAACAATCAATAATTGGTTTGAAGCAGGACATCAAATTTGCTTTTTCACTGCCCGTACAGAAGCTCACAGACAAGTAACAGAAACATGGTTAGTTGAGAAAGGTTTCAGATACCACTCATTATTGATGGGTAAGCCTAGAGGGGGAAATTACCATTGGATTGACAACCATGTGGTACGTGCAACTAGGTATACTTCGAAATTTACCGATCTAGTAAAGAAGAATGCAGAGATAGAAGTATTCGATGACTAACCTTTTTTCGTGTCATAATAGCCAATCCACAAGATATGGCATTACATCATGAGATTTGGTGACAACGCCCATATGTCCTCCGGGAACTTCTATTATATGCGCATCATTCATAGACGATGCAACTATTTTACAAGCCTCAAATTGATGAGGAGGAGTTTCTTTACTTAACGTGATGAGAATGGGGTGCTGTATACTTTCGTAAAAAGAGGGAGGAGTTTTATCATAACATAACATCCTTACCTCACTGAGAATCTTTGGTTGTAAATCAAGCCATTTATGCTTTCTTTTGGTTGCCATAGAGTCCCATGTCCCTTGAACATTCCAATAGTCGACAAAGTCTTTTAGAAAATCTTCTGGACCAAGATTTTCTGTGAAAAAAGTTTCCACTACTTCTCCAAATTCGTCTTTCAAATCGTCCCTTTCAGTATACTGAAGACATCCCCAGGCTATCGGTTCATGTAATGCTATTTTTTTAATCATTTTTGGATACTTCTTAGCCAGCTTTAATGCAATAAAACCACCATATGAGTGACCAATAATATCGATTGGAGAATCTTCAGCTAATAGAATTGCTTCAACAGCACGATAGTCTATCCATGGATCAATTTCTCCAACTCCTTGCCATTTATCTGTACCCGAATAGCATAAGTAATGAGGGCAAATAACCTTCTTTCCTTCAAGCATCGGAAAGATATTTGTCCACTGTCTAGAATCTAATCCAGTACTACATAATAGTAGTACTGTTGGTCCATCTCCTATTTCTTGATAGTGAAAATTGTGACCATCAACTTTGAGTTTTGGCATATAATGTCCAATCAAAACTGAGTAATATATCCATTGACATCAAGTATCATTTTTGAAGAATGGACAAATTCTATTTGTCTGTATTTGATAATCATAAATATATAACAATTAATACATTCCACAATCTGTGAAAAAGCGTATTGTTGTTCTAGGAGGAACTGGTCGAATAGGTAATAAAATTTCTGAAATAGCAATCAAAAGAGGGTATGAAGTTGTTTGTTTGGGGCGCTCTGCATCAGTTGAAAATACTCCTCTCGGAGCGATACCATTCCAAGGAAATGTCACAGATATTAATACAATATTAGAAGCAATCAAAGGAGCAGATGTTATAATTTTAGCATTATCAATTCCAAGAAAATCTAATTCACCTTTCGCCTCAGTAATCGGTCCTTTGGATTTGCATAGTTCCTCTATGAGATTGCTCTTGAATGCATTAGAAAATACCGATACTAAAAGAATAATCAAAATTTCCGCTCAAGGTGTCGGAGATTCACGAAATCGTACAGGTATTCTATTTAGAATTCTAATAAATATTAGTAACTTAAGATTTGCATTTAAGGATCATGAACGAGCGGATAATATGTTAAAAAAATCAGATTTAGATTGGACAATAATACGCCCTCCAATTCTTAAAGATGACATTCTAAATCAAAAAATTAGGGGTGGAGAATCATTGGTGACTCGTAGTAATACAAGTATTTCTCGAACTGATTTAGCTCAATGGGCAGTAGATATAGTTGATAATTCAGAATGGTTTAGACGTTGTATTACAGTCTCAGTAGAGTAAAATATTATCATTTTGAACACATATTAAAAACTACTAACGTAGAACGTGATTTATGGCCAATAGTTCGTTACATTCTCCCAGAAGAGATCAAAGTGGGAATAAAACTCCCAGTAGTGCTTCAAGGCTATGGTTTATTCTTGTAATATCATTTTCAATATACTTGGGATGGTACTATAGTGCAACTAATTGGGGAATCTGGTTTCTTTGTTCTTTAACTACATCTACAGTACTATTGAACATTGGATGGATTGTACTTTCTAGAATATCTGAGAAGTATGAACCAGTTGAATTATTCACATATCAAAATGAACAAGAATAATTAATTCCGATTCCATTATTAATCAATATTCATTTATTGTTATAGAAGTAATATTACATGTCATACATGTTGTACTTCGTAATTCTCTGGTTACATACTCTTGGTACAATAAAGGCGATTTACAAGCAGGGCAATTAAAGATAGCTAATATTTCCATATCTCTCAGTTACCTAATGATGCTTTACTCTATAAAGTTAGTGTCTTTTTTACACCATATTAAGGTGTCATTCCCATCTTCCTCCGAAAAATATATTTATTTTTCTAAGAAAACATTCCCCTTTTCATCAGTAAGTACAATATTTATCCCAAAACCCCTTTTATGAAATGAAATTAATTCTAAATCATGTATTCTATGGCCTGTAATTGCTGTGCCAATATATGGCTTTGATCCTGTTATCTTTTCATCTACCTCCTCTGGAGATAATTTTCTTCTTGCTCCTTCAATATCATCAAACCATGGAAAAATTCCTTCAGGAGAAAATCTTACTCCTAATATCATATCGCACCCCTCGGTCCACTGTGCCGCATCTGCATCCGCAATACTAGGTAATGCAGGTGCATTCGGATGGGTATGTAACCAAGTTGTGAAACGACTGCCCCTAACTCCTCTTTCTTCAACAAATAAACCATCATTCCATTCTTCAGGGACATGATGTACTGAAAACGCATCTCCTCGATTGACTAAATGAGGCTCGCCAAGAACATATCCTTGACCTGCAAATAAGTCATTTTGGTAATCTTCTCCTCTATACAAATCTTCAACTTCTCTAGGATTTTTAATCTCTGGATTGGGGTCCATACCTATCAGAATTTCATCTGGAAGTGATTCAAAAGTCCAATTAAGGATTATTTCAAGTGAAGATACGGGCATCAGAATTATTGCTGGATAACTATCTTTATTTTCTAACGACTGTCTATTGTATTTTTGAGCAGATCTCACTAGCCACTCATCTACCATGGTCCTATTTAGGAAGTACTTCTGAATTAAATACATCACTTATCTTACATCATTAATTATATTCCTAAATAAGAAATAATTACTTATTCATCCCACCAATTTGGTGCATTAAACCAATTTTGATGATCAACAGGTCTATCTAAAGTAGGCAAAGTTAGGACTTGATATCCCGCAAATATTGTCATCCCTACCGATGCACATGGTGAAGGAAGGTAATCTTCTCCAGTTTCAGTAACCACCAATTGAATAGTATGCCCCTCAGGAATTATTACATCCATGGGATTAAATTCCATCAGCATCCTATAATTCGTCATGGGAGATGTTGGTAGTGATTCATATCCTCCTTCTCTATATCTAACATCCATAGTTGCATGACCCAATCTCAATCCCGATGTACCATCAAACATTGTTACGAATAATTGCCCACCATTGCACATATTTGTTCTAGCATCTACATGTAATGTCGGTAACCCTGAGATATGCATATCATTAGCTAGAGGTAGGCTAGTGATAGTCATTGATTGTTGAGAATTAACCGTTCCTGACATTCCTCCTTCCCAATCAGCAATTGAATACTGTACATCTTTGGTATCTTCTGCTGGCCATGTTTCTTCAATATGCCACTCTCCATCATTTCTTTGTACTTGTACATATGACTCAGGCTCCTCACCTATATTTTTCAAATAATATTCAAACCATGGAAATAGCTCAACTGCCCAATCCATCCTTGTTACGCTTGGAAAAGCCTCTCCGCCGTATCCAGATTCTAATTCCTCATGAACGCTAGGTTGATCAGGATAGTTATGCCCCCACTGTCCAGAAATAGTTCGAACATTTATTCCTGCATCCTTCAATAACTGATGAGTTGGGAATGCATGGTATGGATCAACATTCCAATCTTGTAAGCCCCAAACAATGTATACACTCCCTTCATAGTTGTCTATCACATCCTGTAAGTGGTACCTTTCATCCCAATAATCATTCCATTGATCTCCTCCTAAACCTGCGCCTAACCATGTAGTAAAAGGGCTCAGTGGACCTATGGCATCATCAGAACAGAACCTCATATCATCTGTAGTAGCATCGGCAGTTGCTCCTTCATAGAGTACATCATAAAGCATCGCTCTAGCTTCGCTAGATCCATTTCGATAGAACATTTGTTGTACTCCAATTGAACCAGATATTGGCACAATAGTCTTAAGGTGTTCAGAGGGATTCTGTGCAGCCTCCCAATTCGTTGTTCCTGCATATGATTTACCCATCAATCCAACATTACCATTAGACCACTCTTGTTCTCCAAGCCAGTGAACTGCTGCCTGAATTCCTATCTGTTCACCAAGACCTTTCACGTCCTGACAGTGAGTAGATTTACCTGTACCGAATGTTGATATCTGGGCAAGAGCATAACCATGCGGTACGAATTCTTCTAAAACCCATAAACCAACTCCTGCATCTGGTATAGTATTAGGATTAGAATCTGCACCCACAACTCCTTCTCCTCCAAAATCATAGTATGGATGTACTGTTGCAATTACGGGTACTTTTGTCCCAGGGGGGACTTCAGGCATCCATAACGAGATATGCATTAGGGCGGGTTCTGGATATCCTACATCTTGCTCAGAGATTGGGAGGTCAACTTCTACAAAGTATTCTGTTGGACCAGACCAAGAGTAAATACCTTCAACAGGTAGTTGACTTCTCCATCCTGTCATATTTAAATCCATATTTTCTCGCTCGTGAACTGGTGTTTCCCACCATTCATATTCTGAATTACTAAAACCACCAGGTCCTGCACCAGACCAAATAGTCGAGATGAAAATTATCCCCACAATCGCTACAGTTGTGAATAAAACTCCAACTTTTTTACCTAAACTTAAATCAACTAAGAAAGGATATTTTCTGATATCAAAAGACTTTTCTCTTTCAATTATTTCAGCATCCAAAGCCTCAACCATTGACCCTGCGGTTAGATGATAGCAGATTATACTAATGCTTTGATGGATAGAGTTATAATTTTACTAATACGATATCTAAAACTAAATGATCCCAATGAGGTGCATAAGATTTAATTTTATTTATTCCTATCCTTTTAACCTTGTATTTTAGATTTAATTTTTCCAACCTTTCTGTTGTTTCAGATACTAGTTTTTGATGATTATTGGATGGTGCCAACCCATGAATGTGCAATATTCCTCCACTATTTTTCAAACATTTTAATGCAATATCATATGAATTCTCGGCTGAGGGAAGAAGACCTAAAATTATCCTATCGGCAATATTTACTAATTTATCTGTGGTTAATCTATTATCTCCTTCAACTATTGTACATTTATCTGTTACATCATTATTTTCTAGATTAAACTTCAAGGCATTTATTGCATTATTATTCCATTCACAAGAATATATATGTTTTACTTTATTCTTTACTAATATTGGTAAAGTGTAGTATCCTATGCCACAAAACAAATCAACAACTATTTCATTTTTAGTTATTATTTCACCCATCCTTCTTCTTTCGTTTATATTACCAGAAGAGAACATACATTCAGTCAAATGATAACCATATTTTATTCCATTTTCTTTTCGAATAACCCAATCATTATCTCCGTACAAAATTTCCACTGTCGACTCTCTTTTTTCTCCAATAATTTCTCCAATTTTCCCAACTCTTTTGACTTCTAGAGATTCAGCAATGATTTTCCATATTTCTTCTTCATGAGTTTCCCATTCTTGATCTCTGAATGATGTACTTGGAATAAGCACTACATCAGAGAATTTTTCCCAACGTTTAGGAACTTCTTTTAGTAATTTATCTATATCTCCCAAAGAATATTTTTTTAATTTTAAATATCTAGTTATTGAGAGTAATAAATTTTCATAAGGATTAATTCTGCTCATGTAATCACCCATTGAGATGTTGATATATTTTTTCTGCCATCGATTTACCTATCCCGGGGGCTGTCATTAATTCCTCGATACTCGCATAATCTATTCCTTTTCTTCCTCCAAATTGACGTAATAAAGATTGTATTTTTTTTGCACCCAGGCCTTCTATTTCTTCTAAAGGATCTAAAAGAGTTTTCTTTCCTCTCCTCTTCCTATGATATTTATTGACAAATCTATGGGCTTCATCTCTGGCATGCACTAATACTCTTCCACTTCGATTCAAAACTATCGGATCTCTATCTATCATGTGAAGAGTTTCTTCCTTCTTTGCCAACGCTGCAACAGGAAAACGATTATCTAAATCATATTTCTTTAGCATACTCATTATCGTTTTTAGATGTGTTTTACCTCCATCAAGAAGTAATAAATCTGGCCATTCATCTTGTCTTTTTAACCATCTTTCAATTACTTCCGACATCATCCTCAAATCATCAAGAGCATCGGTTTTGACTCTATATGTCCGATATTCTTTCTTATTTGGCCTTCCTTTGCGAAGCACAACAGAAGCCCCAACTCGCTCCTCTCCAGACATTTGGGCCATATCAAAACATACAACATAATCCATTGAATCTAGTTTTAGTAATTTAGCACAATCATTTGCAGCATTTTGTTCTAGACTTCCTGAACTAATTTTTCGATGCCTTAAGACATGTATCTCTGCATTTTTATCAGCCATTCTCCTTAATTTAGCCAATTCCCCACGTTTTGGAATCCTTATCTTAATCTTCCCTTCTCTCTTGCTATCTAGCCAATTTTCCATTGAATCTCCTAAAGGAGAAGGGATTAGGAGCGTTTGTGGTGGCTTTCTATTTGCATAATGTTCCGACAATACACATGCAACAGATTCCGAAATATCTCCTCTATGAATTAATGGGTAATCTACCTGGCCCTGAATGACACCATTCTTAGCATGTAATATTGTTACCGACCCAGTATCTTCTCTAGATGCAAATCCTACAGCATCACAATCTTGGTAAAAACGACTATGGATAATTTGTTGAGATATCGTTCTTTGAACTGTTCCAATCATATCTCTGATTATTGCAGCCCTCTCATATCTTAGAGATTTTGATTCTTTATCCATCTCGTCTTGTAAAGATTTAATTAATGTCCCTGCATTACCATCCAGTACACTAATTACAGCATTTACTATTTCTGGATAACCATCTGGATCTACACAAGGGCCTCGACATAGTCCAATATGCTTCGAAAAACAACCATCCTTTCCATTACAATCTTTGTCTCTGACTCCAAATTGGCTTCTAAGTAACTGAATTACTCTTTTTGCTGCTCCAGCATCAGGAAAAGGCCCCCATCTTAAATCTCCATCAGAAGGAAATCTTGTGTAACGAATTCTTGGAAATTCTTCCTTCGTTAAAGAAATAAATGGATATGATTTGTCATCTTTTAATCTGGAATTATATCTTGGTTTATGCTTACGAATTAATTGTCTCTCTAATATAAGAGCCTCACTAGGAGACTGCGTTACTATGTATTCGATATCGTCAGAATCCAAAATAAGACTCGGAATCATTTTCCTATCGGGTTTTGTAGAGAAGTAAGAACGTACTCTTGAATGTAAGTTAGTAGCTTTACCAACATACATTACTCTGCCATCCATTCTACGAAACAGATAGACTCCAGATTTACTTGGAAGATTCAATTTGGCCTGTTCAACTGGCATGTTACAGTGATGCGCCGTAGGTTAATACCCATGAACCCTTGACCTCTCCGATGTCATATGTTGACAGGGGCAGAGTTGAGAATACTCGCCCATTTGTCAAAATTTCAAGGTAATGAAGATGATAAATGGGATATCCCCCGAGAACAATCTCTTCCAGGGATCGCGGAATCATTAGGCGTGGTGAGATCTGCCTTACATACGCCGCTGTCGTCGTTGGAAAAATACAATTTTATAATATCAAGAAGTGCACGTGTTTCAGGCATTGGCTCACGAAAAAGAACAGTTATTCATATAACTAACAAAGGATTATCAACCCTTTTGGCCAGTGAAACACCAAAATCTAGGAAATATCGTAATTTCGGGCCAGTTCCTAATTTGACAACCCTTCATGGTAGGGAAAGGGAAATTAAGAAAATTACTGATCTATTAGAAAATGGAAAAAATGTGCTTCTCAATGGCCTTCCTGGAATAGGTAAAACAAGCCTCGCTCGAGGAGTTGCAGATTCTCTAATGGCAAAAGGTTGGGTCTTACGTTGGGCATCTTGTGGAGGCGATTCCGATATTTCATCAATAGCTGAAATGTGGTTGGGTCAATCAGGTTGGTCGTCACCAGAAGCAATTGCGACAAATATTGACTCCTCACGAACTTTATTAATTATCGATGAAATTCAAGAATTAAATAAAAGACATATTAACAATATTGAAATTCTGCTTTCTGAAATATCTGATATTCAATCATCCGTTTTAGTTATGGTAAGGGCACCCAGTCCATTCAAAGATTTACCAAATTATGAAACTATAAGATTAGATGGCCTCTCATATGAAGATGCGAGAAACATTCTTCCAAGCGGTTTAGATGAGGAATCTGCATTGAAAGTTACCAAATCATTAGGAGGACACCCATTAGCATTGCACTTATGGTCTCCAGAAGAAGAAATTCCGGAAAAAATTGAAGCAGTTCAAGAATATGTAAAATCTACAGTATTAAAAAGACTAAGTGAAGAAGGATTAGAAACCTTAGATGAATTATGCTTATCTCCAATACCTTTGAATTATGATGAATTATTCTATCCTTCAGGAACCAGTGAATTAGATAATTCAGCAATATTAAGGTGGTTTGGTGATGAATTAGAAACACATCATCTAATAAGAAATGTTAGAAGAAATAACTACTCTTTGGAAAGTTCATATGCACTAAATTCCAAAATGGCAAAAAAATGGGCTAAACGTGAAGGATATAGGGCAAAAAGGTTGGAAGCACATTTCCGACTTGAGTCTGGTCAAGATATCGACTCTGAATGGCTAATCACCAATCTTTCTTACATAATCAACCAAGATAGTGCAGCTGCGGCCATTATAGCGGAACAGGCTATAGAAATTAGTAATGATAGTCTGTTGAGAGAAATGGCATCTGATATAGCATTAGAGAGAGGTGAAACTGAAATTGCAGATTTACATATTGGAGAGCTTCCAGAGGGCGCAAAAAAGAAACTCCGCCAGGCCCGACTTGCAAGAATCAAGGGGAACCATAATCTTGCAGAAGATTTAGATTCACAGGCAATAGAAGATCTTGATTCTATACAGAGAATAAAGCATGAGATTTCTACACTTGTCAGATTATACGATGATAGACTACCTGGTTCCATGAATTCTTCTTTAGCAGAAAAAATAAACAAAAGAATTAGGAGTTTAGATATTTCTGATTTACCTTCAGAACAAAAAAATCCTGCGATGCTATCAATAAATCTTTTAAAATTTTTAATCGCATCAGAATTACAAGATCTTTCTACTGCAGCGACTTCAAGAAGTTTATTAGAGTCACAATTAGGCCATAATCATCCAAGATTAAGGATTCTTGATTTAAGATCTCGCCTATCTGTAAGAGAAAACAATACCGCTTCTTCAGAATCAATTGAAGCAGCAAAGATTGAGATTGAGAATTGTAATGATTTACTCGATAAAATCAGTTTAATTCATGCAACTTTAGAAGCATCAGGATCCAATTACCCAAATTGGTTAATTGAAAAACATACTAATATTTCTAAGAAATTTTTACGAGAAGATATAGCTGCATATCGAAGAATATCTGCTCAAAAGTGGTTCTGGAAAGGATTATTGGAGCCAGAAAAGAGACTATCACACTGGAGAGAAGCATTAGGTAGATTTAGAAAAGCCGAATGCAATAACGCAGCAAATGAATTATTAAGAATGATATCTAAAATAATCTAATTATATTTCAGCACCAATTAAAGTTCTCGTTTCTGAAATTCCTGGTATATTTCTTATATCTTGGATAATGCACCTTGTTAATTCAGACTCTTCTTCAGCTTCGATTTTAACAAATAAATCATGCATACCAAAAACAATCCATTGTCCAACAACGGTTTCAAATTTACTTACAGCTTCTCTGACTTCTACCTCCTTTCCAGGATTAGTTGTTATCAAAACAAATCCAACTGCCATTATTGAGCCTCCACTGCAATTAAAGTCTCAGTATGTTGAACTCCTGGTATGGCCCTCATTACACCAATTAATGTCTTAGCCATTTTACGTTCATCTTCAAAATCAATTCTAGCCACTAAATCGTATTCTCCATAAGAAACATGCGTTTCTGAAATTTCTTCAATTTCAAGTAGTTTTTGATAAACTAAATGTTCACTTCCTGGTGTCGCTCTAATTAAAACAAAAGCCGTACTCATGATTTCACTAATACTCGCCCTTGCCATGTGTTTATGACTTCTACGATTGATGAGACATCAATCATCACTCTAAGTAAGGGATTACATAGTGCTAATGACTCGCAAATTCATGGATGCACACTTCTCTCATTTTCAGAAGCGTGCTATCTTTCTAGTATTCATTATTTTTACCTCAAGCCTTGGAACCATTACTACTACTGCTTCTCAGACTAGTAAAACAACTATAGTTTGGTCCGGGTCAGTATTTCTTCAAGACGGTTTCAATGTCCAAACTGGTCAAATATTAATTGTTCAACCTGGAACAAATATTGTTTTGGGAGATGAAGAAAATATAGTAATTGATGGTAGAATAAGTATCCAAGGTACAGAAAATGCTCCAGTAACATTAGAAGCTAGTTCTGGAAATCATCATGGAATTGTATTTAATGTGACCAGCAATAGTCATAATTCTGTAATTGATAATTTGACAATTAACGATGCAAAATACGGTATAACCATTTATGGGAGCGATCCTATTATAACTAATTTAATCATAATCAATGCGGATAGTGTAGCTGTAGATTTATTTGATGGTGCTTCACCAATAATAACAAATCTGACTATTGAGGGAGGTGGTCAGGATTTACATGGATTTTCATCTTCTTGGAGGTACGGAATAGGACTATCTATTGGTTTTGAATCCGCTCCAGTTGTAAATGGTGCAAATATAGATGGATTAATCACTCGTGGTTTGAATTTCTGGGGAAAAGCAGGAGGTTTATTTTCTGACATCAACATTTCAAATATTTCCGGTGCAACTTTATCGGTATCTGCAGGCGTCTGGGTCGAAGACTCAATTCCGTTACTAACAAATACAAATATCAATCGCTGTGATAATGGTATATTTGTCAGACATCAAACAGAGGCTTGGACTACTAGGCCAACCTTTTCAGACATAGTTGTAGAAAATAGTCAATATCGTGGAATAATGGTTGAACGATATAATCATAGTCAATATTCAAATTTACTTACAAATGCCATTTTTGAAAATTTAGAACTTAGAGGTACAGGAGGTCCAAATGCAAAAACCTCCGGGTTAGGATATGCAGCATTCGATATTAACACGAGCGGAGTCCATATAGATGGTGCTGTAATAGAAGATAATATCGCAGTAGGGCTAAGGGCATATATGACCGACTCTTCTACCAAAATAGAAAATGCTACCTTCTTAAATAATGGACAAACATCTTTCTCTGCTCCAATTAATGATCGTGCTGGATTATTTTTCAGAAGTGTAAGTTGGGGCTCAAAAGGCCCAGCCGTGATTAACAACTTAATCGTAAATAATTCAATCGGCCCAGGTATATTAATGATGAAAGGAGGAGTAATAGGTAACAATTGGGTTGCATCAGAGAATGGGGCCAATGGTGTAGATTTCCGAGAATTCCATCCTAGGGTTGATTTAATAGTGAGTAATAATAATACAAAAAATGGAGTATATATTTTTGACTCTAGTAATGTTGAACTTTCTAATGTCCATACAAGTGAAAACGGTTTCGATCAATCTGACTCCGAAGATGGTGCAGGTATATTTTTCCATGATTCAAATACCGTAATGAGTGGTGGGAAAAATGTTAGTTGTTTTGTCTGCTCGTCTATCGGAGATCAGCATGGCATTATTATAAAAAATAGTATCGATTTACAATTAAAAAATATAATAGTTAGAGACGTAGTTTCTCCAATTTCATTAAATATAGATAATTCAGATATTACTTATTTTGGTAATATTATACTTGATGATGTGATAATATTTTCTAATTCCTCTGATTATGCATTAAAAATGTTAGAAGTGGATGCAAAAATAAATGATTTACAAATATCAGATTCTAATAGTGGAATTTACTGGAGTGCTAAAGGAATATCCAAATCTTCAATGTCTAATAGTGTAATTTATGGTAGCGAAAATGGATGTTTAGATTTAATAGATCATATTGAATTGCTGGTTGCCAATACTAGTATTCACTGTTTCTCAAATAATCCAACTTCAGATAATAGTTTTGTTAATTTCACACATACGAATTTATTTCAAAATTCGTCAATGCAAAACTCATTTATTTTAGGAGATAATAATCACATTAGATGGATTTCATCATTAGATATTTTGACGCCTTCTTCTTTATATGAAAATAATATATTTGATATGATGTGGAGTATAGATGTACATACAATTAATCAACATTTAATGAATATTCCATATGCAGATGTCAACATAACATTTGATTTATATGAAGATAATTTATCATCTACTCAACCATATTCAGGGAACTATCTTTATGGTCCTTTCATTGGGAAAAGATGGACCTCTCAAAATGGATGGGAATCAGATAACACAGTTAATTCTAGTTGTAATTATGATGGGATTCAAAATAATACATCTTCATTTATTTTAGATTCAGATAAATTAGTAATTTGTAGGCTTGATATCTCAAATCAAGCACCTTTCATAATTTGGGAGATTCCCGAAAATGATTTCCAATATTCTAGTGCCAGTATAGTTATCTTTGATGCTACCGAATCTTGGGATTTAGATTTAGATGAAATTACTTTTAGATGGTCAAGTAATTTGGACGGAGAATTTACATTCTCTTGTATAAATGGAGAAAATATAGGTAATTATTCTTACATAATTGCAAATGATGCTTCTCAATGTCTATCTGATGGCGTTCACCAAATAACCCTGGAAGTATGCGATATTGAAAATCAATGTGTTAACGAAACAAGGAGGATCGAGTTAGTAAATTTACCTCCTATACTTTCTGTTGAGACTATGCCCAAAATCAATTATCTAGGAATTCTTTATCTCGGCCAAACAGCAAATATTAGTGTTCTATTAGATGGTACTTATGATCCAGAAGAAGGTGATCTTTGGTGTTGGTTGGAAACATCATATGAAGAATCTGAAATTCAAGAAGAGCCAAATTGCCCGGAAGAGATTTCTAGATCATTCATTGGTGCACCTGACCAATTTAATGTTACAGTATTTGCTTCAGACGGTATAAATCCAAGTCGCAGCTGGACCTTTAATGTCAGATTATACAATGAATTACCATCTGCAATTATGCAAATATCTAGAGTTGATAACTTGTCTTCTAATTTAGTGAAACTTAATGGAGAAAGTACTATTGATCCAGAAGGAGACAATGTGAAATTTGAATTCTTAAGTAGCATAGATGGTCTATTATATTCAGGACTTGAATCAACAAGTACAATTGAATGGCTAGGATATCTTTCAAAAGGGACTCATAATATTACCATGAGGGCTAGTGATGATTTACCTAATCATGTCGGCCTTTGGACTAGCTATTCAATAGAATTAGAAGTATTAAATTCACCTCCTGTTGCATTAATTTCACAGCCATTAAATGGCATTGTGGCAGAATCTGGTGATTTATTGAAATTTGAGTCTACGGGGTCTGGAGACTGGGATCTTACATGTTCAGAATTAATTAATAATGGAAGTAATTTACTCTGTAACCCAATATTATCAGAAAATGAAGACCTAGTTAGTATTCTATGGGTTAGCGATAAATTAGTAGATCCAATTGGTACTGATTGGGAGTTTGAGACTCGATTGCCATCCGGAAATCATAACATTACTCTTTCATTAAATGATGGTAGCCAGCAAATAGTTAGTTCCCCAGTTAATATTATAATAAATGAATCTGCACCTATATTGGTTCTTGATTCACCGGTTCCCGATATCCAAGTAAATTCTAATTCTCCTGTTTTATTTGATTTTAGAGATTCTTTTGATCCGGATGGGAATTCATTTTTAGTAAGTATCCACTCAGATTTGATGGGTGTTATTTTGGAAAATAAAACTACAGAATATTGGTACAATGATTACCTTTTGGCAGGAATTCATATCCTAACTATAAAATTAATTGACTCAAATGGTATGGAGAGAATTTATACACAAAAAATAACAGTTTTTGAATCTGCTCCTGTGGCAGATATTAAGAATTTAGTAGATGGCCAATATATTCCTCCGGGAGAACCTGTTAATCTTGATGCCTCATCTTCTTATGATTTTGATAATGATATTGTATTATACAAATGGTCACTAAATGATGGTACGATAATCAGTAATAATCAACAAGAATTTGTTAATTTTAATCCAGGTTCAATACAAATAAATTTACTTGTCCAAGATTCAAGAGGGGCACAAGATGTTACTTCAATTAACCTAACAGTAGGCTCCAGCTTTCCAAAACTTGATAATTTAATCATTTCAATAGACTCAATTGAAGTAAATGTTCCTACTGAAGTTTACATATATGTTACACTAGATGACTCTGATGGTACAACAAATCAAGTAAATGGTGAAATGCTGAGCGGAGGTATTTCTGAGGTAATGATATTCAGAGACGATGGTGAAGGTAGTGATGAAGTTGCAGGCGATGATATCTGGACATATAGGTCTAATTGGGTTGTTTCTGAAGGAAACTGGGTCAAAGTCGAGATATGGGCTCTAGATGGGAATCTTGTTAGTCAATCTCAAGTAGAAACAATACCTATAGTAAAACAAAATAAAGAAAATACATTAGATTGGTTATTTAGTGCAGGGCTACCTATTCTAATTTTTTCAATGATAATTTTCTCTCTCTTAGGTATTTCTTATGTCAAAAACAGACGTATTCAAATTGCTAAAGATATTGAATTAATTGAGTCTTGGTCAGCATTTGTTCCAAGAGATTTAGATGACGAATTTGATAAAAAAGAAGACTAATTTTCCTCTTTGCCCCAAGGTGTACTTTTACTAAATAATCCAAATCTTAACCAGAATAATCTTCTTAGATTTAGTAATCCATCTCCCCATGTATTAATTTCGGCATCTCCAACTCTAACCCTATAGGGGACACTAATTTCCAGAGTTTTATTTGAAGGAAGATAGCGTCTAGCCCTTATTTTAAATTCTTGAGATAAGGGCATACCATCATGCATCGGTCTAACCTTAACATTATCAAAAATTGATTTCTTGAAAACCCACATACCACTTTGTGAATCTTTAATCCCATACCAAAATAACATTCTAGCTGTAGTTGATAATGTCCAATTTCCAAATCCATGCATTCCTGACATCGCTCCATCTTCTGCTTTGGTTAAACGATCGCAAGTAATCCAGTCTAAATTATCATCTAATAATTTACGTACTAAACCAGGTACTTCTTCTCCGGGATATGTACAATCAGCATCCATAGTAACAATAATTTCTCCTGGGGCAATTGCAAAGCCAGTTTTGTAAGCACGGCCATATCCTTTTCTTTTTTCAAGATAAACCGTTGCTCCTTCTTTTTCTGCTAATTCTCTGGTAGCATCAGTCGAATTACCATCCACAATTAAGAAATCAAGTTTATCGCACCAACCATCATTTGGTACTGACCTAATTGTATCAATGATTGCAGCTTCTTCATTTCGTGTAGGAATCACAACAGTAACGTGAACAGGTAATGAGTCTGACATATTAACAACCTCCCGAGGAAGAAGTCTATTTTGAATGATACTATTGCCAAATCACCAACATTATCTTCAAAGATTATCGACTAGGGCCATGTAAGGTCCTACTATGCATGTTGCAATGTTATCTGCTGAATACCCACCTAGATGGGGAGGAATGGGATCTACAGTGTATCATTTATCTGCTGCTTTAGCAGAAATGGGGCATACAATTTCAATCATTACAAGAAATGGAATGAACAAACCCCCTAAAATTGATGGAGTAGAAGTTTTCACAGTTCCTTGGAAAAAAATACCGATGGAATTTACGCGTTCATACGGCAAATACGCATTAAAAAAATTAAAAAAAATCAACTCGGTAAAATCTGTAGACGTTGTACATTTACATTGTCCAATGATTTCATGGGATAAGAATCAATTTGATGAATGCAAGAAAACTATTGCTCCTGTAATTTCTTCTCTACATGGCTCATGGCTCGGTGAGAGAGATGGATTATTTACCGCTTCAAAATATAAAGAATCTGCGGTATGGGCAAATCCAAATGATCTTATTATGAGATTTACTGCTAAAAGATACGCACAGTTTGAAAATATTGCAATTAATTATTCTAATATTTGTGTTTCGAATTCAAATGCTACAAAAGAAGATTTCCTAAAAAGATATTCCCCACCAAATAATTGGGATTGTAAAGTTATTCACTGGGGAGTAGATACTGAAATGTTCTTCCCATTAAGGCAAGATAATGAGGATGATTTTATACTTTATTCTAAAGTACGTGAAAAATACAATATTCAAAAAAATGCACATTTATTGCTTGCAGTTGGTCGTTTAGCAGCTAGAAAGGGATTTGGATTATTATTACAATCATTTTCAAAAGTCAAGAAAAAATCTCCAAATTCGATTCTAGTAATAGTTGGTCGTGGAAATCTTCGTTCCAGATTACTAAGGCAAGCTAAACGATTAGGACTAGAAGGATCTGTATTCATTGAATCAAGTATGAAGTTCGATGAATTAGCATTATTATATCGAGTTTCGGATCTTGTAGTATATCCTTCATATTATGAAGGTCAAGGGCTAATACCATTGGAATCAATGGCCTCAGGAACTCCTGTAGCTACTGTTAATCATGGTCCCTTGCCCGAAATGGTAGATAGTTCTGTAGGATCATTATTCACTATGGGAGATATTAATTCAATGTCCGAAGTAATATTGTCTGAGTTGAATGACAAATCAAAACTATTGGAAAAGGGTAGGGCCGGAAGAAATTTAGTTTGTAAAAAATTCACTTTTAAGAAAAATGCAAATGACTTCTTAAATTTATATGAAAGCATAGTCAATTAGTCGGATGTAGGCGAAAAACTTGATGGTAATGTCTTACTCGGGAGTATTGATAAGATGTCAGAAGAAATGAAATTAGGTAAGCTAAAATTCAATACTACCTCTAATATCGCTATTTTGTTATTAATTTCAGTGCTTGCAATAGTACACCTCGAATCAATACTCCAACCATTGGTAGTCGCTATTTTATTATTTTTCCTCATACGTCCTCCGGCTGAATGGTTGGAAAAGAAAATCGGAGGACATCCGTTTATGGCTTATGGTGCCCTTGTAGGAATTATTATGGGGTTTTTATTTGTGGTTTCTAACGTTCTTTTTTCAAATCTACAATCTTTCACTGAAGAAGTCCCATATCTTTCTGAAGAATTAAGAAAAAAACTAACATGGTTCGATGACAATGGTACAATATTTGGGTTTTCTTTTGATACAGCGGAGGTCACTGGACTAATTACAGTAGAGAAGATTGAAACATTCGCAACAAATCTAGTTGGTTCTTTAGCAAGTTTTACGGCCAGTTTAGTTACAGTATTGATATTTTTATTATTTATTATTTTAGAAGCTGAAACTCTTCCTAAGCGCATCAAAGCAGCCTATCCTGCAGATGTAGAAAGGATTACTGCATTAGCCGCTTCATCATCACAAGGAATCAATGTTTATGTCGTTACCAGGGCTTCTGTTGCATTTGGACAAGCTGTTCTTGCTGCTCTGATTCTATATTCTTATGGAATTCCCGGTTGGTTTTTGTGGGCTTGTATTACTTTTATGATGGACTTTATCCCCTATGTAGGTGCATTAATATCACTTCTATTCCCAATTGTATTAGGTTTAATCATACTCTCAACAAGCTCTGCATTATTTTTGATTATATTACTAATAGCAAATCAACAATTATGGGGTGGAATAATCGAACCTCAAATAGCTGGAAAACGTTTAGATATTTCACCCATTGTTTTGTTACTATTAGTAGCATTTTGGGGCTGGGCATGGGGGGTATTGGGCATGGTATTAGGAGTTCCACTCGCTGTAATAATGAAATTGACTCTAGAAAGTGATCCACGTACTAAGCCAATTGCAATGATGTTATCTATGAATCCCAAAAGTGATTGATAGGTTTCCTTAAACTATCAAAACGATAATTCCATCAGCTTCTATGCGAACCTTTTCACCAATTCCTAGATTATGTAAGCCTCTACTCGAAAGTGATAATTTCTCACCCTCTATATTCCATTGAGCACCACTCAGATGTACATTTTCACAATGAGTTAGTGCAAAAATTGAAAATTTTTTATCCCTTTCAATAAATTTCTCAGTAACTCCATTGTTAGGATGAATTCTATATGATGTCCTATTCTCGTGATGAAGAATTATCTCAATATCATCTTCTATTTCTGACAAAACCCCCCATATGCCCAGTAAATGTTCTGGACTACCGCCATCAATTCCTATGACATCTACTTTTGTAAATCCTTCATCCACAAGATATTTTACCGATTTTCCAAAATCACTAATGTTCTGATTAGGTAGATATTCAATCTTTTTTTTCCAATTATCAAGATTTATTGAGTCTAAATCTCCTAATACCTTTTCTACTTGAACACCCATTGATAATGCTTTTTCTGCACCCCCATCGACCCCGAATATCCGACTATCTTCTATTACTACTTTTTTTACTAAATCATCCGAAGGAATTTCTCCATTACACCATAATACAGCTACCATATTTCCCATTATTTCCTTTTACGTGCTATTATTTTACCTTCCAATACTAAATCCATATCCTCTAATAGAACTGTGGTTTTCTTTACGACTCCTCTTTTTTGTATTCCTGTATTTGAACTTCCTCCAAGTGCAGTATTGTCTCCAAAACTAAAATATGAATTACCTCTAACCACTTGATCTTCAAGTACATTCCCAACGACCTTTGCCCTTGAATTCATACCAAATCCAAATTCTGCAACAGTTTTATTCAAATTCAAATCAAGAACTCTTTTACTATGTGGCGGGATATTAAAACTTTCAATTATTTCTTCAATACCATCATAACCAGATATCTCAGTAACTTTCCCCTTTACTATTTTCATCTCAACCGGTTTAGTCAACAATTCTCCCTCCCATGAGCCATCAAAAACTATCTTTCCATTCATTGTACCTTCTTTCGGCATTGTAAAAATTCTTCCAGCAGGTAGATTTGTTACTTGTCCAGGTCGATTACAAATTCCATTATCTTCTAAGATCCATCTAGATCCAGTTGTAAATTTTACATCAGTACCAGATGGAGTCATAACGTGAACTTCTCTTCTTCTTCTGAATACATTATTCATTCCGGATATTTCAATTTGTAATGCATTATAATCAGCAGTAATTCCACCCGTTATGAACATCTCTTTACTTATTCCTGGCATAGATGCTATTCTCACTCCGGATTTTGAGGCGTTAATTCTCGCCTTTGTATGTGTCAGAGATTCTCTAGTTGCTATCAGAACAACTCTTGATTTTCGCATTAAGTCCCCGACTGGACTGGGTGGCTCATTGCCTGGTTTGAATGCTGGAGGAATCATAAGGAGCAGTACTCTATCAGTTACTTCGGCTGCGGCTTCATACAGTGCCCTACCTATCTCAGAAGTATGTGTATCAGTAATTATAACGACATCTTCATGATTTCTAATTTCCATGCATGTTCTGACTATCGAACGTGCCGAAACTAGCATAGATTCGACAATCTCTTCATGAGATAAATTCTCAAAACCTGTTTCTTCTGTCATGTATTGTATTTTCCAAGTAAACAATCCAAATAAATACTCTTAATCATTTCTTGTTTTTATTTATACAATATGGACAATATTCCATAATTTTGTAATCTTTAGATTCTTGTTCTTCTTTGGACAAAGGTTCTCTGCAAATGAAACACATCTCAATCTCGGTTTCTTCAAGTTCTGAATTTAATGCAACCCTTTGATCGAATACAAAACAATCACCATTCCAATACTTTCCTCCAACCTCTTCAAAGTAATTTAATACGCCTCCATTCAATTGAAAGACATTTTGCCATCCTTGATTTTCCATTACAACTGAGGCTTTTTCACAACGTATTCCGCCTGTACAAAACATCACTACTGGTTTTGTTTTATCTCCTTTTAGATTTTCAATAGCAGCTGGAAACTCTCTAAAAGTTTTAATGTTCAAATCCACTGCATTTTCAAAAGTACCTATTCTCAATTCATAGTCATTCCTTGTGTCTAGAAGTAGTATATCTCTTTCTTCATCTAGCCATTTTTTTAACTCTTTAGGATCAATCGATGGACTCGTATGTTCAACTGGTCTGACTTCATCAATTCCCAAAGCAATAATTTCTTTTTTCTTTTTAACGATCATTCTACGGAATGGTTGATATTCTGTATAACTTATTTTTAGGGAAATGCCTCCTAAACGTTCATCAAGTTCCATGAATTGTAAGTATTCATCAATTAAATATTGTTCTCCTGCTATGAAAAAATTTATTCCATTATTACTAAAATATATGGTTCCCTTTAAATTCAAATCTAGACATTTGCTTAGAAATTTGGTTTTCATGTCTTCAGGATTGTCAATATTAACAAATCTATATCCAGCAATATTAACAATCATTATTACACCATTATTATTCTGGAACTATGTCCAATGTGGTTTGGCGATTATTGATTTCTTTCTCTAATTCTAGTATAAATTCTTCAAGCCCTATCCCATTTCTTTGTGCTCCATTCCTAGCTCTTACAGAAATTGTCATATTTTCAGATTCTTCATCTCCTATTATTGCCATGTAAGCGGGACGCATTTTTCTATGCATTCTAATTTTTTTACCAATTGTGTTGTCTGAATCATCACTCTTTACTCGTATCCCAGAGTTAATTAATTTCTGTGAAACTACTTTTGCATATTCTTTATGTTTTTCAGAAATAGTAATTATCTGTACTTGAATAGGAGATAGCCAAGTAGGAAAATTTCCTGCCCAGTGTTCCGTTAAGAATGCTACAAATCTTTCATGTGTTGAAAGTGGTGCACGATGTATAACAAATACTTCTCCATTATCGGCCCCAGTTTCATCAGTATACTCCAGATTAAATCGTTCTTTAGCAGCAAAATCAAGTTGAATTGTCGACATAGACTCTTCTCTTCCTATTATAGTAGTGAATTGAATATCTACTTTCGGACCATAGAATGCAGCTTCGCCTATGCTTTCTTCATATGGAACTCCTAAATCATCTAATATTTCTCTAAGATGATTTTGAGTTTTCTCCCAATTATTGGCCTGATCAATATATTTATCAGTATTTTCTGGATCCCATAGTGAAAGTCTGAAATAATAATCATCAAAACCAAATGCTGAGTAATAATCTTGCACCATTTTAATATTATTTGCGAATTCTTGAGCAACTTGTTCCAATGTACAGTATATGTGTGCATCATTCATTGATAACATTCTAACTCTTAGAAGGCCTGCAAGCGTACCTGACATTTCATTACGATAAACTGTACCATATTCTGCAATTCTCAATGGTAAATCTCTGTATGAACGTTTTTTATTTCGATAAACTAGGTGGTGCATTGGACAATTCATCGCTTTAAGGTAATATGTCCCATCGTCCATTTCCATTGGAGGATACATCCCTTCGGCATAATGGGGCAAGTGTCCACTTGTTTCAAAAAGTTGTTTTTTAGCCAAAACCGGAGTTGTAACTCTTTGATAACCATATTCTTCTTCAGTCTCTAGGGCAAATTTTTCAATAGATGATTTTAATATCTCTCCATTTGGTAACCATACAGGTAGTCCTTTACCTATCATTTCATCAATCATGTATAATTCCATTTCTCTACCAATTTTTTTATGATCGCGTTTTGCTGCTTCCTGTAATTGTTTTTCTCTATTTTTCAATCCCTCTTTTGTTGCATAACACATTCCATATATTCTAGTTAACGACTCTCTTTTTGAATCTGCTCGCCAATATGCTTGACTTGAACTTGTTAATTTGAACCATCTTATTTTGGAGGTATATTCTACATGAGGGCCTCGGCATAAATCTACAAATTCTCCTTGCCTATATGCAGTTGAACCTGTCTCATGACCTATCTTATCATCCATTATTTCCATTTTAAATTTATTATCAGAGAACAATTCACGTAATGATTCATTGGTATATTCTTCACGGATTATTGGCATATTTTCTTTCATTATTTCTTTCATTTTATTTTCAATTTTTCTTAAATCTTCGTCACCAACTGGTTGCATAAAAAAATCATAATAGAATCCATTTTCTATAGGGGGTCCTATTGTTGGTTTTGCATCAGGAAATAGTCGTACAACTGCCTGTGCTAGTAGGTGAGCACAAGAATGTCTAAGAATATATAATCCTGCATCAGATTCTCCATCAATTGCTTCAATTTTACAATCTGATTCTACTTTTGTTGACATATCCATTTCAATGCCATCAATCAATACAGCTACCGCTCCAGATTTACGCCCATGAATATCTTTGATTATATCACCAGCAGTTATGCCAGCATTGTATTCACGAAATTCATTATCTCCGACTTCAATCTTTAATGGTGACAAGACTATCTCTCCAGTATTACCGAGATACATCTATCGTATGAAGACATTTACAAAATATTACATCAAAAGTACATATTAACGTATTACAAATTGTGTTCCGGCTTCTCCAGAAATCATTTTTTCTAATTCAGAAAGTGATCCTATGACTGCCCGCTCTCCTGTTTTATTTACAAATTCACAAGCAGCCTCTACCTTTGGTCCCATTGACCCAGATTCGAAGGAATATTGTTTCATCTGTTCGGGAGTTACAGTACCTAATCTATGTGCTTTATCTGTGCCCCAATCTAAGTAGACACCATCTGCATCTGTGGCTAAAATAAGCACTCTAGCATTTAATTGAGATGCAAGTAAAGCGCTGGCTCTATCCTTATCAATGACTACCTCTACTCCTTTCAAATTACCATCTTTTTGATACATAGTAGGTATTCCTCCACCTCCAGCACAGATTACCACAGTCCCCTTTTCTAATAGCCAGTGTATTGGTCGCAACTCAAAAATTCTTTGTGGTATTGGAGAAGGTACTGACCTTCGCCATTTATCGCCATCAGACTTGATGGTCCATCCGTTTTCTTTTGCTAACTTATGGGCTTCATCCTTTTCATAAATTGGACCTATTGGTTTGGTTGGATTTTTGAATGCAGGATCTTCTGGGTCGACTTCTACCATGGTCAATATTGTAGCAAATGGAACTTCAACGGGCAGTAAATTTCCCAGCTCTTGTTCAATCATATAACCTATCATCCCTTCCGTTTGTGCTCCTAATACATCCAATGGATATTCTTTAACATCTGTATAAGCAGCTGATTGAAGTGACAAAAGACCAACCTGAGGGCCATTACCGTGAGTGATTACTAGTTGATATTTACCTACCAAAGGAGCAAGTGCTTTAGCGGCTATTTTTACATTTTTACGCTGATTTTCCGCTGTCAAATCTTCTCCTCTTCGTAAAAGAGCGTTCCCTCCAAGCGCTACCACTGCCCTCATGTATTGGCCCAGCGGGTATGTAGCGATAATAACGTCCATCCCTACCCGACCTCATGCTGAGGCTAGGGCTTGTCGTAAATCCAGACGCAGGATTAGGGGGAAAATTAGGCCTCAAAGGGTCTGATGGTAAAGCAGATTTAGCTCGTTCCTTAGGTGCTGATGATAGGTCTGGACCAAGAATAGTAACTTTTCTCAACTACTTCTCATCATTATATAAACCAGATTTATATGATATTTTTTGGGTTACAAGCAAGGGAAGAATGGGCACTGACTGGATGCCAAAGGAAATTGATGTAGGTTCTGTAAAAACAGTACACGAATCTCATGGAGAAACAAGTTTCGCTGATACTAAAGAAGTTGTAAGAAAAGTCATAGATTATGGCGTTGATCTGATAGTTTATGCAGGAGGTGATGGTACAACTAGGGATATTGTGGCCGAGTTAGATAAACTTGACAATTCTAAACTACCGTTGATAGGCGTTCCTACTGGGGTAAAAATGTACTCTGGCTCATTTGCAGCAAGTCCCAAAGCGGCTGCGGAGGTCTTATCTGCATGGATAAGGGGTGATTTGTTGGTTGCGAGTACAGAAGTATTAGATTTAGATGAAGAAAGGTATAGGAATGGAGAATGGATTGTAAGGCACTATGCAGAAGCAAATACTCCATCTAGTCCTCGGTGGATGCAAGGATCAAAACAAAGAGTAGAAGTTAGTAGTGAGGAAGAAATTATAGAAGGTCTAGCCGAGCACATTAAAGAAATTTTAGTCAAAGAAGATACTATGATAATTTGGGGTTCTGGAGGAACTTTACAGTCCATTGGTGAATATATTGGTTTTAACCTAACAACGCTTGGAATAGATATTTCCATAGGTGAAAAATTAGTTGGTACTGACTTAGATGAACAAGGTATTCTAAAGCATCTGAATTTACATTCCGGAAAAATTACTACACTTTTATCTCCTATGGGCGGTCAAGGATTTTTAATAGGTCGAGGAAATTTACAATTATCACATTCAGTTATCAGAAAGATAGGCATAGATAATATTCTAGGAGTTGTTACGCCTGCTAAGTTATTGACCGTTAGAAGATTAAGAATTGAAACAGGAGATGAGGATTTAGATTCTGAATTCTCCTCTAAAAAATATATGAAAGTATTACAAGGTTATAGGACAACCAGAATCTTACCTATATCTATAGATTAGATTTCAATGCCACATGCTGCTTTCAATAATCCAAGAAAGGGAGGACTAGGTCTATTCGGCCTAGATTTAAATTCTGGATGGTATTGTGTTCCAACATAGTAAGGATGATTATTTAATTCCATTATTTCACACCTCTGTCCTGTTTCATCTTTGCCAACAAAAATCAATCCTGCAGATTCAATTCTTCCTATTAATTTTGGATTTACTTCATACCTATGTCTGTGTCTTTCATCGACATATGATTTACCATGATATAATCTACGAACTTTACAGTCATCTACAAGGAAAGGAGTTGGCTTAGAACCAAGTCTCATCGTACCTCCCATATGTGTTTTTGAAATCTCAGGCATGAAAACTACAACATGATTCTCATCATCATCATCAAATTCAGCTGAATTTGCATTATCTATTCCTAGTACATTTCTACAAAACTCTATCGTTGCTACCTGTAAACCTAAGCAAACACCAAGGTAAGGAATATCATTCTCTCTAGCGTATTTTGCGGCATTAATTTTTCCTTCAATACCTCTACCTCCAAAGCCTCCCGGAACCAGAACCCCATCTGCTTGTTTTAGTAACCTCCATGAATTATCATAGGCAGAAAGATCGGATGATTTCATATTTTCTTCGAGATTAACAGATTCTATCCAATCAATTATTAATTTTTTGCCAACACTATATGATGCATGTTGTAATGCTTTTGTAACGCTAAGATACGAATCAGAGAGACCAGTATACTTACCAACCATTGCTATATGTACTTCCTCTTCTAAAGAATTGACATGATTTGCCATAATCTCCCATTCATCAAGTAACTTACTATTTTTTGGTAAATCGAAACTTAGTTTAGATGATAATAATTCGCTAACGCCTTGCTTATTCATCATTATAGGTACATGGTAAATATTAGCAACATCATGTGCAGATACTACTGCTTCTGGAGAAACATGACAAAATTCAGCTAGTTTTTCACGAGTTTCATCAACTAATGGAACTTCTGAACGGCATACTAGGATATCTGGAATTATTCCCAAACCCCTTAATTCTTTGACAGTGTGTTGTGTGGGTTTTGTTTTTTGTTCTCCAACAGGCCCCATTACGGGTACTAAACTTACATGTACAAAACAAATATTTTCCTTACCTACTCTAAATTGAAACTGCCTCAAAGCCTCAACAAAGGGAGCACTCTCAATATCCCCAACAGTCCCTCCAAGCTCAATCACGCATGCATCAGGAGGATTGTCTTTCTCGTCACTTGATATATGCGCAACATTTTCAATCCATTCTTGAATTTCATTGGTAATATGAGGGACAACTTGAACTGTTTTACCTAGGTAATCGCCTCTCCTTTCTTTCTCGATTACAGATGAATAAACTTTACCTGTCGTAATATTATTATCTTTTGAAAGCGCAATATCTAGAAATCTTTCATAATTTCCTAAATCAAGGTCCGCCTCGCCTCCATCGTCTAACACAAATACTTCTCCATGCTCAAAGGGGCTCATAGTTCCTGCATCGCTGTTGAGATAAGGATCAATCTTGACTGCAGTAACGCGCAATCCTGCAGATTTGAGTAACACTCCGATACTACTTGCAGTCACTCCTTTGCCTAATCCTGATAGCACCCCTCCGGTGACAACGACATACTTCATGTAATCAACGGGTTTCGAAGCGGATATACTAGACATATCAACATTGGCCATAAATAAACTGTAAGATGTTACTTTAGGTTCATTTATCGAGTACTATACCCAAGGCCATGTCTGTACCGGGCCCAAGTAAAATTATGGTCACAGGAGCCCTTGGTCAAATTGGCACCGATTTGGTCGAAGAACTTAGGAAAAAATATGGAAATGATAATATCTTGGCAACTGATATCAGAAAAATAGAAGATAATCCAGGAGTGGAAAATGGACCATTTGAGATTCTAAGTGTTATCGATTCAGATTCAATGGATAACATGGTAAAAGAATATGATATTCAAGCAATTTATCATTTAGCCGCTATTCTTTCCGCTACAGGTGAAGAAAAACCTGAATTATGTAAAAAAATCAATGTTGGAGGAACCGTTTCTGTTTTAGAAACCGCTAAAAATAATAATTTGAGAGTTTATGCCCCATCATCCATAGCAGTTTTTGGCCCAGATGCACCTAAAAAAGCACCACAAATAACTCCTCTTAATCCAAAAACAATGTATGGTAAAACAAAAGTAATGGGTGAAAACTTAGCAAATGAGTATTGGCATAACTACGGCATAGACACACGAGGGCTAAGATATCCTGGTTTAATTTCCTGGAAATCTCCTCCGGGCGGAGGGACAACTGACTATGCGGTGGAAATATTTCATGCAGCTCTTGAAAAAGGCCATTATGATTGTTTTGTCGGCCCTAATACAAGACTACCAATGATGTATATCGATGATGCAATAAGAGGTACTTTAGAATTAATGGACGCACCAATTAACAAAATTGGTAATTCAAGAGCAGGATATAATATTTCTGGACTCTCATTTACTGCACAACAATTAGCCGACTCAATTGCAGAAAAAATAGATGGATTCACATGTAACTTTATTCCAGATAAAAGACAAATATATGCCGATTCATGGCCTGATTATATTGATGACACACAGGCAAAGGAGGATTGGAAATGGAATTCTCAATTCAATCTTGGAAAAATTGTTGATTCAATGATAGAAGGTTTGAGTGACTAATTAATCCTCATCAATTTCATTTTGCCAATCTGGAGTTTGTGCATCCTGCTTGGCCCACAGTACGTCATCAATTCGAAGGACACTATTTACAGCTTCAGTCGCACCTGAAAGGGCATGTCTAGCTACGAATAAAGGATCAAGTATCCCGGCAATTTCCATTGAAATATTTTGACCAGTTTTTGCATCTAGACCTATCCATGATCCATTTTCAGGATCATTATTTTGAGCGGCAGAGAGTGATAATAAAGCATCTATGGGGTCTATTCCTGAGTTTTCTGCTAAAACTCTTGGAATAATTTCAAGTGCTGCGGCATAAGCCTCAATTGCCAATTGTTCTCTTCCTGATTGACTAGTAGCATACATCCGTAGGTGTCTTGCAAGGTGAGTATGACTAGCCCCTCCTCCTGGTAAAATCCAAGATTCACGTTTCAAACGATGAGCAACCCCTAAAGCGTCATCAAATACTCTTTTAATTTCACTTCTAATTTCAGGAGTTGTTCCATTAATGATAAAAGTCATCCCTCCTCCTTTTTTACCTTCTATGGTTGTATATTTCACACCAGCAATCAACTCCTCGGAATGTTTTGAATAATCTCCAATGTCTATGTCATTAATTTTTAGTGGATTTCTTATTGGTTTTGCTCCAGTAATTTTTGATAGTAATTCAATATCAGTTCTTTCCATTCTTCTGTATGTAATAATTCCAGCATTCTTCAGAGGTGTAACTGCTTCTTCGGCCACACCATCTCGGACAATTAGGATATTTACTCCTAGAGATTTAATGTGTTCAACCACATTTTGTAATTTATTTATATTTCTATCATGAAAACTTTTTAATGCGCCAGTATCACTTATCTCAATCGAAGCATCCAATTCTATTTTCTTACTTTCAAACTCTCCATCAATAATGGCAATTTTACCATCTTTAGAGAAAGAAGGAGTTGAACTATCGAGCCTAGTTTTTGCCAATACTAATCCATGAACTAATCGTGAATCTTTTATTCCTCCATTATTGACCTGGAGTCTTTTTATCCTCAATCTTTCTAAATCATTTCCTCCTTCTTCACCTACTAATACAGAAGCTGCTTCTAATGCACATGAAGTCAATATTTTTGAAGCACCAAGTTCAACTTTTCCAGCCAAAGATGTAGAGACAATAGCCAATTCAGATTCTGGTAGTTCAGATTTCTTTGATATTCTTTTCAATTCAACTAATGATTCTTCTAATGCTATATTATATCCGTTTAAAATCACTGAAGGATGAATCCCCATCCTAACCAATTCAAGAGAATTTTGAAGTAATTCAGAAGTTAATAGTATAGTTGTTGTAGTCCCGTCCCTTGCAGATCTGTCTTGTAAAGAAGATGCTGAAATCAGCAATCTTGCAGTTGGATGATCAACCTTAGCAGTCTCGAGAACAGTAACTCCATCATTGGTCACTAGGACATCTCCTCCGTCTTCTACTAACATCTTATCTAGGCCGAGTGGGCCTAGGGTTGATCTTACTGCTCCGGCAAGCGCTACTGCAGCTTTCACATTGTTAACTAATGCAGCATGGCCCTGGATACGATCCGTATCTTCCAATGCAATATCATGTTCCGATTCAGTCATTCGTATCTCGCGAAGATAGAATTTGTTTTTAATCCGCTTGTTCTATCTACAATTTTGATATGTACCTAAAACCGTCGTATTAATATACCTCTCTTATCTCCCACTATACAACCACAGGTTAAGTAGTGAAATATCATGTCAGATATAAACAGTGATGAATGGGAAGAAAATATGCTAAATGAGATGGCAAAATTATTCTCTTCAATGGGTATGAATGTAGATTATGATATGCTAAAGTCATTAATGGAACAACTAAAAAATCGTTTAGAAGAAATGGGCATGGATCCAAAGGATATGGCTAATTCTAACGTTAAAATGGACTTCAACAAACTAGATGCCAATTTAGGCCCTCAAGATATTAAGAAGATGATGGACCATTTGATGGAAATGGGTAATACAGATGGATTCGGTGATTTACTCAAGAACATGGGAATAAATACGAAAATAAATGAACCAATAGTCGAAGTCAAGGCAGAAATAAATGATGAAGAATCTTTTGAAGAAGAAATCAATGAAGATAATTTTCATGTGCATGAAGATAGAATGTACCTTACAGTAGACATATCCAAGTATACAGATTTAGAAGATAATCTTATGGAACTTAATTTAGCGGCTGCAGGTAGTTTATTACAAGTTATGAAAACTACACAACTACGTCCTTTCAAAAAATTTAACCTTCCAGAACCAGCCAGTCGAATTATTGAATGGACATTTAATAATGGAATATTAGATGTCACTTTTGATATTAATTCAACAATGTATATTTAATAAAAGGAGATGAAAAAATGAGTGGACCAGTAATAGGAATTGATTTAGGAACGACCAATAGTTGTGTTGCTACACTAGAAGGAGGGCAGGCAGTAGTCATCCCCAATTCTGAAGGCTCAAGAACTACTCCCAGTGTAGTGGCCTTCACCAAAGATGGTGAGCGTTTGGTAGGTATTACTGCAAAAAGACAAGCTGTTACTAATTCAAAACGAACAATACTTTCAGTTAAGAGAGAAATGGGAACGGATTGGTCTCAAAAAATAGACAAAGACGAATACTCTCCTCAGGAGGTTTCTGCATTTATCTTACAAAAATTAAAGGCAGATGCTGAAGAATATCTTGGAAGGGAAGTAAAGCAGGCTGTAATCACATGTCCTGCCTATTTCTCAGACGCCCAAAGGCAAGCAACAAAAGATGCTGGAAGAATTGCTGGCTTGGAAGTTCTTAGGATAATAAACGAACCAACAGCAGCTGCTTTAGCATATGGTGTTGATAAAGACGATGATCAAACAATATTGGTCTACGACCTTGGTGGAGGTACTTTTGACGTTTCAGTTTTAGAAATATACCAAGTAGATGGACAGCCACAAATTGAGGTAAAAGCAACTAGTGGAGATAATCGTTTAGGAGGAGATGACTTTGATCATGTTGTGGTTGATTGGCTTGTTTCTGAATTCAAAAAATCTACTGGGATTGATTTGAAGAAAGATTTACAAGCTATGAGCAGATTAAGGGAAGCCGCTGAAAAGGCTAAGATCGAATTATCTTCATCTGCATCAACACAAGTTAATTTGCCTTTCATCACTCAAAATAAAGATGGTCAACCAGAGCATCTAGATTTACCTCTATCTAGGTCAGACTTTGAAAAATTAATCGGTAAATTAATTGAGCGAACTATGGCTCCTACTAGAAGGGCAATGAAAGATTCTGGAGTTAAAAGGGGAGATGTAGATAAAGTAATACTTGTAGGTGGTTCAACTAGAGTTCCTGCAGTCCAATCTGCTATAGAGAAAGAAGTAGGTAAAGCCCCATTCAAAGGCATCAATCCTGATGAAGCAGTAGCCGTCGGGGCTACACTACAAGCAGGGATAATTGTTGGTGATGAAGGAGTTACTGATGTATTACTGCTTGATGTAACTCCATTGTCTTTAGGAATAGAAACACTAGGGGGAATAACTACCCCAATGATTGAGAGAAATACCACAATACCTACGCGCAAATCTGAAACGTTCTCCACAGCAGCCGATAACCAACCTGCTGTAGAAGTTCATGTTTTACAAGGAGAGAGAGAATTTGCTAAAGATAATATCACCCTAGGTCAATTTCACTTAGTTGGAATCCCTCCATCTCCTCGTGGTGTCCCACAGATTGAAGTAACTTTTGATATAGATGCCAATGGAATAGTTAATGTTTCCGCGAAGGATCTTGGAACCGGAACTGAACAATCAATAAAGATAGAAAGTCAAACTTCTTTGTCTGAAGATGAAATCCAACAAAAAATTTCTGAGGCAGAAGAATTTGCAGAGGCCGATAAATTAAGAAAGACCAGAGTAGAACTTCGCAATCAGGCTGATAGCATAATATATCAGACTCGTAAGACTATTGAAGAGACGGGAGAAAAACTTTCAGAGGAAGATACAAAACCAGTATTAGAAAAATTAGATGATTTAGAATCTCTAATTGTTAAGGATGAAGAACCCATACCATTAGAAGATATTGACGATGCTGCAATACAATCAAAACTTGCAGAAATAGAACAGTTGATGCACGGATTATCTACAAAGATTTACGAGGCGGCAGCCGCCGAAATGGCCGAGCAAGATTCAGAAGAAAAATCTGAAGATGGCGTAGTGGAGGCAGACTTTGAAGTAGTTGATTCCGATGAAGAATCTGATGATTCCTGATTACTCTTCTGTAATCATCCTATGTAGTGTTCTAACATGCACTCCTGATGTCCCAAATCGAAATAGTGGATTACTAGATTCAGATTTAGCCTTCCCTCCTGGGCCCCATGCTGTACCTGCTATGTCAAGATGAGCCCAAGGTATCTGTTTTTCCTTTTCGTCAAAGTTTCTTTTCGGAACAAATTGTTTTAGAAAAGCTGCAGCAGAGTTCGAAGAACCAGCCCTCCCTCCCGATGAACCATTTCTTACATCAGCGAATGCAGAATCTGTCATATATTTTTCAAAATCTGAATTTAGCGGCATTCTCCAAATACTCTCTCCTTCAATTCTCGCAGCTTCTTTTAGCCTTTTTTGTAATGAGTTATCATTACTCCACATTCCTGTTATTTGATTTCCTAAGGCAACCACAACGGCACCAGTTAAGGTAGCCAAATCAATGATGTACTCTGGATTTAATTCTCCTGCTTTCCATAAACCATCGGCCAATACGTTCCTTCCTTCCGCATCAGTACTAAATATTTCGATAGTTTTTCCGGAGTAAGTCGGGATTACATCACCAGGCCGATAAGCACCAGATCCCGGCATATTTTCCGCCAAGCAAGCTATTCCGTTTACTCTTTTCTTACATCCAGTAGACCAAAGAGCCTCCATCAATCCGAATACTGTTGCAGCACCGCACATATCATACTTCATATCCCACATTCCACTAGTGGGCTTAATTGAGATTCCTCCGGTATCAAATGTAATTCCCTTGCCTACTATACAAGGTCTCTGAATATCTACATCTTCATCAGGATTGAGGGTGAATAATACCATACAAGGTTTTTTCTCACTTCCTTTGCCAACATTAACTAAACCACCCATGCCTAATTCCTGTAGTTTATCCCAATCATAAACTTCAACTAATACATTATCTTTATTTGATGCCCATTTAATTGCTCTATTGGCAAATTCCATCGGATATAATATATTGGCAGGTTCATTCCCTAAGTCTCTGGCAAGATGGACTCCTCCAACTACAGAACCTATTCTTTGCAAGCCACTTTCTAATGATTCTTGATATCTATTACTAGACTGAAAATCTACATTCCAAGAATCATGACATTCATCTTCATCAACTATTTTATGGTTGTCAAAACTATAGTCCCTTAACATCATACCCTCTGCAAATAATAGCATATTTTCCGCATTCCATCCAGAAGTAAATCTAATGGTTATGTCTATTCCTTTTTTCTTTGACAATACTGCAATTGTCCTTGCTCCAGTATTCCTAACTAATTTCCTAGTAAGCTTTTCCTTTTCACCGAGCCCAATTAGTAATACTCTACATCCTTCAGTCCAAACAGATAATCTTTGACCTCTTTTTCCTTCAAAATCCTTTGATGATATCGCGGATCTAACTAAACTACGTTGTTTTCTATTCATACCATCCAGTGATTTGTTAGGTGCCTTTGAAACTCCTTCAAACAACGGTAATATTAATTGCATTCCAACATCTCCAAACTCATTTATTCTCCATTCCATAGTTATTCCTAAACATACCATAAGTTACTAATATAGAAAATTTACTTATCAAAAGTTGATTATAAGAATATTTTTTTTGTAAAAAATAATATTATTTATCGCCCTAAATCATCTTTTTCATTTTTTATTAATGCTACGCCAACGATTGTAATTATACTCATTATCCATGAAGGTGAAGGCAAAAAACCTCCAATATTTTCTTTATCAACCATAACTAGATCATCCGAAAATTGTTCAGAAGTCCACTTAGAAGAATCAATTACCCTCTTTTGGTAGTGAATACTCCAAAACCCATCATCAACTAAACTAAGATTAGTAGAATCAAAAATTACAATTGATTCATTGGTTGCATTCACTCCAAATGTTTCTGAATGCCATAATAAATCACCATTTGAATCAGTATAATGGAAAGAAGCATTTGAGGTACTTGCATGGCCTAAATTAACAACACGTGCTTCTATTTCATCGCCTATAATTTTGAAATCTTCTATAATCAAACGAGCACGCCAGTACCATATATTCGTAATCAAATATTTCATCACATCTAGTTCTTCATCGAGTCTATCAGATAATGATTCTACAGTTCCAAGAAGAAACTGCTCGTCATCAGTTTCGAAGGTAAATGTAGGATATCCCATAACTCCATAACCATAATCTCGACTAGTCCCACAATTTGGATAAAGACCTTGATTTGCATTGCGGATTGGTATATCCGAGATATTATTATTTATGTCATCCCTGATATAATGAAACATCTCCCAGTCTGAAGGTTGTTCAGGCCATTTTCCCCACGGATACAACATTATCCAAACACCTGTATGCATAGTGACATACAAATCTGCATCAGGAACTACTGTATTCATATAAATTGAATTTGCAAGAGTCTCAGATTCACTGAAGGCACTACTTCCGGGCTGTGTAGAATCACAGGTATTCCAGTAATGTTCATAATTACGATTCAAATCTACTTGATTTACATTCCATCTAGTATCAAAATCATTCCCATCTGCATTAAGCATAATTAGGATATGTATCTCAGTATTTCTTAGCACTTCTATTACTTCTGCATTTCCCTCTATCCATCCTTCTATGTAAAATTCAGCAGTAAGAAATGCAAGTTCAGTACCTAGATGTTCATTTCCATGATGTCCACCATCAATATAGGCTACGTCTTTTACCATTCCATCAGATTTATTTTCCTGACTCCAATCCGAAATCTGTAACATCCAAATTTCTCTTCCTAGCTCGGTTTGACCCACACTAAGTAATTTAACAATATCTGGATTATTATCTGCCCATTCATTAACATCCAAAGTTAGAGTAGCATATGAATGGTACCAATGCTCCTGAATTATATCTGGCTGTTGTGCATTTATACGCGGAATCGTAGTATTTGCAACGAGTACTAAAACTAGTACCATTGTTAGTGTACGACGCATATCTTATGCGGCACGTATCCGTTTGTTGAATCCTTCTACTTAGAGTGTTGAAATATGACATGCAATTATTTTTGTAGTGATCAATGCAGCATTAAATTGCGTCAACCCATTTTCTCCTCCAGGTAAAATTTCATTGATATCAGAGCCTATTACCTTTGCACTATTGGTTGTAAATATCTTCTCAATTATTTCAATTGCCGCCCAGTAAGATAGGCCACCTGGAACTGGAGTACCTGTGGAAGGAACTATTCCAGCATCAAGGCCATCAATGTCAAAAGTAAGCCAAACGTGACCTTCTATTTGTGTAATACGTTCCATTAACTTGGGCCAACCAGTATCTCTCTCTATTACGCCCAATATATCCCTAGCATGCCAGGTTTCTATCCTATCATCAGTATCAATTATTTTTGCTTCTTCTTCACTATACGCCCTTATGCCTATCTGAATAACCTTACCTACTCCTGCATCCAAACATCTTTTTATCACAGTACCATGTGAAAATTTTTCACCATTTAGCGTATCCCTTAGATCTGCATGTGCATCAATTTGTATTATAGTAACCTGATTTAAATTTTCAACTTCTGGATGTTCATTTAAGACTTCTATGATGGGAAGTAAAATTCCATGCTCGCCCCCTAAAACTATTGGAAATTGCTCCCCATTAATCCACGGTTTGATATATTTTTGAATTGAATCTAATTGCTTTCTCAATGTCGGCTCCTCTGATGACCATTCTTCTGCCGTATGAAAAGATAGTCCGCACGGAATTTCTGAATTCAGAAGCGGATCATACAATTCTACCTGAGAACTAACTTCAATACATGAATTAGGTCCATTGGATGTGCCTTCATTCCAACTTACTGTCATTTCAAATGGGATTGGCAATATTACTAAATCATAGGGGCCCTTTTCTTCCTCCTCTAAACCCAAAAATCTCGGCCTCTGTAAGTCTTTCATTAACTGGGCGAGAGCATCTTAAGATTAACGGCTTCGGATTATTTTATTCTTAAAATTACACTTTAAGTGAGATGGTTGAAATAACGAAGTCCTTCGCGTATGTGATGTAAGGAGATATTGTAATGGGTCTAACACTGGCACAATTAACCCAAGCAATAAGGACTAAAGTTGACATGGATATGGAAACTGTAGTTGCAGAAAATATAGCGGAACATGCATTGGGATTCTTTGGTTTCTCTAATAGAATAATCGATAACGCCTTAGAGCCAACAGATAGGAATCTTTTTTATCAACTACAAGATTATGATTTATTGACTACAGAATCTGAGGAAACTACTCTTTGGGATGGTAGAGAATGGAGAATTCATTATTGGAAATTTAAGGCTAGTGCGGAAGCCTTTGCACTTGCAGCCGCTGAGGCTGCAAAAAATCAACAGTCTTTAGTTGATGACGACCCTTATGCAGGAGTGTATGATGACGTACCAACTGAATTATGGAGAGAACGTTCCGGAATTGATGATGATTATGAAGAACCACTATTCTAATTAATCAAGAGCATCATACCGTTTGATTCAAAGGATGATGGACTATCCATGTATTGTGAAAAGTCGTAAAGTACCTCTATTAATTTTCATTATTCTTATTTTTAGTCTAACACCTTTGACTACCTACGGAGATGATTCAAATCCAGAAATAACATGTGAAATCGTTGCAGATTGGGGTACTAAAAATACCGGTCCAATTTCTAATATCAGTATGGAAATAATACACAGGTATGTCGTTAATTTCGATCCAGTTTATGAAAATGGAACATCTCCCGGTGGTGTTTCCGTACAAACAAATCATTTACGAGATGGATTGGATGTTTTATCACCTGAAGACACATCATCTGTTATTGCAGGAGGTGTTATTGACATAGTCATAGATTCGCAACCTCTTTTTGGCGATATTATATCTTTGACTGTCGAAACTAGTGATTCCTCATGTAATAGGGAATTATCAATAACCAATTGGAATCAACCAATTTCCGATCATGAAGTAACAAGAGAAACTATTTGGTCATTAAAAGGAGGGGAAGAATATACCAACCAATCTATTCTATTTGAAGGAAGGGGCTGGCAAAAAAGAACTAATTCTTTATTAGAATCAAATGAACTAGGAAATGGTTCATTATTATTAGATTTATCTGATGGTTTGAGAACAACGACTCTTTCTCTTAATTTGAGTAAAGTTTGGTTAAATGAGTCTTATGATGGCTCTGAGTTAATTTCTCAAGATTTTGAAATGGTAGGAAGTGGCTCAATTATATTGACAGACGTCGAAAATGAAGATCAATTATCTATCCGTGCAGAAGTCAAAGATGCCCTGATAATCCGTTCATGGTCAGAAAAAACCTTTACTGAACGCATACGTCTTGAAGCTTCTGGATGGCTTTCGTTCAATGGAGGTTCCAACGTAAGCTCTGAAGGAGGATTTGGTGAAATAGCATTATTCTATTATGAAACATGGGACGAAAATGGGCTTAGACGTCTACAAGATACTCAAATAGAAGCAAATGTTTCAGTCAGAATCAGTGGTTTCGGAGAATCATTTTCATTTGAATTAGATGACTTCCTATTCAGTGAAAAGTGGGAGAATGGGATACGTGAACATCAATCAATGAAAATGTCAGGTGCGGGTAATTTTGATTTTATTGCATCAGAGTCTCCTTATATCGAAGTCAATGGTACTATTCCAATCATCCATGTAGAATCATCAGGCGGAGAAACTGTAGCGGACACAATCATTGTAGATGGAACATATGTTGGAGATGCCGAAGGCAGTTTCGGACTCGTAAGGGATATTGTAGATTCTGATGCATATGCAAATGAAAGCGGAGAGTATTTTGAAGCAGATAAAATAAGAAATGAATTTTGGTTTAATATCTCTGCCACTCCGATAGGGCCAATAGATCAAGATTTTAATGCAGAACATAATTTAACTTACGAATATACAGTACCGCAGGAAGATTGGGATAATAGAATACTAAAATATGAGTATATAGAAGACAATGGGTCCGTTAATTATGAATATCCTTTAAATTCCCCTACAATTATTCAACCAGAGCCTCCTCAATCTAATTCAATATTCTCTAATCCAATATCTAGAGAGACAGGGACCTGTCCTGAAATATTATCAATAGGTGATCATTTTACTCTTATTGGAAACTTGGAACTACCACTTGAGGTCAGTGTTACTGACTTAGATACAGTAGTAATAGATTCTCATACTGTTTCCATAGCACGCTGGGAAGGTAATTATATCAATTCTAATAATGCTTATGGTAGCGTTGTGAATGAGGGTTTACTTGCTGGTTTATTGCATGAGGTATCTCGAACTGTAGATTTTGGAGATACAAATAATGATAATAATGAAAGTATACAATTTCTTGAATACCAATTAATTGATAGTATCCTTTATCCTTCTATAATTACTTCTAATGAAAATACAATTCCTAGTATTGATAATTCTTTAGACTCATCGGTAAGGTTTAGAGAAGGCTTCCTATTTAACGAAGGAGGAGCAGCACATCTTGAAATCCTAGTTAATGATACTGATACGGATGTAATTTCAGTTACAGGAGATTTCTCAGCATTGGGGCTGGGGCAAATTGATTTTTCTGATTCAGGATTAGATGGTGATTTAATAATCAGAGATAGTATTTGGACCTCTGAAATAATTCACAATGACCTACAATATGGAATTATTGAAGTTCCTATTACAATACAGGATATATGGACAACCATCACTCAGAATATTTCAATATTAGTACTAAATGAAGCTCCAAAAATGTCTTCAATCGATTTTACACCACAACAAGCCTATCGTGGTGAACAAGTATCAGTCACCATAAAAGCAAGTGATGGCCATGGAGTTGAATCCGTAGTTATTGATTTACTTGGAAATGGAGGGGGGTTAACTTCACTTGATTTAAATGGAGAAAATTGGATTGGAGATTTTGTCCTCCCTGAAAGTTTTATTCCAGGTGGACAAGAATTAAACATACGTCTCACTGATGGTGTCGGTGAATCTCGAACAACTTCTCAGATATATTCTAACAATCAGTTTAAAGATGCTAATAAATTAATAATCTTAAACGACTCACCTTCAATAAATAATATTACCATATTTAGAGATGGCAAAATAGTCAGCAAAGTCCTCATTCCTGAACAAGGAGATCCCATAAAACATACTCTTGAAGTCTTAATAAATGATGTAGATGATATCTCATCAGCACAGATAAAAATAGGCAGATTAGCTCCAATAGGTAGTTCAAACACATGGTTATTATTAGTTGATGATGGCAGTAATGATGATAGAATTGCAAATGATAATATTTTTACAATTTCTTTCGATGTTCGAAATACACTATCTGAGGGAGAATTTAATGTTCAAATACGTGCAACTGATAATTATCTCTCTACTACCCCGCAAGATTCTCAGAATCATATTATATTTTTAGAAAAAGGTTACTCAGATGATTCTGGTATTGAAAAATGGTTATCTAAAAATTTATTAACGATTGTCTCTTTTTTTATGGTCGTTTTACTGTTTATGGGCTTAGGCGGGGCATTTTACCTACTACGTAATTCTAAATTATAACATATTAAAACAAAATGGTACGAGTGCCGGGATTTGAACCCGGGTTCAGGCGTTGGCAACGCCCGGTGATAACCACTACACTACACTCGTTTAGTAGGTTGGAAACGGATTTCACTTTTCTATACGTCGGTGAGTCAATATTATAATTCAGATAGAAATTTTAAAATTTTATCTCTAGTTTTTCGATAAAAAACTATATCAAGGCCATGTGGATCATCTAATCCCCAGTCTTCTGATATGTTTAAGTTAGGACAGTTTACTCCACAACCCATACTAATAATTTTATCGAAACCCTCTGTTTCAATATCCTCTATTGATTTGGGAAATTGATTTTCGAGAGATATTCCTAATTCTGAAACTACTTCAATCGCATATGGAGCAATTTCTCCACCCGGATGAGTTCCTGCAGATGCCGCATCATGCCCTAATTCAATTGCTATTGCTTCTGCCATCTGGCTTCTACAAGTGTTACCAACGCAAACAAATAGAACTTTCACAATTAAATTGTATAGTTTCAAATTAATTAACTTAACTAAAATGTTTTATATATTTTATAAATTACATATTAATTTTGTATAAATCTCTATGGATATAGTTGAAGTACATCCACCACTGCCATTGAACATGGTAGATTCTCCAGTAAGCCACCACAAAGGAGCAGGTCAAGATAAACCTGGTCAAGATAAAGCTACAAATGAGCAAAAATCCAAAATGGAACAAGCTTACAGGGAGATGCAAAGAAAGATGCGTATTGCCAAATTAGGTGATGATATTAAGCATAAAATTTTAGTTCTTTCAGGAAAAGGTGGTGTCGGTAAATCTACAGTTGCTACTGGACTAGCATTATCATTAGCAAAAAAGGGAATGAAAGTAGGGTTAATGGATATTGATATCACTGGCCCTAATATTCCAAAAATGTTAGGATTAGATGATACAGATTTAAATGTAGAAGATGGTCAAATTTTCCCTGCAAAAGGCCCTCATGGTGTCAAAGTAATCTCAATGGCATTCTTAATAGAAGATCCGGATAAGCCAGTGATATGGCGAGGTCCAATAAAATTAGGTGCAATTCAACAATTCATTGGAGATGTTGCATGGGGTAAATTAGATGCGTTAATTGTTGATTTTCCTCCAGGTACTAGTGATGAGCCTTTAACCGTAAGTCAACATCTACCAGGAATAGATGGTGTAGTAATAGTAACTACTCCTCAGGAAGTGGCTCTTTTGGATAGTCGTAAGTCAATAAACTTTGCAAAGACAATTTCTGTTCCAGTATTGGGCGTCGTGGAAAATATGAGTGGATATACTATTAGAGGAAAATCCGAACCAAATTCAAAAATTTCATTATTTGGCCCAGAAGGAATTCCAATAGATTGTATTTCAGATGAGGAAGGTAACTGGTCCACTACTCTTGATATATTCAAAAAAGGAGGAGGGCATTCCGCAGCAGAAGAATTATCTGTACCATACTTGGGTTCCTTACCATTTGATCCAGGAATTGTTAGGGGTGGAGATGATGGTGTCCATAGAATAATTGCCGAACCTAAAGGTGAAACAGCACAAGCTTTCGACATTATCGTAGAAAACATTACCAATTCACTCGATGAAGACTCTACTCCATCACTCAGAATCACTTGATTTATTGATAATCATGGGTCGAATTGATTTCATAAAAGCCACTCCCAAGTATTACTAACATGGTTGCTGAGACGGGAATATATATCACTTGGGTAACAGGAGCAATCCTTTTGAGTGTTATTTTCATGCCAGTTTTTAAGCCTGTATTTGCTAAAATAACCATTGATGGTTTTATAGATATGTTTAGAAGATATTGGGCACATATCATAATAGTTTTTTCAGTATATATTTGGAAAGATTTATTTGACGGTTTGGATAGATCTTTAATGGCAAATACTAGAATTGACATGACGCCATATGTTTACGCAGTTGAAGGAGATATAGTACTGTGGATACAAGATGCCCTCCGTTCGGCAATTATGGATGAAATATTGACACACTTTTATGTAATGGGATTTATGGCAGTAACTTTTTCTTCACTTATATATCCTATTTATTTCGATGACCGTTACATGGCGGATCGTGTCTGTTTGTCAATGTTTTGGGTATATATACTCGCTATTCCATTCTATTTGTTCTTCAATGTAAGAGTAACTGGTGACTATATTCCTTTGATGGAAACTATTGCATATGACCTGACTCCTGAAATACATAATTGGTTCACTAGAATCGATCCATTCACAAACGGTATGCCTAGCCTACATATTGGGTTGCCATTCGCAGTATGGCTAACCATGCAAAAATGGGATGATGATGGTAGATGGATTAAATACAGAGGTTTTTTATTGATATTTATTTCACTTACTGCAATTGCTATAATTTATCTTGGAATTCATTGGTTAGTAGACATAATAGGGGGGATGGTAATTGCAATTTTTGCTGTAAAATTGACAGAAAGAAGTCATAAAAAATTATGGGATATTTTTGATGAAAGAAGATTCTCTCATCGATTAGCTAGGGCTCTGGATGATCCAAAAAGATCTTTTAATAATACTTTACATGAAATAATGAATATTTTTGAACCTTTCAAAGAACCTGGTAGGAAGCAAACAAGTCTTTTCATTGCTGCACTTTTAATCTCAACAGGCAGTGTTCTGCTTTGGGATGCGACCCATCAGCATTTCCCAATAGAAGGTTCAGAATGGCCTACCTCCACATCTGGTTCTGGAGGATGGCTCGTTACCATAGAAGAACTCCCTGATGAAACTATTTCTATAGCAGCATGGAATACTACCTCTTTAAGAAATTATTCAGTATCTACTAAACCATGGAATAGTCTACCAAGTGTTACTACTTCTGATGATGGTTTTGTTTTATTCAATCAGAATAGGATTGATTTTTTCGAATTCAAAGATGATGCCCAAATATTACAACCATTGTCTCGATATTATCCTGAATACCTCATAAATGATGTCTCTCTAGGTTCAAATTCCGAGGGAATAGTAATAGTAATATCTCATGATTATATTCTAACTTTACTAGATAAAAATGGTGAGATTATTCCTTCTCCTGCAGTAAACGGCCCATTTAAAAATATAGCCGCATCTAATAATTTAATTGCATGGTCTTCAAATTCTACTGAAGGACCTGTTGTGAATATTACTTCTATTGACTCTCAATTAAGAACTAGTATTGAAATCAATCCTATCGACTTTTTATCTGACGTCACCTTACTGTCCGAGGACATAGTGATAGATTATTCTAATTCTTCAATTAAAGATTTGATAATGGATAAAAAATGGCTGATAGTATTGGTAGATTTGGGATATATGGATAGACTAGTCTTAGTCGATATTTTCACTGGAAATCAAAGTATTTTGGGCGATCCTCTTTGGCAATCTTCATCTCCTAGTATCTATGAAAATAATATTGCTTTTTTGCAAATACCTACTTGGAATCCTACCATATTGAATCAACAATCATTCGAAAATAATGATGTCTGGTTATACAATATCTCAAATAACCAATCAACACGTTTAACATATGATGATTTGAATCAATTTCAACCACATGCTTTGGAAGATAGTATAGTTTGGACTGATGAAAAAAGCAATGGAGATTTAGAAGTTATAGTTTATCCATTGGAGGAAGTTTTCCGTCCATATTCTTCTGTATTAATACAATCAGCAATTTTGATGCTAATTCCTTTGATATTTGTTTGGGCTTCACAATCAATAAAGGAGAATTATGGTTGATTATTCAGCCAGTCTAAACATTTCTTCGAGACTCATTCTTGCTTTATCTATGATATTTTGGTCTATTTCTATTATTTGTTCTGGGTTTGGATTTCTTAATGCTTGTAGTATATCTTCGAGCTGTGTTTTTTTCATATGTCTGCACATTACACAAGCACCAATCAAATTCAAATCATTTTCAGATTCTGCAATTATTCTCTCAGCTGTACCACATTCTGTTATGAGCATGATATCCTTTTTACCCTCTGCAGACAATAGTAAAGCACTTTTGATCAGAGATTCACTACTTCCAATAACATCACTTTCTTCTAAAACATCTGAATCACATTCCGGGTGGCTTAAAACAGTTAATTCAATACCCTGTTGATTCATTCTCTCTCTCCAGGATCTTATCTTTTCTCCAGTAAAAACCGCATGTACTTCACATTCTCCGTCATAAACAATAACTTCCTTTTTCCCTTCAAGAGATTTTTGGAGATGCTTCCCCATAAATTTATCAGGTACAAAAATTAATTTTTCTCCTGGTAGTTTCTCACATATAGTAAGATAGTTACTACTAGTGACACAGACATCACATTCAGCCTTTACTTCTGCTGTAGTGTTGATATAACATGCAACTGGAATATTAGGATATCTTTCTTTCAAATTTCTTACATCTTGTCCAGTAATCCCATCACTCAATGAACAACCTGCATCAGGTGATGGATGCAAAACAGTCTTATGGGGGCTAACTATCTTAGCAGTTTCAGCCATAAACCTAACACTTGAAAATAGAATTGTTTGTTGTGGAGCGTCCCTTGCAGCTTTTGATAACGAATAACTATCTGAGACTTCATCAGCTACTCCATATATTATATCTGGAGTTTGATACGAATGAGCTATTATGAAAACGTCATTTTGATTTTTCAAATCATTTATTTCTAATGTCAAGGGAGCTATGGTTTTACACATATCAATACTCCATCTTTCTTTTTGTTGAATTACAGTGTACAAACGTTTCGCCTCTGCATAAATATCTGCCTCAGAATATATTTTAGAGTCAATAATACCCCTTTGTTTAGGAGGACCAGGCATCTCCATACTCATCTTCTTCATAGCCTCCTTGAATGAAACCGCTTTCAAGGTATGTCATATCCCACAGACGTGGAAGCCGCCGATACTCCAATGTGGATTGCGCATAAAGTGATTCATCAAGGCGCTGAAGCTACTGTAACTTCAGGTTCATGGATGGGAAAGTCAGCAGTATTAAAAATGAGGAATCCAAGAGGGTACCGCACACCTCATTTAGACCGTAAGTTAACTCGTCAAAGATTATCTGTAGAAGCAAGGGTATTGGGTAGACTTCAATATCATAATTTAACTTCTCCATCTTTGATAGATTTAGACTTAGAACAGGGTTGGATTCTTATGTCAAAAATTGAAGGAATTACTTTATATGATTATTTGAATAGTAAAGAAGATTCTAATACTAGTGTAATTAATTCATTCGGAAAAATAATCAGGAAGTTACATGAAGTTGGGATATCTCATGGAGACTTGACAACTCACAATGTTCTTATTGATAATAATGGTAAACTTTCACTAATCGACTTTGGCCTGGCTAGAATACTTCCTGAGCTTGAACATTTGGGTTTAGACTTACAAGTTCTGAATGAATGCCTTACTGCAAGTCATTCTGAATTTGAAAATGCTGTAAATGATATGATTGCAGGTTATTTATCCATAGATTCGCAAAAAAATAATTTAATTCCCGCAAAAGATGTAATTTCCCGGTTTAATGAAATTAGAGGAAGAGTCCGTTATCATGCATAGGTGAAATTATGAAAATACTTTTTGTTACAAGTAATCAAAATAAGATAAATGAAGCAAAAATATTGTTTAATGAATTAGATTATTCTGTCGAAGGCTTGAAAATAAATGGTAAATTACCTAATTTTATTGAACCCCAATCAAATAATTTGGAAGTTGTCGCAGTTTCAAAATTAAAACAGGCCGTGTCACTATTAAAAAATAATAATCTAGAAGAATATGCTATTTTGGTTGAAGATTCTGGTTTATTTATAGATAAATTTAGCGATTTTCCAGGCGTTTTTTCATCATTTGTTTATGATTCCATTGGTTTGACTGGTATTCTAAATTTACTAGCAAATTCTATTAATCGCTCTGCTGAATATAGGGCAGTAACAATTTTGCAATGGAAAAATAAAATTTGGAAATCTTCAGGCGTATGTAAAGGTACAATTTCTAACAAAGAATTAGGTGAAGGAGGTTTTGGTTATGATCCTATTTTTATTCCTCTTGAAGGGGATGGATCAACTTTTTCTCAAATGAGTAATATAGAAAAATCTCTTATCTCTCACCGTAGTAATTCACTAAGGGGACTATTAGATTCTCTAAAACATCCGTCAAAGTGAATAGTTAGTGGCTCCTGTCCAGTCTCGGGAGTGTTATGCCGTCGATGACAAAATTACTTACTTCATTATCATTATTATTTGGTATTCCAATATATTTGATATATGTAGTTAAAGAAGGTTTGGAGTTTCAAATAGCAGGTGGAATTTTTCTTTTATCATTAACTTCTTTATTACTATTCTCTGGAACTTCTCCAATTAAGCCACTAATACTTCAAAAAGAAAATATGGGAACTAAGAAACCCCAGATTGAAGATAATATTGAATTACCGCCCCCGGTTCTAGAAAATGAGGGTGCTAGTGACAGGCGAAATCAAAAAATAAAACGTAGCCGTGGTAGGTCCAACGTAGGAGAATTGTCTAAACCAGAATTATTGGAAGTTACAAAATCATCATTAGTAATTGAGGAAATAAGTAATACAAATGATGCCAAGATAGCAATGCCATACGTCGCTTCGATCGATGCACAGTCCGAAATGGAATCTGAAATTGACTTATTTATCAGTCAAAAGAGATTAAAAAGACAGGAATTAAAAAAGCGAATAACCATCGAAAGAAGGATGAAATTAGCAAAAAGAAAAGCCTCTAAAGCAAGTCATTGGACTGCTGAAGAAGATGGAGAAGATATCTCTGGATTATTGAAAGACCCCAATCACGGCCTGACTATTTTGTTAGAATCAGAAGAAGTGGATAGTACGATACCACATGGAATATCTTATGTTCGTATTGATCAACATCGAATTCTCAAGGTGCGCATACCTCTAAATATCCCACATAATAATCAAAGTATTTTTCCTCCACTGCCCGATCCACTAGGCCTTCCTCCACTGCCCGATCCACCAGGTCTTCCTCCACTGCCCGATCTACCAGGTCTTCCTCCACTACCCGATCCTCCTCCTGTAAAATATAGTGAAGACTGATTCTATCCATCCGTATATTGAAGGGTCATGATACACTCCGAAGTATATGGAAGAAGTATTATTAGTAGAAGATATTCCTGTCGAAGATGCAAGCCCTAAAGGAGCAATAATTACTATTTGGACTCTCAATAGACCAAATAAACTCAACGCTCTAAATAATAAAATCCATGAAGAAATAAAGAAAGAATGCATCAGAGTAGAATCAGATGATAATGTAAGAGTTGTGATTATACGTGGTGCCCCTCCTCCTCCAGTTCAAGAAAGTGAGAAACAAAAACCTTCTTCGTTTGCAGCAGGAGCCGATATCTCAGAGTTTGAAGGTAAAAATTCAGATGATGTTAGGCCATTCTTTGAAGATAATGCGTGGGAAGCGGTATGGAACTTATCAAAACCAACTATCGCAATGGTAGATGGTTTTGCACTCGGAGGAGGAACTGAATTAGCATTATCTTGTGACATTAGATTTGCTTCCGAAAAGTCAAAGTTTGGCCAACCCGAGATAAATCTTGGATTAATACCAGGAGGAGGAGGAACTCAACGCTTATGCAGATTATTGGGTTATGGAAAAGCAATGGAGATAATACTCAGCGGTAATATGATAGGTACGGATGAAGCATTGAAAATAGGCCTTGTGAATGCAGTTTGTAAATCAGAAGAATTAGCAGAATATACCATTTATTTTGCTAAGGAAATAGCGAAAAAATCTCCCCATACAATTAAAGTTGCAAAAAGAGTAATTCGTGCTTCTCTTGATTTACCATTCACTGAAGGAGTTCTCGCTGAAAGATCTGAATTCGTTGCTTTATTCGATACCGAAGATAAAGAAATTGGAGTCAAGGCATTCTTGGAGAGGAAGGACCCATTGTGGCGTGGGGAATAATTCATTTCATTTTTTATCTCTGAATTGATTTTATTTCTAAAAACTCTTCAAGTCCAGGAATCCCTAGTTCACGCCCATTTCCTGATGCTTTAAAACCGCCAAATGGAGCACTTACATTGAAGAATCCACCATTAATACTAATTTGTCCTGTTTTCATATTTTTTGCAAATTCCAAAGCTCGCTCCTCATTTCTTGACCATACTCCTCCAGATAAACCATATATGGAATCGTTAGCCAATTCTAGAGCCTCTTCCTCATTTTCATATGTTTTTATGACGAGTACCGGCCCAAAAATTTCTTCTCTCCATATTGTCATATCTTTAGTAACATTGGTAAAAACTGTTGGTTTCACATAATAACCTCTGGACAAACCTTCTGGCATACCAGTTCCTCCAGAGATTAAGATTGCACCCTCATCTATTCCAGTTTGAATATATTTTGTAACACTAATTTGTTGTTTAGCACTGACCATTGGCCCACAACGTGTTTTTTCATCCAAAGGATCTCCAACTATGTAACTATTATTTCTTTCAACAATTAATTTACAAATTTCTTCTTCCATTATTTTTGGAATTATCAATCTTGTAAGGGCAGAACAGGTTTGTCCGCTATTTTGATGACAAGCCTGAATTGCCTTTTTTGCAACTAAAATAGGATCTGCATCTTCCAAAGCAACATTTGCACTTTTACCTCCTAATTCTAAAGTAACTCTTTTCACACTTTCTGCGGCAGCGTGGCTGACTGCAATTCCTGCGCCTGTAGAACCAGTAAAAGATATCATATCTACATCCACATGCCTAGCAAGATATTCTCCAATCTCAGAACCATGACCTGTTACTAGATTAAAAACACCTTTTGGAAGACCTATTTCATCAAAAATTTCGGCAAGAATAAAAGCACTTAAAGGGGCTTCTTTTGATGGCTTTAATATCATAGTACAACCAGCAGCTATTGCAGGTGCAACTTTACCAATTATCTGATGAAGAGGAAAATTCCAAGGAGTAATAAATGCGCATACGCCTATTGGTTCTTTTATTATTAATGAATTCCTAATTTCTTCTTCCCAATTATATGTTTCTAAAATTTTAGCATAAGACCTGGCAACTACTCTTGGAGTACCGACCATCGCAGTACGTGAATATCCTATTGGTGTACCTACTTCTGCTGTTATCATTTGAGCTAACTCTTCTTCACGTTCTTTGAAAGATGCAGATAATGCATTTAAGATTTGTATCCTATCTCCAATGTCACTTTTCGACCAAGTAACAAAAGCTTCCTTGGCAGATTTTATCGCATTATCTATATCTTCTTTATTTCCAGCTGGAACTGATCCAATAATTTCTTCAGTTGAAGGATTGATGACTTCAATTGTTTCTTTACCATAAGCTTTAATCCATTTTCCGTTGATATATATCTCTTCGCGGTCATGCATGACTATACGAGAGTGCCACTTCTTATCATATTCATGCATTTGAAATAGAAAACACCCTTCGCCAAGACATGGTTTTGTCAGTTGATAGATATGAGAAAGGTATTGCCCTGGTATCTCTCTCGAGCCAAGCAGCAAAGAATACCTTTACAAAATTAAATTTTGATATCATTGTACAGACTCTTGAAAATCTAATGGATGATGATACATGCTCTTCGATTATATTGACTGGTAATGGCAAATTTTTTAGTGCAGGTGGGCCAATTAATGAATTTGCGGATGCCATAGACTCTGGAAAAATAGGGGAAATCGTCAATCAAATGACTACTTCATTACACTCTTTATTACTAAAGATAAGAGCTTCCCCTACAGTCTTTATTGGTGCTATAAATGGTGCAGCGGCAGGTGGAGGACTAGGACTTGCTCTTGCTATGGATTATAGGATTTCTTCCACAAATGCCAAATTAGCAGCAGCCTTTTTCTCTTTAGGATTATCTCCTGATGGAGGAACTACTTGGCTTCTTCCTAGGCTGGTTGGCCCTCAGGTCGCTAGAAAATTCTTCTTTAATAATGAGATATGGGATAGTAGTTTAGCATTGGATTACGGTGCTGTAGATGAAGTTTGTAGTGAAGAAGACTTGATAAAAAAATCTATAGAAATAGCCAATAGTTGGGGCAAATGGGCTTTCTTGAGCCGGCGCTCAACCAAGCAACTATTGGATGCATCAACATCTACTTTTTTTGAAACACAGTTAGAATTTGAACAAGCATTAATGCTTTCTTCCTCTCTTACTGCCGATTTTGCGGAGGGAGTATCTGCTTTTATGGATAAGCGTGAACCTAATTTTGGTCATTTAGAGGAAGAGTAATGCTGTCTACAAGATTAATAATAATGAGACATTCAAAAAGTAGTTGGAAAAATCTAAATTTACCCGACCATGATCGCCCTCTTAACAAGAGAGGAAAAAAAGATGCACCAGTAATGCATCAAGAACTAGTAAATAATAATTGGTTACCAGATACAGTTTTTTTGAGTAGTTCAAAACGTACGATTGAAACTCTGGCTTCGATGAATTTAGATGAAAGTAGTATAAAAATAGAAATCAAACCTTCTATTTATCATGCCTCAATAAATGAATTAATCAATCAATTACAATTAATCGAAGAAAATAAAACTACAATGATTTTAGGACATAATCCCGGTTGTGAATTGTTAATTAATCACTTAACAGGCAAATGGCACCGTATGCCAACTTCTGCTATGGCTTTTTTAATAAAGAAAAAAGAATCTTGGATTCTGCAAGATATATTGAGGCCTAAAGAATTATGAAGGTTACAGTTTGGCTAATATATCGACTTGAGCAAGTGCAGATCTAACCAAGAAAAATGCGACTATACTTCCAACGGTGAATGATAGCCCAATATACAAATGTGTTTCAAACATTAATATGGCTATTCCAATTAGAGATAAATAAGATACAGTCTGACATATTAAAGAAATTCTCAATAGCATGCGATACTCTATTTCATGAACATTGGTGGAATCTTGAATATATGAATTTATTAAGAAGAAAACGGCCTGAAATGGTAAAGCAATAGCCAACAAAGATAAGCATGCTACAGTAATTATGCCCGGATCTTGTGGATCAAGCTCCAAACCTCTGAATAGCAAGTTACCTGTATTCAAACCAATTATTGCAGCATGTATTGCCCAAGCCCTATCTACCGGACCATCATCCTGTGATTGGTCAGGGCCCATGCTCGCTTGTTTTTTCTTTGATTGTTGAATGTTGCCCTAAAAAATAACTCCAATATACTATTTTTAGGATAATATCATTTTTCTCAAAATGATTTTTATTGTAAATACAAATCAAGATATTTTTTCCTAACTTTATTTATTTTTGGAGTAATAATCATCGCACAGTAGGGTTGAAAGGAATTTCTTAAATAATAATCATGATGGTATTTCTCAGCAGTATAAAACTTCTTTTCTGGTGCAATTTCAGTTACAATTTCATTATCAAAAACATCTTTTAAGTTATCAATTACTAAATTTACTATCCTTTTTTCTTCTTCATTTTTATAAAATATTATACTTCTGTAATGATGGCCAATATCATTACCTTGCCTATCTAGCTGTGTTGGATCATGAGAAGTAAAAAATATTTCTAATATTGTCTTCAAATTAATTATTGTAGAATCATAAGTAACCTCTACTACTTCTGCATGTCCGGTATTTTTTTTACATACCTGCTCATAGGTTGGATTTTCTACATGCCCTCCACAATATCCTGGTATTACTTTTGAAACTCCTTTCAATCCACTCATGACTCCCTCAGTACACCAAAAACAACCTCCACCAATGATTATTTTTTCCATATAATCATCTTCTGTAATTAGGCGCTTCTCTTGTTATTTCTACATCATGGACATGACTTTCAGATAAGCCTGCATTTGTTATTTTGACAAACTCACAATTCTTTTTCATCTTTTTAATATCATTATTGCCCGTGTATCCCATTGAAGACCTTAATCCTCCAACCAATTGATAGATTACATTTTCAACAGGCCCTCTTGCAGGGACTCTACCCTCAATTCCCTCGGGCACATATTTTCTTGTATCTCCTTGTTCTGATTGAAAATATCTTTCATGAGATCCTTTACTCATTGCTCCTACTGACCCCATCCCTCGATAAACCTTGTATGACCTGCCTTGGTAAAGTATATTTTCACCGGGAGATTCGTCAGTTCCTGCAAGTATGGAACCGGCCATTACACAGTCTGCACCTGCAGCTATAGCTTTTGCAATATCTCCGCTGTATTTTATTCCTCCATCGGCAATAACTGGTATTCCATGTTTTTTGCATACTTCTACTGCATTCATTACTGCAGTTAATTGAGGTACTCCTACTCCAGATACAATTCTAGTAGTACATATGGATCCAGGTCCTATGCCAACCTTAACTGCATCTGTGCCAGCCTCTATCAAAGCAGCAGCAGCTTCGCCAGTTGCTACATTACCTGCAATTATTTGCAATCCTTCTTTGCCTATTTCTCTGATTTTTTTAACAGTTTCTAAAACACCATGCGAGTGTCCATGTGCAGTATCTACAACAACAACATCTGCACCTGCAGTATACAAAGCCATTGCTCTTTCAATTCCTTTCTCGCCAGTTCCTGTGGCTCCAGCAACTCTTAGTCTACCTCTTTTGTCCCTACATGAATTAGGATTATCACGATTCATCTGAATATCTCTAACAGTAATCATACCTGCGCAATTACCATGTTCGTCAACTACTATTAATTTTTCAATACGATTTTTGTGTAGTATCTTTTGAGCCTTTTTCATATCCATTCCTTTTGGCACGGTTACTAACTTCTTCGTCATCATTTCTGAGACTTTTGTAGACTCATCCTCAACAAATCTGATATCTCTATTTGTGATCAATCCAACTAGTTTTCCAGCATCATCAAGTACAGGAAATCCAGAGAATCCATATTTGGATTTTATTCTCCTCAGTTCTCCTATGGTCATATCCATGGCGACAGTAACTGGATCAAGTATCAATCCAGATTCAAATCTTTTTACCTTTATAACTTCATTAACCTGCTCTTCAATTGACATATTTCTATGAATTACTCCAATGCCTCCTGCTTGAGCCATTGCAATGGCCATCTGTGATTCAGTTACGGTATCCATCGCAGCAGAAATAATTGGTATATTAAGATTAATATTTTTAGTTAACTTAGTCGAAATACTAACTTCAGCGGGTAATACTGCCGATTCTGCAGGAAGTAACAGGACGTCATCGAACGTCAATGCTTCGGGTATATTGCCTGTTGCCATTAGAGATGGCCCTCAACTCCTATACTTGAACAATTCTATCTTTGGACTACTAATTCTAATCAAACACGACATTAAAAAATAAAGGTTTAGCGGGAGGTGTTGTTTCATATGCCAAATGGTCTTGTAATTATAGGTTGGAGGGAGTGGATATGTTTGCCCGATTTGGAAGCAGCTCCAATAAAAGCAAAAACTGATACTGGAGCTTGGTCTAACACTTTACACGCCATTGATGTAACAACCGATGAGGGCATAAATTCTCGTTATGTTAAATTTAGACTGAAAGAAAATGGTAGATTTATAGAAAAGGAAATTCTAAAATGGAGGAATGTTAGAGATACCAGTGGTCAAGAGACGTTGAGGCCTGTAATTATTACAAAATTAGAAATTTCTGGCAGAGATTATCAGGTGGAAATATGTCTCCAAGATCGCTCAAAAATGAAGCATAGGATAATTTTAGGAAGAAATTTCCTTCGTAACGGGTTCATTATAAATCCCTCTAGGCAATATATGCATACAATGATTAGATCTGTTCCAAGGATAATTATAGATGAATAATTTTTCTTCAGTCACAATTAAAATAGTATCCCAATTAGAACTTTAATATGTCATATGAGGAATCTCCATATTCATTTCCAGAACCTTCTCCGTGGTGGCTAAGGGGCTTAGCAATATTCATGTCTGTGATGTGTATTGGAATGTTGTTTCAAATCATTTCAGGTGTTTTAACTCCATTGTGGCTCGATGCAATACCCGATGACTATAATGAAATAGAGCAATACCCAGAGAATGGTACCCAAGAAGAAATTGATGAATGGGCCATAAATGAGGATTTTTGGATACAAACAATTGATTATATTGATAGTTTAGAGAATATGATACAATATTCAGTTATTTATGGAGTTATATTATTCTTTATCGGATTAATCTCAATTCCAATACTATGGTCTGGTAATCGTGATTTAGGTTTGAGATTATCAACAACATGGTTCGTTATTTATGTTATTAGTCAAATACACTTAGTATCGATGTTATATATGGATGTTGGACTTTACCCTGACTATGATTTTGGTGATGAAGGAGGAGGTACGCAAATTCCAGATTTCATAGAATCAGTAAGTTTATTGATAAGTGCTGGTCAAATTCTATTTTGTAATACAATTCTCTTTGCTTTCCTTGCGTTAATATATTCAAAAACCAAAACTCCAACAAGATTTGATATTCCTTCAGGATTTCATAAACCTCCGCCGTCTCAAGATTAATGAACATTAACCTATCCGCTATTTCCATGGTAAACATAGTGCAAGGTATAATGGTAGTAAATACAGAAACGATTCCTGGAAAAGTGATAACTGATACTTATGGTGTGGTTAGTGGTTCTACGGTTAGAGCAAAACATGTTGGAAAAGATATTTTGCAGGGGCTAAAAAATATTGTAGGTGGAGAATTACGTGCATATACGAATCTTCTTGAAGAATCACGTCAGGAAGCAATGAGCCGTCTGGTTTCAGATGCAATGGCACGAGGGGCCAATGCTGTTGTTAATGTTAGATTCGCCACTTCAGCCGTCACCCCTGGGGCTGCTGAATTATTTGCTTATGGTACTGCTGTAAAGGTAGAATAATTAAAGCGGGGTTTTTTAGTATGATGACGAAAAGTAAAGGATATACTAGGCATGGACTTCTAGTCCTTTCAGTAGTTATTCTAACCACTTTAATCAGTTCTTCTGTTTCTGCCCAAGATAGATATTCAGAAGAGAGTGGTTTGTCAGGAATATGTTTTCTAGCCCCTATCTTCTTATTAACAATATTCGGTTTGGTTTGGGCTATATTATATCCAACCATGCTTCTATGGGCTTTTTTATTCAGTGGTAAGAAATTAGATAATATGATTTTGAATACTGCTGAAAGAGAATCTCAAATATTTTCCCAACTAGGAAAAGACCCACTTTCAACCGTAGATGGAGGGTATAGAAAAGATGTAAATAAGGCTGGAATAGTTTGGTCTGGAGCAGTTTATGGGCCTAGTCATTGGCATCTATTAATTGCATGGATTAATAATTTATTTGGAGGATCTGTAGATATTTTCCAAAAAGTAATTTCTGCAGGTAGAGCTGAGTCTATGCAGAGACTCAGGGAGACAGCAATCAGAGAAGGTTGGGATGAAGTTATCAATGTAAGAATAGATACCGCAGTAATGTCTCCGGGAACCAATAAAAAAGGAATTAGAGCTGTAGAAGTTTTTGCATATGGTACTGGTATAAAATATGGTTAATATCAATCGCAGTTTTGAAGACCAATCAGTCTTTGGGGATAGCATCTGACACGCCCCCTCTGTGGGTTTCGGAGTCGGAGGACTTAACCATGCAGAGCCCAATTACCCAGATAGAACCACAAATAGCCAATCGTTTAGCGAAACAAAGCTACCATCTTGTAGGGGAACATGGAGGTGTCAAAGTATGTCATTGGACTAAACAGAGTCTTACTGCCGACAGGTCGTGCTACAAAGGAACATTCTATGGAATAGAAAGTCATGGTTGTATGCAGATGGCTCCAAATGTAGATACTTGCAATTTGGCATGTACATATTGCTGGCGAGAGCCTCATTCTGATAGTTTAAACAAAATTGATGACGATCCATATGAGTTATTTCTTCAATCTGTTCGTGCACATCGAAGGTTACTTACTGGTTTCGGAGGACATCCAAGTGTCCCAAGAGAAAAATGGTTAGATGCACAAGATCCCAAACACGTTGCCATTTCTCTCAATGGTGAACCTACTCTATATTCTAGATTAAGTGAATTTTTAGAAATTTGCCATAATCATGGTATTTCCACATTTTTAGTCACCAATGGAAGCCTTCCAAAGGTTATAGAAAATCTTGATACATTACCTACTCAGTTGTATGTCAGTGTTGATGCTCCCAATAAGGAAATTTTTGATCGTATTTGTAAACCAAAATTTGATACCGGAGCATTCAATAAATTGGAACAAACCTTGGAATTATTACCTTCATTAGATACAAGGACAGTTTGCCGTCACACTCTAATAAAAAATGAATCATTAGGGCATCACGAAGATTATGCAAGGTTAGACAATATTGCAGATCCAATGTTCATTGAAGCAAAGGGTTATGTTTATGTCGGCAAGAGTCAAAATAATCATACTATTGAAAATATGCCCTCACATCCAGAAATATTAGAATTTTCAGATAAATTAGCATCATTAACGGGACGCGAAGTCCTTTCTGACAGGAGAGAAAGTAGAGTTGCATTGATAGGTAGGGAAATGATTCCAGTTGTTTTGCCAGAAAAAAAACTTGACTTACCTAGTGATTTAGGAATTGCCAAACCACAAAACTTCCATTTACCGCAGGTTTGATAAATATGTCTAATAAATTTACGAGTATATTTCTTGTATTTTTATTTTTTATTTCTTCTTTTAGTGGTTGTATCAGTGACGATAAAAAAATAGTTGAAGAAAATAGTTCCGATCATTGGTTAAATGACGTTGAAGATCGTTCAAATCTGATATATAGAAATGATGATGTTTTTAGCCGGGTTTCAATCAATGGTTCATATCAAATAGATAATGTACGTTCAATATTTGTTGAAGTCCCAGCAATCACAATTGCAGATGGAGGAGCTGGATTGACTGGAGATGCCCAAGTTCATTTGGGTCTATGGCTTCCTAAAATAGAAGGCTGCGATATGGATTCGTCAGACATTCTTGAAGAATGCAAAGTCCCAATAATAGCCGAGATAGGTCCTTATTATGATGATGGAGATGTAGATGCATTAACTCCAGCAGATAGGCTTGGTCGTTTCCTCATTGAGAACTTTGTACCACATGGATTTGGTGTTGCCCAAGTTTCTGTTTTTGGCACTGGCGAATCAAACCATTGCATGGATCTGATGGGCCTTGACGAGCAAAAGGGAATCCATGCTGCAGTCGAGTACCTAGGGAAAGCACCATTTTCCAACGGAGCTGTTGGGATAATTGGTAAATCATATGATGGTTCTACTCCATGGGAGGCTGCTGCAATGGGTTCAGAACACCTAAAAACAATTATTCCAATGTCAGGACTTATCGGTGCACACGATCTTATGTGGCGTAATGGCAGCATGGAAGCAAGAGGTGCAATAATGCATAATGGAGTATATGGGAGCTTCGGACTTGATGGAAACCTTGAAGATTCACAGAATGCTTGTGAAGGATATTTAGAAGGATATTATGCAGGCCCTGCCGCATATCTTTCTGGGGATAATTTGGCGTGGACAGGTAGTGATTATTGGGAAGAAAGAACATTTTTATCTCGGGCTTTAGAAAGTTACAATGGGTCTGTATATATCATCCATGGGATTCAAGATTGGAATGTTGATCCTCATATGGCATTTCCAACACATAATATTCTAATTGATTCAGGTTTCGATGTAAAGGGTCTTTATGGACAATGGGGACATGATTATCCAGATAGAATCAGTGGTCATGAATCATTGTCTAGTGGAAGAGGCCAAGAAGCATTTCCTTACACTTTGAGATGGGACTGGGCAGATGATTTATTGGAATGGTTTGATTATTATTTGAGATCTAAAGGACCTCAACCTAGGTTAATAGCAGAGGTCCAAGACAACATGGGCACTTGGAGAGTAGAATCAGAATATCCTCCAAAAAATCAAGAATGGATTTACTATGATATGGACATTTGTTCTGTAATTTCAGGTGGCGAGGTAGTTACAACTACCTCGTCTTTGACAATAGATTGTCCATTATTCACTGAAGAAACACGTATAATTGGAACTCCTACATTCCATGTTCAAGTAAACACACAATTTACCAGTGGCCATATATTTGTTGAAATGGTTCAGTCTAGTAATGGCATGCATCTTGGGCATGCAGTTATGGACTTACGTTTCCATGAAGGCGGAAAGGATGGTCAAACCTTAATTCCTGGTGAAACCGTAACTGCTAAGATGGAATTCTTTGGAATGGATGTAATTGTACCTGAAGGTGACGGAATTCAATTGATTATTTCACAAACAGGAGAAGACTATGTTCCCAGTCCAATTTCTACTACGCCGATTACTTTAATTCTCGATTCTTCTTCTATCTTAGGGCTATCAACCGTGTATAGAAATTGCAATGATTTATTTCTCCCTCCGATGCATGAACCATATACAAAATGCTTAGATTCTGAGTAAAAGTAAAATTTTAATTCATCGTTCTTTTGAAGATAGGTATTGGCACCATTTTATGTTGATTATTTTTATTCATTTTTAGATAAATATCCATTACTTCTTTTTGCCTAGTAGAATATTTTGAATTAAAACCATTTTTTACTTCTTCCATCGCCCATTCTAATTCTTCATAGGTTGCTCCTATTTGATCTTCATCCGTTCTACTATCGTGCCATAGTCCGTCATTAGGAGCAGCATCTTGAATAGGTTGAATTATTTGTAGCGATTCTGCTAAAAAATAAACCTCTGATTTGTATAGATCGGCAATAGGTGAGATATCTACGCCTCCATCTCCATACTTTGTGTAAAAACCTACTCCAAAATCTTCAACCTTATTTCCTGTTCCTACTACAATACCGTTATTAGACCCCGCTAACGAATATAGAGTAGTCATTCTAAGTCTAGCCCTAGAATTTGCTAAAGATAATTCTGAAGTACCAATATTATCAAGTTTGGTGGTGAACAAATCATATACTTCGGATAAATCAATTATATGCCCTTCTACATTATTCCACTTTTCTTTTAGCCATTCAATGTGAAGGTTTGAGAGATTTAATTGCGATGCCGTTTGATAAATTGGCATATTGATAACTATGGTATTTAATCCAGTTTTTGCACAAAGAGTTGATGTGACTGCAGAATCAATCCCTCCCGAAACACCAACAACTAGAGTAGATATATTGTTTTTTTCAGCATAATCGAAAATCCAATTAGATATTTCATTTCCTAATTTTTCCCAATTTTGTATAGAAATTCCCCCTAATGACAAGATACTCCATATTTCTTTAGTCTCCAATAATTATATGGCCAAGGTGTTAAGAAACCAGCTATTAGCATCGGTAGAATAACCCACAAAGTTAGTTTGGCCCCGCCTGTCAATAAAAAGTCTACGAGATTCATTGCAGCCTCCATTGATATCATAGAAATCAGGGACATCCCTATTGCAACTCTAAAGGCTTCCTTTAGAGCCATCTGTGCAGATAATATGAATGTTTCAAGAGCGATAGATGTCATTATCCCGTTAAACATTGCTAATGCCATAACCATCATGGTACTCCATTCAAGAGCGATGAGATATGGAATAAATTGAAATGCTGCTATAGTCCCAAAATCGCCGATGCTACAACCAACTAAACACCATTTTGTATTGTGAGCTGATTGCTTCCAAACACTACTATCTCTCCAGTGGAAATCTTCACCTTTTCCATCGACAGTATAGCCTATTGATTGTATAGCAGATGACATAATCTCTTTTGATACATTTTCATGTTCGACAATGGCAAAACCTGTCTCATGTGAAACATCTGCATTCATTACTCCCTTGATAATTTCTAGTGCATTTTTGACTCTTTCTGAGCATCCATTACAAGTCATCCCTTCAACCACTAAGCTAGTCGTTTCAGTCATATTTAAGCCTGAATCATCATCCTTATTGAATACTACTAAAATACACTTCTCCATTCTAAAGAGTATATTCAATACATCGAGTTTGTTCCGACGCATAGATGGTAGTGCCAAATTCGCCCGGGGAACTCGATCCAGTCGCTCTTGAAACTTCGTTAATGAAAACTTGGTCATCTGAGAAAACATTTGAAAAATCAATTGAAAATCGTAAATTAGATAATTCTCCATTTACCTTTCTTGAAGGGCCTCCTACTGCAAATGGGAAACCAGGTATCCATCATGTACTTTCAAGATTGTACAAGGATATGGTTTGTAGATGGAAGGCTATGGAAGGTCATGTTGTAGAGAGAAAAGGTGGTTGGGACACTCATGGTCTTCCAGTTGAAATTGAAGTTCAAAAGAAATTAAATCTAATGTCTAATGAAGCAATTGAAGAATATGGCATGGAAAAATTTAATCAAAAATGTAAAGAAAGCGTTTGGGAATATGAAGAAAGCTGGAGAGAAATGACAGAAAGGATGGCATTCTGGGTAGATATGGATAATCCCTATGTCACATTACATGATGAATATATAGAATCAGCATGGTGGTCATTGAAACAAATGCACGATAAAGGATTATTATTCCGCGGTCATAAAGTATTACCTTATTGTCCCCAAACGGGAACTAGTTATTCTACTCATGAGGTTTCTCAAGGATATAAGGAAGTTTCAGAACCTGCAGTTTTTGTTAAATTCAAATTAGTTGATGAAGACGCCTCAGTGCTTGCATGGACTACAACACCATGGACACTTCCTGGAAATGTTGGATTAGCAGTTGGGCCTAATGTTACATATTGTCGAGTACGAGTAATATCAGAACCTTCCAATTCATGGGAGGGAAGGGGGAAAACCATGGTTGGTGAAGAATTAATTCTAGCAAAAGATTTACTTGGTGTTGTTCTGAGGCACCATATGGAAATAATTGATGAATTTATTGGATCTGATTTAGTCGGTAAATCATATCATCCATTATTTGCAGATGCAATCGAAAGAAGAGGCTCAAAAACTGCCTGGACAATTGTTCCTGCAGATTTTGTAACAACTACTGATGGTACCGGAGTAGTGCATACTGCTGTAATGTATGGGGAAGACGATTACAATCTCGGAATGGAAATGGGCTTTCCTGCACAACATACTGTTGGAATGGATGGTAAATTTATCAAGGGTACTCATAATTTACTTGATGGACGTTACGTGAAAGATTGCGACTCTATAATTATAGATCTTCTTCATAGTGAAAATAAATTATACCGTGAACATATCTATACTCATGATTATCCGCATTGTTGGAGGACCGACCATCCACTTTTGTACTATGCAATGGATAGTTGGTTTGTACGAATGACATCGGTAAAAAAGGAAATAATCGAATATAATTCTCAAGTAGAATGGGCTCCTGAATGGACTGGTTCAGGCAGAGTTGGAGAATGGTTACGCAATCTAAAGGACTGGGCAATTAGCAGAGAACGGTATTGGGGGACTCCAATACCTGTTTGGATTTGTCCTAAGTGCGGACATGAACATTGTATTGGTAGTGTTGAGGAAATGAACCTATTGAAAACAGATAATTCTCCAAGCCCTAAAGAATTACATCGGCCATATGTCGATGATGTCAAATTAAATTGTACTAATAATGACTGTAATGGTGAAATGATACGTGAACCATATGTTATGGATTGTTGGTTCGACTCGGGCTGTGCTTCATTTGCTCAATGGCATTATCCCTTTGAAAATACTGAAAAATTTTCAGGTAGTTTCCCTGTCGACTATATTTGTGAAGCAGTAGATCAAACTAGAGGATGGTTTTATTCTTTATTGGCCGTTTCAACTACCGTATTCGATAGTATATCATACAAAAGATGCTTATCATTAGGCCATATTTTGGATAATGAAGGCAAGAAAATGAGTAAATCAAGAGGAAATGTTGTCAATCCATGGGATCATTTCAATAAAGAAGGTGCAGATGCAATAAGATGGTATATGGCAACTCAAAGTGCTCCATGGAATCCTATGAATTTTGATCCTAATGGAGTTAGGGAAACTTATGGAAAAATGTTTTTGACATTATGGAACGTACACCGCTTCCATTCTGATTATGCTGCATTAGATGGCTTCGATCCCAATCAACAAAAAAGTCAAATTTCTGTTGATTTAAGAAGTCCCTTGGATAGATGGATATTGTCCCGAATCAGTCATGTAGCAGATTCTTTCCATGATAATTTCAATACTTGGGAATTTCATAAGGCAGGCAGGGAATTAGAGAATTTTGTCGTTAATGACCTATCAAACTGGTATGTTCGCAGATCAAGAAGACGCCTCTGGGATGAAGTTGACAGTAATGATAAAAGAGCGTGCCAAAATACATTACATGAAGTATTACTGATAGTTTGTCGTTTAATGTCGCCAATTTCACCGTTCATGGCAGACAAAATACATCGAGATTTAACTGGGATATCAGTACACCTTGCAGATTGGCCTGTTGGTTCTAAATTAGTTGACCGTAATTTACCGCCTCAAGATTATAATTTAGAACAACAAATGAAGCTCGTCAGAGATTTAGCGGAGTCAGGCCGAAGGATAAGAGTAGAAAGCGAAAGAAGGCAAAGACTTCCTTGCCGGAATGGATGGATTATCGGAGGTCCTGATATTTCAGACTTCTTTGATATTCTTTCAGAAGAATTAAATGTTGAAAATTTAATTAGAGAGTCCGATTTAGATAAATTTCAGAAGATAGTACTGATGCCAAATAGAAAAGTACTCGGTTCAAAATGCCGGTCCGATTTACCTCTTGTATTATCTCAATTGAATGATGCGGATCCAGAATCTTTACTCTTGGAGATTGAGGCGGGAATAGCTGCCTTAGGAGGCTACGATATCACAATTGATGATATTGAGATAAAGCGTGTAGAAAAAGAAAATTTCTCTGCTTCTACCTTATTCGGGGAAGAATATGGAGACGTAACTCTTGTTTTAGATATGGGCACAGATTCAGACCTATTATCAAAAGGACTTGCTAGAGATATAATTAGAAGAATTCAATCAAAAAGAAAAGAACTCAATCTTGATGTTGAAGCTATGATTAACCTATCAGTTTGGATTAAAGGATTAGTTCTTAATGATCTAGATTGGGAACATGTCCAAAATGAAACAAGAGCAGGACACGCGTCATTGAATGAAGGTGAAATACCTGCTGGAACTGATAAGTTTAGTGTCGATAATGTTAACATTTTCTTCAACACTACTTCATAAGTTGGTCTAGTTTGAAGTTGTTATGAAAGACGTAGAAAAGCTCTATGGTATTTATCATGCTGACGGCGGATTAGTTGGAGAATTAGCATATATCTTTGGCAAATATGCCGGAAATGTACATTGTTCATTATGCGATATCACTCATAACAAAATTACCATGAAAAAAGAATGGAAAATTTTCTCTAAAGAATTACCAATACCATTCGATTTATTACATCTAAATGAGAGGACTGCGGAGGTTATAGCTGCATCTGAAAATAAAACCCCCTGTGTATTAGTTAAAACAAATGATTCCCTTCATATTATTTTATCTTCTGAAGAACTAGAAAATTGTAATAAATCAGTAAAAGATTTTACCTCTGCTCTGAATAATAAATTAAATTTATTAAATATCTAATATATTTATTATCTTAGATTAACATTTTTCTAAAATATACTCATATATTGTAAGACACAGGTAATAACATTTCAACACCAAACAAAGGATCTGGATCGGTTGAATCATGATAGGCAATAAATGAACCACCATCAGGGAGAATTCCCATACTAGCAAAGTCAAATCTTATGTCGGCACCAGCCCCTGAGGTTGAGTCTAAATCTCCTTGTCCAAGATATGTTTTTGTATCAGGTATTAAACTTTCAGAATATTCTCTCACATGCCATGCTATATCTATATCAGGGCCCTCTATACTCTGGTATCTGACATTCAATACAAATAAGTCATGAACTCCATTTGAATGAAACTCCCATTCTTCAATCCCACTTGCATGGTTTTGTAAATCATAAGTATTATTTTCCCATGTTTCTCCTCCATCCCAAGACATCAAATGTTGTAATATACTACCGCTTGCTGATAAACAATGTAATGCTGTAGATGAATCAATTGCACAATATTCAGAAGGTAATGAGGACCCATTGAGTGTTGTCGCAGACCACCAATTAAGTGATGTATCGACATAAGCATCACTTCCATCTACAAAATAATTTGGAAAATAAAGGCCCCCCGAAGGCACAGGGAAAGCCCTCATTTCTTTATGTGGTTTTGTAAAGTCCCATTCTTCACCCAACATTTCGGCGGTTAGATCAACTTCAATTATGTCTAGAGATGAATCTCTATCTGGGAAACTAAAATAATCATAATTTAAACCATCAGTTGATATTTGCCCTCCAATGTTCTGTACTTGATGCCAGAAATTTGATATCACAATACTAGCATAATCGCCATTTCCATATAGTCCCCCATTAATGGGGCCAATCACTTCAACTTGCCATGACCTATCATAAAATGGTTCAGGAGTTCTATTAAAACACCAATTCCACTCTTGACTATCTGCATCATACAAGAATGCGTAAAATTGGTCGGCACCACTGGTACTTGGGTAAGGAAACCATCCCATTGAAATTAAATCACCATTAGTTGCCTGTACTATACTTCCTTCCCCCAGTCCTTCTTGCCCAGGCACTGTTGGTTTCGGTTCCAAACATCCAATTTGAGAAAACACGCCTGGTATATATTCATTCCATGTATGCCCTCTATCTTCTGACCAAGTTGGATATTCACCGCCAAAGTTTACCATCCAACCTTCTTTAGTACCTGCCAAATAATGCTCACAACAATTTCCACCTTCTTCATTTCCAAAAACCGCCCAGGAAGAATTTCCCCAGGTTTCATTATATATCGGGTTTGCAACTATAAAATTTCTGGAATCTTCGTGACTACTTGGATCATCAACATAATTCATATCTTTGTCCCAATTTGGAATCTCATCCATAATAGGTGACTTGTTTTCTTCTAAACATCCTGCCGTAAAAGTACTTATTACTATAAAAAAAGAAATGATTATTTCCTTATTCGGTACCTTTATCATTGCCTAACGGACATAGCAGTCATATATCCCACTTATCTATTTACGTTCAAGTTTTTTTTCCATAAAACATATTTCTTAATAATAAATATCTTTGAAAAGAATACTTAGTTACGATAGGATATGGGGACGCATGAATATATTAACGATGTCCGAAATGAAAATGTATTGATTTCGATAAATAAAAAACTATTTACAAGGTCTGATGCCAAAATATCTGTTTTTGATTCTGGATTTCTTTTGGGTGATGGAATTTGGGAATCATTCAGACTTCACAAAGGTACTCTAGTTTTCATAGAAGATCATTTAGATCGTCTGTTCCATGGAGCTTCAAGTATATCTTTGAATATTCCATACTCAAGGGAAGAAATTATATCAGAAATAACAAATGTTGTCGATTCAAATAAAATGTATGATGATGTTCATATAAGATTAATTATCACTCGCGGCTTAAAGCCAACTCCTTATCAAGCCCCATGGATCATCTCAAGCCTTCCTACTATGGTAATTATACCTGAATATAAAAAAGCTAACAAGGAACCTATCAGAAACGGTATTTCATTAGTCACTGTAGATATAATACGCGGCACTCATAACTCTCAAGATCCTAGAATCAATAGTCTTTCTAAGCATAATTGTATTGCAGCCTGTATCGACGCAGAAAAAAAAGGAGGCGAAGAAGGGCTGATGCTCGATGTAGATGGCTATGTAAGCACATGTAACTCAACACATTTTTTTATGGTAAAAGATGGAGAAGTATGGACTTCAACGGGAGATTTCTGCCTTGATGGAATTACTAGGAAAAAAATAATTAATATTTGTAAAAAAAATCAAATTCCTTGTTTTGAGAAAAAATTCACTGTTGATGATGTCAAATCAGCAGATGAAGCTTTCGTTACAGGAACCTTCGCTGGTATAATACCAGTGAATAGTTTTGATCATGAAATAATGGGCAACGGCACTAGGGGGCCGATGGTTGAAAAATTACAGAAATTATATGTTGAGATGATTAAGGAAGTTTGCCATGTCAAATAATAGAATTGCTATGTGGTCCGGGCCAAGAAATATATCGACAGCCTTAATGTATTCTTTCAATAATAGAATAGATACAATTTGTACTGATGAACCTTTATACCCAAATTATTTATTGAATACTGGAGTTTTACACCCCGGAAGGCTAGAAATAATCAATAATCAGAATTTGGATATTAATGAGACAATTAACGAAATCTGTAATGGTAATATCGATGGAGCAAAAATACATTACCAAAAACACATGGCGCATCATCTACTCCCTGAAATGCCAATCTCTTGGATTTCCAAACTCAAAAATTGTATTCTTATAAGAGACCCAAAAGAAGTAATACTTTCCCTGTCTAAGAAAATATCCAATATTGATATAAACTCAACTGGCCTAATTGAACAAATCAGGATTTTTGAATATATTCTCGAAAATACAGGTAAAAATGTAACAATTATAGATTCTTCAGATATATTGAAAGATCCTATTTTAATGCTTACCAAATTATGTAAAGAATTAGATATAAAATTTGATGAATCAATGTTATCATGGAAGGAAGGACCAAAAAAATGTGATGGAATTTGGTCAAAACATTGGTACCAAGAGGTTTGGAAAACGACTGCATTCAAAACTTACAAAACAAGTAAAATAAATTTATCCGATTCCAATGAAATAATTTATCAAGAATGTAAGCCATTATATGAAAGATTATATTCATTTAGGATATAATGACTATCTACTTATTTATAACTTGAAAAATCTATAAATTTTAAGTTTAATTATTATCAGTATGATAGTTAGGTCACACAAAAAATTAGTATTGATACCATTAGATGTTATTGGATATTTGTCAAACTAGGGGTAAATTTTATTCAGTGGTTTAAACCATCAATTGAATTGCTTGTATTAGTTCATCTATTTTTGATATATCAATCATATGTCCTTTATGATGTTTAAATTCTGTGATTGGCCAAGAAACATCATTAAAAATATTTTTATGCTGCTTTCCTACTGAAATAGGGACTAAATGATCTTTTTCTCCATGCATCCAAATAATTGGCCTAGGCCAAATCTTAGAAACAGCATATTCCAATCCTTCAGGATTTACAGTCTTGGTGGCAATAAGGACTAATCCTATTATCCTATCTTGAATACTTCGTTCTAACATCATTGAGGCTATTGCGCCCCCTTGGGAAAATCCACCAACTATCAAAGGTCCTTCAGGTAACTCTTGAATGACTCTAGTGACGGACTCATTGGCTTGTTTCATTGCCCTCTCATTTAACGGATTTAAGGGCCCTGAAGGGTCATTAAACTCATCTCTAAGCCACCATGCGTAACCTCCTCTTGTTGGATGAGGGATTATTGCTTCAGGACAAAATATTTTCCAACCTTCAGGGACTATTTTTTTAGCCAAAGGAAGCATTTTATTCGCATTTCCGGTCATGCCATGTAGCATCACTAGTGTACCTTCCATCCTCAACCCTCATAGTGTCCAAGATTGAGTTATACCGCCAGCAAATATTAATCTTAACATACTATCTCCTGTTAATGTTGCAGTGAGTGTATATTCTTCAGTAGGATAAGGAATAGTCCCTAGAGTTCCAAGCTCGCTTGAACCTGGGCCATAAGCCCTAAACAGAGCTGTTGCAGATAAATGATCTCTAAGTGTCAATGTAATAGAAGATGATCCACTTCCACATTCAGCATCTAAAAAGTAAATCATTTCGTCCCACTCTCCATCATTTGGATGATTACTAACCAAAAAGGAATCTTCAATTTCTATATCAGGGCCGTTACTTTGCCATGTGTTGGAGTAAAGATCTCCTCCTCTTACGAAGTAAACATCTCCAGAATATATGTCCCCCTTTTCTACAAAAATCATCTTCAATTGTTCAATATTTTCATTATCAGTCCATGTGAACATTCTGAAGAATTCTATTTCTGTATCATAAGAGTATACTAATTTTGACCCTTCGTCAGAGGAAGCTTGAATTACGGCAATGTTTTGATTTATTGATATTACATTTGCATTCCATTCCATGTCGAATAAAGTATAAGTCCAACTCTTACTTAATTCTAATGGGAAATCCATAACTAATTGAGGAACTCCATTTTCATAGGTGCTTAAATCACTATGTGTCATTCTTCCCAAAAACGGATTATGATTCAAAACAGCATGCCTTCTTGCTTCTGTTAAACTAGAGATTGTTAACATATATGCAGTACCTTCTTCTTCATTATCCGAAGCAACGACTAGTTTAGCAGTATCATCACTGTATTCTGGCGTAGTGAATGTATAAAGCCAATTTTCTCCAATTTCCCAAGTAGGGACATCTATCACATTATCGGAATTCGAATTTGTATTATTTTCAAGAGCAGTACATCCTGATAACATTGTACTAAAAAATAAAATTACCATTACAAATGAAATTACCTTATCCACGACTATAGCACAGCACTCATTGGTATGAGTGTAACGGTGATTGGTTCAATTATAGATTATTCAAAAACTCAAGTAACCATCCTTCAGCATTTAATTGTCCAGTTCCCGCAAGTACTACGGCAACTATTGACATTAGTTTAATGAGAATGTTAAGTGATGGTCCTGAGGTATCTTTGAAAGGATCTCCGATGGTATCTCCAATTACTGCTGCATCATGAGCAGAATCTCCTTTCACTGCACCTGAAATATGTCCTTGTTCAATAGCTTTCTTGGCATTGTCCCAGGCACCTCCTGCATTAGCCATGAATAAAGCCATCAAAACACCTGTGACAAGTGAGCCAGCCAAAAGACCTCCCAATGCGTCCCAGCCTAGTGCCAACCCAACTATGACTGGTGCAGAAACTGCTACAACTCCTGGGCCAACCATTTCTCTAAGCGCGGCCTGTGTTGAAATATCTACACATTTCTTTGAATCAGGTTTTACTCCCTCAACTCCGTCTAATAATCCAGGTATTTCTTTAAACTGCCTTCTTATTTCTAGTACCATGTCTCCTGCCGCTTTACCTACGGATGTCATGGTCATAGCTGCTACTACGAACGGCAACCCTCCTCCAATTAGTAGACCAATTACAACCATTGGGTTGGTAAGGTTAAGTTCCAAATTTCCATCTATTGCTGCAGTGTAAGCTGCAAATAATGCAAGTGCAGTCAATGCGGCTGAGCCTATTGCAAAACCCTTGCCAACTGCAGCGGTAGTATTGCCTATCGAATCAAGCTCATCAGTAATCGCCCTAACGTCATCTCCAAGGGCACTCATTTCAGCTATTCCTCCTGCATTATCTGCCACAGGGCCATAAGCATCTACAGTCATAGTGACTCCAACAGTTGCTAACATCCCCATTGCAGCCATTGCAATACCATAAAGTCCCATTTCTCCGCCACCATTGAATTCATTTGCACCCAATATTCCTATAGAAATTAATATTATAGGAAGGAATGTTGACATCATTCCAACTGAAAGTCCAGCAATAGCGTTTGTCGCTGGACCAGTTTTTGACATCTCTCCTATGTGAGGAATTGCTCTAGTTCTTATCCCAAAAACAGGTTCAATACCAGTATAGTATTCTGTAACCAAACCAATCATTATCCCTACGATACTCCCAAGTACTACTGAATGCATTACTCCCATCTCAACATCCATCAAATCTTGTGTAATTGATAGATATCCACCGGCCCAGAATAAAATTGCTGCAATAAATGTCGTATTCCTCAAAGCTGCGGCTGGATCGGAGCCATTTTTTAAGAAAGTCATTGAGAAAACACCAATAATTGATGCTAAGTAACCTATTAACCCAAGCATAATTGGCATTATAATATAATCAACAGTCATTTCTTCGGAATTACTAGCAATAATCATTGCAGCAATAATTGATCCAACAAATGATTCGAAAATATCTGCACCCATTCCTGCGACATCACCGACATTATCTCCAACATTATCTGCAATTACACCTGGGTTTCTCGGATCGTCTTCTGGGATGCCAGCTTCTACTTTACCAACTAAGTCTGCCCCAACATCTGCTGCCTTTGTGTAAATACCTCCGCCAACACGGGCAAAAAGAGCTATTGAAGATGCACCCATTCCAAATCCAGCTGCTGCTGATAGATTTTCTGTATCAGGATTGGCGGCATCTAACCAAAATGCTATCAAAGATATCCCTAGTAATCCTAGTCCTCCTACTGAGAGTCCCATTACTGCTCCGCCATTGTATGATACAGCCAATGCTCCAGCCTGACCCTCATTTTTAGCAGCCATAGCAGTTCTACCATTTGCAGAGGTTGCTGCCCTCATGCCGGAAAATCCGGCCAACACTGATGCAAGAGCACCTGCAAAGAAAGCTATCGATGTTTCAAAATCATTTAGGAAAAATAGTAATATACCAACAATTACTACAAAAATACTCAAGACCCTGTATTCAGCATACAGAAAAGCCATTGCTCCATCTTGAATTTCTTGAGTTATATCTCCTACTGTCTTATTATCAATTTTTACTTCATTCACTTTTCTATATAAGACGAACGCAATTAACAATCCTAAGATTCCTGCAGCCGCTGCAAATAATGGTATATTTTCATTCATGGGGTTTACCTTCTGACTCGCGGACCAAAGAGTTACTTATAACCGGAATCCTGATTATAAGTATGACTAGGTACCTATTAAGTGGTATTTTCTAATACGATACGAGCAAAAGATGAAAGAATACTCGCGCCGTCATGCTCTCCTTTGAATGACACAAACTCTTCTTTAGTTATGTGCCCCCATTCATATGCACGCTCTATTCTTTTTCTAGCAGCCTCTGGATGGAATTGTATTCCCCAGGCAGGTAGTGGACCATCGGATTCATCATATACTCTTATTGCAGTAATTAGATTATGATCAGCTATACCTACTAATTTACTTGATTTTGGTATAGTGACCACATGATCTTGATGAGTGTAGAGGCCAAATATCTGAGATTCAGGTGTTAAATGTGATGTTAGCAAAGGATCATTATTCCCAAATTCAGTTAATTTTAATTCCCAAATCCCACTTGATAAAGTATCAGCACGTTTTATTTCACTACCTAGTGAATAACATAATAGTTGATGTCCAAAACAAATTCCCAAAGTAGGAATACCAGATTTAGCAGTTACTCTCATCAAAGTCGCTGCTGGCCCCATCCATTCTTCCCAAATACTAACATTTCTTCTAGATCCTGAACACACTAAAGCATCAATTGATAAACTATTTAACCATTCACTCATAATAAAATCATCACTATTCATTGGCATAATTATCCTGTTAAAATTTACTTTTTTAGATTCAATATCTACTATCTTACTCTGCCAAAAAGGATATTCATTATCCCAATTAGGCACATCTTCAATTTTTAGTGGTATTTGAGAAGTCCTTTCTGTTTTATTTCCTGATTCAAAAGATTGCATCTGAGGAGTCAATAGTAAAACTTCAACATCCACATTCTTCAAAAATGGTCTTATTACTTCCTGATTCCCACCGTGTCCAAATTCTGCTCTTTCAACCAATAGATCAAGCAGTAGTATCCGAATACGGCCAACCATGGACATCGTAAGGGGGAGTGTTTGAAAGCCTAACCCCTCTTCCACAGCACAGGGAGATTACCAAATGGTAGACAAACAAGTTATTCTGGAATCTGTAGGGCCAGTTCAAGCCATACTTGATGCACATGATGGCGTAGTAAATGTTTTAGATACTACAGATGGAGTGATTATGATATCATTAGAAGGAGGGTGTACGGGTTGTTCTGCTACACCAATGACTGCAATGCAAATATATTATTCTCTCATGAAACTTGAAGAAGTAAATGATGTAATCTTCGTGAATGGTGAATTGCCTGCATACATGCGTTCATTTATTGATGATAAATTAAATGTAGAGATCGAATAATGGCTATTTATCTTCTCTTCGCATTTTCATTATTTCATGAGGATTGGTCTCACCTTGCACATCTTTTCCTTTTATGTTAAGTGATGCAGTTATTGCTACAACTATTGCTACTACCGCTAATGGCCTAGCAGCATTTCTTGATTCCCATAATTCTCCACCTAAGTAGTGTAGGAGAAATAAAAATATTGCAGAAGTTGAACATAATATCATAATAGCTCTTTGAGCTAATAATTCCCCGCCTTTGGTTCTAGATAAAGTTCCAATTGAAATCCAAAGAAGAGTAGAAATTCCACAAAGACTGAGTGAGATATTCTCAACTACATTGACTAAATCCATACCTTCCGGACGCCTCCTTACTTGTTTATATTAGTGAGGTAATTTGAAACAGAAGGGGGGCAAGATGAAGTTACATGACTCCCCCTTCAATTCATGGCGAACACTATGAGATGGACTCTACCTAGTTCACGAAGTTCTTCCCCTCCATTTATGTCGAAAACACAAATTGCGAATACTTTTGATCAAATAGCAGTGTTACTTGAATTAGATGGAGCTAATAGATTTAAAGTAATAGCATATCAAAATGCAAGTCGCGCCTTGGCCACATTAGAAGAGGATTTACTAATAGTTGTTAAAGAGAATAGAGTTACAGATATTAAAGGAATAGGAAAGGGCATTGGTGGCCTAATCTCAGAAGCAGTATTAAATGGTTCATGGGGCAATCTTGGCGAGTTATATGATAAAATACCTCCAGGCCTTATCGAGATGACAGGAATACCTAGTTTAGGTCCAAAAAGAGTCAGATTACTTTATGAAGAATTGAATATAGACTCTCTAAAGAAATTAAAAATAGCATGTGAAAATAATAAAATAGCATCTTTGCAAGGTTTTGGAGTAAAAAGTCAAGAAAAGTATCTTGAAGGTATTGAATTACTCCGTAGATATCAAGGCAGAAGTAGGATGGATATTGGCCTAGCTTATGGACGCTCTTTAGAAGATAAAATATCACAAATCCCTAATGTATTAAAAGCACAACTTGCGGGAAGTGCTAGACGAATGAGAGAAACAATTGGCGATTTAGACATAGTTCTAAGTGCTAAAATAGAACATCAAGAAAAAATAATTAATCAAATAATGAATTTCTCAGGAATTGCCGATGTTAAGGGTCAAGGAACTTCTAAAATTAGTTTGATACTGGAATCGGAAATGTTAGCCGAACCTATCATTAATAAGGAATTAGATTTCAGTCTTTCGGAAAATATTTCAGAAAAATCAATTAATTCTACAATCGATGCTCAAATTAGAATAGTGAGCCCTGAAGCTTTTCCTTTTACCTTGGCTTACTTTACAGGGTCTAAAGAACATAACATACGTATGCGCCAAAGAGCAATTGATAAAGGTCTGAGATTAAATGAGTTTGGACTTTTCTCAGAGAAGGAAGCAGGTGACAAAATAGGAATGGAAGCTGCCAAAAATACACTTATATGCAATAGTGAATTAGAAATATACAAGAATTTAGACATGGATTGGGTCGCGCCAGAATTACGTGAAGATATGGGAGAAATAGAAGCATCATTGCAAGGTGTTTTACCAAATCTAATAAAGATAGATGATATAAAAGGTGCATTTCATAATCATACTACATCTTCAGATGGTGCTGCAACATTGGAAGAAATGGCTAATTACGCCTTAAAACTAGGTTGGGAGTATTTGGGAATAGCAGATCACTCAGAGTCATTAAATATTGGAGGAAGGCAAATAGGAATCCCAAGTGATGAAATAATCAATCAATCTATTGAGATTAATAAATTGAATAAGCACTTTCTAGATGAAAACATAAATTTTAGATTATTCCATGGTTCTGAATGCGATATACTATCGGATGGTAAATTAGACTACCCTTTGGAAATCCGCAATTCTCTATCACATGTAATAGGTTCCGTTCATGCCCTAGGAAGTTGGAGGAATAGAGATGAATCTACAAATACAGAATTATTAATAAAAGCCATCGAAGATCCCACATTTACAATTTTAGGACATCCAACAGGAAGGATTTTACAAGGGAGAGAAGGATTCCCTCTGGATATGCATTCAATTTTACGTACTATGGCTGAATTCAATGAGGAAGGAATTCTAAAAGCTGTTGAAATCAATGCATCACCGTACCGTCTTGATTTAGATTGGAAATTTTGTAAATATGCTAAAGAAATCGGAGTCCCGATATGCATTAATCCTGATGCTCATGACACTAACGGATTGAGTGATGTTTGGTATGGTACTCAAATAGCCAGAAAAGGATGGCTAGAATCGAAAGACGTACTGAATACAAAGTCTGGAGATGAGATCGAAATTCTCTTTGGCAAATAACGAACCTTCATCAAATATTAGCATTAGTCGAAGGCATGGGATTAGCGCGCGGGCTTGTATTTGTGGGAGTAGCTGTATTACCAAGTTTGGTACTTGGTCTAGTTTCCTACATCGCATTAGGAGGCACAACATCGGATTCAATCGAAGGTGGAGAGTTCATGTATGGTCCCTGTTATGGAATACCTGCTCTATGCCTAATAGTTGCTTTTATTATGGGATTAAAAGATGATCAGAGGGAATAATGATGCGCCGTATTGATAAGGCCATTAGAATAGGAAAATTATTGGATGATTTATATCCCGAACAACCAATACCTTTGGACCATAAGGATGAATATACACTTCTTGTTGCAGTAATGCTTTCTGCTCAAACTACTGATAAAAAAGTCAATCAAGTTACTCCTAAGTTGTTCCAAGTTGCTAATAACCCCTTTAAAATGGACTCTCTTGAAGTGAGTGAGATTCAAAGTATAATTAGAGAAGTTGGTTTAGCACCCACTAAAGCAAAAAATTTGAAAAAAATGGCCAAACAAATAATAGAATATGGAGGAGAAATAAAGCCCGATTGGAATTTTCTGGAGTCTCTTGCAGGAGTTGGCCATAAGACTGCGGGCGTGGTAATGTCACAGGCTTTTGGTTTACCAGCATTTCCGGTAGATACGCACATACATAGATTAGCTAAGAGATGGGGCTTAACAAAAGGAAAGTCTGTAAATCAAACTGAATATGATTTGAAAAGAATATTCCCTGAAGATACATGGAATAAAAGACATTTACAAATAATATTTTTTGGAAGGGAATACTGTCCAGCCTTGAGGCATGATTTGAGTAATTGCCCCATATGTTCATGGGCAGCATCAAAAAAACAAATTATTTTAGAATCGAGAAAGTGAAAATATGGATATTTTTAAAGGCAGAATAACAGCTTCATCTTTCTCATCCGGAGAAAGAATAGTCATCGGAGATTGGGTAGATTCTCCTCTTGGGAGTTTTACCAATATAATGTGGGCAAGGCCTGATGGAAAAAGAATACTCATTTCTCCTTCATCAGACTGCGCAAGTTATGTATCCAATATCTATTCCTTTGAAGAAGTAATAATTAATCCATTAAATGTTAAAAGAAAGAAAAAAAATATAGAGATTGAATGTAAAGATATATCCATATTTATAGAATGGGGATGGAGTTTTCCCATTCCGTTTAATCGCCCCCGATGGTTTATTTCAAATATTGAATATTTTTTCGCAAATTTGTTTTTTGGTACAAAGACGTATGGAAAAACAAAAGACAATAGAAGAGAATGGTATATGGTAAGAAGTATTTCACGGGTGAAACATGCATCTGCCAAATATAGGGGTAAATCCTTTGGCAATATAGCAAAAATCTCAGAACCTATCAATTTTGGATTTAGCGACCCTCCTAAAATTCCATCATCTGTACTTGTAACTTCAATGATCGGGAAAAACTAGATTTCATGTGTAATGACCGTTACGCAGTAGCATGGTAGAAGAAGTAGAACTTTCCATTGGAGATATAGCCCCTGGATTCGAATGTACAATTACTAATGGTGAAAAAATAAATTTATCTGAAATTATCAGTCAAGGAGAAGGCGTTATATTATATTTTTATCCTAGGGATAATACACCTGGTTGTACTATTGAGGCATGTGATTTTAGAGATAATTTTTCCAGATTTAAAGAAACTGGTTGGAAGGTAATTGGAGTTTCCACAGATTCGGCCACTAGTCATGAAAAATTTACTAATAAATTTGAATTGCCATTTGATTTAGTTGTTGATTCTGACGCAATTCTTCACAAACTATACGGCACATGGAGAATGAAAAATATGTATGGAAAAGAATACATGGGATGCTTGAGATCAACATTTGCTATTTCTAAAGATGGCTCAATTTCTTGGGTAAAATATGGAGTTAGAGTAAAGGGTCATGTTGAAAAGCTAATCATGGATTTAGGTGTTGCTTGATGGAAATTGAAGAAAAAAGAGAATTAGTTTCATCCTTTCTAAAGCATTGTATTGCCTATTCTGATGCATCAATATCACGTAAAAAAGAAAGAGGTATCGACGCCAAAGAAATAGATAAATGGATTGCTTATAGGGATTTCTTGAGAATAACTGTTAAAGAAATTATGTCCGAAGAACTAGATTCATGGCTCGAAGAAAAAGATGTCTCATACAAACCAGGAGAAAAAAAATAATTTATTCCTTTTTTAATTCAGATAGTCCAAGCCTATGCTTCTTGGTATCTATCCTCATTTTTGATCCTGGAATCATTATCAATGTGTCGGAATCATTCAAAGCGAATGCAGTCACTCCATTATTTTCTGCTAACTGATTTACTTCACGATTACATTTAGCTGTTTGACTGGGCATATGAATTAAACCAGACAAATCTACCAAAATAAGATTTCCTTTCGATAATTCATGGCCCATTCCAGTAAGTTGTAAGCGATTTAAATTGTCAGGTTTTAAGTATATTACTTTTCGATTTGGCTTCTCCAAAAGTCGCTCAGTTCTCTCAGATATACGTGGATCTGATAATATTAGCATGGTATTATCGCTTTTCGATTCATATTTGTCTTTAATCGAGTTTCTTATGACTTTATTCATATTTGAAGGATTGGGATTTGGTAAACCCAAAAGTCGAAAGAGATTGACCATGTCATACCGGAGGCCTACTCCTCAAAGAGTGCTTCGATGTCTTCTTCACTTAGAATCTCATTTATGGTCATTTTATCTTTCTCCGGTTCTTCTAAATTTATTACACTTGAAGTTTCAGTAATTATCTCTATACTTCCTTTTTCAATTTTATTTTCTGACATTATTTTTTCTTTTTCCAACTCATTATTTGATTCATCAAATAATTGGTCAATTGAAACCGTGGATTTCTCTCTAGCGTCAGATTCTTTATTTTCTTTATTCCGTAGTATTATTATTGTCCCTGTTGTAGCGATTAAAATAATTAGCAAAATAGATGCTGAATTTTGCTTAACACTAGTTGTAAAGTCAAATGGAGACTTAGCCACATTAACTACCATGTAAACAGAATTACTTTCCGACTCATCATAAACAGTCAATTTAACATTTTTCTTACCTTCTGTTTCATAAATAACTTGCACCCATCTTCCCTGCATATCAATATCATTTGATGGATCTCCGTCATTATCAGAATCTACTGAGATGTCAATGTCCCAATGATAAATCATATTTTCAATATCGTATTCTGAATCCACTGTCCCATTAGCACTCAATGAAATAATGCCGCCTTGAACTGGATTTATTTCATCTGTAGTCGCTACCGGAGTAGGCCTGACATTCCTAACATCTATTTCTATTTCTATACTTGCTGTTGCACCATCATCGTCAGTAACATGGAATATGATATATTCTGGAACTGTACTGGCATCCTCCCAAGTGTACGATAAATAATTACTATTGTAATCGCAATCATCATTAGTTTGGCCTGATGAATCAGAATCCAATAATGGATCAATATCAAAACATGAGTACAAATCTGCAATATCATTAAAACTATCGAAAACTCCAATCTCGAAAAGTAACTCCTCTCCTTCTTCTACTGGCAGCCTCTGGTTGAGAGATACTATTGATGGATTAATATTTAATATTTCAATCGGAATAATTAAGATTTCTTCTCCATTATCAAAAATTAATGGTGCCCCATCATTATCAACTATCTGTAAAGTTGCTAATTGAAGACCACTGTAATTATAGGTGTGATTTATGAAACTCTCACTTCCTTGTTTTCGATGAATAATTTCTGGATTGTTTTCAGCATCTGGAGACCATGAAAACTGTAAACTATCGATATCATTAATGGAATCACTTGCCCACGCTCGTACGGTTAATATTTCTCCCTCATCTGCAGTAAACACTCCTCTATTATCTGGAGTAATTTTTTGAGTTCCTGTGTAAACCTCTATTTGTCCATTATAAGGAGCTATATTAGTAACTTCAATGGCATATGTTGCAAATACTGTTTCACCATCATCATCGGTAGCAGATACACCAATCGAAAACTCTCCTTCTGAAACAACATTCACAGTGCATTTAAGGCCTATCTGGCCTTCTTTACAGGATGTATTATTCCAAAGTATGTCAACAGGAGAATTTGGGGTCTGTGTATCTGGGTCATTTCTTTCGGTGATTTCAAACGTCACTTCCGAAAGGACTGGAATGCTATCATAATTTGACGCAAGTATTATCTCAGGAGGCCTATTGAGGACAATTATAGAAGCTATTGTTGAAGATTGATCACTTTCTTCATCTATAATGGTCAAATATATACTAAAATTACCATCATCATTCCATGACCATTCTAATTCACAGTCATCTTCTAAAATAGTATTGAAACCACCTCCTATGGTTTCTATATCGAATTCACAAACATAATTTCCACCATCAGGATCTACAGATGAAAGGCCACTTATTACAACCTCGTCTAAAGTATTGATAACACTAGGCAGAGATAACATTGCTGTTGGCAAAGCTCCTATGTATACTGAAAATATTCCCTGATTATTCGACTTATTACCATCTTCAGAAATATTTTCATCCGGATCTACTAAGAATTCGAGATGAGTAGAACCAAAAATTTGATTTTCTGGAACCGTCCAGTTAATCTCTACTCTCGATTCTTCAAGGCTACTTAGTGAAGGAACATAAGTAAAAGCAGTATTCCCATCTGGTGAATCAACTCTTAATTCAGTAGGTGGAGAATCAATCAAACCTCTGTTTAGAACTGGTACAGAGAAAACTAAATGATCTCCTGATATTGCATTAAATCCTATGCTGGAATCCAAAGTAATTGTATTATTGCCTCGTGTCCTTTCTACGGTGACCCCTTCATTTCTAGTTACTAAATCCACTTCATGGATATCTAAATCCATACTTAATGAAGAAACTCCTATTACATTCTGATTACTAATCCATGAAATTATTCCATGGCTAGCAAAATCACTGTTTGATATAGAATCATCTGTTGAGTTTCCAGTACTGAATTCCAAATGACAAGTTCCATTTTCATCAGTAACTATCTGTCGTATCTCATCTTCTATCTCATATCTAAACTCCATTGTCTGATTAGCAATAGGAAATCCTTGATTAGTTACGTTAATCCAAGCAGATATTTCAGTATCTAAAGGAGATAGTGGGTATTGGATATCTATTTCAATAACGTTCGCTCTGTTACTAGGTTGATAAGTGGTCAATTCATGTACAGCATTAAATCCTATGCTCTCTGTAAATGATGATTTGATATCTCCTTTTATGGCAGGACAGTACCACCTATATCCACTAACCTCTCCATCACTATTATAGGTGGTAATATTATATGATTGAGAACATCCAGTGTAACTAACTCCAGAATAACCTTGAGAAACAACTGACCAACTTGATGAGTTTTCATCATTTGTATCTTCAGGAATATCTACATAGTTACTCGCTCCACTATACTCTGTTTCTTGATGGTAATTTACACTCCAGGTTTCACCAACACTTAATGGAAAATCTAATCCTTCTAGAGCAGGAGAGTAAGAATTTGTTACATTTAATTCTGCGACATCAATATCTATGCAGAACCATAGAACATCGGCACAAAAGACTATTTCAACGATTGCAGACTGTGAAACAACCGCCATATCGGAAGCACGAATAATTTCTGTTGTAAGCATATCAACAGTTATATCGCCATTCTGGCCATCTAAGTTAACATTATTTGCCTCATAATTACCTATTGATTCTAGTTTGTATGTAATAGAAGAGTGATTATCAATTTCTGATATATATATTTCAGTAACCGTTTTTTCAAGTGCCCCAGATAGATACTCGATATTAGTAGAAACTCCTGATGAAGTTATGAAATCTCCAACATCAAGATAACCTTCATACATCCAATTATCATTCAATTGCCAGCTTTGCACATCTACTATCCCAGTTTGCGAACTAATATTGTTTTTATACTGTAAATTATGTTCTAAATTTTTATTTTCTGAACACAACATAGTCAATGAAATCGATGAGAAAAGTAGTAATGAAAGTAAAATTGCTTTACCTCCGACTTTTCTCATAGCCCTATGCAATGGCCATTATGGATAAAAGTTGGTTTTCTACTGATAGAGTAAATCCGCTAATTCATCTTGAATAAACTGTACTGCTTCTAAGATTTCATCCTTGTGACGAGCACCTGTAATTACCATTTTTCCACTACCGAATATTAGACATACTACTTTTGGATAATCTAATCTGTAAATTAATCCTGGAAATTGCTCTGGTTCATATTCAACTTTGTCAAAAGGAAGGTGAAATGTCAGATTATTCAAATTTAATTTTCTGGGCAAACCCGCTAATAACTCGCCTTCTTTAACTCCTCTTATTCTTGGATCGTCATCTTTTATTTCTTGGTCTGTTGCAGCTCTAAGAGTTCCATCGTCATTTACTATTAGCTTACAATTAATATCATCTCTCTCGGCTATTTGATCATAATCCTCTGGGTAATATAGAGAGTATGTAGCAACCATATTTTGAACTTCTATTTCAACGTCTTTAAGATCCCATGTGTCAATTCCTGCAGCCTTTAGATCTTCAGTCATACGCTTAATTCCAGTATGGATATTATCTTCATTTTTACCTCCAGTACAAACTGCTCTTCCAGATCGGAACATAAGTATTGCAAGTTTCGGATCTACGACACGATAAACTACTCCAGGAAATTGTTCTGGTTCATATTCACAATTCAATTGTATGGCAATATCTGGCAAATCTAGTTCTTCTGCAACTCTTGTAGATGCTACTACATTTACAACAGTTAAGCGTTCTTCATCACTAAGCATATCCGGTCCCACATAATGTCACTTATAAATGATATTTTATTTAGGGCTTGAATAAAATAATTAATAAATACAAAAAAACAATTTTTTAGATTATTTTAACGCCTTTAGACCCTATTCTTGAAATCATAGGTTTTCCTCCGGCAATTTCAATCTGTTCTGATACTCTTTGAGGGTCCCTAGATATTGCAACCATACATCCTCCTCCTCCTGCACCAGTCATTTTTGCACCCAATGAGTATGGTCCAACGGCTTCAACTAATCTATCCAAAGAATCACTACTGACATTAAGATTCCTAAGATGTTTATGACATTCATCCATCGCCAATCCAACGGCTTCAAAATCACCTCTTGATAAAGCATCAAGTCCTTTAATAGTAATTTCATTAATCGCGTCCATTTCATTTTTTTTACTAGGAACTCGAGATAATAAGTCCGCAACTCCTGCAACCATTTTTCCTGTAGGGGAACTTTCTCCTGTAAATCCTAATATCAACCATATTCCTTCTTTCTTTTCAGGTAATGCTGATTTAAAAATTGACCAAGAACGTTTTCCTTCAGGAGTAATCAATTCAGTATCAAAAATATGCTCAGTACCTTTTACTGGCTCCCCAGAAACGACCACACATCCTCCTAGTGCACTTGCCGCAGTATCGGTCGGACTAGCACGACCTTCTTGTACGGCTGCTTCGGCAGAATGTCCTAACTTAGCTAATTTAACGATATCTAATTCTTCATTAGGTTTAATCATCTTGTGCAGTGCAGCACCTATAGCGTTGGACAAGGCCGCTGAAGATCCCAATCCAGCCGCAGAGAATAATTGACTTTCTATCTTTATGTCCAATGGCTCTCCATCATAAGAAAATATTTCATGTAAAATATACGAAATATGTGGGTGTTTAGACGGATCAAATTTTTCCCCTCCAACCCGCCATTCCTCTGATTTTTTAATTGAAACGTGTACTCCTTGGTCAATGGCCATAGCAACTGCTGGATGGCCATATACTACTGCATGTTCTCCAAAAAGTATGCATTTGCCTGGCGCGAATGCTTCTATCATACTACTCCGTATGGCATATGGAAGATTATCATTGGGGAAACTATTATTTGTAAATTAGTGAAGCGATTATTTGAAATCTGATACACTTCACGGTCAAATATTAGTAACTCTATCTGAGGGGAATTGTATATGGAACATCCACTTTTAATTAACTATGGCCCAGTTCCAGGATGGGTCATTTTAATCATCTTAGGAGGGCTATCATCTAGTTTTTTCTTGTTTCAGTTAAATAAAGCTATACGTTTAGTCATGCTTGGATCATCAGATGATAGATTTGATTCATGGGGAGTCAGAATAAAAGAAGTAATGATAGGATGGTTAGGGCAAAAAAAAGTACTAAGAGACAGAGTGGCAGGAACGATGCACGTATTGATGTTTTGGGGTTTTTTAATGCTAGCATCGGATATGCTTGATCTCGCAACTGCCAATTTCTTTTCAGATAATATATTACCAGAATTATTTATTGGACCCTGGAATGGAGTAGTTGAATTAGGATATTTACTAGCACTAATTGGGGCTTCTGCAGCACTAATTAGGAGAGTAGTTTTTACGCCTAAAAAACTCAAGGGAAAATCTCAACTAGAAGGTAATTTTATTTTAATTTTAATATTGACCATTACGACAACATCCTTTATAATAGAATCAAAAGAAAATCCTATATCTTGGGAACCAATTGGAGTTTGGGTCGAATCATTAGGCCTTTCAGATTCCTTTGCTATAGCATCATATTGGGCCCACATGCTTGCAATTTTTACATTTTTAATTTTGATTCCACTTTCAAAACATATGCATTTAGTAATGGCATTTCCGAATGTTTTTTTCCATGATTTAGAACCAATGGGTAAAATGCGTCCTTTGGCTTTAGACGAAAGCGGTAAAGCAGTCCCTCTAGATGATTTAGATATCGATTCCTTTGGAGTTAGCTCTTATGGCCAGTACACATGGCGTCAATTAATAGATGGCTGGTCCTGTACTTCATGTGCTAGATGTCAAGATGTTTGTCCCGCATATGCCTCCGGTAAAAGCCTGAATCCAATGCAGATTATCCATGACGTAAGGGATTACGCAAATGAGAATGCACCAATATTGCTTAGCGGTGGACAACCAGAAGAGACAATGATGCAACGTATTACCGAAGATGCTGTTTGGGCATGTACTACTTGCAACGCTTGTGTGGATGTTTGCCCATTATACATAGAACATGTACCAAAACTTACAGATTTAAGACGCAATGCAGTTATGGAGACTATGGAGTACCCTGAAGTACTCAATGTTGCAATGGGCAATCTTGAAGCGGCATCTAATCCATATGGTTTCGGAAGCCATGAAAGGGCAGATTGGGCTGCTGATCTAGACGTTAAAGTAGGCCAACCTGCAGAGTATATTTATTTTGTTGGTTGCGCTGCTAGCTTCGATGAAAGAAATCAAAAAGTTGCTCGGGCAACAATTTCTTTGATGAAACAAGCAGGTCTTGATGTAGGGATACTTGGTATGCAAGAAGGATGCTCTGGAGACCCAGCTAGAAGAGCTGGAAATGAATATTTATTTCAAATGTTGGCAGAAACAAATATTTCTACATTTCAAGAGTTAGGAGTGAAAAGAATAGTTGCATCATGCCCTCACTGTTTCCATACATTAGGAAAAGAATATAGCGATTATGGGGCTGATGAATTAGAAGTCTTCCATCATACCGAAATAATGGCAAAATTACAAGATGAAGGAAAATTACCTGAACTTGATAAAAACGGAAAAAGCATAACATATCATGATCCCTGTTATCTTGGCAGAATGGGCGATATTGTCGAAGAGCCAAGGGCAGTGTTGGGTGGTGTTGATGTGGAAGTTGAAAGACATGGCAAAGACTCTTTCTGTTGTGGTGCTGGAGGTGCACAAATGTGGATGGAAGAAGATTCAGATAAGAGAGTTAACAAAATTAGGGCTGAAGAAATAGCTGCAACAGGTTGCGATACAGTTGCTATAGGGTGTCCATTCTGTTCAATCATGGTAAAGGATGGCTTAGATTCAGTAGGTTCCGAAATGGACGTTAAGGATATAGCAGAATTACTTTGGGAGCAAATAGTTTCCAAAGATGAAGAAATACAAAAAGCATCGATATCAATACAGGAGTAGCATCTTAAACTCGAGGCTCTTCGAAATAATATGGATAATGAATTTAAATTTTTAAATCAGAGTATGCCAAAATTAACAATGATTGTCGGCTCATTACTCATACTTGAAGGGGTATCGTTTTATTTAGGCACAGGTATGACTAGCGTGACTTCATTAATACCATCATTTTTTGGTATACCATTGTTATTTCTGGGATATATGGCTAAGATTCAGCCGGAAAATAATCATAAATGGATGCATGCAGCAGTTAGTGTAGGCCTTTTGACCTTTCTCGGAGGAGGAATGGCGATAAAGGGAGTGATCGATTCTGACTTCTCTGCCTCTACTTTGGCGCAATTAATTATGTTAATTGTCGGCGGAGTATTCACTTATTCTTGTATACAATCTTTTATTTACACAAGGAAAATGAGAGAAGCCAATGAGAATTAAATTACAATTATAAATCTCAGATTTGTATTCTTTTTTATTAAACTATTCAATAAATCGCATTTTAATCCGAAGTAACATAAGAAGATGCTAGATAGATGCCTATTCCATATGCTAAAACAGTCATAGAAATTCCCACCATCATAGAATTTTCAAAAGACCATCCTTTACGAAGTAAATACGGAAGTAGTATGAATAATAATGTTGAAGGTAAAATTAACCATAATATGCTTTCGGCGAAGTCAGCAACTTGTGCAGTATCTTTAGTATCTTCATATAACCATGTTAATGATAATATACTAACTAAGGGGATAGAGGCCAATAATGCACCAAAAACTGCTGATTTTTTTGCAACTTCACTCACAATTACTACTATAGCCCCACTAAAAAATCCCTTTGTCACTAAATTAAACCATTCCATAATAAATGAACTGATAGGTACTAACTCAAGTTTTCCCCTAAATGTGTCCAAAATTAATTATCCATAGAATATTTTCATTAATATAGCGAGAATTTAAGTTAGAAAACAATTTCAGATGCACATGTGTCCTGAACTTGATAGGCCACTTATTGGAGTTACTTGTTGCATAAGGGAATCAAAATTTGCAAAATGGACTATGGATGCAGCAATTTTACCTTCAACATATACTTCTGCTATCGAGCGTGCAGGAGGAATTGCATTACTAATTCCTCCTTCAACTTTTTCAACCTCTGTCATGGATAAAATAAATGGAATAGTTATTGCAGGAGGCCCAGATATCAATCCTTCTGAGTATCATGAAGAACCATATACAAATACAGCTGTCTATTATCCTGAACAAGATGCTTCAGAGAGAGCTTTGATCCAAGAGGCATTAGATAGAAATATGCCAATGTTATGTGTATGTAGGGGGATGCAACTTTTGTCAGTAATCCATGGTGGCCATCTTCATCAACACTTGGATGATACTCTAGATTATGTAGGTCACGGAAGTTATGACGGCCAATCAAGTGAACATGTGGTAACTACGAATGAAGGTTCAAAAATTTATTCACTAATGGGCCCTAAAGTAACAGTAAACTCTACACATCATCAAGGAGTATCAGATGCAGGTTCCTTAATAGTAACAGCTAATGCTGAACATGACGGCCTTATAGAGGCAGTTGAAAGGCCAGATTTGAAATTCTGCATGGGGGTTCAGTGGCATCCTGAGAGGATGGGAAAAAATCACGATATTTTATATTCCGAATTGGTCAAATCAGCACGACGTTGAGATATATGGGTTATGGCAGGAATGAAAATATGGTTTTGAGAATATATGACACTCGCTCCCGTATTAAGAAAAAATTCATACCTATTGTAGAAGGTGAAGTTAGTATTTACGTTTGTGGAATTACTCCATACTCTCCGAGCCATCTCGGTCACGCCCGGCAGGCTATTTCTTTTGATATAATCACAAGATGGTTTAGAAAATTAGGCTTCAATGTTATTTATATAACAAACTTTACAGATATAGATGATAAAATCATTAAAGTGGCTTTAGAAGAAAATGTAGATTTCAAAGAAATTTCAGATAGAAATATAGATAATTATTTTCAGGTTATGAGTGAATTGAATGTAATACGTGCAGATAAATATTCAAAAGTCACAGAAACAATTCCGGAAATAATTGATATGATTTCGGTATTGATAAACAAGAAACATGCATATCTTTCCGAAGATGGAGTATACTTCGAGATAGATACAGCACCAGAGAAATATGGTCAATTAACAGGACAAACACTTGAGATGGTCCGGTCGGGGGCAGGAGGAAGAGTTAGTGGAACAGGAGATGGAAAGCGCGATCATAGAGATTTCGCTCTTTGGAAAAATGCCAAAGAGGGAGAGCCATATTGGCCTAGTCCATGGGGCAATGGGAGACCAGGATGGCATATTGAATGTTCAGCAATGTCTTTGAAACACCTTGGAGAAACTTTTGATATTCATGGAGGAGGAAGAGATTTGATGTTCCCTCATCATGAAGCGGAGATTTTTCAATCCGAATGCTGCTTAGGAAAAGAACACATCGTAAAGTATTGGTTGCACAATGGGATGATTAATGTAGATGGTGAAAAGATGAGTAAGTCATTAGGTAACTTTACAACGATTTCTGAAACCTTCGAATCTGTTGAACCCTTAGCACTTAGATATGCTTTACTAAATGCTCCTTACAGACAGCCAATAGAATTTAATCAATCTATGTTAGAAGAATCTCAAATACATTATAATAAACTATTAAATACATATTTGGAGGCATCTAAGATTACAACATCAGGAGTTTGGAATGAAAATAATTTTCTTAACTCCGCTACTGAAAGATTTTTTAAAGGTATGAATGATGATTTTAATACTAGAATAGCATTTGTTGAGGTGCAATCTGTAGTCAAAAAACTCAATGAAGAAATTTCTAAAAATGATGAAATTACAAACATCCCGGCTTATTTGGGGTGGTTAGATGAGTTTGCAGGCAACATTTTGGGACTTCTTCCACATAAAAATGTTCTAAACTCACTATCTAAAAAGTCAGATATAATGCGAAATAAATTATTATCAAGAGTTGAAGAACTACTAATGCTACGTCAGAAGGCTCGAGATGAGAAAGACTGGATTAAAGCCGATGAAATAAGAAATCAATTAAGCTCCATGAATGTTACAGTCGAAGACAGCTCTGAGGGTGTAAAATGGAAAATAGGAAAATAAGTTAAGATTTAATATAATCAAAAACTTCTGAATATTTTGGCTCTATTCCAGGATTTTCTGCAATCCAAACATATCCGATTGAACCATCTTCTTCTATTACAAATATAGAACGCTGACTCGCTACGTATCCGGGTGCACCAAAATTTTCAATATCGACTCCATATGCTTTTATTGCAGTTCTTTCAACATCACACAATAATGGGAATTTGATATTATTTTGTTCAGCAAATATCTTATTTGCAAATACATTATCAGCAGAGATTCCAAATATTATCGTATCTGATTCAGAAAGTTTCGTTAATGAATCAGAAAATGTACATATTTCAGTAGTACATACTCCAGTAAATGCAGCCGGATAAAATGCCAGAATGATTCTGTTCCCGGTGTGCTCACTAAGAGTTACCATTGATCTATCATATGCCATTAAAGTGAAATCAGGTGCTTTATCTCCTACATTTAACATAGTTGTCGCAGATGGTCTTGCATTTCAATTATGTGTATGATAATTTATTATTCTAAAAATTAATAGTTTATTGAAACCTCAATTTAATCTAAAACGGACCAAAGATTATCTATTATTATACATGGGGGAGTTTATGGCTGATGATGCTGTCAACGCGTTGATACCTGTTGCAGCAGTAGTTCACATTGCTCTCGGAGTAATGGCATTAATACTAGTTCGAAGATCTCTTGAGAAAGAATGGAACGAAAGATTTGCGGGCTACTTAATCTCTTGGATGATGATTGTTCTTGGATTGAAATATGCCTTTGCAACTATAATCGATTTAAAAATTGAAGATTTCACAGGTCAAGACTTCATTGAGGGTGCTTATACTGAAATATACTACTCATCGTATAAGTATAGTGAGATGGCCATGGATTCAATTTTCTTGTGTCTTGCTTTTACTCTGCCTTTGGTATATCCTTATCCAATACTACAAAAAAATAATGCATTAAAAATTACAACAGCATTCATAATTATTTTAGGAGTAATAACCATTCCTTTAGATATATTTACTGAATTTGCTAATAGAGATATTAAATCTACAATAAATTGGTTATGTTATGTTATTTGGGTACCAATCTATCTAAGATTCTTAATTGGTGAAATTAAATATGCCGAAGAAAGGGCTAGAGAAGTATCATCTGTCGCTTTATTATTACTTCTTGGACTTAAAGTTCAGTTTATGATTTTCTGGTTACAAAATATAACAGGCCTAAGCAAAGTTTACGTATCAAGATGGATAGTTGAAGATGAAGTATTTTTGGGAACTGTTTCCCAATCTGAGATTAGTACCGTTGTATTCTCGTCCCTAGGTATGACTTTGGCTGCGTTGTCTTTTCTAGTATTACTTTTTGGTGAACTATGGCGTGCTTATTACAAAGGAATAAATGGAATAACAGTTTTGGTAGGTATGATATTTATTGTAGGAGTAATGTGGTTCTTACTAACATTAGTAGTTATGGAAACTGCTACTTCATGCGTGGATACTATTTGTGAACCATTCGATCAAAGTTTCATAGATTGGTTTGCATTTACTTATCAGATAGCGGTTTATCTTGTAGCGCCATTGATTTTCATGTTCATAATTCTTAACTACAATATAGTAGACACCGAATCTGAACATAGTAAAGTTATAACTAGAATAATGGTACTACTTTTATTACTTGTTGCAACTTCGAGTTTAATCGAGATGATACAAATTGTTCTCCCAATTCCTGAAATGGTAACTTCTGCTCTTTTTGCCGGAGGGGTAGTTCTTTTCATCGGATGGGAGGAGAAAATTATGGATAAAATGATTACAGATAAATCTAATTCAGTAGGTGCCATAGAGTCAATATTGAATATAAATAATCCAAAAATTGATGAAATGGAATACACAATATTTTCAGTCGCTACAGTATCATTAATCATATACGGCCTTTTACTAGCAGTATTATTCGATTCTATGGGGCTTCATAGTTAGGTGAATTAAATGTCCGAAGATACAGAAAAAAATATTTTTAATGGAGATATTAATCAAGCACTGAATGAAATTTTCTCATTGAGAGAGTCAAACGTAATATATGCAATATTTGTATCATTATTCTTTGTAATAGGAAGCTTACATGCCTTTGATTGGAATAAAAATTACTATGATGATGCAGTTGATGCAACCATGCCAGAAGATTGGACAATAGAATTTGACATAGAAATCTTAAATGCCGAACATACAGAAGTTTGGCAAGATGAAGAAGTAAAAGTAATTGATTTCTTTATGGAAGATTTTTCTGTGAGAGAGGATTACTATATCGGAGCAATTTTTATCACTATAATTCCGGAAGTGGGTGACGGGGCCGATCTTACCGACCCCTTAGTTCAATGTGATGCAATCGCAGGAGACATAGAAGTAAATGATTTAACTGCCCAATGGAATTATCAAGGTAACAATCTATCTGGACAAGATAGTAGTTGTGAGAATATATATTTAGATCTTCAAATATATCCTGGATATACAGGTGAAAATCTAACATCTGATGCCCCAAATGAGTTTCAGGCACTTATGCCTTGGACGATTAATGGTTGGGGAGAAGGAGTACTGGAGATCAAAGTAGAGTTAGATGTTAATTCCGTTGATCAATTAGGCCCAGTCTCACAAGATGAGGATGAAGAGATTACAATTTTGGTAGAAGTCCATACATTCAATACAAATGCGGTATTAAATAATTAGAAATGAAATAAGGTGAAATAAATGACAGAAATATCAAAGAAAAACCCACAAATATTATTGATAAAAGGCCCAATAAAAGACGCAGGAGAAACTTCTTTACTAGAAGTCAGAGGTAATTCCACAGTTGAAATGGAAATACCATGCTCAGAGATCACCGTAAGTGTAGAAAGAAGAATCCAAAGAACTATTTTACACGGAGGAGAAGGTGATGATTTAACTGACCAAGGTGCCGAATCAGCAATTTATAATATTGAAGCACATGTTGGAGTAGACGCTTACACTACGGTAATGGGACTTTTTAGAGGTGGACAACCCACTATTGAAGAGCCATTTGAAGGGGGTCAAGTAAAAGTTGCATTCAAAAATATTAATTATAGTGCATCTAAAAGATTATTGAAAATACAACTTATAGAAGATATTATTTAGGCTAAGATCTGTAGTTAGATTTTTTACGTCTATTCCTTGGTCTTGAAGGACTTTGCCCTTTACCCCTCTTTCCGCCTCTTGGTGTTTGGGAGTTATTTTTTGAATTTTCATTAATACTCCCACTTCTTTTTTCATTGCTCCTTCCTCGATTTGAGTTATATTTTCTTCCATTCCCACTCCCCTCTCCTCTCTTCCTTCCTCTTGGTGTTTGGGAGCTATTTTTTGAATTATCATCGGAATTTCCTCTTCCATTTTCGTCTCTCTTTCCCCTTTTTGAATTATTTCTTCTTTTAGAAGGTCTTTCTTTTTGTTTTCCTCTGGAAGAAAAATTTCTTTTATTTCTTGATACTCTATTTCTATTCCTTCCAGATCCTCTTCTCCCTCCTCGTTCGCTCCGATCTCCCTTTTCAGGAGGTATTAGTTCAAACTCGTTTTCTTCAAGTACCTCTACTTGTGGAAGAGTATATCTATATTTTACGCCAACTTCTTTTTGTATCCTTGAGTATAGTCTTTCCTTTGACTTAGGAACATAAGATACTACAATACCATTAGTTCCTGCTCTGGCAGTTCTTCCGCCTCGATGCTTATACGCCTTTCCATTCTCTGGTGGATCATAATTTATTACGCAATTTACGCCCTCAACATCTATTCCTCTTGAAGCAACATCAGTTGCAATTAACACCATTGTTCTACTTGTACTAAACTTACGCATTGCCCTATCTCGTTGATTTTGATTCAGGCCACCATGTAACGGAGTGCAAGATATCCCTTCTCCTCTGAGCTCTTCTTCTAGGCGATTGACGCCCATCCTCGTCCTACAGAAAATAATACTTCTTCCAGATTTTCTGACGATTTCTGCGGTAACCTCAACTCTTTTATGATTCTTAACCTTCCAAAAATAATGTTGCATACTCTCAATACTAACTTCCTCTGGTCCTACTTCAATAGTTATTGGATTTGTTTGATAGGTTTCAACTATGTCAATAACATCTTCATCTAAAGTAGCACTAAATAGAATAGTTTGACGATTTTCTGAGCACATTTCTATTATTTCACATACAGGCTCCATAAACCCCATATCTGCCATTCTATCTGCTTCATCTAATACTATTATACTCACATCATTAAGAGATAAAGCCCTCCTTTCAATCAAATCTAATAGCCTTCCCGGGCAAGCAACAAGTATCTCCACGCCATCCTCGAGTCCACGTAACTGATTCCGATAAGAAACTCCTCCATAGACGGATAATACATTTACCCCTATCGCCTTTGCTAGGGGTTTGAGGACACTACAAATTTGCTCCGCTAACTCTCTCGTAGGGGTTAAAATTAGTGAGGTGGGTCTTTTTCTATTTGCTTTTTGCGTACGAGCAAGAAGAGGTAAGCCAAATGCCAATGTCTTACCAGAACCCGTTGGAGCCCTACAACATACATCATGCCCTAGTATTGAATCAGGTATAGATTCAGTCTGAACTTCAAATGGCTCTACTATCCCTTGCTTATCTAAAGCTTGTACTAGATCAGGGCCAATTCCTAAGTCTGAAAATAGAACCAAGAAGCATCCCTAATCCAAGCGCGCTTCGGTATGCTATTTAGCATGGTTAGTATACTAGACACTTACAAGTACGACCTTATTATAGAAAATGAAATTCTATAATTTAAGAAATTTTAAATTTTTTTATGTATTTTATTCATAATGTTCGAATTTCGCGAGCACCAGAGCCGCCATATCCGGTCCAATCTTCAGGTTTATTTCCAAGAATTGCATCTATTTGATTCATATGCTCCTCTGTTATTTTTTTTGCGATACTAATGCATCCTAGGTTTTCCTCCATTTGTTCTGGTTTGGTTGCACCTAGAAGTATTGTACTAACATTAGGATTCTTTAGACACCACGCCAAGGCCAATTGTGCAGGTGAGCAATTGAATTTATTTTTTGCATAATCAGAAATTTTTTTTACAATTTCAATTTGTCCTTCTTTCTTACGATTTTCCAAATCTTCTATTAACCATTCATAACCTTCTTGAGTTGGTCTCGAACCCTCGGGAATTCCATCATTATACTTGCCGGTAAGAAAACCCGATCGCAAAGGTGACCAAATTGTTGTCCCATAATTATATGGTGGTTTGAATAGGGGAAAATATTCTCTTTCGAAACGATATCTATGCAGCATGTTATATTGTGGTTGTTCGAACATTGGAGGTTCTAAACCTTCTGATTTCGCGAACCATATAGCCTCCATTATCTGGGCCGCAGACCATTCTGAAGTCCCCCATGATGTGGCCCAACCATTTCTAACGGCATCATTCATCGCCCGTACCACTGTCGATGTCGGAGTAAGTGGATCAGGCCTATGGCAGAATACCATATCTACATAATCAAGTTGTAATCTTTCTAGACTTGCATCTAAACCTTCTAAGATATGTTTTCTAGATAACCCAGATTCATTAACTCCATTCCCTCCCCAGAAAATTTTTGTAGTAATTATTAATTCTGACCTTCTCCATTTTTCTGGATCTTGTTCTCTTAATTCTGAAAGGGCTATTCCGAATAATCTCTCTGCCTCTCCATTTGGATTACCATATGCTTCTGCATGATCAAAACAATTTACACCAGCATCTCTTGCGATTGTCATACATCTTTTTGCCATCTCAATGCCTTTTTCTTGTAGTAAACTATTCTTAACTCCATAAGTTGCCCAAAAACCATAAGATAGTACTGAAACTTGTAATCCAGTATTACCCATCATTCTGTAGTACATGCCCTCTTTCGCCATATCTCAGTTAGTCAACTTGTAGATTTCAAGATTGCGGTTTATATTTTAAAAAAATTATATTATTTTTTAATTATTTTTTAAGATAAGTCTAATATCTCTACTACTTCAGATTATATATGCAGGGCTCCGAAATATTGTCTAAGAGTAATGAAATAAAGTCATGGATTATCGAAAAGAGAAGGAAGATACATAGACGCCCTGAATTGATGTATGAAGAGTTTGAAACTAGTAAGTTAGTACAAGATACCCTAAAAGAACTCGAGATTCCATTTCAGAAAGATATTGCAATAACGGGTGTTGTTGGGATTCTGGGTAATGGAAATGGCCCTTGTATAGCATTAAGGGCAGATATGGATGCTTTACCAATACATGAAGAGACAGATGTAGAATTTAAGAGTGAAATAGATGGTAAAATGCATGCCTGTGGTCATGATTGCCATACTGCAATGTTATTAGGTGCTGCGCGAATTCTTAAGGAAAATGAAGAATATATCGAAGGCACTGTAAAACTTATTTTCCAACCCGCTGAAGAAGGAGGGGCAGGAGGAAAAATGATGAGAGATGAAGGAGTTCTGATGAACCCCGATGTTCAGAAAATATTCGGCTTACATGTTGCAGGGCAACTCCCTACTGGTATGATGGCATCAAGAGAAGGAACTTTATTGGCATCTGCAGGTTCATTGAAGATATTAGTCAAAGGAAATGGTGGCCATGCTGCCGCACCTCATAATACTATAGATCCGGTAATTACAGCTTCTAAAATCGTAGTAGAACTACAGTCAATTATTTCAAGAGAATTAAATCCACTCGAATCTGGAGTGATTAGTGTAACAATGATGAATGGAGGGGATGCTTGGAATGTAATTCCATCAACTATGGAATTACAGGGTACTATTCGTTCATTAACTTTAGAAGGACTAATAAATTTACAAAAAAGAGTAAAGGAATTATCTGAATCAGTGGCAATTGCTAACCGTTGTGAGGCAGAAGTAACTTTCCCGGGGCATGATTACCCTCCAACCATTAATGATGCAGGTTGCTGGGAATTAGGTAAATCAGTGGGTAAAGAAATATTAGGGAGTGATAAAGTAATAGACATGCCGCCGATAATGGGAGGTGAGGATTTTGCATATTATACTCAAAAAGTACCAGGTTGTTTTGCATTTCTAGGAGTAAGTAATCCAGAAATAGATGCAATTTATGATGTACATCATCCTATGTTCAAAGTAGATGAAGATGCATTACCATTAGGCTCTGCAATTCATGTTAATTGTGCACTAAAATCTCTTGAGGATTTGTCAAAACAGAAATCAATTAACTAAATAGTTTTAATATCTCAGTTTTTACGGATTATTATGGAAATAGGTGTTGATAGTTTCGCAGCCGTTGAAATGGGCGATATTGAAAGTACGCCAGAAAACAGTGCACGATCTCTAGAGGATCTTCTTGCACGAATCGAACACGCCGATAAAATGGGCCTAGATGTTTTTGGAATAGGAGAACATTATCGAAAAGAATTTCTTGATTCAGCACCTCATATGATTCTTTCAGCTGCCGCAGCACGTACAAAAAATATTATTTTAACAAGTGCGGTAACAGTTTTGAGTGCTGCAGACCCCGTTAGAACATTTCAGAACTACTCAACCTTAGATTTGTTGTCACATGGTAGGGCAGAAATGGTTGTCGGACGTGGTTCATTTACAGAATCCTTCCCACTATTTGGATTGAATCTTAATCAATATGATGAAATATTTTCAGAAAAATTAGATTTATTACTCTCAATAAGAGATAATGAAACAATAAATTGGAATGGTAGATTTAGGCCGTCTTTACATAATCAAAAAATATATCCTAGGCCATTAAAAAACCCGTTACCAGTTTGGCTGGGCGTAGGCGGTACTCCTCAATCATTCATTCGTGCTGGATTATTAGGCCTACCACTGATGATTGCTGTGATTGGTGGTGAAACACATCGTTTCAAGCCATTAGTAGATTTATACAGAGAAGCCGGTCAAAAAGCAGGCCATAGTCCTGAAGATCTTAAAGTTGGTTTACATTCTCTAGGTTATGTTGCAGAAAACTCACAACAAGCCAGAGATATCTATTTTCCAGGATATGCAGAAACTTTCACTAGAATTGGTAAAGAAAGAGGATGGCCTCCTGTGACTCGTGCTAGATTCGATGAACAAACAGGGCCCTTAGGCGCATACGCAATAGGAAGTCCACAAGAAGTTGCTGAAAAAATACTTCGTCATAGTGAATCATTAGGGGGAATATCAAGATTTTCATTCCAAATGGATAATGCTAAATTATCTCATAATCAGTTAATGGATTCAATAGAATTAATTGGTCAAAAAGTTTCTCCTATTGTAAATGGTTAATATGATTTTTCAAATTTAATTTTACATGAATAAACCTTCTTCACTAATAATGTAAATAAGGAACAAAACAAATAGGCCGAAAACTAATGGTGTTACTAATAATCCAAATGAAAATCCAGTAGGTCCATTGCTTCTAAATCCCCATACAATACCAATTATGTAAACTAATGGTAATACTATAAACATTGTAAAAACTGCAATAGATTCTCCACCTATCTGGAATAAAAATTCTGACAAGATTCCCATTATTATCGCAAATGAAGGCCCCGCAAAAAGACCGGCTAGAAACCAAATGACATTATTATGACTCAACGTAGAAGTGTTGGTCATATTCACTCCTTCTGATATTTCATTTTTTACTTGATTAATTTCATTAATTAAGGTAGTTTTTGGTCCATCTTTATGTCTCAGACAATATCTAGAAGTTCTAAATTCGAGTGCATTACAACCCTCATAAGCACACTTATTATCTCCCATGATCATCGACAAATGATTTATGTCTTAGTTTTTATCACGACATTTTATGTGATTGTTTTTATTAGTGACTATTGAAGGATGACTATGGCCAATGTAGAGTGGAAGTCAGATCATCTTCCATTTCCTATGCCAAAGAGGAGATGGTCATTGAGACAAAATTGGATAAATCTGACTTTCTTACATTGGGTAGTTGATCCTGAATTGTTAAGCCCTTATATTCCTAAGGATTTAGAATTAGATACCTTTGAAGGGAAAGCGTATGTAGGCACAATACCATTTATTATGGAAAAAGTGAGACCGTATTTTCTCCCTTATTTACCATTCATCACTACATTCCCTGAATTCAATGTTCGAACATACGTGAAGAAAAAAGGTAAGGCAGGAGTTTTATTTTTAACACTGGATGCTCAAAGTCACATAACTTGTGCTTACGCGCCCAGGGCGTATGGGCTACCCTACAAATATGCAAAGGCAAATGTTAAATTTTCTAAAGGAGATTATATTTGGCATTCAAAACGTACCTCTGATGGTTTAGAATTAAAAGGTAGTTCAAAATCAATAGGTAATATAAGAAAAGCCGAAAAAGACACATTAGAATATTTCTTGTTTGAGAGGTATTGCTTATATGTTTCACACAAAGAAAAATTATACATGGCATATACTCAACATAATCCATGGGAATACTATGACGGGGAAGCGATAATCACCAAGAACTCTTTGACAGAATTTTTTAACTTAGGAATTAATAATTATCTTTCTCCGGATTTAGTTCACGTGACGCGAGGCGTAAAGGTAAAGACTTGGAATCTTGAATCTATAAATGGTGAATAACATGCCTGGAGATGATATTTTATTAATGGATGGCGATTGTGGTCTTTGCTCAAATGTTGCACTTTTTCTTTACCCTAGACTTAAAAATAAATCATCATTAAAATTTATCGCCAATAATTCCGAAGAAGGCAAAAAAATTATTTCTCAATTCTCTTTAAAACATCAAAAAGCAGATACTGTATATTTAGTGAAAAATGGGAAAACATACATAAGATCAGCAGCCGGAATAAGATGTTTACTTTATATGAAACTCCACTATAGGATTTTATTTCCTATTTTTTGGCTTATACCATTTCCTTTTAGAGATTCAGTTTATATTATTGTTTCAAAATACAGGCATTATATTTTTAAAAGACCTAATAGTTGTATTTTTCCAGATTTGATATAATTATTCACTCATTTTAGAGATTGGAATAGATAAAATATTCCACTACTAATTATTCCAGACATTACTAGATTATGCACCCAAATATTCTTCATAGATTCTAACCATCTTTTACCTATATTTACTCCTATTAATGCTGCTATAACTAAAATTATTGTAAGCTCAAGATATTCCATAATATCATCATACCTAAAAAATAAATAAACTGGAATTCTTGATAAGTCTACACAAAGAGCGAGTATACTAGCCGTTGCGGCATAATTCATTTTATCTCTTAATCTTCTTGTAAGAAACATCGCTCTAAGGGCACCCTGATGTCCGGATAAACCTCCCATAAATCCTGATCCAAAACCTCCAATTCTATCATTGGCTTCAGGTATCTTATAATTAGTCCAACGCTCACTAAGTGTTAGAATGGGTAATATCACTAAGCAGATTCCTATTACTGCTAATAATGGCTTTTGAGAAACATTATTATTCAATACTGCACCTAGTATTGATCCAATGATAAGCCACACACCGTAATGCTTTACTGCTTTAAAATCTACATAGTCACGCAACGAGATATATTTCGCACCATTATGAATTACATGTACTATCGCGACTACCGTTACTGCCTCATGAGGGCTCATAAATAGTAGCGCGATAGGAGTCAACATAGTTGACAATCCAAATCCAGCAGGGACCGTCAAAGCAGAAGCAAATATTACTCCAAAAAATATTATTATTATATCCATAATTGAAAGTAAAGGTTTTTAAAAAATGAAAGAAAAACTCCCTGTCTAATTAAAGACAGAGAATTTTCCTTTTCTGTTCATAATCTATATTGTTGTTAGATTTAAGCCATCATTGATGATGCTTTCTTAGCACCCATCCATGCTACTATACCGAATCCGATTTTGTTAATCATATCAGCTATGTTGTATAGGATTGCCATAATCTCTTTTCCATCGCTTCCTGCATCGACCATGTCAGTTCCAACTAAGTAACCAAGTGGATAAATGACCCATCCAACTAGAATGAAAGTTCTTAGAGCATCTGTACTCCATACTAATTCTTCTCTGATTTTACTATTATCGACTCCTAATCCATCATATAATCCAAATGGTAATCCTGTAGCTACCATAATCATAGCCCATCCTACTCCACCAAGAAGTAGACCTAATGCTTCATTTATCACTCCTGTTTCTCCAAGATATCCGAATGAAATCATTATCAAAGCACCAACAAAACATACCCCTGTAAACCCGAGTCCTAACACTTTATTGTCGGTAATCGCATCTTTTCCAACAAGTGAAGGGAATTTCAGAGCCATCAGTGGTACTGTAATGATCCAATCCATGTATCTGTAATCAGTACTTACTGCGCCAGTATCAATGTATACTCCGCGCATGTAATAGTAGTGGAATGCTGCGATTCCTACTATTAGTGCAGAAATTGTCATTGTAGTTCTGAATTCTGGAGCAACATTGTTTCTTTCACTCATGAAGAAAACGAAAGCAGCACCCATTGAAATATATCCAATGAAGAAAAGGAAGAAAGTTGCTCTTCCTAATGTGTCTCCATCATATGTTACTTCAGGATTGATTGTTGCAGCATTTACTGACTGGACAATCATTAATGCTAATCCAACCAAGGTCAGCACTATAACATTCTTTTTTAGGCTAATTTTTGACGATATTGTACCGTTCATGGCCATGCCATCAATCACCGGGTTATAAGTAATTGTATCATATATGATTTAATTATCTTTTTTTTTATAAATTTTAAAACCCAACTTTATACAATGTTGGCTTTAGGGTTATTCATGGTCAAAGAGATTAGAGTTGATTACAGAGATGGAGGCCGAATAGTTATTCAGGACGATGATGGTCCTTTGGATTTACTCAAAGACTGGATTAACGAAGCCATTCAAAAAAATTTGATCGAAGCGAACGCAATGTGCCTTTCAACGGTTGGTTCTGATGGCGCACCAAGAAGTAGAATGGTTTTATTAAAGCACATAAACGATACTGAGATTGGTTTTTTTACTAATTTGAACAGCGATAAGGCTTTGGAAATTGATATTAATAAAAAAGTAGCAATAACAATGTTCTGGGCCCCCTTAGAAAAACAAGTCAGAATTTTAGGAACAGCCTCTGAGTTTGCACGCGATGTTGTATCGGATTATCATTTTTCGCGACCAAGACTAAGTCAGATAGCAGCCTATACATCAACTCAAAGTAAAGAATTAGCATCTATAGAAGTACTCGACGAAGAATTTAGATCTACCGAAAGAAAATACAAAGATAAAAAGATTCCACTACCGAATCATTGGGGTGGATATAAAATTCTAGTAGAATCAATAGAATATTGGTCAGGAAGACCTAGCAGATTACATGAAAGAGTAATTTTACAATCAGTAAACAATGAATGGAAAAAAACTCGACTCTATCCTTAATTATCTTCCATCCAAGCTTCAATTTCGTTACTAGCTAGTATCAATGTTGGAGCCCAAAGACCTACAAATATTCCTAACATCTCATCATCGCCGATAAAATATAGGTACAACGACCCTACTACCGAAAACATACTTGCTACTAATCCAATTTTTGCTATTTGTCCACTCATAATTAACTACCTTGAGTACGACTAAATTGTTATTCATTATGAATCCTTGTATTTATTTATGATAAAAGTCCTATTTTCATTACATATTTAATTGAAAGAACCAGTTCAGATATACAATGCAACTACCTCATCTCGGCAGATTTGTTATAGATAAAATTTTTAAAATCCCTGAATTAACTAATTTTGAAATAGATAAATTAGAACAAATACCACTTGGATATTTAAGAAAAAACAATAAAACAATGCTCGGATGTTGTAGATTTAAAAATAATAGTAGATGGATAAGGAGGAATAAAAGAGGTGAGATAATAGAAAGAGGAAAAGATTTCTGGCCCTATGAGAATACATTAGGGCCAGATGATGTCAGGAAAATAGACATCCATCCTGACTTATTGGCCGATCCCCAATGGGAACGTTTAGCAGCCAGTGTTCTTTATCATGAATATTTACACGCATTGGGATTCAGGCATTGTCCTACTTTTAGGGCACTAGAGTCTTTGTGGCCAGACAAGGATGCACGTTTAGGCACTAGAAAAGTTAAACTTAATTCTCCAATGTATATTCGTTGGTTATCAAGAAGTAAATAAATTTTAAAAATTCATAATATTATGATATTTCATTTATCTAAAGATAATTCAAAAAAGGATACTAATTTTGATTTATATTCGCTAGATTCGCCCCATATTGCATCTACGTGACCTCGTTCACTAACATACCATGTAGTTACATTTCCTTTTTCTTTATTCATTTCTTCTTCAAAGTTCTCAGAATGAATTATTGAAACCCTTGGATCTTCTTTCCCATGAGTTAGAAATACTTCTCTATCCCCTGCATTCGTTGCAGCCTCCATTGGTGACCGAGCATCTAATTCAACTCCAATTAACCAACCGCCTACTCTAACTGCTGGGCCTGCAAAGAATTCAGGGTATCCTAATCTTCCTAATTCATTTTTTACTAATAGTGGGAAATCTAATACGGCACTATCAAGCCACATTGCTCCAATTCCTGGCTCTTCTGCAAATGCTATTGCTGCACCTCCTCCTGCTGAAAAAGCAGACATCCCCACCTGTCCTGGTATGTATTCTTTCTCAGATATTAGCCAGTCATAAGCACCCAAAATATCCTTATATTCAATTTGTCCAACTGCAAAGTAATCATCCACTACATCACTTTCACCATAATTTCTAAGGTCAAATGATAATGTATTTATTCCCCCTTCTGTCAAATATCCTTGCATCAACAGCATCTCTGGTTTACATTTTCCATTCATTGGCATACCGTGTGTTAGAATAACAACAGGAGCATTAACATCTACTTCTACATACCAACCTCTAAGAGTTATTTCACCATCTCCTCTCGGTGAAAAACTAACATTTTCATATGATTCAATTTGATAATTAGATACATCTAAATTTTTTCGAATATCTATTCTCTCAGCAGAATCATTCCATGGTTCAAAACTCTCCCAATCATCATCAGTAGTCCAATTATCTGGCGTATTATTTGACCACATGCCGCAACCAGGATTAACCGAAAGTGAAGCAGAAGCTACCATATAACCAATTCCTATGTATCCTAAAGGTAACATCAACGTCGTTAAAATAATCGCTATTTTTATCTTTGATGAATTGAATCTAAATGCCATTTTTGTTTTATCTTTGCCTTCAGCCATACTAATGCCAAAGCAAAAATACTGATTATACTTTCTTTGATTTTATTATTAATTTAATTTATTTCCAAGGGTCTATTCTTATTACATGTTTAAGTAATATTTTTGCCGAACCATCTGATTTAGCATTCTTTGCCGCATCTTTCAACATCCTCCTTAACCATCCCAACATCATCAGAGTACGACTACGTTCCATATTAATTTCTAATTCTTCTATTGAACCTTTATTTACTATGTTCTGAAAATCCTCTTGTAACTGTGCGGCATGGTCATAATACACTAGTAATAAATCCTCTATTGCATCCTCTTCTATCTTCATTCTTTCAATACTGCGAACCATCATTCTAATGTTTGCCTTTGAGAGAATTTCTCCTGGAGTTACTATTTCTTCTTGAGTAATATTATCTCTAGAATCATTAATAAAGGAATTTTTTTCCAATATCTCATCACTTTGAATATTTATTTTACTTTTATCAATAATTTTGAGCGCATATTCTAGATGACGTTGCATGATAGTACCCATTTTTTCAGAATCAGCAGAATCTGATGCATAGGATAATAATCTTTGTAGATATTTTTCTAATGATTCATTGGCAGAAACTACGGCAGAACTACCGACAGATTCTAATTTTTGGATTTTATCTACCATCATGCCCCTAGTTCTACTATAGCTCAATCTAGTACGTTCTGGATCTCCAAGTGTTTTTCTATTAGAATCATTTGATATTATTTTTTCCTCCATTTTTTCAGTAATACTATCCAGTTCGATTTTTAATAATTCGACCAATGTTTTTTTGACCTCTCCAGAAATTCGTTTATTCACTCCCATGCCTTTGGCAACTTCGCTTACATGGGAAGGAGCCCACGGTTTTGCCATATTATGCCGAAGTACTACATTCGTTTAACTCTCTCTAGTGGAGTAAAATTAAAATATCTCTATATTTGTCTGATGTGATGTAAATTTTTTATCCAGTATTTATGTTATATTCTGTTTACTTATTCCTCTGTCTATTACTTTCTTTGTTGTAATGACCAATATTATGATTGCGCCAAAAGCTGCTAAAAATGGAAGTATTAATGCAAATAAAGCAAACAATAGGGCAGCAATATTTTCTATGGTTGATACTATAGGGTTTCCAACGCCTCCAGTTAATACTGTGGAAGTACCTCTGGTAACAACTGTTGCTCCTTGAATTCCTGCAGACACTCCTCCTCCTGCTATAATTGCTAATGACCACTGCAGGATTGGACTCATTTCTTCTCCAAGAAGCATTGCGGTCATCCCTGTTCCTGCTATTATTGCCGCCGGACTGGCAACACCATCTAGTAAATTATCTACCCAGGGGATATAGTATGCCAATGTTTCGATTATTACGGCTGCACCTAGCAGAAAGATTGTAATTTCACTATCGAAAAATTCGAAAGAAGTACCTCCCAATTCAAGATCCAAGTTTCCAAATTTTATGACTAATGAAAGTAGAAATGGAGGAAGAAATATTCTAAATCCTGCAGCCGCTGATAGACCTATCCCCATGGAGAGAGCAACCAAGGCTTCATACGCACTCATGGATGTCCAAAGTTACTTTTAGAATTAAAATCTCCTAATTCTACTCCATTGATGCTAGGGGCCTTTCCTTCCGATTTTAGATAATACTTTATCAAATGAATCCAAGGTTTTTATTGCATCTTCTTTTGTAATCACCATAGGTGGCTTGATTTTTATTACGTTTTTTAATGGACCATCTATGCTTAATAAAATATTATGTTTCAGCATTTCTCTAACTATTTCTTTAGCTTCAAAAATGGCAGGTTCTAAGGTATCTCTATTCCTGACTAATTCAATGCCAAGAAATAAACCCTTTCCCCTAATATCTCCGATTAAAGAATACTTCTTTTTCAATTTTTGTAATCCATCAATAAAAATATTACCAATTTTTTCGGCATTCTGCATTAATTTTTTTTCTTCTATTACATCTAAAACGGACAATCCAATGGCACATGATACAGGATTCCCTCCGAAAGTAGAGAAAAATTCCATCTCTTCAAATGATGCAGAAATATCTGATGTCGTAAAAACCGCAGCCATTGGATGACCATTACCTATTGGCTTTCCCATCACTACTATATCTGGCACTACACCTTGTTCTTCAAATGCCCACATATGAGTTCCTATACGCCCAAAACCAACTTGTACTTCATCAACAATACAAAGTCCTCCAGCGGCACGTACCTGTTTGAATGCAGAGGCTAAATAACCATCAGGTAGTGGTATTTGGCCTGCACAGGAAAGCATAGACTCTACCATGAAACCTGCTATTGAACCAGATTCATCTACAACATTCTTAAATTCTTTGGCATAATTTTCACCCTTTCTTCTGTAGGCGTCAGGGATAGGGACTACATGTACCCAAGGTTGTGATTTTCCCTTGCCGCCGGGGCCTCTAAATTTGTACGGACTTAGATCAATCAACATAGTAGTGTGACCATGGTACGCACCTTCCATTACAATCATATTTTTCTCACCTGTAAATGACCTAGCAATACGTACTGCTAATTCATTAGCTTCACTGCCAGAATTTACTAAGTATCCTACATTCAATGAAGAAGGAAGAGTTCTGGCCAATCTTTCAATATATTGAGTTAGTACCTTGTAAATATATCTTGTATTGGTATTTAGTAATGCCATTTGTCGTTGCCCCGCTTCGACTACTCTAGGGTTAGAGTGACCAACATGGCAGACATTATTTACTAAATCAAGATATTTTTCACCGTCAGCAGAATACAGATATTGCATATCACCTCTAATGATATGTAGGGGCTTTTCGTGTGCTATTGAAAGTGCTTTACCAACATACTTTTCACGTTGCATTAATAAATGATCTATCGAACTATCAGTACCTCCTTCGTCGACATCCATAATGTCTTATATGACCTATGATAATTTAATATTTTCATTAAAATAACAGATAATACAAAAAGGCACTTACTTCAGCAAAATTGTATGGCTTACACAGAAGTCTCACTTGCAGATGCCTCTGAAGTACTTGGCTACACTGATCTTTCTGATATAATTTCTATACAGAGATTAGCAGGGGGATGGGCAAATTCAAATTATATATTGAATTTAAGCGATAATAATAAATTTGTATTAAAAGTATGGAATGAACAATCTGTAGAAGAGGTAGAATATTTACTTAATATGACATCCTATTTGGCCAAAAATGGAGTCCCTACTCCGGAACCAATTAAATTTAATAATAATAAATTCTTTTTCATAAAAAATAATATGGCTTGGACCATACTTCCATTTATTGAAGGAGATTGGTTAAAATCAAACCACTCATCATTATATTCTCTTGGTCAAATTCAGGCAAATTTACATCTCATTAAACCGCCTGTAGAATTGAAAAAAGAGTTTTCTATGGGCCATAAATTATTTCAGAAGTTATTCATTTTAGCAGATGAAATGGATAATTGGACTGATTTTCTTATTATGCTAAAAATTGAAAGTACAAAATTAAATAACCTTATTGTAAATCTTCCAAAAGGGATTATTCATGGGGATTTATTTCCTGATAACGTTTTGGGGTCGAATAGTGAAGTTATATCAATACTTGATTTTGAAGAAATTTGTCATGATATCCTTGCATTTGATTTAGTCATGACCTTTGTTGGCTTTGGGTGGGAAAATAATCTGCCAGTTTCTGAGCGTTGGGTTTCTTTACTTGCAGGCTACGAATCAATACGTAAATTAACTGAGGAAGAGATTACTGCATTACCTTATTTACACCGTTTAGCCACCCTATCAATAGCCGCTTGGAGATATTGGCAATTTGTAATTAACATGCCAGATACAGATCATACTGATAGATATTTAGAAATGACTAATCGGCTTGATAAAGAACTTCCTTTCTAAATTTTTAGAGTTTTTGAAGTTATACATCTCGCTTTGGTTTTATTATTAAAACTAATATTAATACCAAAATAACATTATAGAACAAAAATCCTGGAATCGCTTCATTTTTCATTTCTTCTTCTTCTTCTTCTTCCGAATCGACAATAATAGGTTTCACAATGATGGTACCTATCATCCCCATTTGTTCATGTGGTTCACATACGTACGTATACGTCCCATTAGTTCCAATTTCAAATTTAAATGTATAATCCACATCTGTTTCAGGATCTCCTGAATCAAAAAAACCATTTTCTTCAACAGCGTTATGCCCTAAAAATTCTCCACTCCAGAAAAAACGAACCGATTCTCCTTCATTAAGCGTTATTTCTGAGGGAGAAAATCTAAAGTTCGTACTGTCCACAGTAACTACCTTTTCTGATTGTATAATTGAGTTTTCAGTTCCCAAAAAAGATGCTTCCACAGTCCATAGAGGCACTAAAGAAATTAGTACAACAATTATCACTTGACGCATTTTCACATTCACCCGTAATAGTCTTTGGCTATCAATCAATGTTTATGTTAAAAATTAATATATACAAGCCATAACCACATTATCAGTAGGATCCAGCAAGATAATATGAATGCACGTGCCCTCCACAAAAGCCTATTATTGGTTAATGTTATTCCAGCATGCCAAATTCTAGATATTACATAAAATATGGCAAGAGTTAGCATAACGATGTCAACTGTTTCTAAAGTTATAGCTAAAATTCCTGCGGCAAAAAATAATACAGGAGCCTCAAAAAGATTGACTAGGTGCTGGTCTGCTTGTAAGACAAATCTTGGTGGCTTTTCTCCTTCAAATGTCTTAAAATATCTCCAGTTGAAACCTTCTTTGACAGATTTTTCTCTTCTTAATCTCGCAACAATTCCTACATAGAATGTTAGTAAAACTTGTCCTAGTAAAGGCAAGAGCATCAATTTTTCATTCATAATGCCATCAAGAGGTTATGATATTTAAAATACTATTTATCTAGGCGCTTTCTTTCTTTTACGCATTTATTTAACAAGAATTCAATTTGTCCGTTAACGGATCTAAAATCATCTTCTGCCCATTTACGTATACTTTCGTAAAGTCTAGAGTCGACACGCGTCAAAAATTTCTTTTTACTCATATCTATCTATTTCTCCTGGAAAAACAAAGAATAAATAATTATTATCAGTATAAGGTACCGGTATTTACGACAGGAGTTGTGTCTGTCTCAGAGCAAAGTACTACCAATAAATTACTGACCATACTAGCCTTCTTTTCTTCATCTAATTCAATAATATTTTTCTCACTTAATTGCTCTAATGCTAACTCTACCATCCCAACGGCACCTTTTACTATTTCACTTCGTGCTGCGACAACTGCACTAGCTTGTTGCCTGCGTAGCATTGCTTGAGCAATCTCTTGAGAATAAGCCAAGTGACTGATACGTGCTTCCAAAACTTCTATTCCTGCGCGCTTAAGTCTTGCTTCTACGGAACTCTGTAACTCCATGGCAATTTCTTCTTGGTGACTAGAAAGAGCGATTCCTCCAATGTCTTTATCTTCAATAATATCATATGGATATTTTGTAGCCATTGCTCTCAGTGCCGCTTCACTTTGGATCTGAACATAATTATTATAATTATCAACTTCAAATAATGCTTCAGCCGCATCAAAAACTCTCCAGACAACAACAGCAGCAATTTCAACAGGATTTGCGTTTACATCATTTACTTTCAATTTGTTAGACTCAAAATTTCTAATACGAAGAGATATAGCTGTTTTTTGATATAGTGGATTTATCACAAATCTAAAACCCTCTACCCTAACTGTACCCTTATATTTTCCGAAGAATTGTAATGCTTTGGCTTCATTTGGTTGAATAATCATATAACTGTTGGTATATACCATCCACAATGGGCCAGTGATTATTATTAAAGCACCCGCTAAACTCCCTGAAATTAAAATTACTAAATTAAATAATCCTAATCCTAAATGTAATGCTAAACCAACGAAACCATTCAGGCTCCCTATTTCAATATCTTGTATGATCTCTTCTTTCCTAATTACTTCATCCGACATGTTATATTCAAGCCTTCCAATAAAAAGAATATTATAAATATATTCATATAATATCATAATGATATTATTATTAATAGATTGAATAATGATATTTCTAGATTTCTTCTACCCATTCTCCATTCCTAAAAATTGGTACAATATCTCCATCAGGAGTTATACCATCTATATTGAGTTCTCCTGACCCAATCATCCAATCAACGTGTATCATTGAACTATTTCCACCAGATTTCTTAACAGCTTCCTTATCCAAACTAATCTCTTCTGTAAAACACTTTGAGTAGCATTGCCCAAGTGCAATATGACATGCAGCATTTTCATCATATAGTGTGTTATAGAATAGAATTCCAGATTGGGAGATTGGAGATGAATGAGGTACTAATGCTACCTCCCCCAACCTTCTAGAACCATCGTCAGTTTCTAACATCTGAAGAAAAACTTCCTCTCCTAATGATGTTCTTGCTTCTACTATTTTCCCCTTTTCAAACCGTACTTCAATACCTTCAATCAATGTGCCTCTATAAACAAGCGGTTTTGTAGCTTTGACATAACCATCAACACGATCCGCGTGAGGAGTAGTAAATACTTCTTCAGTTGGTATATTCGGTGAGCAAATAATTCCATTCTTGGCCATACTTGCTCCTCCTTTCCAGGCATGCCCATCCGCTAAGCCAATAATTAAATCTGTACCAGGTCCAGTGTAGTGTAACGATTTAAATGAATAATCATTTAACCACTTTTGACGCTTTTTGAGATTCGAATGATGTGCTCTCAGTTCGCCAATGGGATCTTTTCCATTAATTCTAGAAGCAGAAAAAATAGCCTCTGCTAGTTTTTTAACCGCACCTTCTTCTGATAATTCTGGAAATACTTGCTTGGCCCATTTACTACCTGGATATGATACTATATTCCAATTAGTTTCAAAATTTGTTATTTTTTCCATGGCGGGTTTAGATGCAATAGACATCGCCTTACCTAATCTCGAAACTCTTTCTGGATTTTGACCAGACAATAACATTGGATTATCAGCTGAAATTGCCAAACGAGCAGTATTATTCTCAAACGCTTCTGCCATTCCCTTGAACATCCATTCAGGAGCTCTATCGAAACTTTCTTCATTACCATACCTGTACTTTGCCAGGCTTATTTCTTCGTCTGATAATAGAGTAGTCACAACCCCTGCTCCTGCTCGATATGCCTCCTCTACAATCCTTCTGACAAGAGGCAAAGATTCTACGGTAGAAGTAATAATTAAATCTTGTTTATTTTGTAGATTTAAGCCAAATTTAATGCATACTTCGGCCATTATATCTAGCATTTTTGGGTCAAAGTGTAATCTTTCATCTTGTGTCATACAATTGGCGTCTATGTTCTATGTATAAATTATTCATATCCGATATCTCAAAATTTTGAATATACATAAATACTATGTCTATTTTAACAAATAATGAGAATACTTATGGAAGATGATAAATGGTGGAATTCAGCCGATGAAGAAGAAAAATCTCCAAAAGAAGAAATTAATGATTTGTTGGATGAGGCCGAGAAAAAAAGACTACAAAGAGAGGAAGAAATTGCAGAAGCGGAACATAAATTAAAAATGTCACAGCTTCAAAACCTTACATCTGATGCCGTAAATGGACCGGGCTTAGGAATTCCTGAAGTTGGACCTGATGGTAATTTAATTAACTCAGAATCATCAAACATTCCAAAAATAAAAAATCCAATGGGAAATAACAATTTGAATAATTTAAAATCAGGAGAAGACGAAGGAATTGTAAAACAAACTAGTTTTTCACTACCTAATTGGTTATCTCCAGGTGAATTAATTTTTGTTACTATCGCGCTAATATTGACAATCGGATCATCAATATTGATGACATATCAGTTCACTAATCAAGTTGATTGGGAGTTAACTGATGCTAAATTGATTGGTTCAGATGACATTCAGTGGATGGAAATAAATGCTACTATAGAAAATGAAACAGGGTGGTTCGAAGATGTATCACAAAGATCATACACGTATGAGGACTGTTACTATGATGATTATGGAGATGAATATTGTGATACATATACCGAATGGTATGATTATTTCGTATGTTATGCTGATCTAAATTTATCATATTCTTTAGATGGAATTTCTTATATTAATTGGCAATATACTCCAGAAATAACGGGGGAGTGGCCTTGTTTGGAAGACATAGAATTTTATTTCCAAATAGGGGATAATGTGTCTATTGAAGTAAACTTAAATGATCATTCCGACTATCAGGTTTTTGCTATTTCTCATGGATCTCCTTCAGGAACAGTTTGGAATGAAATATTACTATTTCCTGCAGATTCTTATGATATTTATCTATATTATTCATGTTATGCTGATTTATTTTATTCTTATACATATTCTTCTGGTTCTGCAGTGGAAACAAGTTATACTGGCTCATTCTCTTCCTCATCCATTTCGTCCAATACTCCTTGTATTAGTGATATAGAAGGCCAATACCCAATAGAATCCATAGTTCAGGTATATGTTAATCCAGAAAATCCTTCCGAATCAGCTGAAATACATCCTGATAAGTTTACTGTTGATGAATTATTTTGTTGCATGTTATCATTGATAATATTTTTATTGATATCATTTATTTATGTCCGTTTCTCAAATTATGACCAACAAGTAGGTTTCCAAGGAGGAGATCAAGGATATGGCGGCTATGGAGGAATGCCTCCTTTCACTGGACCTTGGTATTATCGCCCATTTTACAGGCCATATGGTTATTTTAGGCGACGACGTCATTTTAATAGATCTTCATCAGGAAGAAGAGGAAGGAGGGCGATGAGTCGTTCAAGTGGTGGAGGAAGGCCTAGAGGGAGTAGAAGATCCGGTGGCGGCAGATCCGGCGGTAGCGGTAGAAGATCTGGTGGTGGCGGTAGAAGATCCGGAGGCGGCGGTAGATCCGGAGGCGGCCGAAGAAGATAATGAATTTAGATTTCCTTTTTGCTGAAAGTTAGTCTGTAATTGTATGTTTGATTACTTGTAAAATACTCAGGTACTGAGGTAATAATGACATAAATCAAATCACCCAGATCTGCTACGATTGACGCTCTACCTTCAATACCTCCACTCATTATGAAGGGTACATGTTCAGTATTTCCTCTTCTCTCCCGGTAAGAACTCCAATTTTTTTTAATTAACACTCTTCCTGAAAAGTATGACGGTGCTCCCTCACTTCCAAAAGCATCACCTTCCAATTTAAATTCATACTTTCCTTTCCCTCCGTAATCATTCTTTAATTCTAGAACATTATATGACCAGCCTCTAGGCATTAATTTCTCCGTTGGGTGGAAAATAATATCCTCATTTGAATCTCCTCTTTTTAAATTCCTTGAACTCCAACTAAAGACCAATTGATTTAACACAGATTTTTTACTATTCCACCTTTGTATATCTATAAATTTTTTTTGTACGTTGGAAAGATAACTAAAATCATCCGTGTTACAAGCAGCCCAGTATGTAAAAAATTCACGTAAATTATGACTTCCAATCATTCTAAACAGGTATTCTGCAGGATTTACTTTATCCTTTATTTTAAATATATCAGTTATGATATTTTTTGGAACATTACATACCTCACAAAGAAAGAACAAATAACATTCCAAAGCATATTGACGTTGATTAAGCTCTTTTTCATCTTGATCGCCAATTTTCTTATTATGTTCTGTATGCCATATGGCTAAATGAGGATTTGCTGTTATGAAATGAACTCTCTCATAACTAGTGACGGATTCTTTTTGATTTGCACGATCGGCAGCATACCAACTAGCTGATGCTTCAATATACCAACTCAACTCGTGCCATTGCTTTGTCCTTTTTCTATACCATTCATTCTGAAAGACATGAAAACCTTCATGTCTAACCAGATCGCCATCTGTGTCTTGCCATGGTAAAGTCATGTAAGGCAGACCCATTCTGTTATCTTTAACCATGGCATACCACTTATCTGGGAATAAATCATCTTTTTTTGTAGATCCTGAGTAATACAAATCAGAGTCATGAATGTAGACATTAAGATAAAAACCCAATCTGACATTTTTGGGGTCACTCATTCCTAAATTTTTAATACAATCCTCTCTAACTTTGTATAAAGTTTTCAAGATAAAATTTGCACGACTTTCCCATTCAAACCTTTTATCCCACCAAACTGCAAAAATGCCTAACGTCCTAACTTCCATAAGTTCAATATCTGGAATCTTATCTCCATCTCCATCTCCAAACAGAGGTTTAATTCTTAACCCCGGAGGTTCTGAATCCATATTAATGCCAAATTATACGATGTAATAAAATAGATGGGATGCAAAATAAATTATTTTTCTAACTTTTCCTATTTCAAATATTAATTACAGGACCAGGATTATCCCAATAAAAGTACATCTGTCTTCCATCTGTTGGATAAGGTTCAATATTTGTAGCAGTAAAATATAATTTATTTCCAAAACTTGTTAACCACCAAGGATAACTAGAATTATTTCCCGGGTTCAAATCTAATAAAATATTAGTTCCTTGCATTGTGCCATCCGATTGCCATATTTCATATCCATATTCTGGGGAATTAGCAGTAAAATATATTTTTTCATCATGTAGAATCATTTGTTCCCCAAACAACATTTCGTTAAGATCCCAATCGAAAGTTGAATTTGTGCCAACGTATATATCCATTATCATAATAGTGCCTTCTTCAGTACCATCTGATTTCCATAATTCACGTCCGTATTGTTCATTGTATGCAGTAAAATATAATATGTCTCCAGAGAGAACAAAACTTCTTGGTTCACTTGATCCATTTGTATTGATATCTTTTACCATTTGAGTGCCGGTGGCAGTACTGTCCGAATACCATAATTCAGTACCATTTTGCCCATTATCTGCTGTAAAAAATATATTTTCTCCATGTGAGATTAAATTTTGAGGATTACTACTATTATTTTCACCCGGCCAAATATCCATGACAATATTGGTATTAACAGCACTTCCTCTGCTGAAATATAGTTCTCTACCTGTGTCAGAATCTACTTCTGCGCTGAAATATATCTTATTATCTCCGACCGGGGTGAGTTGTTCTGGCTCACTACCCTCGACTCCAGTTCTAATATCTCCTATCAAGAATAATCTATTATTTCCAAATCCATTAAGATCGTATTTGTACAGTTCTCTACCATTGTCATTACTTTCGGCGGAAAAATAGATCATATTGTCTACATGCGTAAAATCTCTTGGTTTCGATCCTAAGAAATCGAAACAACAGTAAGGACCAGATTCTGTTATTTCAGGTACTATATTTCCCATTCTGACTGTTGTAACACCATCGGTGAGGTATGGTTCTTCCCCCGTGACATCTCCTGAATGTGCCCAAAAACCAGAATAAACTAACCTATCCGGATGATTCCCTGAAGAAGGGATGACATGTAAATCTCTAGGTCCAACAAAGTAGAAATCCCACCACCCATTAGACGAGAAATATTCATGAGTCCACTGATCCTGAATTAAATAAGTCCCTTCTTCCGTACCGTCACTAACGAAAACTTCTGCCATTCCAGGGGCATCATAGCCTGAGAAGAAGAATTTTGAGTTCCCCGCAACTAACTCAGGCCAGTAATTATCTCTATTTATGCCACTAAAATCTTGATAAGTTAAACTACCATAGTTATTACATGTTTCTTCTCCTGTATTTTCATTTACAGTACATTCTTCTGGCCTAACATCTTTGACCATGTAAGTCCCAGAAACAGTCCCATCTGTTATCCATGGTTCCCAACTATGTATGCCATCATTCCCAGCAAAAACCAACTTATCACCCATTTTAGCGATGCCTGACGGTCCCCAATAATTTTTTGATAGATTCAAAGTCCTTCCATAGTTGCCCGGGCATTCGCCTAGTCGAAATTGGATTTCATCATTCCATAATTCACCGTCTCCTTCAATCCCAGATCCTGTTCCATCATCAAATCCGCCAACAAACTCTATCCCTGGATTGTCCATCGGACAATTGTCAACCATTTGACGTGTATCAAATGTTAAACCATCAATTGTACTTTGAAGGGCATTAATAGTAGCCAATAATTGCTCTGATTCGCTTTGCTTAGTTATTATTTGATTGTTAAGAGTCGAAATCTCGGAGTTTGCATCTTCCATTTCTACAGTCAAATTGACAATCTGGCTTTCTAGTTGTGCTAATAACCCCTCATCTTGAGTTCGATTTAGTTCATTCATTGTTTCATTTAAGATGTTAGCAAGATTATCCCTATGCGATTCCAAAGAAGTCAATGTCAAAGTCAAATTATTAGCATCTTGATTAGAACTATTTAGATCTATTAATGCAGCATCCAGAGTCTGTTGAATAATCGCATAATTACTAGTCAATTCTTCATTTTCAGCAGTTAGATTATTTATTTCCAACTCTAGTGAAACTATCTTTTCCCTATCTCCTGCACTACTGCCGCCTTCAATACATCCTGCAAAAATAGATATCGAAAATATTAGCACCAAGGTAACTGCATAAAATTTCATAAACCTGCCAATCTTTGAAGGCTAATAAGTAATTCTACATTCATAATTTGTATTCTATCAAATTATCAGAACCCCCGACAAATACTATTTCATCCCCTCTAAGGTCAAATAGTACTGGAACAGTCCTATGGCCAGTTTCCATTACCAATTCTCTTCTTAATCCATCATGGTGGTCCAAATTTATTTCTGTATAACTCAGTCCTTTATTTTTCAAGTATCTTTTCGCTATTGAACAATAAACACAGATAGTTTGTGAGAACATCAAAAAGTCAGTTTTACTTTTTTTAAAATGCTCATTAAGCTGCGACATTTTCTGCCCCTCCAACTAATATGGCATCTTTCGGGTCTTCATTTTCTAACCAAAGATTTTCTCCTAAATCTCCTCCTGAATCATCATCTCCAAATCTACCTTCAAGAACCCTATCTGTTTCATCTGGATCTATGAATAATAAGAAAATTACAGAAATTAAGGTTAGAGCAGCACCAATATATAACATTGTTAAGTAATCAAAAGTAGCAATCATTCTCCCGGCAAACAGATATGCTAGCACAGCAGAAAGATTGAACATTGACATGTATGCAGTAAATTGCGTCCCTCCTGCTTTACTATATGTAAGTCTCATAGATACTGATATAACACATATCCAAGCAATTCCGTATATTAGTGCCTTTATGCACAAATAAATAGTCATGATAGTGGTATCTTCCCAATATGCATTAAGTAATGCTAGTCCTGCATTCGCTAGAGCAAGAAGGGTAAATCCAATCATTGCTATTTCTCTGACTCCATATCTATCTCCCAAAAATCCTCCAAATATTTGCCCCAACATCGTGAACAAAACTACTATTCCTCCAAGTATTGCATTGTATTTTTGTTGTGACCATCCTGCTTCATTAATGAAAATATCAACGATTATCGGGTCTACGAATAATGCCAAGTCGGAAAGTAAACACAAAAATATTAGTAAGAATGATGAGCGAGTAGAAAATCCTTGTACAATATAATATGCTGTATTGGCAACATTTACCTTTGCATTGGACGGGGAAAATGCCAACGGACTCATAATATCAGGTAATTTAACTCCGAAACCTTCTACAACTATCATTAAGATAGATGCCATAATCAAATATATTCCAAGAGTACTAATAATGGATAATTTTACAAAAATTTCTTTCACTGTGCCTTCAATAAGTGGCTCACTAATTAGGTAAATAATATCTATTCCACTACCAAAAATCCAGGTCACTAATCCAATCCATAATAATGCAGCAGAAATACTAATTTTATTTTCGTATATATTACTTGCAGTCCAACGAGCACTTCTGAATTTAGAATCTTCATTTTCTTCCCATGCTAAATTTGAATCTTCTTTGGAATCGGTCAATACTTCCTCGGCACTATCATTTTCGACTCTTGAGTTATCCCATGGAAATAATTTATTTTCAGGTTTCTCACGTAAAAATAGTGGTAATAGCATAATCAAAATTAGTAATGGAATTTGTATCATTATTACAAATTTAATACCAAACATTGGAACTAGCATGCCTAAAACCGCCCCTCCAAGTATTATCCCTCCTCTCTTTGTTGCAAACATCATTCCATTAGCCTTGGCTACTTCATCGGGCTGTAATACATCAACAGCCAAAGCATCTACACTTACATCCTGCAATGAGGAGAATAGATTATGAATGAATAACAAAATCGTGACTAATGCTATTTTATCTATAATATTAGGTACGAAGAGAATAGTTGCAAGAGAAATCACCATCCCTGATTGAGCAAATAAGATCCATGGTCTCCTTCTACCATATTCTGGAATTACTAGTAAATCAATCACTGGACCCCATACGAATTTGAAAGTCCATGGAAGTGCGATTGTAGCAAAGAGAATCGCTATTTCTTCGGGAGGAGTTCCGTTATCAGATAAGTATGCTACAAATGCAACATAAGTAAATCCGGCTGGTAGTCCTTGCGCTAAATATAGGACACATAAAGATACCAATCTTCTAAATTGATTTTCTATTAATGATGCACCATTATTCCACTCCTTAACTAAGTTCCTGATTACTTGTGGAAATCTTCTTGGATCATATTTGTTGATATCAAAACTTTCTTTTTGAGATATTTCGCTCTTTTTCTCTAGTTTATCTATCCATCTTTCATTTATTGCAGCATAGGACAAAATTGCTAATGCAATGAAGAATGGAATGAAGAATATATGCGGCCCTATTGATATTAAATCACCATCATCGCCCATATTTGAAGCAGCTTGATCGACAAGCAAAACACGTTTTGCTTCAACAGGAGAAATACTATCTTCTGAAACTATTAACCTAGCATATATAGTGGAATTTCCCGATTCTTCATGAGGAAGAAGTTTCACTCGCCATTCTGACCAATCTCCATTTCCTCCTACGTCTGCAGCTCCATTCCATTCGCCACTTCCTACTCTTACCTGTACTTCTCCTCCTTGACCTGAAATTGCTCCAGATGATGTTCCAGAAATATAACTCTCATTGTGTATGGTTTGTAGAGTTTGTATATTCATAGAAATATTAAGTGAGCGGTCTATATTTCCTGCAGATTCCACAAATGCTACAGGATCGGCCTGGCCATATCCAAATTCGTTATCAGGTCTAGTTTCTAATAAGCTACAATCATTAAAGCCCGGATCATCCAGTAATACTATTTCTCTTTCTATCGAATCTACTCTAATAATATCTTTAAATTCTTCAGGAGTTAAATCAGGGTTAGCCTGTATCATCAATGCCGCTATTCCCGCCATCAAAGGAGTTGCCATACTCGTTCCTGATTTACTAGTATAACCATCACTAGTTGCCGCATCAGGTGCCATTATACTGGACCCTATTACTGCCACATCAGGTTTTACTCTCAAATCAGAGGTATATCCTCTACTACTATATATTGCCAATCCCAAGTTCTTATCCAAACTACCAACAGTTACTGGAAGTTCTGCATCTCCAGGACTGTCAATGGTGTTACAACCCGCAAAAGTTGCCCCGCCGAATTCATTTCCAGCAGATAAAGTAGTTATAATTCCCGCTTCAACTACATAGTCCATTTGTCTACTCCATGATGAACTTCCATCGTTATCAATATGATTTTCTATTTGCTGTTCTCCAAGGGACGAGGTAAGTATATCTATACTATGCTTTTCCTTATTTTCCATTGCCCATTGTGCGCCTTGGATTATATCTTCTATGTCTCCATCACAACATGCAAGTATTGTGACAAGAAATGCGCCAGGAGCCGCCCCAACATATCTTAATCCAGTTGCTGTATCACTTTGTCCGCCTCCAGTTCCTGCAGCAATTCCGGCAACATGGCTACCATGTGTGCCCGAATCGTAAGATGCAGAAGGGTCTTGTTCTTCATCTGTAAACACCGCATCATAAAAAGCGACTATTTTCGGATCACAATCAGATATTGGTTGAGGATTAGGATCTAAAGGATTAGGGGGCTCAGTTACACAAGTTAATGGATCGTCATCCATGTCATTCAATCCTTCGTGATCTCCTCTGACTCCTGTGTCCAAGATTGCAATAGTTGAACCTGTACCGTCTAATCCTAAATCATTCCAAACATTATTTACGCCCATATTCGGAACTGCTTCATGCATATTAGGTTCTGCTAAACCTAAATCTTCAATCATAACTACTCCTTGTAATGTTAAAATCCCTGAATGACTAGTAATTTCTTCTATTGGAATTGTAACTATCAAATTATCAAGATATTTTGGCCTAAATGTGACTTCTCCGCCTAACTCTTCAATTGCGATTACATCAGCATCAGTTGGGTGATGATCAAAGTTAACAAATATTCTAGAACTTCCTTCGGGGGCTCTTTTCCACCAATCATTTTGAATTTCAGAGGGTTGTTGTAGTAACCATTCTATTCTGTCGTCTATGCTGTTTGAATTCTTATCTCTGCTCCAATCCAACCACCATTCATTATGGATTCCAGATTCTGCCCTCTCAGTCCATATTCCTTTGGCATCAAAACCTCCTCTGGAATTATCAGTTGGCAATATGGCAGAAGTCGCCAATGGTAAAATAAAAATCAAGATAAGGAAACTAGCCAATAGTGTCCTCCGCCCAACCATAGAATGTACGAAACTAATCTAACGTTTGATATTTGGCACAAAAAAATCAGTAATTGACATTAACATACATTAAAATCACTTTTATTTTTTACTATTTTTCATCAATTACAATTCCCAACTCATCATAATCCCAATCGATATTAATCCATCCGTATGTCTCTAATTCTTTTATTACTATTTCTTTAGTGTTGGGTGCACATAGTAAACCTACAGATCCACCACCGCCAGCACCTAATGCTTTCCATGCTATAATTTTCTTACTGTCTATTAATGGTTTAAGCTTTGAATGAAATGGAGAATGAATTCTCAAATCCAACATATCTACACCTTTGCATACTTCTCTTAGTGATTCTACAACGATTTCTCTCCTATCTTGTTGTAATCCATTTGCCATCATTCTAGCAGCCTTTCTAATTCTGTGTAGTCCCTCTAGAACCGACTCATCACCATTACTGTATTTTTTCCAAACTTCTTCATGTAGTGCGCCGGAATTATGCTCAATTCCAGAATATAAGATTATGAAATGTTTATGCAACCAATTTTTTGAAGAACGCATTGGCTCAAATGGTAACGGCTCTACCTCATCACCAATAAATAGTAAATGATTAAATCCGCCTTTCGCCGACGCCCATTGATCTTGCCTCCCTCCTTTATTTTCTAATAATTCTTCAAATTTGAATGCCAATTCTGCAATATCTTCTGGGGCCTTATTTTTTCCAGCTATTGTGGCTATTAATCCAACATTCATAGCCCCACTGGTGCCCAATCCCGACCCTGTGGGAACATCACTTCTATATTCTACTTTTTTCTTCCCCTCATCATCTATTTCCATAGAGCATTTGATATATTTATCAATGGTAAAATTTACTACTTCTCCTCCGAATTCGGATGCATATTGTTGCACATCAGTCCAACCTCCTGCTAAATCTACTCTGACAGGAACTCTGACCTCTATGCGCTTGACCATGGGGGATGCTAGCGGCATTCTAAATTGATACTTTCCGACCGAAAAGAATGGGTATGAGTACTCCCTCCGGTCCTCATGGTGTCTGAGGTTGAAGCAGCGATTGAGGCGTTTTCGAGTGGTAAGCCAGTGATGATTTTTGACTCATCATTTAGGGAGCAAGAAACCGACTTACTATGGCCTGCATCAGCAGCTACCCCAAGTATAATGAGGAGATTGAGAAAAGATTGTGGTGGTTTACTCTTCTTGGCAATAGGAAATGAAGTAGGAGAATTATTCGGATTACCTTGGTTGCAAGATATACATTCTCATTCTAAATTGGTAGAAGAAAATCCAGTGCTATCTGAATTAATTACTGATGACTTGAAATATGACTCAAAATCTGCATTTACATTATCGCTAAATCACAGAGAAACATTCACGGGAATAACAGATAAAGATAGAGCATTAACTACGCGCAGATTTGGAGAGTTAACAGATGAATTATTTCATATTAAATCGGATAAAATACAAGCTCGTAAGGCATTAGGGAAAGAATTCAGAACTCCGGGGCACATTCCATTGTGTCGTGAATCTCCCGGGGGACTTAAAGCGCGTCAAGGTCATACAGAGTTGGCAGTTTCAATAGCACGACTGGCAGGCCTTCCTGCTTGTACTATTGGTGCAGAAATGCTACAGCCCGACGGCGATGGTGCTCTTACAGTTGAAGACGCTAGAAAATACTCTATTGAGAATGGGATACCAATGTTAACCGGTGAAGATATTTTGAACGCATCCGGGATATATTAACAAATACGGAGTGTACTTGGAGGTTTAATATATGTCTACCGTAGTCATGGCAGTGGGGGTTTTTGATCTCCTCCATGCCGGTCATTTACATTATTTGGAGCAAGCTAAATCATTGGGTGATAAATTAATTGTTGTAGTTGCCCATGATGAAACTGTTAGAAAGCGTAAACATGAGCCAATAACAAATCATAATCTACGTAGAAGAATGGTCAGTGGTCTAAAGCCTGTTGATGAATCAATAATAGGCAACCCTCCTGAAATATCTATTTTTGAAATATTGGGGAGAGTAATGCCAAGTAAGATTGCACTAGGATATGATCAAAAACATTCAATCGATTCAATAAAGAAGGGCCTAATAGAGCATGGTTTTGAACACATCGAGGTCGTTAGAGTGGAAGGACTGTCTGATGATTTAGATGGGACTAGGAAAATTATTGCAAAGATATTAGATATCTGGCCTAGTAAAAAAGGTGGACCGTACGAGGAAGATTAGATGTTTACAGGAATTATACAAGGCACTGGAACTATCACATCCATTGATCGAAAAATATCATCTTCAACATTTTCTATAGAATTAGATAATTTAAGTAAAAATTTATCTCTAGGATCAAGTGTATCAATAGATGGGGTCTGCTTGACAGTGACAAATCAAGAAAACACATTAGTTTATTTTGATGTAATCCAAGAAACTCTGTCACGTACAACACTTGGAAATGCCAAAGAAGGAGGGATGGTAAATCTAGAACGCGCTCTCAAAGTAGGTGATGAATTAGGAGGACATCTCCTTTCTGGACATATAATGTGTACTTCATCAGTGATATCCATGAAAAATAATGGAGAAGGAGTAGATGTTGAAATATCTTTAAATGAAAAATTGAAGCCATTTATTATGGAAAAAGGATATATTGCCATTGATGGTATCAGCTTAACCATAGGAGAAGTAAATTCTAACTCTTTCAACCTACATTTAATTCCAGAAACTCTTGATCGTACTACAATTAATTCAAAAACCGAGGGTAGTATGGTGAATATAGAAATAGACTCGATGACCCAAGCAATTGTATCGACGGTATCTTCAATGATGAAAGACCAATTAAAATTAAATGAGTGATATCATGAAAATAGGTATAATATGTACTTCATTCCATAAAGAAAAGATGGATATGATGTTACATCATGCATCTGAAGAATCAATTTCCAATGGTCTTGAATTGGCAGTAATAGAATGGGTCCCAGGAGTAATGGAAATTCCACTGACTGTAAATAGGATGTTAAAAGAGAACAATCTGAAGGGTATAGTAACTCTTGGAATTATAGAAGAGGGAGAGACACAACATGGCGCAGTCATAGGCCAAGCCGTCATAAATTCAATAATTAATTTACAATTAAAATATAATACGCCCATAGGATTAGGAATAATAGGTCCTGGTGCTAAAAAAGAACATATCGTTCCAAGAATAAAGCCGCATTCAATAGCCGCTGTAAAAGCCGTAGTTAAAATGTTGAAATAATATTTACAAGTTAATGTTCAAAAACACATCCCTTATTGGAAGACATATGACTGATGTAGTGCGTAACGTGATTATAATAGGTTCCGGGCCTGCAGGATATACTGCTGGACTATATTCTGCTAGGGCGTTACTAGAACCTTTGATGTTTGCTGGCTATATGTCGGGTGGCCAATTAATGCTTACTTCAGATATTGAAAACTTTCCGGGCTACCCAGAAGGAATTGGAGGCCCAGAAATGATGCTACAATTACGTGAACAGTCAGAAAAATTTGGCTTAGAGGTACATGACAAAAATGTCGAACGCGTAGATTTTTCTAAACGCCCATTCAAAGTTTGGGTAGAAGGAGATTTATTCTTGTCAAAAACAGTAATAATTTGTACTGGAGCAGAATCAATATGGTTGGGCGCAGAAGGAGAACAAGAACAAAAAGGAAGAGGAATAAGTACTTGCGCTACTTGCGACGGTGCATTTTTCCGTGATGAAGAAGTAATTGTAATTGGAGGGGGCGATTCTGCGATGGAAGAGGCGACTTTCTTAACAAGATTCGCAAGCAAAGTCACAATTATACACAGAAGAGATGTTTTCAAGGCATCAAAGGTAATGTATGAAAGGGCAGCAAATCATCCAAAGATCGAGATTAAAACTTTTAAAAATATCAAGAAATGGTTATCCGATGAAAAAGGCCTCGTGGGCGCAATACTTCAAGATCCAAGAGATGATACTGAAGAACAAATTTCATGTACTGGAGCATTTATTGCAATAGGCCACAAACCAATAACAAATTTCTTAGAAGATCAAATCAAAACTGATGGATCCGGATATATAGTTCCTAGTAAACATACTATGACAAACATTCCTGGTATATTCGCTGCAGGAGATGTTGTCGATACTCGATATCGGCAAGCAATAACTGCGGCCGGCATGGGTTGTCAAGCGGCAATGGATGCAGAAAAGTGGCTAGAAGACCAACATTAAGGTGATATATTGCAAACTTCATCAGAAGTAAACTGGATAAATAATAGATTCGCTGATTTTTTTTATATACTTCATATTTTTTTCACTATATTCTGTGGAATTATGTGGATTGGTCCATATGAGTGGATGTGGTGGGGCGTTTTCATATTATATGGTTTAACAGAAATACTCTGGTTCTTTCGAGATGGATACTGTATCTTAACTGATATAGAACGTTACTTTAGGAAAGTTCCGAGGCCGAGTGACGCGGCTGGACAAAATTTTATCAAAAGACTACTGGAACAAATTTTCAATTTAGATGTGGACCCCAAAGCAGCTCAAATATTTACAAGATATTGGGGATTGATGGGCTGGTCAATTGCATCCCTTAGACTCTTCATTATCTAGTAAATTATCAATATCGACCGAAGGACACTTGTTTAAGGTACACTTCCGATGGCCATGCATGATGAATTATCAATTTCGGAAGCAGAGCGTTATACTAGGCATTTATCTCTTCCTCAGGTGGGTTTGGAAGGACAAAAGAAGTTAAAAAATTCTTCAATTTTAGTTGTTGGTGCAGGAGGCCTAGGTTCTCCATGTTTGTTATATTTAGCCGCTGCTGGGTTAGGCGAAATAGGAATAATAGATGATGATAAAGTAGATGTTTCCAATCTTCAAAGGCAGGTTATTCATTGTACTTCCAATTTAGGTGAGTCGAAAGTAGACTCTGCAAAGAGAAGATTATTAGATTTAAATCCAGATATTTCGGTTAAAATTTTTAATAAACGCCTAAACATTGAAAATGCATTAGAATTAATCAAACAGTTTGATATCATAATAGATGGAACTGATAATTTCCAAACTAGATACCTGATAAATGATGCTTGTGAAATTTTAAATAAAATCTGGATATTTGGGAGTATACACCAATTTGAAGGACAGGTTTCTACATTTAACGTATCTCCGGGCCTAAATTACAGAGACTTATTCCCAAAACCTCCTCCTTTAGAACTAGCTCCCAACTGCTCTGAAGCAGGCGTTCTTGGAATTTTACCAGGTGTAATAGGCTCAATTCAAGCAACAGAGGCAATAAAAATAATTCTTGGCATCGGAGATTCATTATCTGGAAAATTATTTTTATTCAATGCTCTTTCTATGTCTTCAAGAATTTTAAAATACGATGCTAACATTTCTAGGAAATTAATATCTGAATTATCCTTAGAGTCTGAATATTGCACTAGTAATTCATTTATGGACTCTGGTGAAATAAATCCTATTGATTATATGGATAAAATCAACAATGGTTGGGAACCATTTCTATTGGATGTTAGAAGAGAAGATGAAGAATTAATATCTCAAATACTTAATACTAATTTACGAATAAATCATATGGAAATTCCAAACAGACTTCAAGAAATACCTTCTGATAGGGATTTAGTCATCTATTGCCGTTCAGGCGTCAGATCTGCTGCAGTTCAGAGATTTTTAATTGAAGATGGACGAAAAAATATCATCCTTAACCTAAAAGGTGGGATTCTAAATTGGTCCGATACCGTAGATTCAAATGTTAAAAAATATTAATTGTGGTATTTATATACGTAGTAAGTTGTTTATTTATGGTATAAATTACCAAAAATATAACCTTAAATCATTATTTATTAAAAAATAAGTAATATATGGTATATTTTAATTTAGTTTACCGAACATTTGTTGTATGAATACCTCTTCCGACTGATTATGGCGGTAGGAAGACACGGAGTTTGGAAGTGTCCTAATTGTGGGCATCATCAGATATGGAAAACTCGTAATCACAATACATCACGACTAGATAGACAGTGTGAAAAATGTGAAAATAGGGCAAGAGTTACTCTTGATAGATCAGTTTCTGGCCAAGGTAGAAACAGGATTGTTAATATCTGGGAAAGGTCCACTAATGTTTCTCTGGAGGAATTGATTACTGAAGCGGCGCGGCGCAATGATAAGGAAATCGAGATTAATCATATTACCGAAGACTCCGATAAATTATTACAGACTAATTTGCCCATTATTTGGGGTAAAAATTGGTCTCCTAATTCTCCATTGGTCTTCTCTAATGTATTGAAATCAGCAGAAGTTAGAGGTGAATTACTGAGATTTGTAGCAGAAAGACATGACGGCCATCTAAATTTTATTTCATCATTATGGGATTCTCAAGATATACCTTCAAAATTCAATGGTCCTTCTTTTCATCTTTTTTCAAAATCATTCATCAAAAAAATCGATATTTCTCTAAGAGAGAGATTATTCTCTCCAAATCTCTCCAAGTTAAGTCATTTAGAGATAATACCACGTAGAAGTGGGAATCTGTATCTTAATAGGCGTGCTTCTAGATTTTCAATAGATATTTCATTGTGCTTAAGAAGGATTGCATATGCTCAATCTGTTACACTAGAACAACGATTAGATTGGCAAAGGTGGATGATAAGAACTCGTATTTTAGACGAACATCTAAAAGATCTTTACATAAACGGAATTTCTACTCCTGATGGAAGTAGCTTCACAGGAAAGGGCTTCCGTTCAACTTGGCAAGAAGCAGTCGTTGGATGCGCCTCTGCATTGAAGAGTATAGATTTGATAGATCCAAAAGATAATGTTGGACCTGATATTATTGCTCCTATGATTAGAGATACTGGTCTTGCTCTAGCAATGGGACAAACACCCTCGGAGATTTTTGCAGCACAAATGGGTAAATCAGAATCTTACATGGATGGTGGAATATATGGTTCCGGAGGACGTGATTTACATATCGGTAATTGGGAAAAGGGAATATTACCTCCTACGGCCCCCTTGCCTATAGCAAGTGCTACTACAACTGGAATAGCATTAGCTTCTTCGCGTTTAAACATTCAGCGCTTCCACTTAGCACCTGTAGGGGAGGGATGTAGCAGTAGTGGCGAATTCTGGGAAGCAATGAATTTCGCAGGAGCAAGGGGCTTACCGATTTCTTACATGATTCAAAATAATCAAATAGCATTAGATACATTTACTGTAGGGCAATCAGGTGCGGAAACATACGGCGACAAAGGACATGCAATGGGCATCCCCTCGTGGTCAATAGATGGTTCAGATCCTGCTGCCTTTTTTGCTTCTACTGCTGTAGCAAGAGAGTTTTCTTTAGAAGGAGGAGGTGCAACACTAATTCATGTTGAGACAATGAGGGGTTGTGGACATGCTCATCATCACGATGATTTATATCTAGGTTCAGTAACTGGAAATCCTCCGGGATATGTCTCTAGGGAACTTTTAAGTTATTGGTCTTCTAAAGATCCAATATCACTTCATAATGATAAATTAATAGAATTGGGAGTAAGTCACAAAACCATTTCAAAGATACAAGATGAGGAGCAGAATTATGCCGATACGTCGAGAAGAGAGATGGAAAATATGCCATGGCCAGAAGGTAACAGTGTAACCCAAGGAATAACATCATTACATGATGCAACAACCCATTCCCAACAAATAGACAGAATCAACTTAAGTAATAATATTACTGATCAGCCATTAAAAATGGGTGAATACGCTCTAAAGTTCTCTGATGCACCAAATTCATGGACTTTTAGTAGGGCTATTCAAAATGCAATGGTCGCTCTGGCTGAAGAATATGGAGATAAAATAGTATTTATGGGAGAAGATATGGAAATTGCAGGTGCTTTTGGGATGAATTTATCACTAAAAGCAAGAGGTCATTCTGACAAACTACTTGATATGCCTTTATCTGAATCTATAATAATCAATTCTGCCACTGGGGCTGCATTAGGAGGCTTACGTCCAGTAGCAGAAATTCAATTCGGAGGTTTTGCAGCATTAGCAATGAATGCACTAGTAAATAATACAGCTCAATTGAGATGGCGATGGGGGGCTAATGTCCCTCTTACGATAAGAATACCACTTGGAGGAAAAACTCGTAGTGGACCTTTCCATGCAAATATTATAGAATCCTGGTTCATTAATGATCCAGGTCTGATTATTGTTTTCCCGAGCAACCCCCAAGATGCTTATGATATGTTAATTGAGAGCCACTCTTTACCTGATCCAGTAGTATTTATGGAGCATTTGGGCCTATATGGACTTAGAGGAGGTTCTACAGGTTGGGGAGATAACATAAATCAATTGGTGGATACTAAATCTGTTCATAAAAGGATTTCAGAAGGGAATATTTCGATTGGTAAAGCCAGAGTTATCAGAGGAGGAAAGGACATAACAATTGTAACCTGGGGGGCGATGGTCCATGTCGCTCTAAATGCAGCCAAAAAAGTTGTAAAAAAAGGACTCGAGGTTGAAATAATAGATTTACGAACTTTACTTCCCTTTGATGCCGAAACATGCATCAAATCGGTAAATAGAACTTCTAGATTATTAATATTACAAGAATCACAATGGACTGGGGGCTTAGGGCATACAATATCTAGTAGAATATTGGAAGAAGCATTTTGGAATTTAGAATCTCCTCCTGTAGTAATCGGGGCACTGGATACTCCAGTTCCCTTTTCACCTCCATTGGAAGATTACACAATTCCTACTTCGGATTTAGTTATGAGGCATATTGAGAGGTTATGCAGTCAGTAATTAGCAAATGGTCTTGAGTAATGCCTTCACGCGTACGCACTGTCATGGATGAGATATATGTCATTTTAGGATTCATCCTTTTAATTATGGGTGCAGAAGGTTTTGTTCAAGGAGCAGTGGCATTAGCAAGTAAATTTAGAGTACCTCCACTATTGGTAGGATTTACAATTGTTGCTTTGGGGACCTCATTGCCAGAATTAGCTGTTGTTTTAGAAGCATTAGATACAGATGGAGGAGATGATATTGCTATTGGAGGAATAATTGGTTCCAATATTTCAAATGTAATGCTAGTACTAGGTTCTGCAGCATTATTAGGCGCTTCTGAATACCCTGGAAGAGGAATAAGGAGAGATGCAGTAGCTGTTTTGATAGCAACATTAATTCTGGTTGGAGCAACATTATTCGGCTCAATATCACAACTACTTGGTGTGTTTATGATTTTTCTCTTAATTGCCTTTTATGCATATTCGTATAATCATGCAAAAAACCACAACGTCCCACCAGAAAACGAAAACTCAATGATTTCTAATAATTTATATTTCGCCATAATAGTTTTGTTTGGAGGAGGAGTAATGGTGTGGTTAGGTGCAGATTTACTTATGACTGGTGTGATTGGAGTAATGGATAAATATGGAATTTCTCAGTCAGTCATTGGTTTGACTATAGTCGCACTCGGAACTTCACTTCCTGAATTTGCTGTTACAGTCATTTCGGCCCTAAGAGGGCACGGCGGTGTTGCCCTCGGTAATGTTTTAGGTTCTAATGTTATGAATATTTTAGGAATTCTAGGTATCGCCTCAGTAATTGGCGGAGGTGTAGTAATATCTTCAAATTTTGCCCAAAGAGATATTTGGTTATTATTACTTTCTTCTGGATTAGTATGTGGAATGCTACTTGATAATAGAGAAATTGGCAGAGGAGTTGGCCTTAGTATGGTATTAGGATATCTTACTTATATGGCCTTATTATTTAGTTAGATTAAATATATTTTGTGATTTATATGGGCTTTAGGAATAATGAACCAGTTTTTTCTGTAATTTTAGCTGCAGGAAGTAGTAAAAGACTTGGCCAACCTAAAGCACTACTAAATATCGGTAATACTTCTTTAATTGATTTTACAGTTAATAGGTTAAAAAAACACAATTTAACGATAATTATTGTCACAAGAGAAGAATTAATTCTAGATATCAAATACTCAGTAAAAGGAGCGAAAACAATAACTAATCATCTGCCTGAAGAAGGTAGAACGGGATCTCTACAGATCGGATTAAAATTCATTTTAGAGAACTATTCTGAGAATTTTAAAGCTTTAGTTGTCCCAGTAGATAGGCCAGGTTTTTCATCTTCCACACTTTCAAAAATTCTTTCTATGACTCAAACCTCTTGCCCCGAGAAAGATGGTAAAGGAGGCCACCCCCTATTACTATCAGAAGTAGATGTAAAAAGAATTCTTAGCCAAAATCCAAAAACTCCTTTGCGTGAAATCATAGAACCATATAGATTCGAAGTTATGGATAAATATTTACATCTTAATGTTGATACACAAGACGATATCCCGACACTATCTAAATTTATTTCTTCTTTTGAATAATCATAATCGATAAGATAATACTAATATTTACTATAATCATGTAATCAAATGTCGCTTTCGGGTAATTCATAGATTAATCACAAATATAGGAATCTCCTGAGGCAATCATGACTCGTACCGTTCTTTCTTGGGTATTGGAAAAGTTAGAGGCGGGACATGATGTCGCCTTAGCTACTGTTATAGATTCAAAAGGCAGTGTTCCCGGTAAACCAGGCGCCAAACTAGCCATGATAAAAGGTGGTGAAAAATTTGGTACAATAGGCGGAGCAGGATTGGAATTAAAAATCGAGAAAGCACTTAATGATTTAATTAAAAAACCATATATTATGGCATCCCAAGGAGGGAGAATAGAGAATTTCGTACTTTACAAGGACGGAAAAGGAAAAGAAGTAACGGCTTTGGACAGCCTATGTGGTGGCCAGTTGACAGTCTCTCTGGAAGTGGTGAATACGACTCCTCATATACTAATTATCGGAGGCGGGCATGTTGGTAAATCAGTATCATTAGTTTGTGATTCTATATCATGGTCATACAGTGTTTTTGATATTAGAGAAGATTTTTCAAACAAAGATAGATTCCCTCTTGCAAAAGAATTACATTCCTCATCAGTTTCTAATTTTTTGGATTTAGAAAATAAGGATTCTCTCTCTAGATTTTCTGACATCTTGATTTTAGGGCATGATTGGAGTATCGATCAAGAAATTTTAATAGGAATTTTATCTATTATTAAAGATCAAGAAAGGCCAAGAATTGGCTGTATAGGGTCAAAAACTAAATGGTCAGCATTCAAAAAGGCTGCACTTGATGAAAATATTTCCAAGTCAATAATAGACTCTACTAGATGCCCTATAGGTTTACCAATAGGGGCACATTCTCCTGGAGAAATAGCTGTTTCTATATGTGCCGAAATAATTTCTTTAGATGCCGATAATGGCTCAATGCATAAAAGGGAAGAATAATCAATGATACGAATTTTCCCATTTTATATTTTATCAATACTTATCCTTGTACCCTTTGGTGGCTGTTTAGATAATGATACAATGATTAAAGATGAGGGTATAGGGACAGATTCATTTGGAGCTTTCAGTGTAGTCGCACCAATAGATACCGGCATCAATGTCTATCATAATCATTTTATCATGGATGAAGATTATCCAAAATGGCTCTTAGATGGCCTGGGAGTGAATAAAATATGTCAAATTACTACTAATGGTACTTGGGAAGAAAGATATAATTCTGATAAAGAAACATGTTGGGATACTATAACTTCTATGGATATTGTATGGTTCAAGGGTACAAAGATAATCGGAACTTCTCCTGATGATGATACGGATATTCCAATACTAGATGATCCTCAAGATGGGCATGGTTCTGCAGTTACAGGGGCAGTTTTGAATGCTAATCCAGAAGCAGTAATATTTTTTGTAGAAGGATTTAGTGATGCCGCTGTACTTGCTGCGGCAAACCAACCACTTGTTGATATAATTACAACCAGCTTCGGCCCGATTGGATCAATACCAGTTCCTGGTATCGAAGATGTTACCAAAATAGCAGTTGTTGAAAAGGGTAAAATTCACACAGGTGCTGCTGATAACTCACCTTCTCCTGCAGTACAAGATTCTACTGCCGGACCTCCATGGAGTATCGGTATTTCTGGTTACGCCGAGGAGGGTGATGATCAGAAAGAAACTATGAGTGGATCTTATCCAGATATAGCAGCAGATTGGACTCAGATATTGCCTAATCATGATGATATCGACGGCTATCATGAGACTTCAGGTACTTCATTCGCCACACCAAGGACTGCTGGATTGCTCTCAAAAGTTATAGTTAGTTTAAGAGATGAATTTGGAGATTTCTCGTCAGGAGCAAATCCAGAAAATAGAAGTAAATTTTTAATTAACGGTACAGAAATTAAATTATCAAATGATGATTTAAGGAACGCACTCAATGCTTCTGCATGGTATCCTTCATTTTCAACATGGGATCCATTATCAGGGACTACGCCAATTTCTCCAGTGGCCCCATGTACTCAAGTTGGATGGGGCGTCGTCAATGAAAGTAATGTACTCCCTATCATTGAACATCTAAATGGTACGAGTGAAATACCTAACAGGCCTTCAGACGTAGTTCTATGTATGGAAACCAATCAAGCCATCCGTGAATCATATTGGTCGTAATTTCCGTAGGATTCAATACCTGTTCCTTGTTTGCACTAGATATGCGCAAGGTCGCCATAAGGTGGAATATCAATTCACTGCATGGTTCTGACGAAATTTCTCAAATTCTAGATTTGGTCGAGAGTATTGAAATACTCGGCCATCTTTCAATATCAAATAGTGGAATAACTCAATTAGCCGAGATAAAATTATGTGAAAATACCAAAATCGAAGATATTTCTAACTTATCATATTTCCAAATCATCAATAAATATGAAGAAGATGATGATGGTATTTTAGTTAGCTTATTGTGCACACACCCATTGGCAATTTTAGGAGTCGAGATGTCCAACATTCATTTACAGACTCCTTACAAGCTATGTTCACAATCAGGTATGGAATTAAGAATTTCAGGTATTTCAGAATCAGTAAGAAATTTTGTAGCGCTAATTAGAAAAATATTACCTCCTGATAAAATAAGTGTCCAATCAGTTAAGGGAAATTTTGACAATGGATGGACAGATGAATTAACAGAGAGACAAAAAGAAACCTTATCTTATGCTGCTTATAGAGGGTATTACAATTTAGATTCAAAAACCACATTGAAGAAATTAGCTGATGAACTTGGAATGGCTAGGAGTACGCTTGGCGAACATATACAAAGAGCAGAATTAGTAATTTTACGTAAAGCAACTGAAGATTTAAACTTACAAAAAGATAATTTAAATCCGAATACTCAAAGAACTATGGCGGATGGGATTTAACACGCATGACTCGATTCCGGCTTCCGATGATCCCTGCTTCCGATGAAGTAACTTGGACTTCAACAATCAATGATGTTGATTTTTCTACTACCATCGAAAGTAACTCTATTTTACTAGATATTCTAAGAAACAAAGGTGGTAGCCTTGGTACCAAGAGGGGCTGTGATTTAGGTACTTGTGGTTGTTGTACAGTTCTAATAGACGGTATTCCAAAACTATCATGTTTGACACTAGCAAAAGAAGTTGAAGGTTGTGAAATTACCACAGTTGAAGGATTATCAATAGGACATCATCTTCATCCTATACAGGAAACCTTCGCTGAATATGGGGGGAGCCAATGTGGTTTTTGTACGCCTGGTTTTCTGGTAGTAATATCTGCATTACTTAATGAAAATCCAATGCCAAATGAACATCAAATAAAAACTGCTATTGAAGGAAATTTATGCAGATGTACTGGCTATCAACAAATAGTCGACTCAGTTAAGGCCGCATCTGAAATAATGATTAATAATATGAAAATCAAAGACTCAACTTCTCCAATGAGCGACCCTCATCCGGGTTTTAAATAACTAAAAAGGTATTATTATGTCCAGTGATGATGAAATGGTAGGTTACAGGCAGCAACCTGGTAAGTTACCCTTCTCTAGGCCAGGCTCAGGAGGTAAAAATCAATTTAGTAAATTAAGAGATATTGAACTAATACCAGAAAGTCAAGGAGGTAAAAAACTCCAGCCTAGAGGAGGCCACAGACATGATAAACTAATTAGTGGGTCATCCATTGGTAAATCTACTGCTTTAATAGATAGCAAATGGAAAGTAACTGGCAAGGCTAACTACGGAGATGATATAAGATTAAATAATGAATTAATTGGAAAAATTGTACGTTCACCACATCATTATGCTCGCGTGCTTTCCATTAATGTTACAAAAGCAATGGAATTAGAAGGAGTTATCGCAATAGCAACCGGGTCTGATGCAAAAAATTCTTTTGGAGTATTGCCAGTAACTAAAGATGAACATGCAATGGCAATAGAAAAAGTTCGCCACAAAGGAGATTTAGTAGCTTGCGTAGCAGCAGTTGATGAAAGTATTGCTTTAGAGGCAGTAAGGTTAATTGAAGTAGAATACGAGGTGTTGGAAAGTATTCATGATATGCGTAAAGGATTAAACGATTCTAAAAATCCAATTCACGACAGGGGCGAATACCATATCGGAGAATCAAATGTTCAAAAACGAGTTTTCCAAGAGTTTGGTAATATCAGTCAAATGATTCCTAATTCTGTGGCTAATCACAAATCAAATTGGATATTTGCTGGTGTTAATCATGGCTTCACCGAACCTCACGCAGTAGTTGCTAATTGGGATCCTTCAGGTAGACTTACTCTCTATACTCCTCAACAGGTACCACATTATGTTCATCGTGCTCTAGCAGATGTATTACAAATCCCTATGCACCAAATCAATGTATATCGAACATTCGTAGGAGGGGGTTTTGGAGGTAAATCTGATCCATTTCCTCATGAAATGTGTGCCGCTATTTTGGCTAGAAAATCCGGTAGACCTGTTAGGATAACATTTGACAGAGAAGAAGTATTTTGGGTCAATAGAGGAAGACATCCCTCTAGAATTGAGATGGATATTCATGCAGATTCTGTTGGGCGTTTGTGTGGAGTTCAAACTGATGCTCTAATTGATGGAGGTGCATTTGCATCATTTGGTCATGTGACTACATACTACAATGGAGTTTTACACACTGCTCCATATGAATTAGGGGCTTTCCATTATACAGGTGCTAGAGTTTGGACCAATAAACCAGCAAGCGGTGCCATGAGAGGTCATGGAGCAGTTAATTCTAGATGTGCTGTTGAGGTAGGATTGGATGATATCGCCGAGCAACTTTCCGTAGATCCAATTACACTCCGTCTCGCAAATCTTTTACCACCCTATTCTGCAACTATAACGGGTTTTAGGATAACTAGTATTGGTATGAGAGAATGTTTAGAACGTGTAAAAATAGCATCAGATTGGGATAAAAAATTTCGTAAATTACCTCTAGGACATGGCATTGGAATCGGTTGTGGTTTTTTCATATCTGGTAGCGGCCTCCCAATACATTGGGATCCAAATAAATTTCCTCATGCCACTGTACATTTGAAAATTGATATGGATGGAGGAGTAACTATTCATACTGGAGCTGCAGACATAGGTCAAGGTTCTGATACGGTAGTTGCACAGTCTGTTGCAGAAGTTCTAGGACTGCCATTGGACATGATACGTGTAAGAAGTAGAGAAACAGATACATCTCCCGTAGATTTAGGCTCTTATTCTTCAAGAGTTACATTCATGAACGCCAATGCAGCAATTTCCGCCGCAATGGAAATAAGAAAAGACCTTATTGTAGCTGCTTCTAAAATAACAAATACTGAAATAGAAAAATTAATCGTCGGAGATAGAAGAATCTTTGACAAAAAAGATCCTGCAATAGGAGTATCATATCTCGAGGCGTTACATAAAGCACAAGAAGATAGAGGAGCCCTTACATCTTCCGGATCATATCGGACACCTCCTATGGGAAGAGCCCACAAAGGGGCTGCTGCAGGACTCGCTCCTGCCTACTCATTCTCTGCTTATGTGGCTGAAGTGAAAGTAGATATGGAAACAGGACAAACCAAAGTACTCGAAGTTTGGGCTGCCCACGATTGTGGTAAGGCTCTAAATCCACTTTCCGTCAAGGGACAAATAATCGGCTCTTGTCATATGGGATTAGGGCAAGTATTGAGTGAAGAGATGAAATATAGTCGCGCAGGTCAACTTCTCAATCCTGATCTTCTAGATTATAAAATTCCCAGTATCCATGAGATGCCAAAAGTTAACCCTATAATAGTAGAATCTAATGATTTAGAAGGACCTTTTGGAGCTAAAGAAGCAGGCGAAGGGCCTCTATTACCAATACTTCCAGCAGTTTGTAATGCCGTTTATGATGCCTCTGGAATAAGGATAAATGAATTGCCAATAACTGGCGATAGGTTGTACAAAGAAATAGAGAAGAAATGTAAAAAATTAAAAATGAATGATCCACTTAATTTACCCAATCCTTCTCTTAAGTATTCTGATTTACAATCTACACTTTTGAATAGGGCTTCTGAACATTCTAAAAGAGATATGGATAGAATTCTATCAGAAGAAAAAACTCCATATCACAATGGTGCCTTGTTTGGGATGAATCCAGAATTACCAGGGGATGAACAAGATTCTAGATGGGAAATACGTGTGGTACCTGACGAAGAATATCTCATTAATCCTCGGTTAGCAGGAAGTGCATGGAAACATGTAGAAAGAAGAAAGAGGAGTGATTTATCTTGAAAATGCCTCCATTCAAACTTCATACACCATCTTCTTTAGACGAAGCCTTCGAAATCGTAAAAGGTCTAAAGGCTGAAAACTTAGATTATGACTGGATTGCAGGAGGTACAGACTTACTTCCCAATTATAAATGGCATATAAACACAAAACCACATGTTATTTCATTGTCTAAAATCAAAATTTTAAATAAAATTTCAAAAAATCATATCGGTGCAATGGCAAGACTGTATGACTTATCGCAGTCATCAGAAATTCATCCTTTAATCGCTAAGTCTGCGAGTTTAGTTGCTAGTGTAATGATTAGACGTTCTGCTACATTAGGAGGGAATATATGTCTAGACACTCGCTGCTTTTGGTTTAATCAATCAGAAGAATGGAGAGAGTCAATTGACTATTGTCATAAATGTGATTGTGGAACTGGTGCTGATTGTAGAGTTATACCAAATCAAAATACTCTTTGTGTGGCGACTTATCAAGCGGATTTAGCACCTGTATTGATGTGCCTAGGCTCTACTATTCATATGGCATCTCCAGAAGGCGAAAGATCAGTCCCAATGTATGATTTTTTCAAATTAGATGGTATTACAAAAAATATATTACTTGAGGATGAATTAGTAACTCATATTACCCTACCGAATGATATATCCGATTGGGAAGGAGATTACCAAAAACTCACTCAACGCGATTCATGGGACTTTCCAGAGGCAGGAGTGGCAGTATCTTGGAAAAAGGGAGTAACAGGACCTTCTGAAATCCGCGTTGCAACTACTGGAATAGAGCCAATACCACGTTTCCATGCCGAAGAATCTCAGAGAATATTGGACACTTGGTCTGGGGAAAATAGCGTCGAGGAGCTAGCTGAATCAATAAGAAAATCGGTCAAGCCTGTTCTAAATACTTGGTTCCAACCCTCTTATAGGAGAAAAATGGTCAAAGTTTTATCTAGACGTGCAAGCAAGGGTTTACTGGAGATGTGATATGTCAACAGTAATCAAAACTTCTACTTGGATAATATTAATTTTATTTCTCGTGAATACACTACCTTCTGTTCAATCTCAAGGAGATCTTTATCCATGGGATATAGAAATAGATTTTGAAAATGATGATTCAAGCAATCCATTTGATATTTCTGAGGATGGAAAAGCAACGATCACTTTTTTCATATCTAATGACGGACCTCTTTCTATCGATCTAGAATTTGAATATGAAGGACCTTTCCAAGGAACTTACTCTGGCCCTTTAGATGCCACAGTTAACGCTAATTCTAACGAATCATTTAATCTTGAGGTATCGAAGATCGATGTTATTGATTTTGCTGCTAAGACACAAGAAGATTTTCTAATAACAGCTAAGGTAGTTTCATTACAGGGAACTCCACAGTTAAATCCCTCTTCAAAAGATGCAGAAGGAAAGTTAATTATCCCTATAGTCTATATTCTTGGTTTGGAAATATCCGATCCAGTTGGGCCAATGAATGCAGGTACTGCTACTCCTTTGAGAGTATCAGTAACTAATGAAGGTAATATCGAAGATAGAGTTGGTGAAGTAGATATTTCCGATAATTGTCCACTCTTAACTCCTAATAATGGACTAGATTCACTTTTGACTAAAAATCTTAATCCGGGCCAATCTGTTCAAGCAGATTTAGAATTAACTGCCTCTGAAAGTCATCCAAAGAGGACTTGTAAAGTAGAAGTTTCAATAGCTTCTAACGGTGCTATGAATACAGGCTCTTCTTCTTCTCTTTTCAGTAAAGAAGTCCAGATTACGGTAGATCCTACTTTGTCGAATGTTGATAATTCTATCAGCCCTGTAGATGATACTACGACTACTACTGAAGTTGTTGGTTCCAGTCTACCTTCAATAGGAGTAATTTCCATAATTTCTTGTGTTCTATCTGCACTTATTTTTACTAGAAGGAATCATACTCAATAAATCTAAAAAAAGATAAAAAAGATTGTACTACAAAGATGTAAAAAATAAACTAAACTACATAAATTGAATTTTGTTGAAAAACTTTGGGCAATAACATATATTTGTAATTCTATTGTCGCACAGTATTGTAGGTGCTACCTGCTTATTTTAATTAGAGTTGGTTAAGATGGCTAGAGAAAAAACTGATGAAGAAAGATTCTCCACCATCGTTGTAAGCTCTCTTACAGTTACCGTAGTTTTACTGTTGATTTTACCAATGTTATTTGTCGCAGGAAAGGAGACAGCATATTCTGCCTATGAAACTGGGGACAGCGAAATTTATCAATTGGCTCAATTAACGGATATGCGCAATAGTCTTGACGATGAAGAACATTATTTTATCGCAAACACTATGTCAACACCAATGCTTGTAAATGATTGGAAAGATCCTCATAGAACTATGTTGTTGATTATTGGGCCAGAAAAACCAATCGATGAAACAGAAGCAGAGGAGATATACAAGTTTGTTACAGAAAAAGGTGGAAAAGTAATAGTCGCATCCGATAATTCCAATGCAAATTTACTTTCTAAGAAATTTGGAGTAACTTATTTTGACTACAAATATGACGAAAATAAAGAAAAATTCATCGGGGGGCTCCTTGATGAAAATCAACATTGGGTTGAATTCGATGAATCCGGGCAAGTAAAGAGAGATGCTAATGGTGGCGAAATTGTAACATGGAGGAATGTATGGACTGTAGCGTCTGTTGGCCAAGATGTCGAAAGTATGTCCACGGCCGCTTTGAGACAAGGTTGTTCCGCATTTAGTCTTAGTACCAATAATCCAATTGACTGCCGTATTCCTGTAATGCTCAGGGCCCCTACTGGGCTTAAATTTGAGCCATCTACCAAAGATACTACAGACCCCAATCATAGAGAAATCATGACTCTCGGTGCTGCCTCTACATCCGCATTCATCGATACACAAGGAAATGGAGATCCTGGAGATCCACTCAATCCTGCTCCTGGAGATTTAAAATTAATGATGAGATTTGATTATCATAATATTTCAGTACTTGACCAAGTAAGTAGTGGAGGCAGTGGAAATACTCTTTCAGGAGGAGTAGGAGAACTTTCTGTTTCCGGTAGTATAACTTTCGTTGCAGATGAAGAAGCATTCTCTAACCGTCTGTGGACATTGGATGAAGCAAAGAAAACAGGATTGAGAGAATCATGTATTGTTGAAAACTGTTGGAATCAGGAAATCAATAGTAACAGTGATTGGTTAGGAAATAATAATTATTTTGATGCATTAATATATGATATGATGGAATTTGATAATTCTGAATTATCCGCCAAAATTACGAATGGAGATTTTGCAGGAGACAAATCAAATTTTCAGATAGTATTTGATGAAAGTCGTCATATTACAGGCGTTATTTCTGCTCCTTTCGTAGAGACAATGGGGACAATTGTTTTGTTAACCTCTAATACCTTTTTGAAGTGGTTAGTAGTTCTCAATGTCGGTTTATTGTTGTTAGTAGCAATGATGGTAGTGCCACAAAAAGAAAATTGGAGGCATGTTTTCGATTTAACTAGATTCTCTGAAAGGCCTGGTAAATTAGATCCCAAAACATACAGGACCCGTGTCCAACAGGCCCTATTTACAAAAATAAGAGTCCATCACGATTTATCCCGTGATCAAATGGCAACAAAACCTCCGGCGGAAGTCCAGTCAATGATTGGAGACCCACGTCTTGTGGAATTGGCTTATAGCCAAAGCCGTACATACACGCCCAAGGAGTTACGCCAGTTGATGCAGGCAATTCGTCGTTGGGGTAAGAAAAATTAATCAAATGGAGAAATAAATATGAATGCAACACCGCCAGTAGATGCACCCCCAGCACCGCCCTCAAATGCCACAGATGCAACTTATGCGAAAAAAGCAGCGGAAGCCCGCGGTACATCTAAAACGAACGAAAAATTAACTGCAGTTGGAGCAATTGCGCAAGCAATCGGTACAGAAGTTCAGAAAGTAATTATCGGTAAGGCGCACGTAATTGATAACGTATTAGTAAATATTCTTTCTAATGGCAATCTTCTTTTCGAAGATTATCCTGGTCTAGCTAAGACACTAATGACTAATACTTTCGCAGATGCGTTAGGTTGTGATTTCAAGAGAGTACAATTTACTCCTGATTTGTTACCTGCAGATATTACAGGAACAAATATTTATGATGCCAAAAAAGGTGAATTTACATTTAAGCCAGGCCCTATATTCTGCAATCTTCTATTATCCGATGAGATTAATCGAGCCCCTCCAAAAACTCAAGCAGCTCTATTGGAGGCTATGCAAGAGAAACAGGTTACTATAGGTACAGTAACTCATAAATTACCAGCCCCATTCTTAACTATGGCAACTCAAAATCCAGTTGAACAAGAAGGTACCTACCCGCTACCAGAAGCGCAACTTGATAGATTTATGTTCAAGATGAGTGTTGGCTATCCCAGTCGTTCAGATGAAGACGAAATTCTTTCCCGACGTATCGCTAGAAAGAAAGATGCAGTTGAAGTTGAAACTATTACTGATCCTGCACGCGTCGTCGCAATGCAGCAAGCAATAGAAGATGTTTACGTTGATCCTGCAGTTAGGATGTATATGGTAGAAATAGTTACCCAAACTCGTGAACATAATCAAGTTTTAGTCGGTTCATCCCCTCGTGGTTCTCAAGCTCTATTGAAAACTAGTCGTGCAGCTGCAGCAATGCGTGGCCGAGATTTCGTTACACCAGATGATGTTAAATCAATAGCAAACTTAGCAATAGCTCACCGTTTAATTCTCAAGCCTGAGCATCAGATTAAGGGAGTAAACACTGAAGATATAATCAAGGAAATATTGAGAACCGTTCCAGTTCCAACTGTTTAATTTGTCTGACGGAGTTTTTGGGATTATGGCATGGAGTAGAAAATCTGCGATGTTCGCGTCTTTAGCGGTAGCTCTCTATCTCTTGGGATTAGTTCTACGTAACCAACAATTAGTCACAGTTGCTGTAGTTTTACTATCATTTTTGACTTGGGCTGCATTCCGCACTAGTCATGCAGATGTATCGTCTTCTGGTAGAAGGATAGATGATACCCAAAACGATGAAGGCGTAGAACTTCAAAATATTTTAGCCATGCGTAAGGTTTCTTCTTCAAGAATTTTTGAAGACGGTGAAATTGATGTTTCTCTAAGGCTCCAAAATAGATCTAACACGTCTAAGGTATTAGAAGTCAGAGACCGTGTTCCCGAAGTTATGAGAATCAAGAAAGGCGCCAATTATGTTTTGATGGAATTGGGCCCACAAAGAGAAACTGAAATTTCATACACAATAGAAACTCCATTAAGAGGATTTTATACTATTGGTCCTGTTTGTGTAAGGGTACAAGATGCTTTTGGGCTATTCCATAATGAAAAGGAGATACATCTGTATGAAGATTTTCTCGTTTTCCCTAAAATGGAAGATATTAAAGATGCAATGATTAAGAGTAGAGTTCCCAAGATTTTTACTGGTGCTGTTAATATTAGAAATCCTGGAGAAGGTTCAAATTTCTATAATCTAAGGGAATATATCCCTGGAGATCCTATGAAGAAAGTAAATTGGAAGGCCACTGCAAGGCAAGACGGAAAGATGATGGTAAATGAATTTGAAAAGGACGCAGTTAGTGATATTATCATAATTCTTGACAGTAGAAAGATAAGCGAGACAGGTCCAGTTAGTAGGAATTCTTTGGTATATAGTACAAGAGCTGCAGCTAGTCTTTCGCAGTATTTCTTGTCTAGAAGAGATTCTGTAGGTCTAGTATTATATGGAGATGAAATAACATCTGTGGATAGAGATACTGGAAAAAAACAATTATATGTACTGCTGACTAAATTAGCTGGTTCAATGGCAAAAGGAAATACTCCTTTGAAAATTGTAACTAATAGAATAATGCCTCATATCAACAGAGGTAGTCCAGTAATATTATTATCTCCTCTTGAAGAAGATCCCACAATAGTTGACGCTGTTAGGGATTTGAGATCAAGAAATTTTGAAGTTACCATATTGTCCCCCAGCAGCCTCGAATTTGAGTTCGATGCCAGGAGGTTGGATAGAACTGGATATGAAGTTCTTAAGACTGAGAGGGACATTTTAATGGCAGAATTAAGGGGTTTGGGCGCTTATGTCATGGATTGGGAGCCAGATATGATGCTTAATACTGCCCTAACCGGGGCTAGAGGATTTTGAGGTATTTTTATGGCTGAAAAGAAAAATCCTCAGGCTAGTGATACTGCACATTTGTATGACAGTACTACATTAAGATCTTCTGCCCCAAGTAGAAAGGCTGCTGCTGGGAGGCAAAAGCAAAATACGGAAATTCCGATTGATGCGATACCCGAAGTCCATGTCCCAGGTTGGGTTGAGTCAATTTTCGGAGGCCCAGTAATCAGTTCAATGAAATTTCTTCCCCCAGATAAGATGGTCTCTTCATTACAATTGGCTTCATCAATTACTTTGGTTTTATTGTGTTTCCTGACTTTCATGATTACACCAGTAACCGGTACAGCATGGTTTACAGTTTCTAATATGATTGGTTTAGGGTTTTTCGGTGGATTATTACACTTTATAATAATAGGAATCGGCCTTATAGGTGGAATGTATGGTGTTTTCCAGCGAGATCAAAGAGCTTTACTAGTTTCTTATTTTATGTTAATCATTGTAACAATAAGATTTGCCGGGAGTAAAGTAGAATTTGGGTTAAATTTCCTTCCCGAGGGGGAAATTGCACAAAAATTTCTTCTAGTTCTTTATGCGGTATTTTTGGTTATGTTCATCGAACTTTCTAGTGGCATAATTAGATTCTCAATGTTAGATACTTCCATTAGAACTGGAGAAGTATATGTAATGGGCATACAGAAAATTACATCTCGCTATCATAAATCTTTGATGATTGCTCCTTCTATAGCAGGAATTGTTGCTCTACTAACTTTATTCATTAATCGTATAATTCCTGCAATAATTGGCGTAATAGATCCGGTTTCAGCAAGTAGATTAAGAGAAAGTGTAGAACTAACTAGCGTATATGGGGTTGCTTTAGGAACTATGGTAATTTTTATGATTATAGCAGGTGCTTTCGCTGTTAATTTGCCACTTAGGATACAACAATTTAGGGATAAAAAACCAAATTAACATTATTTAATATATTCACCAATAATGCCTAAATCAGCCAATATTAGCATTGCAACTGCCTCTACTACAGGGACCGCTCTAGGGCCCAAGACTGGATCATGCCTTCCACCAACTTTTAATGATCTAACTTCATTACTCGGTAGGTGTAATGTAAATTGTTCTCGGGGTATGCTACTAGGTGGTTTGAAATGGATTTTTACATTCATGGGTGCTCCTGTTGAACGTCCCCCTAAAGCACCATCAGCAAATCCTTCATCTGATCCTTTCAGGAAAGGACTTTTTTTTCCTGCTAACCATACATCATTATGTTCTGATCCGCGCATTAATGAAGATTTTGTACCATGTGAAAATTCTACTGCACGAGCTCCAGGAATTGCCATCAAACCTCGGGCTAATGATGGTTCTAAACCATCGAACCAAGGCTCTCCTACTCCAATAGGTAAACCTTCTATTAATAATTCAACTACAGAACCAATCGTGTCTTTACTCATTCTTATTTCTTCTAAATAATTTGACATAGTTTCTGCCGCTTCAACATCTCTACAATTCAATCTTCCCATATTACTATCCTGGTTTAATTTCTTCTCTCTATCCAATTCAAATAACTGCTTAGCAGAAATATTTCCGACTTTTAGTAAATGTGCAGTACATTTCCAACCTATCTTTTCTAACATACTTCTAACCTGACTTCCTGCAGCAACAATTCCAAATGTCAAACGTGCTGACTGAGATCCGCCTCCTCTTGGATCATTTACACCACTTGAACGCACATATTCTACCATATCTGCATGCCCAGGTCTTGGTTGATCAGGTAAAAACGAATAATCAGATGATTTTACATCTGAATTCATTGTAAGTAATAATATTGGCCATCCAGTAGCCTTTCCTTCATGTACTCCAGATAAAATTTCACATTTATCTAATTCCTTTCTAGTGGATAGTCCTTTTCGGCCAGGCCTACGTCTTTCAATATCCTCTGCCAACTTTTGATTATCTATTTCCGTTCCCGGAGGTACTCCTTCTATGAGCACTCCTACACATTTACCATGACTTTCTCCAAATAAAGTAATTCGCAGTCTTTCTCCAAGTCCCATGCCCATTAGTTTACTCTCCTATTGTTACATTGTGAAAAGTAGTCCTTATCAAACCCATCTGAAATCTATTAATTATTTCAGATATAATTTCTATTTCATTTTCATAGCAAATAATACTGATGGCAGGACCTGATCCTGAGATTCCTGCAGCCACGGCGCCACTTGCTATTGCCAAATTACATATTTTTATTGCCTCATCATCATTATTTGCAGCAGCAACTCCTATGCCGTTAGTTGTCAGGGCTTCTAAAATATCTCCTTTTTTAATTAATTGTAATGCTCTACTAAATAGGGTTTGATAACCTTCAAAAGAAGGAATATCTATCTTGGATATCCTACTCCCTCTTATCGCAATTAAAACAGATAAAGGCTCTTCTATATGGCCTTCAGATATTATTGATTCGGAAGCCATCTTGGTTGAATCAATCAATTTCCAACCTTCTGTTATAGAACTCCATGAGTCATCTATGCTGCCCGTAATTGTACATCCCGATTTTTTCTGTGCCTTTACTGCTAAATCAATAATTTCAAAATTATTTAGTTTAGTCCAAGATGCAGAATCGAGAGATTTTATTGCAGCACACGCTAGTGCTGAACTAGATTTTAGTCCCTGCCCTATTGGAATTTCACTCGAAATCTTCCATCCATATTCTTTGGGTATGGGAAATCCTTCTTCTTTCCAACATTCTATGACGGATTTCAATAGATTATGTTCGTCTTGCGAATTTTCATATTTCTTATCTATTAATTCTACTCTTGTTAGTAAATTAACTCCAATTGAACAACCCTTTCCTGTTCCAAGAGCATGTAAAATAGAAACTCCGCCTCTGGCCTCTCCTTTTCCCAAGACCTTCATATTTCTCTAACCTCTCCTTCAATGGGATTACCAATATGCCTCATTTTTGAGTCTTGCATTATCATAATCTTATCGCCAATTTTTATATCTGTTACAGATATAACCATCCCTGAATCATCAATCAACCGTACAGTTTCCGCTTGTTGAATAATTATATGTCCTTTTATTTCCTCGTTAACATATGTAATTTTTAAAAAAGGCCTTCTCTCAATTTTTATTCTACCTATTACTGCAAATCTTTCTCTACCATATTGATTGATGATTTTTATCTCATCTCCTGAAATTAATTCGCTAAGATATTTTGTCTTATCATCTTTCATCAAAATATACGAGTGTATGGCGCCTACATTTATCCTAAATGGTCTAGAAGGGACAAATTCAGAATCCATTGTTTCACCATGTATAAGGCTTAATGCATTAGACGCCGAACCAACCAAAGCACCTTCTCCTTGTTCTAATCTTTCAATTAAATCTATACAAACTCTTTCGCCAAAGCCACCTGGCTCAACAGATATTATTTCAGCAGCACTCAATTTTTTATTTTCAGTGTCCTCTATTGGAATATTTACTATTTTATGCTCCTTTAGTCTTAATGCTTCATTCCATATTTCTCTATCATTGGGTATTAATAACGCGTCTACTCCATGTTCAAGAGCAAAAATAGCACCAGTAATTTCAATCTTATTATTTATAAAAACCGCTATTTTTGTACCTGTCCCCATTGACTCTGAAATTAAATTTTCCAAAGGAATCATTGTCCATTTTGTACATCTAACTAATATCCAAGGAACTAAACCAATCATTGACAAAGCCTCTTCTTGACTTTTTTTATCTTCTAACAATATATCTGCAACATCCGGAAAATCTCCTTTCCAAATTCTATCTGCTGAAGTAGATAATTCTTCAGAACATCCATTTGAACAATCTATCCATAGTTCCATTTCTACTCCTCTAAAAGTTCCATGGCCTCTTTTGCACTCATTCCTTCATGTACTATTGCTCTAAGAGCTCTAACATTCAATCCTGGCCTTTTACTACCAAAAACTTGCCTTCCAATACATACCCCACTGCCTCCTGCCAAAATAGATTGTTCCACAATCTTTAGTAGTTCTACAAAAGTAACTCCTTTGGAGCCTCCAGCAATAAGGACAGGTATTGGGACTGCTTCAGTAACCTTTTGAAAACTTTCTACAGATCCTGTCCAGGGTACTTTAACTACATTACATCCAATTTCCCATGCCAATCTAGCCGCGTGAGCTACTCCATTTGTTTGATCATCTTCAGATATTATGAGATTTGGTCCACGAGGATACATCATTCCAAGAACTGGCATTTTTAGGGCCCATGAATCTGTAGTCAAATCCCCGATTTCTATTATCATATCAGCCTCATTATCCTCTCCTATATTTATTTGTCCAGAAACTCCAATGGCACCTCTATCTAAACACTCCTCAGCCGTTGCAATACTAACTTTCTCGCCCGATCTATTTCCTCCGTTTATTGTTGACGCTGAAACATGACAAACAAACCTATTCCATTTTCTAATGCTCATTTGATGACTTAATACGCCTTTATGTACTACAATTGCATCTACTTCGGCATCAATAAGTTCTGTAATTATTTCATCAATATTTTCTAAACCATCTTCTGGATACTGCGAAATACCATGATCCATGGGTATCCAAACTCCTTTGCCACCTGGCAAAATCATATCAAGCCGTCTTTCGAGACCTTCTGACATATACTTCCCAAGGACTACCTTCTTGAAAAACTTCGTTTTTTTATTTAATATATTTTTCAGGATATTTGAAATTATTAGATTTTCAAATCTACTATCATTGGGGCATGATCGGAAACTTTCAAACCCCCTTCTCTAAGTATGCTTATTTTATCAAAAACATTATACGCAGCTTCATTGGCTAAAATATAATCTATCCGCCAACCTCTATTCAATGTTCTAGCCTGACCTCTGTTGGACCACCAAGAATATGGTCCTTTTTTTCCTGCATATTCTATTCTTAGTAAATCATACCAACCCGTTGCCAAGAATCGTGTAAACCACTCTCTCTCATGTTCAAGAAATCCTGAAGTATTTCGATTACCCGAAGGATTCCATATATCATTTTCAGTATGGGCAATATTCAAATCACCACATAGAAGTACTGGTTCATCAATATCTATAAATTTTTTAGCCCAAATAAGTAAATCCTCCAACCACTTATCCTTGAATCTTTGCCTCTCAACATTGGCTCCGCCATTTGGTAGATATATGTTAATACAGTGTAAATTACCATGTTTTGTGTGTAGTACTCTTCCTTCAGAGTCTTCCATATCAACAGTAGTTGAAATGCCGCGGCCCTGTTCAGATATCCCCACTCTAGACCAAGTCGAAACTCCAGAATATCCCTTTTTTTGAGCTGGATGCCAAATCACATCATGATCTTTTGGTGGCATCCAACCATCTGGCATCTGTTCAGGTAAGGCTCTAACCTCTTGAAAAAGCCAAATATCACTATCTATTTTTTCAATATAATCATCAAGACCTTTACGACTTGCTGCCCTGATCCCATTTAGATTCCAAGTTACAATACGCATTCCTAATTCCTCATTGAGATAAATCTTTTACTTTTTCAACCAGATTCATTTTTCTAAGTCTATAAATGCCTATTGGGGTCATTGATACTGAAATTAATAAAACAATAGTCATTAGTTGTATGGCAACACTTGGGACAAGAACTACTGGGAAGAAGAATTGCCAACTAGATAAAGATGAAGCAAGACCTACTGCCCCTCCAAATGCAAAAAGTATCCCTACTAATCCTCCAATCATTCCTATCAATATACTTTCAAAGAGAAGCATTATTCCAAGGCTAGATGTAGAAGCTCCTAATACTCTCAATGTAGCAAGTTCAAAATCTCTCTCAGCGATATTCATAATCATGGTGTTGAACATTACAGCTAAAGTAAATAGAATTCCTAATCCCATTATTGCACCAAGAACTTGGGTTTGCTGTTCTAGTAAATCTTCGATGCCACGGAGTAAGTCTTCTCTTTCTTGGATTCCACTAGATATCTCTCCTAGGTTCTCATTTATCTGGACATCTGATGGTAGATTAAGATATACTGATGTGGCATTAATTCCAATAATATTAGCTAAATCGGATTGTAAAAAGAATATTGTACGGGTAATTTCTCCTCTGGCTGAACCTACTATTTCAACTTCTATTTCTGAACCTCCAACTAAAATTAAATATTTATTTTCTATTGACCATCCGGTCATTTCTAATGATCCTTCATCCATAATGACCTGTAAAACAGAACTCCCAGGAATTGGGATTTCCCCTTCTATAATTTCTACACTACGCATAGATTCTCCCTCTGAATAACTATTAAGGCCCACTAGAGTAATACTCCTTTGAATATTTGAATCTAATATGGTTCCTATCGGAGCCTCAATAATAATTTCATAAGAAGCACCATTTTCTTCCGCCCAATCTATTACTTCAGATTCTCCGTCCGATTGAATGTATACTTGAGCATCCCATGTTTGTCCTTCTCGTAATCCACCAACTATTGTATCCTGAAGACCTACAGTCATCATTTGAATAGATCCTGCAAGCATTAATGAAATTCCAACTGCCAAAAATGTCATACCTAATCTGACAGGTTTCCTAAGGCTTGAACGAATAGATAGACCTAGAAGAGAAGGGAGCCAACTGGTAAGTGAGTGTAATCGTTTTGAGCCAACTCGTATCTCAGATTTTCCTCCAAGGATCTCCAGAGGATCAATCCGTGTTGCTTTCCATGCTGGAAAAACTCCCGAAATAATGACAATAAACATCGTTAAACCAATAATTGATGCATATATTTCCAATGGTATAGTTCTCTCGATAATTGGTATACCAACTATTTGTTCATAGAAATTCAACATACCATTCATTCCGTAAGGGCCTACTAGGGAGCCGAGTAAACAACCCACAAAACCTATGCCAATAGGTGCAATTAAATACCCCTGCATTATTGAATTTTGAGGTATTCCAAGAGTTCTTAATATTGCTATCTCACGAGTTTGACTTTGGACTAATCTCTGTAAGTTGAGTGAGATAGTTATGGCTGCTATAAATTGAATTAAAATAGTGAATGGAGCTGCCATTTTTTTAGCCCCTTCGAGATCCTGTCTCATTATTTCAACAGACTCAACTTGCCCTCGATCACGTATTCTTCCATCCAATCCGGTCTCTTGCATGGATTCAGTCAATGAAGATTTGGCAATATCTATCTCATCCCCTTCATATGTTTCAGTATCAGGTAAATCAAATGAGGGCGTACCTTCGATATCAAACATTATGGTATTTGCTGTTCCGAGCGATTCGCCAGTCAACCTGTGCATACCAAGATGGGACAAATAACCAGTAACATACTGCCCTGATTCAGGGGGAAAAAGAGAACCCTCTGGGGCCATATAAATATGCAATGGATGGTAAGCAAAACCTACAATGGTAAAATCCATAATCCCATTCCCAGATCCTATGGTGACGGTATTTCCTAATTCTAAGGATAATGCTTCTTTGACATGGGCATCAATTACTATTTCATCGGCATTCGTAGCTGGATAACCTTCTGAATGACCTTCTGGAAACCATAATCTATCAATTTCATCTTCAGGAGATATTCCATGCCATACAGAATTGATGACATTCTCTTCTGAATTCTCATCAATATGAAACATTACACCATTAATTATCATTCTTCCTTCACAGGCATCTAGAATATTGTATCCACTAGGCCAGATAGATTCTGCTTCTGTACATAGTGATTGAACTTGGTCATTAGTCCAGGTTCTGGTTTTATTATCAATCCACAAATCTGCAAGATTTGCGCCCGAATCAGAATCCTCATACACGGAGTCATACATAGGCTCTAAGTTAGCAGAATATCCGCCGAATGCAATTCCTGCAAAGACTCCGACAAATATCATTCCAATGACTGCAGCTGTACGTAATTTTGTCCTAGATAAACTCCTTGCAAGTCTTTTTGTAAGAAGGTTAGACGACCCTCCAATTAGAAAGTTTGATATCATTCCAAAAATCACAAAAAATCGTAGAATATTATCACCTTCTATAGAAAATTAATGATCGACTTGCTCATCTGATACTATCTTTCCACTATCGATTCTGATTACTCTAGTTGCATATTTGACAAGAGACTCATCATGTGTAACAATTATCAAGGTAATCTCCTCATCCGAACAAGCCTCAACTAATACCTGCATCACTTTGTCAGAGGTTTCTGTATCGAGATTTCCCGTTAACTCATCACCTAAAAGAAGAGTTGGTTTTTTTGCAATACTACGTGCTATGGCTACTCGCTGTTGTTGGCCTCCGCTAATTTCTCCAGGAAACCTATCCTTTTCAGATTCCAGGCCGACCAAAGTAAGTAATTGTTCGGCTCTTTCAGAATCTCTTTCACCAGCTAATTCCTGTATTAATAATATATTTTCCATGACCGTTAGATCTTGAAGAAGATTGAAAAATTGAAACACATATCCTATATTCTCCCTTCTAAATGAGGTCATTTTTTCCGAATTATGCCTAGGAACTTTATTCTCTTTGAATGTGTATTTTCCATTAGTTGGACTATCTAGCGCAGAAAAACAGTTGAGAAGTGTCGTTTTACCGGAACCAGAGGGGCCGAGTAGAATGACTCTCTCACCTTCATGAATATCAATATTTATGCCGTCAAGCGCTTTAACTACACCGGCTGGAGTCTCATAATAGCGTTCTATGTTTTCCATTTTGAGTAATTTCTTCATCTAAATACCTTCTTTAATTACCTGAAAAAAATGACATTGAATCTCTGAATAATTCTTCTCTTCTACGTCTTTTATTATTTCTTAAATGAATTATGGTAAATGCAAAAACTAAGAATATAAGGAATGGTATGAATGCTTCAGCATGGTATTTTTCCATGAATTCTATTATTCCTTTAGCACTATATGCCCAAGTTATCGAAGCAGCAGTCCCTCCAAATAGACATGCTGCCAAAACTCTCTCAAATCTCATTCTAGCAACAAGTCCAAGCATTGCCCCTACTAGTACTCCACTTGCCATGAAAGGAATCCAGACAAATACTATTAATCCCCAAAAACCATATTTATCTATTCTTTTACGATTTTTTAATGCGACATATTCTACAGAGGATAAAATATCTCCCATGAACGGATTTTGTAAAAGAGCACCTGGAATTCCTCCTCTTTTTGCTACCATGGCTTCACCTGTTAATTCATCACTGCCTTGCTCAACCCTGCCTGGATTAGCATAATCAGCTAATGTCGATTTCTCATTTCTGGCACTAACTATCAGAGTTCTTTCTCCAATATATTCACTTAATTTATCATTTAACAACTCATATAAATCAACTTGGAGATCCTTGAAATTAGATTTGAAAAGAAAATAAGCAAAACTTTGCTGAGGCCTGTATATAATTCTGATGAAAACTGAATCTCCATCTGCCATTATCGCCGATCCGTAATCTATTAAATTATTATTTTTAAACCATTTTTTCATCACGTGCCTAAACTCTTCTTCTAATTTACCAAATTTACCTATTGATGAGAAGAATTCACTATAATCTTCAGATAATGGTATCTCTCCAAAATTGGTAACTATCATTTCAGAGTCAATGATGATATTGGACAATTTATTTCCAGCTTTGTCTATACAAACAGATTTTAATTGAATCGGACGCATTTCTCCAAATATCGCGAATTCTTCTAAAATATCAGTAATCATCTTTGTTTTTACTTCTGTGGGTGCAACTATCGTCTTACCACTGGTTCTATAAGGAACCAAAGCATCAACTGAAAGACTTCGATCTTGTATCTTAAAACCTGCCAAATCAATTTTTATTCCAAATTCTTCTGCAGATTTTTCAACGGTCCTTTGAATCAATCTTTTCATCTGTTTGGTTGATAATAAATCATCTACATCTCTATGATATAGTCTATGCATAAGCGGATATTGAACACATAAGAAAAATATTGACATTCCAAGAGATACTGAAGCCAACCACCAAGGGGGAACTCCTGCGCTGCCCCCAGTCAACATAGCAGTCTCTCTCCCTCCGGCCCATTCTAGACCCATTAATGCCCAACCCCAAATTCCTAATTGTTGAAATGACATACATGCTCTTTCCTCATCATCAATAATTTCGGGAATTTTTTGCACTTCTGAGTTTCCAAATTTACCAAAAGTAATTAGTTTTATCAGTGGAATTTCATTAGTTACTCTACTTTCCATATGCAACTTAACTTCCTTATGAAGATAGTTGACATGGCTACTATCATTAGCATAACTGGATAATTGTTCCTGAGTTAAATGTGAAAGATTAACTATTTCATCCCAAATATAAACTTCTAAATAAACCATATAATTGCCATCATCAATATCTTCAGAATGTAGGGTTATTTCCTGATTCCCTAAGCCCCCAAAATAATTTGTTGTATTATTTTCATTATTATCTAAATTAACTATCATTATAGTACTTTTTTCAGAATCAATATTTTGAGTTTTTACTCTAATATTTTCATCAATAGAATATATTTCAAAATACATAACATTTCTTTTATCTAAGCAATCTTCTGAATCAAAAACTGTTCCCGATAAGGTATCATCTACAAATATTGATTCGGCTGCAATAACTCCTGATGATGCGATAAAAACACTTCCAAAAAACATTATTCCGGCCAATACGCCGAATACTAGTGTGTAATCATCGCTAGTACTAGGCCTAATTGTATTTACAAGAAAGGTTTTATCTGAATTTAACCTTCTCTTACGTATTTTTTCTAATTCTTTATCTATTACTATATTTTCATTTTCTTTAAGGGAATTTTCTCTATTATTCCTTTCGTCACCTTGTATGGAATCAATGTCATTTCTAGGCATCTCAGATTCCTCGCCTTCTTTCACGACTCTCCGTTAATGACTATACATATATTTATGACTCCTGCATACGCCATTATTTTAATAATTATTTTGACTTATTGCCTGAAATAATGTTCTGTTAAGATTTACTTATCAACAGTAATTTTAATGTCCTCCTACTACGTAGGAGTGGCATGGGTAGAGAGAGCAGGACCGGTTTCACTATCTCATTATTACTTACTTTTATCTTTTTATCGCCAATAATTCTCACAATCGCCACATCTGCTGATTACTCCATATTACAAGAAGAAAATCAAAATTCAAAATCTACAGAATCTATGATTTATGTTCCAGATAAACATCCTATTGGCTTACAAGATATCTCTGATCCATCTCACGGATGGTCTGGTATAAACAATATAGGAGAGGCATGGCTATTTTACAGGACAGCATATTATGTCCCAATTGATGACTGGGAAGACATAACCGAAGAATCAATTATCAATGGATGGCATGTTCTTGCTCATGAATACCCTGTTCCTTCTGATTGGAAAGAGCAATTAGAGTCCATAGGAGTTGATTGTTATTCATATCTCCCTCCTCAAGGATTTCACTGTAATGTCCCTAAAATGTCGCCAACTATTTTGTCAGATTATGGAGTAATAGGAACATTCCGTTTAGATAATACGGACAAATTGGCTCCTGATATTATCCCAATACTTAATGGTGTTAATTTTGGTCAATTGATGGACGGAGAAAGATATTTCATCAATCTAGTTTTATCCGGCGATGATCAAGGAAATCATTTAGTTTCCGAAGGAATTGATGTAAAGATGATTTCTGGAGTATATTCATCAGTTATAGTTGATGAGAAACAAATTACATGGCTTTCACAACAATCTTTTGTAGAGTGGATTGAACCTACATATCCTGATGTATCTTTTGATGATCAGGCTGCTAATATTATTCATTCTAATTTATTGTGGGACTCAAGTTACATGGGAGGGGTTGCAAACACACTGACTGGTGATGGAATGGTTATCGCCGTAGCAGATACTGGCCTAGACAATGCAAATGAATGCAACAGTATAGAGACATGTAATGCTGCAAACCCGACAATAAATAGTGATTTTCAAGGGAGAATAAAAACCGTTATTTCTGGTTCTTCCCAATGGTATTCGAATTGTAATGATAACGATCCTCATGATGGAGGGAAAGGGCATGGAACGCATGTCGCAGGTTCTGTTCTGGGAGATGGTTCTAACTCAGCAGGACTATACAAAGGAATGGCTTATGAAGCAGAATTGTGGTTTTATGCCATGGAGCTTGAAGTTGGTTGCGACCCCGGCCTTAGCACCCCTGTTGATTACATCAACACTCTATTCGGGCCTGCGTATGAAGCAGGAGCCAGAGTTCAAACAAACTCATGGGGCGCAGATCCGCGATATGTATGTCCAGATCCCGCTGACTGCACTTATAGTAACGGCCAAGGGGGATCTGACCTATATGGGCCTAATTACTACACTTCATTCAGTAAACAAATAGATCAAGGAGCGTATCAATATGATGATCTTGTAATTCTTTTTGCGTTGGGAAATGAAGGCAAGGATTCAGATTCAAGCGGAGAAATAGATACTTCTTGGATACAACCTCAAGCTGTTTCAAAGAATGGTTTTTCGATTGGTGCTTCTGAAAACTGGAGGCCTGAATTAGGAGTTCAATGTAATATGTATCCAGGAAATAAGTTCCCTGTAGATCCGATAAATAATGATTATGAGTCAAATAACATCGAAGGAATATGGTGTAATTCTAATAGGGGCCCTTCTCAAGACGGCAGGATAAAACCTGATTTGGTTGCACCCGGAACTCGTGTTATATCTGTTTACTCACAAGATGATACGGATGTAAACACCAACCCTCTGAGTTCAAATAATGATTACACCTATAAGTCTGGAACTTCAATGGCAACTCCAATAGCAGCAGGAGCTTCTGCTCAATTAATACAGTATCTAAATGGTATTGGATATTCTTCTCCAAGCTCTGCTTTGATTAAGGGAATATTTTCTGCAACAGCTGTAGATATGGAAGGGCAATACGCGCCCTCATCATCAGTACCACTCAATGCTGCCGCCCAAACAGTACCGAATAATCATGAAGGATGGGGCAGGATAGATGTCGCCCAAGCTATTAATAGCTCATTTGTAGATCGTCTAGATATCGAAACTTCTGAAACAAAATCTTTGAGACTAACTATACCTATTGGGACTCCTGATTTCAGAGTAGTACTTTCATGGACTGATAGTCCAAATATTGCAGTGACCTCATGCGCTATACAGTGTCTGGTGAATGATTTAGATCTCACACTCAAAGATCCTTCTGGAAACATATGGGGTGAAGAAAATGGAGATTTAAATAATTTACTTGGCATGACAGTCTCTAATCCAGATGCCGGAGATTGGGAGATAATCGTAACCGGGACAAATATCCCCGAAGGCCCTCAAAATTTCTCAATAGCAACAAGTGGAAATTATATGCTAACAGATATGAGTCAGCCAGTATCAGGTAGTCTTCAAGAAGCTGGTTTCCAAGAAGGGTCAATATTTACTGAAACCACCATTGCTGTTGGAGCAAATCACGTTTGTGCAATACTTGATGATTCTTCAATGAGATGCTGGGGAGATAATAACAAAGGACAACTGGGAGATGGAACTACAATAGAGCGCCAGACTATGACGCCAGTTGACTTAGGAACTGGTCGCACCGCGATTTCGATTTCTGCAGGACAAGAGCATACTTGTGCAATACTTGATGATGCTAGTTTGAAATGCTGGGGAGATAATTCTGTTGGACAATTAGGAGATGGTACTACATTTAATTCAAATATACCCGTTAATGTAGATTTAGATTCTGAAATTCCTATTTCCGTCTCCTCTGGATTAAAGCATACTTGTGTTGTTTTAGTAACTGCAACATTAAAATGCTGGGGAGATAATTCTGAAGGACAATTGGGAGATGGGGCCAATTCGGACTACTCAACAATTCCTTCAGACGTAAATTTAGGCTCTAGTAAAGTATTAGGGATTTCTACTGGTGCACATCACACCTGTGCTGTGATTAATGATCCACTTCTAAAATGCTGGGGAGATAACTCGGAAGGGCAATTAGGCGATGGGACAAATATTGATCGCCCTAACCCTACTACAATTTCTCTAAGTCCAAGTCCAGTTGCCGTTTCTTCTGGTAATATGCACACTTGTTCAATATTATCCGACTCAAGTTTATATTGCTGGGGAGATAACTCGGAAGGGCAATTAGGCGATGGGACAAATACAGATTCTAGTTCTCCATTATCAATATCTTCTGGCTCAAATACCATTTCTTTGGGGGGCTCCCATACCTGTACTTTAGATAATTCTAATGCCTTAAGTTGCTGGGGAGATAATTCCGAAGGGCAATTGGGAATTGGCTCCACTGTAGATCAAACATCCCCAGCTCAAGTTATTTTTTCAGGTGCAAAGTTTCCAATTACAATAGCATCTGGCGGAAACTATTCTTGTTCATCAATGAATGATGATTTATTGTCTTGCTGGGGCGGTTCATCTAGCAATTCTATCTCAATGACTTCATCACCAACTAGCTTATCAATAGATAGATGGTCATATATTAATGCAGCAGAAAGAGATTTGGATGATGACTCTCAATTGAATATATTTGATACTCACATAATAGGAGATTCAGATGGAGACGGAGTCCCTTCAGGACAAGACGTAGATGATAATAATCCTGCAATAGCAGTATCTTGTTCTGTAGGAGAATATGGAAGATATTCTTGTCAACCAGCAACAGTTGGTTTTTATGTTGATATACCAGGTAGTATAATCAAAATACCCGCAAGCCCGGGATATTATGTTTCCAGTGATGGGGCTACATCACAAGAACCATGTTCGATTGGAACTTTCCAAATTTTATCTGGAATGGACAAGTGTGATGATGCTAATGCTGGTTACTATGTCCACACCACGGGTTCTAGTTCTCAATATGCATGCTCTGGCGGAACTTATAATCCTAATACAGGTTCGCAAAGTTCTGCAGATTGTATAGGTTCAGATGCAGG
>NTJP01000010.1 GCA_002457145.1 Marine Group II euryarchaeote MED-G38
ATCGGTAAGGTTGTTGTAACACTAATATTGTTATCTTCATCAAGAAATAATTCTAGAACTAAATATCCTGAATCTGAACCCAAGGCCGTACTCGGTGCAATTATTGTTATTTCAGGATTCCAGGATTCATCTACTCCAATTTCAACTCCTGTTATGCTATTGGAATCAACACTCCAATCCCATCCATCAGGAAGACTGGTAGAATCTATATCCAAACTCCATGTTCCTGCAAGTCTACCTGTTGACCTCACAGTTGGTTTGGTAACAACACTTTCGCCCGGATTGACTCTAATAGGATCTGTGGAAATTTCAAAAGTTGCATTGTAAGTAGGAACAATTGATAGCATTTTTTTCTGCATGTCATTATCATAACGTGTTTGAGATATATTTTGGTATGGATCTAGTTTTAGTTCAAATTCATGTTCCCCCAAACCTCCGTTCCATTCTACGTCAAAACTCTCAAATGTTCCTGAACCGGTAGGATTGATGGGTTGCATATTTCCTGACCGATATCTTCCAATTTCACTACCATCAGCATACAGTACCGCATCTACTCCATCTTCTGTTTCAGTTGTCCCTGCATTTTCAAAGAAAGCTGTAACTGTAACAACTTCTCCGGGTTCAGGTTCACTGGGATTAAATTCTATACTTCGACCATCTACTAATGGCCTAATGTCAGATTTACTTGTGGAGATTACAATATTACCTATTATCAAGTCTAGAGTTGCATCTCCATCTATATCTGCCAAAGAAGGGGATGACCATGTTCTGTAATCAAGATTAATTTCATTTGCCCATTCCGTACTTATAGCCGATGATGTGCCCTGTTCACCATCAAAAGCCCATAAAGATCTCCCGAAAGCAACTAATATATCCTGTATGTCTTCCCCATCTAGGTCCATTCCGATTACTGAACTAACTGCTATTTCATCATTTGGAGTGCCGCTACTTTGTTCTAAGTCTCTATTCCAAATCTGGTTTGGAATAGTTCCACTAACGTCATGACAGCCAACTTCACCATGCCTAGCTGTAGTAGTTTGCCACCATGTCACCCAACAAACTTTGTCATATACGCCATCATCATCTGTATCTAAAGTCGTTGGAGGTGCATCAGCATAACCATTTCCAGCATTAAAACTCCAAATTTCATCTCCATCACTTATTTCTAAACCCCTATATTCTGCACCATCTGCACCTGCAGATCCATCTGCATCAGTGGGTATTGTAATAATCATCTCCGGGACATCGTCGGAATCAAGATTAGTAATAATTGGCCCAGGGAGTCTAATATGGGGTACATCATTATCTCCATCAAGATTATTTAGATTTAAACCTCCATCCCAACTAGAATCTCCAGTATCTGATTCTATTTTCCAAACCCACATACTTCCGCTATTGGCCTCTATTGTGGTAAGTAATACATATCCTGTTGAATCATCGGTTTGAGCAAATGCAGGATCTGAAGGATGACTTCCTTTATCTAAACTAACTTGCCAAATAGGACTCGGGACACTAGTTGCTGGCAAAGGAAGTGCTAAAACTACAGGATCTTCAGAAATCTCATCTATCAGTGAAAGAACCAATTCTGCGTCGCCATCCAAATCCAAATCGGCGAGTAATAATTGAGTAGTAGGATTATGACCTCCAAATAAATTACTTGTGTAAGGGCCTTCATCACTAGTTATTCTAAGATTTTCATCATTCCATGTCCATAATAACTCTGATGAGTGACCATTGACTGCCCAACCGGTAACTGAACAAGTTAAACGAGGTGCATATGCGTCAACAAAAACTGAATTTCCTGCGTCATAAGCCACTATAACTTCCTGCTTATCATCATTATCAATATCTACAATAACTGGTGAAGTTTTTATCTTTTTAGTAGGTCCCAAATCCACTTGCCAAGCAACATCTGCATCTTCTCCTTCTATTATTTTTAGAATACTGTGATCAGTTCCTGAAATATCTTCAGTTTGTATCAAGATTGTAAATAGTGATGATTTACCACATCTTTCTTCCGCTTCTACACTTTTCGTTATTGAATTTTCTAAATTTGCTATTGGAGTTCCTAGAGAATCAGTGCCAATATCATATCCTTCATATTGCCAATTTATTTCTGGACTAACTATTGACATTAATTCGGTAGCATTTGAAGGTGAATCAAATCCTGCACCTCCTGTTGGACTATGTAATGGGGCATCACTAATTCTATCACTAGTTCTGCCAAATTGAGGCCATGGTTGTTCTCCATCTGTCCAAACTTCAGTAGTCCCATCAGAGGTATCTGACTTAATTTTTATATTTGTAACAGAGTCTATACTATTGTGAATACTTACTAATGGAGTAATCATAAACATAATTATGACAGCAACAGTAATTGATGCTTTCCGGTTGTCGCCGGATTGATCGGACAAAAGACCCGCTACCATTAGAAAATAACATGTCTAGGGAATCTTCTTGAACATTCGCACTAAACGTACACTAATGCCTAGGTCTGCACACACTATTCAAAATGCCAAGAAGTATTATTATCCGTTGCGCTTATACGAGATGTGCCGGTCGCGCAGTCCAACTGACCTCTCCTCTAGAGGCGTAGCCGATGAGGGACGAGAGGATTTTCCTCTGTCTCTGTCGTACAAATCTGAGGGTGGGGCTGATTTTGAGGTTGAAAAACATGTATAGGATTGTTACTAGAGAAGATACTATACGTATACCGGCTGAATATATTCGCCGCGGTCGTAAATTAGAAGAACATATTGATGAATTGGCACATGAAGCCTTTGAGGGTAGATTTGATGAAAATGAGCATTACACTCTTGTTACTTTCAATCATGAAGCAGTGGGAAGGGGTAAAATAATACATGGTGATGGAGCAATTTATCAAAGTGTTAAATTTACCGCATTAGTTTTTACTATGGAAAATAATGAAGTAGTAGACGGCGCAGTTTCTGAAGTTTCAGAATATGGGGCATTCGTTAGAATTGGACCTATAGAGGCTTTATTACATAAATCTCAGATTCTTGATGAACCAATCCAGGTCAATCTTGGCATACGTAGAATAGAAGGTTCTCAAACTGGTAAATCACTGACTGAAGGTTCTTTTGTAAGGTCCAGAATAGTTTCTAAAGCAATAAATCAAAACGATCCTCGTTCTAGTAAAATCGGCCTCAATTGTAAAATGGACGGATTAGGTTGTTTCGATTGGTTATCTGAGAGTGATTAAAAATGGTAAAAGTACCATTCGCATGTGGTGAATGTAATAGAATTTTGGATGATGGTATCTCTCAGTGTAATCACTGTCCAAATGCACCCGTTACTACAGACTGGCAAGGATTCGTCGTTATTCTTCACCCTTCTCGATCTGAAATAGCAAAAAGACTCAACGTTTCAGCACCAGGAAATTATGCATTAAAAGTTAATATTCGTTAGGAGATGATAATTTGGAAATAATCAAGAGAAAAGAAAATCATTTACTTAGTAGAGTGGAAATCAACTTTACTTTGAATCATGCTGACGCTCCAACTCCGTCTTTATCTGAAATGATAGGTATGGTTATGAAACTAGAACCAGGTTCCAAAAAGGAATTAGTTTTTATCAAGAACGTTAATACTAGATTTGGCATGCCTCGAACTACAGGTTTAGCATTGATTTATGATTCTGAAGATGATGCTAGTTTAGAACCAGATTTTATTAAATCAAGACATAAAATAACTGAAGAATCTGATGGAGGAGATGAATAATGCCTGATGGAAGTCCAAATCCCCAAGCCAAGCACACAAAATATTCAGTAGAAGGAGATACTCTAGTTCGTAAGGGAATTTTTTGTCCTATATGTGGGCCTGGAGTATTTTTGGGGATTCATAATGATCGGAAAGTATGCGGAAAATGTGGCTATTCTGATCCTCCAAAGATTGAGAGAAGTATTTACGAGGAAGAATAGTCTTCCCAGTTCCCATCATTATCTAGTATTTTAGAATTTGAAATATGTATTCCAATATTTTCCCTATTTTTAAAAGAGAAGGTATTATTTTCTACTTGTGACTCTCCATCATGCCTCCAGCCTGTCCATTTCCAAGACTTTTCGTTAGAGTCGAAATAGGCATCTAGCACAGGCCCGGGAGTTTCAATGAACAAAGGTTTAGTATCTATATCACTCAGAATTCCTATTGCCTTACCATGCATCATTACAAACCAACCTCCTTCTTTAGAGTATTTTACATTAGATATTTTATCTTTTAATTTAATGATATTACTTCTCTTCATTGTTCTTTCATGGTCTAATTCCATTACTCCTCCAGCTGCAGACCATATTACTATTCCATTATCATTTTCAATTATAGAAACTATTGGATTCATATCTGGCGTTATATCCAAATCTCTCCATATTGGATAATAATCTCTCCATATCTCTTCTCCTTTTTGGTCTATCATATAAATTCCTTTATTAATAGTCGTAAATACGATATTTTCTCCAATTTTCCCTAATCCCATTGGCTCAGAGTTCAGTATTTTTTGCCATAATGCATTTTTTGGAATTATATCTAAATCGTTATTGGTTGAGGAAACCCTCAATGCGTCTCTTCCTATTCCATCTTCCCAGTCTATTTCTAAAGGTATTCCAGCCATTCTAACATCCTGTAATTCTCTATCTATCCATATTCCTATCCATATATTATCAAATAAAACTCCCGACGTTATTGATGTAGGAAACGGTTTTGTCTGTTGCCCTATTTGTTCATATTCAGAATTCATTTTTACTAATTCTCCCGAACTACCAATTATAATAATACTTTCACCATTTCTATTTACCATAGAAGGAGTGAAGTTTAATGACATCCCAGTCACAGGGTTGTGTCTTTATGTTTGAATGTGTGTCCGTCAAGTTTGAATCCTATACTTATTTCGGACAACATGGTTACATTGCTACTGGCTTCTTCTGAAGACCCAGCATCTATGAATCTATATCATACAATTTTAGATACTTCTGTTTGGAATAAAGGAACTGAAATGGCCCATGGTGTTGTACATGAGCATTTTTCCAGTAAAGTTCATATGTTACTGATAAATGATATTCACCATATTTTTGCAGACGATATAGACATCACTCACGAAGAGATTAAAAATGTACAAGTTGATGAGGTATTAGTGTTATCAAAGCACGCTTCAAAATCCGAAATACCTGCTTTGGCAATTCATTTTATTGGTCTACCAGGTCAACAACCTCTAGGTGAAAAAGGATATTATGGAGGTTATAATGGTCATTTAGTGCCTCCTTCGCCTCGTTTTGGTACTCTCTTCAGGACACTATGCGATATTTCTTCAGAAAAAGGTTTAGATTCTGAGTTTGATGTAACTATTGAATCAACCCATCATGGCCCTTCACTAACAAAACCAACCGCCTACCTAGAAATCGGCTCAACTCATTCTCAATGGATACGTAAAGATGCTGCTTATGTTTGGGCATTAACAATAGTTCGTTGCCTAGGACTAGATGGAGAAAAACCATCAGGAGTATGGGAAGGAACTGGCAGTGTAATGCTAGGACTAGGGGGCGGACATTATGCTCCTAGGCACCAATCAATAATATCACAGACTGAAATTTGGGTTGGACATATTTTAGCAAACTATTCGATAATTTTTGATTTTAAAGAAAAAAATACAGGAATATCCGATCAATGGAAAGAAGCTATAGACGCGTCTTTAAAGGCTACAAGGATTTCTTTTCCAGGAGGGGATATTTTTGTCCATTTAGATAGAAAATCATTCAAAGGTTGGCAAAGAAATATGATAATTTCTTATTTGAACGATAGAAACATTCCTGTATATAGGGGTAAAGAAATAATGTCTCTCCACAAGCATAAAAGTTCTAACGAGTCTCCCAAGTAGTAATGAGGTTTGTCGGGCGTACTATTGTCTTATTCTTACCTTTGATGCCAAAGTTTTTTGTTAGGTGGATTTCAAAGCGATATGTAGCAGGAGAAAGTCTCTCCGACGCAATTAAAGTTATGGAGTCTATGAAAGCTGACAACACTTGTTTTACTGTGGACGTACTGGGTGAGGAAATAAATAGTATTTCTGAAGCATCCTACTTTATTAGCGAATATAATAATCTTTTGGATTCAATAGTTGAGAATAATTTAGACGCTAATATATCAATTAAACCAACAGCCTTAGGGCTATTAATAGATGAAAACAAAGCACAAGAAAATCTATCAAATCTTCTAAAAAAAGCCGACTTAAGTAACATTTTTGTTCGATTAGATATGGAAGACACTCGGGTAACTCAGCCTACTATAGATTTAATATATGAAATGCATAAAAGAGGGTACAAAAATGTAGGTACAGTTCTTCAAGCAAGATTATTTAGAACCCCTGAAGATATAACTAATATTTGTACAAAATTAGGGCCTAATGCCGACTTTAGGATCTGTAAGGGCATTTATTTGGAGCCCAACGATGTAGCATTTACAGATTATCAAGATATCGTAGATGCAACTAATTTTTCTATAGATTCTATGCTGAAAAAAGGTGCTTATGTTGCAATTGCTTCACATGATACTCCTGTAATAAATCATTCATTAGATTCTATAGCAAAAATTCAAATGGGTGCAGGAAAAAAAGATCCTAGAGAAAACTCTGGGAGTAAAAGAAATGGTAAAGGAAATGGTTATGAATTTCAATTTCTCTTGGGTGTTAGGGGAGATGAGAGGCGAAAATTATCTTCTGATGGTCACTTAACTCGTGTTTACCTGCCATATGGATCACGTTGGTATGAATATAGTATGCGCCGATTAAGAGAAAATCCTGAAATTGCTATGCACGTAGCTAAAGCATTCTTTTTACCTTGGACTAATAGAAGATAATTATATTGAATGTAAATACATTCTTTTTATCTCTGATGCTTCCCTTTTTCCTCTTAGAGTACGCCCTTTGCCAGTATGTATGGCTCTAATTCTCCATTTTCGTCCTTCAATCTCTATTATGGTACCACAAGAAAATATTCGATCAGGCGGGCTCTCTATACTATGAGGGATACTTATATCTCCATCTGTCATTGTAATTTTTATTATTTTTTTATCAACGCGTGTCGCCCACATTGCATATATTTTAGATGCCTCTAGTTTCTTGAATGGTTTTGATATTTCATTATCTATTCTAGTTACCGTCCAATCTGAATTTTCATATTGAAAAATATCTCCTATTGATATCACTTCGTCAATATCGACTTCAACTAAACCTGCGGAACTCTTCCTCCCTTCAGAAAATGTTGTATTAAGAAATATAGGTTTAGGCGGCCTTAATTCGATCAAATGAACATAACTACATTCAGAACATCTAGCTAAAATATCCTCTCCGTCACCCTTATTTGTTCTTTTTAAAATGTCATGTTCTGTAATATCTGTACACTGTGGACATTCAGAAACATCAAAAATTTCGGCGTCATAATCTATGTTATCTTCAAACACCATTTTCTTATCGCAAGACTTACTTCTATTCAAACCATCCAATGAATTAATTGAATAGTTGAATTCCGAGCGGATAATATGAATGAGTCGGGAAGAGGTTTTGGTCTGCCACAAATGTCAGAACGTGAAATGTTTGAAATGTTACTTTCAGAAGACGAATATATGACTTCTGATGAACCTGAAATAGCTGCTAATATAGGCGAACAGATGATTCATATGGGGCTTAGGCCTCTATCACGGACCATTCGTTCTAGAATAAGGGACATATGTTCCAGAATACCTGCAAAAAATGTAATATTAGTAGGAGGTGGAATTGGCCATCTTTCGGCATGGCTTTTCGATTTATGGTGTTCTGAAGAAAAATCCAATGTTGAACCTCCCGAATCTTTTACAATTATTGAAGAAGGAGGGAAATTTGGAATTATATTAAATCGATTAATTGCCCGTTATGAGGCAGATTCGTGGTCAAAAGTTATTGTTAAACCATGGAATGAAATATCTGCCGAAAGTACTTCTTGGTTCGCATCTAATGCTGCAACTTCCGACATTACTCCTTTTTCCTTGATACCTTTACCTGTCGATCTTATTCTAATAGATTTACCTGAAAATGAACGTATTGATGCATTAGTCTCATCTTTTGATTTACTATCACCGGGAGGGATAATAATTATTAAAGAACCAGAGGTTCCTACTGGAGATGTTGGAGAAATAAACGACGATATGGAGATTACACAAGCCCAAGAAAAAGTATTATATTTTAATAGGTGGATTAGAGCAATTACTGATTTTAGTAAAGATAATTCCCTGAGTTTTATAGAGCTAAATGGAGGTTCATTAGTTATTTTAAGACGCTCTGATTAGTTTATTTTCCTATATTATTTGTATTTACTTTTTATTAAAACTAATTCTTGGCATCAATTAATGAATCTATTCTAAATATTCCATATCCATAATAATCATCATGCTCCGTTTGCCCTTCTTTCATTTCCGAATTAAACATTATAAGATCTTTAATTTCGTTTATACTGTCTCTACCTTGGGAATTTTCATGTTGCAGCTCAGGATTATTTTCTAGTAATAATGCCAAAGATCCTGAAATCCATGCTGTTGCTGCCGAAGTACCACTAGACCATCCCCACCAGTTCTCATTACTTATTCCACTAGCCATGAGTATTGGCACCTCTTGAGCTGGTCCCACTACTTCAGGTTTCATATCAGGATCATTTCTTGGTAATATTGGATTAGGCCAAAATCTACCATTATTATCTCCTACCGAACTTCCCTTCCAAACTTGTCCATTTCTAGTTATACCTCCAACGCATATTACATCTTCAACAGAACCGGGCGATTCCACATCTCCATCATCGTCTTCTCCATCATTTCCTGCCGCAGCAACAACATATACGCCCTGATCTAGTGCTTGTTCTACAGATTGTTCCAATGAATCCGTTGTAAATATTCCTGAACCAAAACCTTGTGCCCCTCCTAAACTCAATGAGATTATATCGGCATTATTCATTACACACCAATCAACGGATTCTGATATTATCTGATCACTACCAGTACCCTCATCACTTATTGCTTTAGCAACTAACAGTGATACCCCGGGAGCATTACCTATTAGGCCATTATTTGAAACTATTATTCCAGCCATGGCAGTACCATGGCCTTCATCGTCATAAGGCTCGGCCTGTTGATTTACAAAATCTTTCCAACCATATATTTCCATTCCTTCAAATCCAGGGTGCTTCATATCTATTCCAGAATCTACAATACACAATATTACTCCCGTTCCATCGAGGTCCTGAATTTCATCTAAACCTGTAATTTCTCTATACTCATTTTCCCATGCTATTAACGCCCCCGATGGTCCAGCAGATCCTATATTGCCAACACCAGGTAATAAGTAAACAAGTGATATAGAAATTAGTAGTAATGCTACTAATACAGTAACAATCGATGTAACCATTAGAAAAGCATCTCCATAATTAGCAGAACCAAATGATTGATTTTCTTCTGCTATTTCTTCTTCCATTTCAATCCACTTACTTTTTACCATGTCTCTTCATCACTAAAATGACTTTCTACAGGTGTATTCGAATTACAACTTCTACATTTCAATCTTGTTGGTAGTATTTCTTCACATATTTCGCACATACTACCTATACTCCCTTTTCCTCCACAGTCATTTGTTGTACACATAATTTCTATTTTTCCAGATGAATATTTTTTTGCAGTTGTTTCTATGTTGCATATCGGACATCTTCCTTGTTGAACAATTGGTTTTTTAATCACTGTTTCTCCTGCCACTTCTCTAGCTCTTACAGATTGAATTCGCTCTTCGGCACTTCCTAACATAAAGTGCGGAAACCAAATTATTACTAATAGTAAAAGTATTGTAGCTATGCCCGAAATAATGTATAATAGAACCAATAGATAATTCAGACTTTCAGATGCAATATTCATTCTAGTTGCTACGGCATGAGAACCTGACCATGACATAATATTGAGCATAACAATTAATCCCCCCATTTCTAAGTCCCAAGCTTTCAGGCTATGATCTTCCCAGGCCTCTTGAACTACTCTGGGATCGGGGTGAGCATGTCTTTCTTGTACATGGACATCTCTAGTTTCTCTCACTGCCCTATGGACCACGATAATTGATAAGAAGAAAAGTACTAGATTGCCCAAAATTATTGCTCCAAAATCGGCTATTTTAGAATCAAAAGGGAATGAAGGATTACTTGCATGTGTTGACATGTATCCATATTGAACAGCAAATGATCCAATTAACAAATAAGCTAAATTTTCCCGCATTATAGGATATTCTGACCACAGAGAAAATATCATTCCTAGCCAACAAATAATAGAGAGTAATGATAACATAAGGGTCCAATCTGAAACTTGTAAAAAGCCACTATCCTCTCCAAATATTCCATATCTGTTATAGTCTCCTCCATTAGATAATTCTCCAATGCCAAAATCCCATGTTCCAAGGATAAATGAAAAAGTGGCCAATGCAATAATTGTTAACTCCTTGATGCCCCATTTATTTTTAATTAAAGTTTTTTGAAAGAGAATTTCTCTTCTTATGGTATCGAGATAATTTAATTTTACATTAATTTCTGTAAACTTATATTCTAATTTTACTTGACTAAGTCTTAAGTTTCCATCATTTTTTAAATCACTGGAAATATGTGAATTTTCCTCCTCCATGTCAAGGCGAGGTGGTAACACTGAATAAATTCCGCGTATTGATGATTATTAAAATAATCAATTCTTTTGTCTTGTTATTATGGCGCCGAGAGAGAGATTTGAACTCCCGAGGGAAAATCCCACATGATTTCCAGTCATGCGCAATACCAGGCTATGCGATCTCGGCAGGCAGTTCTTCCTAACGAAGCATTAGTTTTGAGTTTGTTGTATTATTTTTTATATCCGTAGTGATTAAATTGTAAATTGTTTTGGACTAAACAGCGCCACTGTGGCTTAGGGGTATAGCATCCCATTGGTAATGGGAAGGTCGGGAGTTCAATTCTCCCCAGTGGCTCCATACTTCTACAATATGACTTTGTAATTTTTATTCAAAGAAACTCATATTTTTTTTGTGGTGTAGATTTTAAACCTGAAGTAATTAAGTTGATAATCTACCTAATATACAGAGAACTATGAATTACTCCAATAGAAGACTTGCGATATCTTTGATATTACTCATGATTGCAGCACCTTTGGCGAATGCAGGCGTTGCAAACTGGGACGCGTCTAATAATATCAATACTAATGGTACTTCAATCACAGTTAGAGGTTTTGAAGTTCCTGGTAATTCTACAATTATTGATGGTTGGATGCATGTAACTAATTCAGATATGGCAACCTCATTGAATAATGGAATAATTTGGGAAGGTTCAGATTTTGATAGTGGTACAAAGTTTGGAACGTTTATAGATGAAAATGAACATATAACCATTAAAGATGACGGCTCAAGGTCGAATCTCAGTACCTTTGATGTAGGAAATATCAATGTAATCATGAATTCAAAATACAAATATACACCTGGCTGGAAACTTGTTTATAGTTTAAATTCTGTTACAAATATTTCGGATTGTGGAGGTCAAGATGGTAAAATACTTGAATATGGCTTTGATAATGATTTTAACTCTAATCTTGATGATGTAGAAATTCTATCCACTTCATATTATTGCGATACCCTTTCAAAAGAAGATACAATCCAGCAGCTAAATATTGATTCAACAGGAGATGGTTATTCCAGCGGCAATCTTTCTGCTACCGGAGGGGGTGGAGAAGATTTTTCTGGAACTTACTTGATTAGCACAGGCATAGATTCAATATCTATAAACAATGGAGGGTCAGGTTATGATTCTAGTGATTCTTTAACAATAGTTTGTGTACAATGCGATGGTGAAAATGCAAATGCTTCAATTTCTTCTGTTGATAGTAGTGGCTCAATTACCAGTATTACAGTTGATGATGCTGGTTCAGGATATACAGCAGATGATACAATTTTTATTTCAATAACTAGTACAGGAGGCAGTGGAGTAAATCTAGATGCTAATTTATTAAATACTGGAATAATACACTCAACTGAAATAATTGATGAAGGGTCAAATTATTCTACTACGCCTACAATTGTAATTAGCGATTCTTCAGGAACAGGAGGCAGTATATCTGCCATTTTAGGTGCTTATTTTGAATATGAATTGGATATCAGTTCACTAAGTGTAGGTAATTCATATTGTCAATATGGCGGATATATTGTAGAAAGTGGCTTGGATTACAATGGTAATCGTAATTTAGGAAATGATGAAATTCAAAATGAGGAATATATTTGTAATAATATTAAAACCTGGCAGGCAACAACTTTCACAGGATTAAATGGAACCATATATGGAAATCAACAAAATATGAGTTATGGAGTAATACCCTCTGAAGCTCCTAGTGGAGTTGTTGCTATTGGTACTACTCCGGGAGTACCACTTGCTGCAGGGACGAATAGTTCTTTCTTATTGCCTTCAGTTTCAGTCCCTCTAATCGTTGATCATAATAATTATTTCATGTCTTTTGATCATTGGTATCATGTAGATAGTACTTCTTCCGGTGATGGCGATGGCACATGGGTTGAATACCGTGTCCAAGATTCCGGAAATTGGGGAGATTGGACATATGTTGCTCCAAATTCAGGTTATCCTAGTACCATGTCAACAGATTCACATACGCCCAATGGAGCACCATCAGGAGCGGTTCCAGTATTCGCTTCATCTACTCATAGTGGTTGGGTTACAAGTACTTTCGACCTAAACTCACTAGTTAATGAAAATTCTTCAGATATCCAGTTTAGGTTCCATATTTGGACTCATCCAGATTCGGAAAATGAACGTCCAGGTTGGTTTATAGATAATATTTACTTCAACAATGATGGAATTAGTTATGGTGCGTGGCACCATGGTTGCTATACTCAAACCTCAAATTCTTGTTACTATTCCGCTAATGCCTACGCTTCTTTACAACGTATTGTAGATCTATCTGGCACTAATTCTACTTCTAAAATAGAAATTGATTTAGAATGGGATTTAGAAGGTTCTACAGTTGATAACGCCTGTATTGAAGTCTCTCTGAATCAAAATACTTGGTATGATATTTCCTCAACAGGAACAACTTCTACATCTTCTGATTGTGCTTCAAGAAATGGTGCAATACCAAGTGGAGGATATACTGCATCTAATGGTGAAACTTATGGCGACCAAAGTGGTAGAACTAGAACAATAGACCTCGTAATACCCAATTCGTTTCTTGATCAATCTTCTGTTTATCTTAGAGTTATTGTAGATACGGACTATTATAATAATTATGGAGGGTCTTTAGATGCAAGAGAAGGGCTTACTGTAGATGAAATTAGGGTCGTAGACTCTAGTAATTCTATTTTATTTTTAGATGATTTGGAAACACCCACTACAATGACTCACACTTCTATTGGAGCCACAGCAGATGATTGGCAGCATCTAGTATTATTGAGAGGTTCCCAATCTGTTAGGATGGGTTTTGAAGATTCGACAGCGAGTGCACCATCTGTTTCTGATGCACCAGGCTGGTCGAGAACTAATTCTATGAGTTCAGGATCTTGTTCAGGAGATACCTGTAAATGGACATTAAATAAAATAAACTCTAACTCTGGGCCATCTATAACCGCTTCATTTCCTTATGCTTACGGTGTAGCTTTCTCAGGAAGTTATTCATCATATATCCAAGAGGCAAGGTTATTCTCTCCTTCCTATCAAATCCCCGCTAATGGGAATGCATTTTTGACTTTTGATCACTGGGCTTACATGGAGCCAACTTGGGACGGAGGAGCAGTTTTCATTAAGGTAAATAACGGCTCATGGCAGCATTTTGACCCAGGTAATTGGTATGATAGTCAAGTCAGTTATAATTATCATAATTTGTATGGTTACGATACTTTCGCCTCTCAATCCTCAGCAAATGGAGGTATGAAAAATATGCAAGCAAGTTTACTAAATTATCAAGGAGATACAATTCAATTTAAATTTTCTATGGGGACTGATGGTTATGTAAATTATGGTGGTTGGTTTATAGATAATGTTGGCGTAAAGATAGCTAATTATGGTAACCCTGGAGACTGGGTCAGCCCCTCTTTTTCAATAGGTGAATATGATGATTTTAATATTGGGATAGTTGACTTAGATGCCGTAATACCAGAAAATACCTCAATAAAAGCTTCATTGATAGATGCTTCTACTAATTTGTTACTCCCGGGATATGCAAATGTTTCTTTGCCTTTTTCTCTTGCAGGAATTGATTCTACAAATCACCCTCAAATTAAATTAAGACTACATCTAACTACTACAGATCCTGAGGCGACTCCTTCAATCAGTAAAATTAGCATTGGAGGCAAGAGATTCTTGAATGCTGATTCTGGAGATAATGGTTGGACATTTAGTTCAGGAGTAGAAGTAGTAAATGGATTATTAAATGCAACACTTATATCTGGAACATTAATTTCTGATTTTACTCATTCTTCTAGGCCAATAAAATCTCTAAATGTAGGAGGTAATATTTCTAATGGGATAACGGTTACTGCGTTGAATAAATATGGCGGATCATTAGGATCAGCATCAAAGGGAGGTAGCATAGTATTCTCTAATATCCAAGCAGGTTTCGGACTATCCGTAAATCTTCCGACAAATGCATGGATTGATAAACTTGTAGTTACAGCTGTATTTGCAGAACCTGCGAGTAATCCAGTCGTCGATGTTCTCAATGATGATACTTCAGACTGGTCTTTCCCTAGGGGTGATTATTATGGCCACTATGGTTGGCAATCTACTCTTTTTGACTCTGATTCTTCTGATGAACAAGTAATCAGTAAAACGTTCGAATTGGATGGAATTAATCCTCAATATACATCCATTCTCATTCCTGCAGACGCATCTGTAAGTTCAGGGGTAATTGCTATCTCTCCTGACTCAGATGGCTTTGAATCTCCTATTACACTTACCTTAGCTGGTTCATCACAAATCGGTCCTTCTGGAAATAGTATTTTCTATAATTTAATTAGTTCTTCTCAGATTTCTGGAATTTCTCTTATCGGTGGAACTCATACTGATACAGATACCGGAAGATTATGGCGAGATATACCTATTTCATTGGATTCAGATACAGAACAAAATGTATCTATTTCCAGACTTGGTATAAATTATTTACTATTTGAGAATATTTCTAATTTAGATACCGACATTTCTGATTATCATGAGTCAATTATGGATTCATACCCAGAATTTGATGAAGTAGAAATTCCTGTAACATTTTCCGCAGACATAGGTTCTATTTCCATAGATGGAGATATAATCTATGATTTCTTAATTCAAAATAGAGATTTTTCTGTACCCAATACCTTCTACCCGAACGGTGATTCAGTACAAATAACTACACAGCATCACCATCTTTATGATAATTCTGAACTATCCGAAATCACTCTCAAGGGAATTGCTTCAGATGGCAATATAATTCTCTTCAAAGTTGAAAATAGTGTTGATGGGATATGGGGTACAGGGTCAAATCCAGTTACCTTTTCTCAAATTTCAGGTTCTGATAAATCTCCTTTGGATTTATCATCAAGCTTTGTAGAACTAACCAATAATAATGATGGAGGAGTGGATGTTAGCGTTAATTGGATTTTTGACATAACATGGTATTGGGATGATGTAGATGAAATACATTGGATTTCTCGTGCTAATGACGCCAACGGAGATACAATATGGCCAGCAGAACAATTTAGTGGTAGATCTGGAGCTCAGGCTGTAGAAAATGATTTACAGATTGATTATTTTGAAGTGTATGATTCCAATGGACGGTTGATATCAAATATTTATGATAATTTATTTTACCCATTCCCCATACTAGAAGGTAGTGAATTAAATATATCTGGGAAAATAAGATTCCAAGATTCTTCTAATCATAGGCCTCTCAGTACCGACTTTATTGTAGGATTAAATTTATCCGGAGACATTTATTCTCTAACTTCTAATTCTGAAGGTGAATTTTCAGGAATAATAAATTCGCCTACAGGAAAAAATGAAATCACCCTTTCTCCAATAATTATCTCTATAGGGCCGTCAACTGGTTCATTTGGTGCCAACGACGTAACCGGACAGCCACCTATGATTGATGTTATTATAGACAATAATCCTCCAATAGCAGGACCTTTACAAATTAACACTCCTATTGGATTACAGTTGGCTGATGGAATGGTCTCTGACCCCACAACTCCTTTTAGGCCATATATTACAGTTAGTGAGAGTGAGGCTAGAGGCGATTTCGTCACTCTAAAATACTGGCGTACAGGAGTAGATGATATTAATGGAGATGGAATTGCATCCGAAAATGAATATAATTCTCAATCCCAATCATTGACTCCAGGATTGACTGGGGAACAACAAATACAATTCTCTTCAATCGACGTTACTAGCTTAGATAATGAACCAATATTACTCTATGTAGAGGGTAGCGATTGGGCAGGTCTAAGTTATTCTGATGGAGGAACAGGTGGCGGACCAGGTGTAAATAACTCTTGGGCTAACGTAATAATTGCTGTAGATGAACCAACGCAGTTTGCTGGAGATAGTATAGGAATCGGGCAAGGTCAAAATGCTGCTTTCAATTTAGATCGAAGGACAAATGACAATGTAGAATTCTATCTTTTGCCAGATGTATTACATACATTTAGCATACAAATTGATGATCCCAATGGAGTTCATACATTGGATAACATTACTGTAATGTTATGCGGATATGGGACCAATCTAGGTTTATTTACACTAGCTCCGTATTCTGGGGAGCTATGGGCTCCGGAAAGTAGTATGGTCACTCCAATCAACTATCAAACAGAACCTATCACCAATTCTGTTACTAAACTTCATTTGAGTTTTAAACTATCTTGGGAATTCCCTTGGGATGATGATACCGTAGCATGTAAACCAAGAGTAACTGTTGACGATAATCTCATTACTGTAGCCGAATCTGATGTGTTGAGCGCATTATCTTGGAAATTAGATAATAAGATTTCTGCTATTCCAGAAGGAGTATACGATCTAACTCTCCCAACTATGGAATCTTTAGATAATGCATTGTATCTAAAACAAGGTGATGAATTTTCAGTTTCTGGGGCCTTGTATTATGCAGGTTCAGGAGAAAGACTACTCTCCATTAGTGATGATTTAGGGGCTAAAATAAAACTAATTTATGGTTCTCAAGAACTTACTTCAGAATCATTAGTAGAAGAGGACGGCTCATTCAACCTCTCTTTACAATTACCTTCTCGAACACCCTCCAATCCAATAATGCCAATCTCTACTGAAGTAATAAATCTTCCTGGATTGTCTTCTTCTCTACATAATTCAGACGCCTCAGTAACTGTAGATGGAGATTCTCCAACTGCACGTTTTAATCAAGATATTTATCCTGATACATCACTAACATCCCTAGGAACAGATTCTCTTAGTAATGTACTAATTACTATATCTATAGTTGATGAATTTGGCATGCAAGACGGTCCTTTGATGATTTCTTGGGAATTTTTACGAGCAGGGGGGCCAATAGTAGGAACACGAGATTCTGGCGAACTCCCTTTAATTTCATTTTCTGAAGGAATTAGTATTTACCAAGGTAGGATAGACTTCACTCCTTTGTTAGACTTAAGTTTCATACCTTCAGATCAAATAGCAGTTTGGATTGATTCAAAAGATAAGGCTGGAAATTCACTTATAGGATTAGGAAGTGAAGAAACGCCAAGAATTCCGACTCTTAGAATAATTGAATTTTTAGGTCAATATACTAGAGAAATAACAACTCCAACTAAATATCCTGCTGTAGGAGATAGATTAACCATAGTTACATATTGGGAGAATCCTGGTACCCTTGATGGCACTATTTCATTAGGATTATGGGAGAAACTACCCGATGGAACTTGGAAACCTTCTCTTACTACTCAAAAATTTGGAGACCAAGAGGTTATTTTGGAATCTGGTAGTTCTAGTGTTCTGGCTTCATTTGAATATGATACATGGCAAATAGGATCTCCTTATTTGGTTATAATTGTCGATGGGGACTTTGATAATGTCAACGGATTACAAGAAGAAATAATAGGAATAAATGTCGATGAACCTATTGCAGTTGATTCTGGAGGCTCAACAATCTGGCTTATTGGTTCAGGAATAATAATATTCTCAGCTATAGGGGTGTTAGTATTTGTAATGAGAGGAAGAGGAGAAGATTATTATGATGATGATGAAGATTATTATGAAGAAGATTAATTAATATTCCGAAATTTTATGTTGACCTATATTATCGGCTTTTGAAACAATATTTAACCTCTATAATTTATAGACTAATAGTTGTTGACATAAAACAGAAAGAAATATCTTTCTAGATGGGATTTGGATGCAATTAAGAGAAAACGACGTTAAAGAAGTTGATGAATTAAGGAATGAATTAGAAGATTTAAAATCTCTTGTCAACACTCTTTTGACTATAATTATGGAAGAAGCAGATGGCGTACAAAGTGGTGCAGCCCCTTCTCTAACCGATCATCCTAGACGTGGATATTGTATGTAATCAGTATTGAACTGGCTCAGGATCTATACTTCTCCATAAGTACCAAGTAGCAATAGTTCTCCATGGTTTCCATGTTATGACTACTTTTTCTATTTCTTTCTTACTCATTCTATCTCCATCATTGTAAATCTTTTCTAATGCTCTTATTGCACCAATGTCTCCCATTGGAAAAACATCTGGTCGCATTAATGTAAATATTAATATCATTTCTGCTGTCCATGTACCGATTCCTCTAATTTGAATCAGCTTATTAATAATCATTTCATCGGATAAATTATCCCAATCAATTTCTCCATAACCATTTATCCATTTTTCTGAGGCTGATTTCATATATTCAACTTTCCTTTCCGATAAGCCACAACTACGCATATTTTCTTTATCCATTTCAAAGATAATTTCAGGCCTGATTTCTACGGCTTTATTTAGTAATTTTTCCCATACTGTGTCTGCAGCCTTTACTGATATTTGTTGTCCCACGATTGAACGAATTAGAGTAAAAAAAATGTCATCCCTGGTAGTGAGGGACGGGAATTCATAATTATCAATAATTTCTCTTATCTTAAAATCTACTTCTCTAAGATCTCTCTTTCCTTCTTCCCAATATTCTGGAGTTAAATTTTTCATTTAATCACCCTTTAATTACTGCTAAAGGCCTCAAGCGAGCGACCGGCCTTGCTAACTCCGCTTCTTGGGTTAATTTAACGACTTCATTTACATCTTTATATGCATCTGGTGCTTCTTCTGAAAGTATATTTGGTGTTTTAGAATGTACGAATATTCCTCTTTCCTCTAATTCAGTCTTAAGTTTCATTGAGTCAATATTATTTCTTGCTGCTGTTCTCGACATTTTCCTTCCTGCTCCATGGCAAGACGAAGAAAAGGCATCATTAGAACCTTTTTTTGGACCTGCAAGAATCCAAGATGCAGTTCCCATATCTCCAGGAACAAGAACAGGCTGACCTATCCCTCTAAAACGTTCAGATAATTCAATATGATCTCCGCCCAATGCCCTCGTTGCACCCTTTCTATGTACACAACATTTGCAATTCTTTTTGTGAATTTTATGATCTTCAATTTTTGCAATATTATGACTAACGTCATATATGACATCTAAATTACTATCTCGGCCCAAAATTTCCCTAAGTACACCTCTTAATTTTTGTGTTAATGCAGATCTATTGGCAAAGGCATAATTTCCTGCTGCATTCATGGCATCTAGATATTCCTGTCCTTCTTTGCTATGTATGGGTGCTGCAGCTAACTGCCTATCTTTTACTTCTATATCCCACTTAGGAGAACGCCATATATCATTATTTTTTTTATAATTAGATTCTATTGCATTTACATGTTCAGAACATACTTGGTGACCTAAACCCCTAGATCCTGTATGTATCATTACTGTTATCTGTCCCTCACTCAATCCATATGCCTTTGCTGCTTCTATGTCTACTATCTTATCAATAACTTGTAATTCTAGAAAATGATTGCCGGATCCCAAGGTACCTAGTGCCTTTTCTCCTCTCTTTATTGCACGTTCGCTCAAATTTCTTTCTTTACTATCCAATATGCCATTAGATTCTATGCTCATTAAATCTCTGCTTTCGCCCCATCCTAGTTCAACAGCAGCCCTAGCTCCGCCTGAGAGAATAGACTCGAGTTGTGTCTGATTTAAATTTAGGCCACCTTTTCTTGTTGCTCCTGCTGGAATATTCCGGGCTAATTCCAATGCAATTTTTTTGATATTGATATCCGATATATCTACATCCAGTGAACATAATCTAACTCCACAATTAATATCAAACCCTACTCCTCCTGGGGAAATTGAACCTCCCTGTTCTCCTGCTTCTATATCTGTTGCTACCACTCCTCCAATTGGGAATCCATAGCCAAAATGCCAGTCTGCCATGGCCCATGCATTTCCGACTATTCCAAACATCGAAGCAGTATTGATAATTTGATTGGGAGATCGATCATCCGTATGATTTTGTATATGTTTCTCATTTGCAACCATAAAAGCATCAGTGAGCATTTTTCCATGTTTCTTGATGCGCATTCTTCCTGGGCCAGAAGACTCTAGATATTCTCTCCACTCTGCACCCATGGTTATACGCAATATCATGACCATTTCAATTAGTCGGGGCATTATCGAACATTGCCTTCAAGACTAATCATCTAATCGAGGTGTTAATAGTGGTACGTGGTACATTGGCCTTTGGAGATATTCATATCCCATTTTGGGATGATTCTAATCATTTTCGAAAAGAGTGTGTTGTAACTAAATTGAATTTCTGGACTAGGGACATTGAAAGAATAACATGTGGAGACTCAACTTCAGATTCCTACACGTTTATTGGAAATCCTATAATTAAAGGGTTTCCTATGAAGGGTAAAAAGTTGAAAGATAGTATGAGGCAAACATTTCTCGATTATTTTAAGAAACGTAGCCATGAGATTATATCTCCATACCCAGTTGTAGCTCGGTGGCGTGACGATATACACCTTACAATAGCAAGTATTGCTGATTTTCAACCTCATGTTACCAGTGGAAAAGTACCTCCGCCTGCCAATCCTTTAGTAATCAGTCAACCATGCATTAGATTGACCGATGTCGCAGCAGTTGGGCGTTCAGGCAGACATCTTTCTACTTTTGAGATGATGGCCCATCATGCATTTAACAAACCAAATGAAGATAATGTAGTTTACTGGATAGATCAATGTGTTCGTTATTGCGATGAGATGTTAATAGAAACCTTCGGAATTTCTCCTAATGATATTACTTATGTAGAAAATCCATGGTCTGGAGGCGGTAATGCCGGTCCAGCGCTTGAGGTAATTGTTGGTGGATTAGAATTAGCAACCCTAGTTTTTATGAATCTTGAAGAGCATGAGGATGGAGAAATTATCATCAAGGGATTAAAATACAAAGAAATGGATTTACAAATAATAGATACAGGATACGGACTTGAAAGATTTTGTTGGGCAGCGGCTGGAACTCCAAATATCTATGAAGCAATTTATCCAGAAACAGTTAATTGGTTAAAGAATCTTTCAGGTTATCACGATTTAATTAATTCTTTAGAAATAGATGTCGATTTAGATTTACTTTTATCAGAAATATCAAGATTATCGGGAATTTTAAATATTGATGTTGGTACTGATGTTAGTTCTTTGTATGATATTCTAATATCAAAAATTAATGATTCTGGCTATAATATAACACTTGAACATCTAAAGGAAATTACCGAACCTCTTTCATCAATTTATGCAATACCTGATCATATGCATGCCATATGCAATATGCTCGGGGATGGACTGGTACCAAGCAATTCCAAAGCTGGATATTTAGTAAGAATGTTATCAAGAAGAGTTTGTAGGATGAAAGATAGTCTAAATATTTCAGTTAGTTTATCTGATTTAGCTCAGAAACATATCGATTTTTACCTAGATGCGAATTCTTTTATTCAGAATAAGAAAGGAATTATGGAAATTTTAAACTTTGAAGAAATGAAATACTATGAAATGATTAGAAAAGGAAAATCAGCCGTTAAAACCGCATTAAAAAATATTGATAAAAATTCTTTACAAGTCCCAGATGAGATATTATATCGACTTTCCGAAGAAAGAGGGTTAACTCCAGAAATGGCTATATCAATATCTAATGAATTGGGTTGGAAAAAACTATCAGTCCGAGTTGGTTTTGCAGCAGACATGGCTGCTAGAAACGCCCAAATTACAAAAGAAGAATCTAAAGAAAGATTTAAATCAAATTCTATAGAAAAGTATCCAGTAAAGCCTACTTTACTTGATTATTATGAAGATACTACTTTGACGGATTTTTCAGCAAAAGTATTATTTGTAACTAAATTATCACCCGCTAATTTAAACTCGTTTACATTCTCAAATGAAGTTAATGGTGTTCCCGGTTATATCATTATACTCAATCGTACTTTATTTTATCCAGAAGGAGGAGGGCAACTTGGTGACCAAGGAATACTCAGACAATTTAATACTGAGGTCAAAGTTATTGATACAAAAATTTCGGAGGGTGTTGTACTTCACTTTACTGATGCCCCATTAGAAATCGGTAATGTAAAAGGCCATATTAATTGGAATAGACGTAAACAAATAATGGACCATCATACAGCAGTTCATGTTGTTGGTGGCGCTACTAGAAATCTATTAGGCCCTCATATTTGGCAGGCTGGATCAAATAAAGGTGCTAATTATGCTAGAATAGATGTAACGCATCACTCTAGGCTAGATAGTAAATTAATAAATAAGATTGAAGACAAAGCAAATGAAATTATAAACAGTAACTTAAAAATAGAAAAATTGGTTTTATCTAGAGCTAATGCTGATAATAAATTTGGATTTGAAATTTATCAAGGTGGCCCTCCAAAGCATGATGAGATAAGAATAATTAAAATTGGTGATTTTGATATTCAGGCGTGCGGTGGAACGCATCACGACAGTTTATCTGAAATTGGTGAAATTAGAATAGTTCGGACCAGTCAAGTACAAGACGGTGTGGAGCGTCTGCAAATCGTGGCAGGAGAGACGGCGCGCGAATATGCACGATTACAAGAACAAATTTTGAATGAAACATCTAAATTATTAGGTGTCAGCCATCAAGATTTACCTAAAACAGTATCACGTTTTTTTGAAGAATGGAAGATACAGCAAAAAATAATAGAAGAACTAGAAGGAGAAATAATACGTTTAAGAACTAGTGGTAATAGTAATGAAGCGATAGAAGTAGATGGAATTAGATATGTAATAATGGAAGTTTCTGGTAACTCAAAACAAATGATGGCAATGATGGCTGAATTAACTAGAAATACAGCAAAACCCACTCTTGCTGTACTAGGGAGCAGAGAAGGAGGCGGAAAATTAATAGTCGCTTTGACTGAAAAATCCTTAGTATCTGAAAAATATAATGCTGTTGAAATTTTAAATAATATTTCTAAGTATATCAATGGAGGAGGAGGCGGAAAATCTTCATTTGCTCAAGGAGGAGGCTCAAATCCAGATGGAATAGAAAATGCCCTTATCGAGGCTCGAAAAATTATAGGTTTAGATTATTAATAAATTAATAATAAATATCCTATATGAGTTTTTTTTCCGTTGACTTCTTGTTGGGATTGGTACACGCAACAACATGGTAGACCAAGTTGATGTTGCTCCCAGAGCATCTAATATTGAATATGCAATACGAGATGTAGTCGTACCTGCAGTTAAATTAGAATCGGAGGGGCATGAAATAATTAGGTTAAATATTGGCGATCCTTTGGCATATGAAGGATTATCTACTCCTATTCATATGATTGAAGAATTCAAAAAAGCTTTAGATAGGCAAGATAATGGATATGGCCCCTCATATGGCCTTCCAATTTTGAGATCGGCAATTGCATTGTCCGAATCAAAGAAAGGTTGGAATTGTTCTTCTGATGATGTTTATGTTACTCATGGAGTCACGGAAGCATTACAAATAATATTTGCATCATTCCTTAAAAAAGGAGATATAGTTTTGGCCCCAGGCCCTCATTATCCTCCTTATGTTGCATACCCTCAAATGTATGGTGCTAAAACTGTAGAGTATAGACTAAATCCTAATGATGGTTGGAAAATTGATTTAGAAGATATAAAGTCTAAGATGAATAATAAAGTTAAATTATTAGTTTTAATAAATCCAAATAATCCAACGGGAAATGTGGCTACAAAAAAAGATATAGACGCATTATTAGAAATTGCCAATAAATGGCCCAAATGTACAATAATAGCCGATGAAATTTATGACGCTCTTGATTTTACAGGAAAATTATGCTCTGTTGCCTCTAGATCAGTAAAAACTCCCGTCCTAGTTCTTAACGGTGTTTCTAAAGTATATTTTGCTCCAGGCTGGAGAGTTGGATATATGGCTCTACATGACCCATTGGGTAATCTTAACTTAGTAAGAGATGGTATGGAGAGATTACTTCGTAGCCGACTTTGTGCTTCGACTCCTGCTCAATATGGATTCCTAGCAGGATTAAATGGCGATTCAAAATGGCTAGATGAACACAAATCTAAGATTAAAAAAAGATTGGATTATTGTTTACAAAGAATTTCTGAAATTGATGGATTAGAATGTGAATCTCCTGGTGCTGCTTTTTATTTATTTGTAAAAATTAAAGATCCTAATCTATCTAAAAATGATAAGAATTTTGTCCTTGATTTACTTAATGAAAAACATGTTCTAGTTGTTCATGGTTCTGGTTTTTCATCAGAATTCGGCAATGGCCATTTTAGGATGGTTTGCTTACCTTCAATAGATATTCTAAAGGAGGCCTTTGATAGAATATCAGAATTTCTTACGTGATTCAAATGTCTTGGTTTTCGAATATTATTAATAAAAACAAAAATAATGGTAATATTTTCGACCCTTCAAGACGCTGGATTCATTTCTCTAATGGACTTATATCGGACCTAGAAGATATCAGCCAATCAATTTGGATTACAGATTCTAATTGGTTTGAAATGTGGTTTTTAGGAGTTGAAGAAAGACTGGGATTAACATTGGGTAAAAGACTAATCCAAGCTTCATCAGATTCATTCGAATATTTCTTAATTTTTAATAAAGTACAGATACCAAAAAATAAAGATATAGGTAATTGGACTAAATTACATGAGGATTGGAGGCATAGGAATCTTGGAAATTTTTCACTATATTCCGTAGACGCTAAAATCACCAAATTATTAATTACTGATTATGCCAATTTATACATAACTATAGGTTATCTTGCTTCAGCTTTTGAATATATTAATAATGCTAGATATAAATTTCAATGGAATGATTCTGAGTCATCGATAATACTAAGTTTTGAATTAACAAATCAATTTTTTCCTCTCCCTTCAAAATCTAAGAATTTTAGTCATAATTTTTCGGAAATCAAAAAAATCCATAATTCTGAATTATGGGACATGCTTTCTATACAAGATGATGGAATGTGGTATATTCATAATTCACGTAAAATGATAGTCACAAGTGATTTATTTTTTAGATTTGAAGGCCAATGTCTACCATTCTTAAAGAAAATAGACTTTTCCGGATCAAATAATTATGATTGGGGTATTAAAGATGATATGAAGTCTCTTTGGTGGTCCGCTTCAGCTGATTCAGCCAGAGAATTATTTATTTCATCTGCTTATCATATTTTGATAAGAGAAGATTCAGATTGGATAAAAGTAGGTCAAAAACATCTTAGTATGTATGGACTAGGAAAAATAACTCATGCAGAATCATTGGATAAATACGGAGAAATAATTTTTCAGTTAGAAACATCATTCCATCTTTCACTTTCATGTGGAATTCTTTTGGCATGCTGGGAGCGAGCATATGGTAAGAAAGGTAAATTAATTTTAACCTCAGATGAAAATGATTTTTTTGTAAAAATTTCTAACTCTCTTGATGCCGTAAACCCTCAATATTAATCTTGTACTGTGAAACATTATATCCAAACCCAAATTCAATAGAGCGTTCTCAAGTAGGGGGCAGGTGTTTGGATGGCTCTGAATCATAACCAATATGCAGTTGCGGCAATTGCTGCTACACTATGTTTGGCAGGAATTTATACTGTTATCGGCGCTGCAATTTCTAGTACAGATACGGGCGGATTCGATTCTGCTGTGGGAGATATTTTTATCACCGAAGATGAAAATCCAAAAGAATGTCCAGAAGATGTTGCGACCGTTGGTTGTGACTGGGATGGTGACGGAATACCAGATAGGATGGAACAAACTCTCTATGGTACTAATTGGCAGAAAGCTGATACTGATGGAGATGGACTCGAAGATGGTTGGGAAATAGACAATGGATTAGATCCTCTAGATACAGGAGAGCCATGCATATCTTTCGTAGATATCGATCAAGGAGACTGTAAAGATATACCCATCAATTCTGTAGATACTGAGCAAGAAACTGGTGAGCAAAATGAAACATTCCCTAATCCAGATAATGGCCCTTTAGGAGATCCAGATAGAGATGGACTCACTAATCTTGAAGAATCAGAACTTGGTACAAATCCTAACTTAAAAGATAGTGACGGAGACGGACTAAATGACCGATGGGAATCTCAATATACATATGAAATTATCACATCTCAAGGGCCAATTACTCTTTTGGACCCATTAGATGGAAATTGGAATTGTCCTCTTCTTTCCGCTACTGTTCGTGCTGAAATAGAGTTAGATATCGGCTCTACTCTATGGGATGAAATGGGGAATCAATTCGGACATTCTTGTGATGCAGTACTTGATTTAGAGCAACCTGAGCCAGATACCTTAAGGAATTTTGTCGAAGAAAGATATGATACAAACCCACTTGCCGAAGATAGTGATAACGATCTCATAGATGATAGATATGAAATTGCCTTTGGATCTATAGTTCTTGACGTTCATTGTGGTGTTCCAGTATTCGGTACTCTATCTATTGATGCACCATACACAGATAAAATGACAGCACCAGGCGACTTAACTTGGTTTGAACAAGATATGGACTCAGATGGTAGACTTAACGGCCCGGGAGACTGGGATACCGATGGAGATGGTATGCCAGATGGGTTCGAATATTGTTATAATGATCTATTAAATCCTTCAAACTCTACAGACGCATATGGGGATAATGATGATGATGGACTTAATAATGTAGAAGAATTTGAGGTTTCATACGTATGGGGTGAATCAAATTTCACTAGCCCACTAGATGCAGATACGGATAACGATGGTATGCCAGATGGTTGGGAATACCTTAGCGGAATACACCCTGCCGATGGAAGTAATGCTGATGATGATCCTGATTATGATGGTTATGATATAGATGGTGATGGAGGGGTGAGATACTCAGAAATGCTCGGAGTTAGTACAGTCCAATCAATTTTGGTTGAAAAAGGAGATTATGTAATTGAAAATCAAGCAATCCTTTGGGTTCAGACAGTCCAAGATGGTAATTATGTCAATATACCTATAAAAACTCAGATAGCTGGGTGGGTATATCATATAAATATTGAAATTAATGAAGAAGTGACCAGTAGACTACAGGATTTAGTTGTAGTACTCGAAGAAAATGAGAGATTTACTAATTTTAATGAATATAACGCTAGAGATCGAGATCTAGATGGTATAGTAGATGGAAGATCAACAGATCCTTTGAATGAAGATACAGATAGTGATGGATTAATTGATGGCATAGAAGTCATGGGGTGGCTGATTAGAATTGTTGATGACGGAGTTAGGGACGTAATTGTCCGCAGTGATCCGGGTTCCTATGATAGTGATAGTGATGGCCTAAGTGATTCCGTAGAATATTATGATACATTTACAAATGCGACAGATAGAGATACTGATGGAGACGGTTTGGAAGATTATAGAGAATCAATAACTGGGCATTATATCGAAATAAATGGTTCTACTGTTCACTATTTTACTAACGCGTCCGCCTTTGATACTGATAATGACGGGCTCGAAGATGGTGAAGAGGTCATAAGTGGGGTAGATACTTATGTTACTCATGCAAATAATGCCGATACTGATGATGATGGACTCAATGATGGTGGTGAAGTTCTATACATACCGCGACCATGGCAAAGTCCTACTAGTCCGTTGAATAATGATACAGATGGAGATGGGCAACCAGATGGATGGGAAATGCAAATTTTCTCCGTACAACAGAATACTAATAGTCACAGCCTCTGGATTTCCACAACTCCCTGGCTTCCTCCAAATTGTGAATCTCTGATAGAATGTGGATTAGGGCCCGGAGGTTGGGTGTGGTCAAATTTCAACACTGGTTTTTCAACTTCCGGAGATAGAAACGGAGATGGAGTAATGGATCCTAAATATTTCCTCCATGAAATGAATCTAACTGACTTTACAATTCCTGAGCAGGGAAGATGGGCACTTAACCCATCAAGTATTTTACAAGATTCTATTTACGATATAGATAATGATACCTTACAGAATTCATTAGAAGCTCCCGATAGGTGGAATACAAATCCAGTTGATCATGACAGTGATGGAGATTTATTACCAGATGGTTGGGAAGTAACAAAAACAGAACAAGCGCTAACCTTGGGACTAGTGGATAATAATTCTCTAAGTGCATTGGGCTCTCGAGGGCCAATGGATCCCAGAATGCCTGATTCAGATCTAGATGGAATTGATGATGGACAAGAAGATTTTGATGGTGATGGATTAAATATCACGTATCTCAAAAATCGATATTGTCCTGGGTGGGAGGATCCTCAGAATTCTGAGTGTCATATTGACCCATTTGGAAGTGGTGCAAGATTCTATAATGATCTAGCTAATTTCACTAACTTTGAAGAATATCAAAATGGTACAAATCCAATTTTATCTGATTCAGATTTATGTGCTGATGGTTCTAACTGCCCAGATGGCTGGTCTGATGGTTCTGAGGTATATCACCAAGATCAGGATGGAGATGGGATGTGGTCAGGTTGGGAATACTTTTTCAATTTTGATCCATTTGACGCTTCAGACGCCGCGATAGATTCCGATGGTGATGGTTACATCAATAAATGTGAAAACAAATGGAATACTAACCCAAAAGATCCCCTTAGTTTCCCTTCTCAAGGTGAACTTTGTGATAACTATGATTAATTATAATAAATTTCTCATTTAAGGTAGTAGATAATATGTCATGGTGGATACTCCCAACAACTGCAGATATAGGAATAAGAGCTTTTTCTAGTAATCCTTTAGATTTATTAAGAGAAGTTACTTTTGGATTTCAAGAAATTCAACTATCAGATGAAGGTAATGATGCAATATCAACATTGAATCAGCATAAGGGCCAATGGTCTATACCACTTATTGATGAAGATCTAGAAAGAGGATTAGTTTTATGGCTTGAAGAAGTACTTTTTCGTGGATCAATTGAAGATAAATGGTTAATTGATGCCTCATTTAAAATTTCTAATTTAGCAATAGATGCTCATGTATCTTGGGTAGATTCAAAATTAATATCAAGGGAGATTGAAATTAAAGCTGTTACTATGCATGAATTAATATTCAAAGAAATATATAAAAACGAGATATTGAATAGCATAGAAGACTCAATTCCTTCATTTGAAGGGCCGGGGTGGGTCGCCCAGGTCGTTCTGGATGTTTGACTAATTTAAGCCTCAATCCTTAGTATACTATTACATTCTGAGCATGGCATTCTCAAAGGTCTTACATTAGATTGAACTAGATTGGACTTACCACAAGAAGGGCATTTTACATGTGGTCCTCCGATTTTTTTACTTATTTTTTCAATCGTACCTGATGATGGTGAGACTAAAGATATTGGGAAGACTAGTAAAATACTTGTTGAAACAATTCCCAAAACAATTTGCATTGGCAAACCCATCCAATATATAGAAAATGCTAGAGAACCTAGGACCAGAATCGTTATCATTGTAGGGACTCTAGCTCTTCTTTTAGTTAGGGCCAACCCAATCATAAGAGAAATTGATAGTGCTAAAACAGACATCATAGCAGAAACTAGTGGACTAAATAAAAATGAATTGGGTGGCACGAATTCAATTCTAAATTCAGTATCCGAATCAATATCTTTATCTTCAACAGTAATTACTTCCATAATAATCCATCTTCTTAGCTCATAATTCATTTCATCAGCATATATATCACCTAATCCCGTTAACATGTTTGTTTTCATTCCGATAAGTAATGAGATTTCCGTCCAATATTTCTCTGCAGATGGTCTAACAAAATTTTCCACCAGTAGTTGCCTTTGTCCCTCCTCAACTCTATAAGATGATTCTATAGTGATTATAATTTCTTCAGAGCTAAAAGCTCTTGATTTTCCCATGTTAATATCTATTGTGGTAGGTCCTAGTTCAACAGGGTCAACACCAATTATTGATTCTATTTCTAAAAACAATCCATTTGCAAAGAATGACTTTAAGTCAGATTTAGATCCTATCAGATGGTTCTGTAAAGCCAATATTTCTGAATCATCTACCTTGCCATTATGTTTCTCAGAAGATTTTATTGAATTTGAATATTCATTAAGATTTTTCCACCAACTATTCGAATCTAAGGTATTATTTCCAATGTTATCTAATCCCCATCTAATCCATTGAGACATTGAACCATCAAATTCTATTGACACCTGTCGTTCTACTAAATTCCCTTTGAATATTGCATCAACATTAATATCTAACTCTGCTCCTCCAGTCCTTAATGGTTCATTTTCTGGGTACCAATCATTTTGTCCGTCACCTCCTCCAATTGTTATGTCATGGGTTTTGTTCAATTCTAATATTAACCCTGGTTGAGGTACCAATTCAAAATCAAATCTAATTTCACCATTTAGGTTATCTGGTATCTCCCATACAAAAGTGACTTCCACACCTTCTTCTCTAAGAATTGCAATAGGACTATCACTTATCTCTAAATTCTGAACTTTAGCCTTACCTTCTGATCCAGACCACATCCTATCTTCAAATCCTGATTTAATCAAAACTGGAAAATATGCTAAATTTCCCAAAACACTTGCTTCATTCATAATTATTTCTAATAAAGGTAGTTTAACACTCATGTGAGCATTATATTCTTCTGAGCCCCAAAGAAATTTAACTCCAGTATTTTCATCTCCTGGGTTAGAAAATATTAAATTTTGAACATTTAGTGTTATCTCTATCACATCTCCTTCTGATAATGTTCCTTGGCCAACATTGACTGGTATCTGGATTTCTCCTTGTCCTGTGAACATTAATTCAGGCATACTTAATGTCCCTTGGTAGGTATTACCTCCTACTTTTACTTCTAATGTAGCATTGATTGTAAAGCCAGCAGCTTCTTGTAATTCATAAGGAATCACAAAGTTCCAAATTTCTGCTGAATATTCTCCCTCAGTTCTCCAGATAACTTCCCATGTTCCTATCTTTACCTCTCCTCCTATTGATGAGGTTACAATTTCTTCCACAGGGTCTTGTTCCAAATCAGAATAAAACGGAGAAATGAACCCATCGTCAGAATCTCCTAATAAAAATAAATCAAATTCTGTTTGTGAACAACACTGTTGCGATTCTTCTCCGTTTACACTCATTGGAGACAGTATAATCACGATTAAAAGTGCGCCCAAAAATAAAGCATAGCCTCTTTCACGAGTTATCATTTGTTCGCTGATTGTTATCACGTCCTTGAATGCGCCGCTCACAAAACTAATTTAAAGGCATTTTTCATATTTTATTTTCACCCATGTAGCCAAATCATCTCTATCGGACCCGTGTTTGGTATTTTCTCTATCTTGGCAAAACCTACTCTTTCTAATTGACATATCATTCCTTCTGAAATATCCTTCATTTCCAATAAACCCTCTTGGATCAATACATCTTTCTCAGATGGAATGTAGAGTATTGCATCCCTCGAATTATTTTTTGGTAACCAGTGTACGATCGGTCTTTTATCTATAATATCCATGGATTCTATATTTCCATTTTTTTTATTTATTTTTATACTCGCGAAGTCTTTTAATCTAATCTTGTCACTTTTTTCTACATCTTGTTTTTCAATATATATTTTACAATTATTTTCATCTATTATCCATTCTCTATGTCCTTCAACTAAATTTTCTGGATGGTTAGGAATTTTCAGTATTATGGGATTAATTCCTTCTATCTTTAAATCAATTTCAATTGGTTCTCTGATAAAAGACCGCCTTGCAGTCAGCGAATCTATTTTTTTAACATTAAAAGACTCGAGAGTTTGCATTGAAATCGATATATCCTTCTGTGATAGTCCTAAATCTATCCAAAAATCATTTAATGAACTAGCATTAAATCCTCTTCTTCTCAATGATTTAATTGTTGGTAATCTTATATCGTCCCAACCAGAATATTCATTTCTCATTATTGAATTTTTCATCCCAGAAGTGGAAAAACCTCCAAATTCGAACACTTTAACACGTCCCCAGTACAAAGTTTCTGGATACTCCCATTGAAAATGTTCGTATAGTAACTTCTGCTTCCTCGTACTATCCATTAAGTCCTTTCCTCTGATTATGTGGGAAACACCTTGTTCATGATCTTCAATAGCACTTTGAAAATCTAATAATGGCCAGACTTTATATTTTTCACCAACAAGTGGGTGTTTTCTATGTTGAATTCTTAAAGCAGGCCAATCTCTTAGTGCAGGATTTGGGATTTCCATGGATGTCTTAACACGTACAACTGCATCTCCTTCTTCTATATCACCACTAATCATCTTATCCCAATCCTCTAGATTTTCTTCAATACTTCTTTCACGATAAGGGCTACTGACTCCATCATCTCTTAATTTCTTGAATTCTTTAGAACTACATCTACATACATATCCAAATCCATTAGAAATCATTTCCTGAGCATATTTCAGATAAATCGGCATTCTCTCACTAGCCTTAATTATTACATCTGGCTTTCGTCCAGTTATCCATTCATAATCCTCTTCTATCCATTTATAAGCATCCAACAATGGAGGCTTGACTTTTGTATCCGTATCATCAAATCTTAGGATTAATTTACCATTATATTTTTCAGCAAATTTAGAATTTACTACGACCCCTCTGGAGTGCCCTATTGTCAATGGGCCGTTTGGATTAGGAGCAAATCTAAGTACAACCTTTCGATTTTCAGCATTATTCAAATCAGGAAGGCCTACTCTACGCTTCTGCTTCTTTCTTATTAATGCGTCAGGATTTTCTTTAGCGAGTAACCTCTCTATATGTCCAATGCCATGTTCTTTTGCAATATTATTAGCCCTTGTCACTTCACTTTCAACATAGGACTTCAACAACTTAGCTTTACTTCGTAAATCTTTCCTTTCAGACATTATTCTTCCGAGTACACTCCCAGAAACTCCTTTCCCCTTGTATTCCAAGGAATTTTGAAGAGCATATTTTCTAACGATATTTTCAATTTCGATTCCCCAATCCTCTTCTTCACTCATATTACGCTACACTCTCACATATATCTTACATTTCACCATTCTCATTTCACCATTCGTATAGTGAAGTTTGTTTCATATTTGTACAATATTCACTTCTAAGTGGAGCTGGCATTTTATGAACACTCATCCATTTATCCTTCACAGTTTTCCAACTCCATCTTAATTCATCATGAGGGAAATTACCCAAAATCATTTTTTCTACTGCAATTTTAGTAACTGGATCAGAAGGATATCCTGAGCCAATGCTAAAACTCATATTTTTACCTATCCTTTCTATTTCAGAATCTCGAGTAACTTTTGCTATTATGCTTGCTGCTCCTGTTACTAAATCTCTATCATCCATCTTATGTTTTGAGATTATTTTTGTTTTTTCCCATCTCTCTCCCAAATTATCTCTCACATTAGCTCCAAACCTTTCCTCATTAACATCACAAGCATCCAGATTAATTTGTTCAATTTTTAAAGAAAAACCATTTTTTTTAATTACTTCTGAAAATAGTCTAACTTCTAATTTATTTAGATTATTTTTTTCCATTTCTAAATCTATCTCGCTAGAGGGACATATAATTGTGCTGACATTCCATTTTTTTTTCTTACAATTTTCAATAATGGCTTCATATAAAAAATTTCTTTTGTTCTTACTAACCTTTTTAGATTCTTTAACTCCTATTTCTTCAAGTATTCTAATGTCTCTTTTTGGGATTCTCAATGCTGTTACTACCAAAGGCCCTATGACCGGCCCTCTTCCAGCCTCATCTACTCCAATTATTGTGTTCGCCATGCTACCCTGTCGGGGTAGTAATTATTCATTTATCCTATTTTTTGAATCAAAAATACGAAGACTTAATGTTAATTGCTTACTATGACATATCATGTCTCCTTTTTGGCCCTTTAAGAAAAAGCCTCGAAAATCACCTCTCAGAAAAAATGATTATACAGAAAATATTGTTGAATATGAAAGAAATACCTCTACAAAAAAAGACTCTAAAAAAAATGACAATAGTCATCTAAACAATAAAAATTTTTTGAATGCTCTTAAAATTTTGGATCAATCTAAAGAGTGAGTTTCAAATCAAGGGATCTGACGCTACTTTATTTATCTCAGTAATACTAAATTCTCCTCCATGGATCGGAGTTTTTAGGCCATATCGTTCGCTCACTAGAGGGTCTATTTCTCCAAATTGACCAATTTCAATATTTCGAACTATTATTTTAGCACCTCTTCCAAAAAGCCAAGGAGATTTTTGTTCTTTAATTGGTTTATATTTAACATCCTCACTAAGTATTCCTAAATCCCTAATAATAGATTGAACATATCCTTTGGCCGAAGTAAACCCACCTCCTACTTCTGCACATGACCAAGAAAATGAGTAACTATTCTTAGAATCATTAACTACATGTCCAAGTTCATAGATACGTTGTGGTAACTCTTGATGTCTATTTGCAGCTAATATCTGTAATAATGATGGAAGTATATACTGTCTAAGTATTGTGTGTTCTGAACTAATTGGATTAGAAATACTCGTTACTAACCCCTTTTTCTCCCATCTAGTTCTTTCAAATTGATCTCGTTCATTTGATAGAGTCAAACTTTGTATTTCCTGTAATCCTAGTGCACGTAAACTCGCTCTAATTCTCCTATTCATCTGGGCAGATTTTAGCGGCAATGCATCTAGATGTATCGAAGACATCTGTTCGGGTAGATTATTGTATCCAAATCCTATTGCTATATCCTCAACAATATCTATTGGGTGCATTATGTCACTTCTCCATCTGGGCATTGAAATAATATGCTCAGTCTCTCCAATAACACAATCAGACCATCTTTCAGCTTTATTGGGTCCGTCAGTAACTGTCCTAGATTCCAGCAATTGCCCCCCCATTTTACTTATAGATTCTTTAATTTCTAAATTACTTAATCTCATACCAAGTATTTTCTCTATTAACTTATCCGGGATTCTATGATTTATCGCAGTTCCATCGGGCGTAATTGATGATTTTTTATCAGTAAATTTTATCTCTAAACTTTCAATAGTTCCATTTCTTTCTCGAAGTGCCAAGCAAATTAACAATAGACATGCTTCACATGATCTTTTATCCCATCCTGTTACATCGATAAAAAAATCTTTAGTTTTACTTGTAACTGTGGTTTTTTGACCATTAATAATGGGAGGAAATGAGACAACATCATTATTTGAATCTAATATCACTGGAAATGTATCTAAGTCTTTCATAAGATGAGAATATTCAATTCCTTTTGGATGCTTTTCAAGGATTTCTGTAATACTCATATCAGAATTCTCAGATAAAGGTATAAATTTAAACGACGAATTAACTGTCTTGACTTTAAATGGTGGTTTTATTTTTTCTAAATCGTGAACTCCTATTGAGGATAATTTTCTTTTTCTACCGAGAGTTAGATGTAATTTTTCTTGATGATCCATTAATGATTGGATAAATTTTTCTTTTTCTTCGATATTATTTCCAGTTTTTACATCTCGGACAATAGCTGACATTATAACCGGGCGTACATTTTCGAGACTCTTTTCTACATATACAACGCAATTTCCTTTTTTTACATTTATTATTGTATCCTCTTTCTTATCTCCCAAGAAAGATCGCGCAGCTTTTGCCAAAGTCTCATGACTTAACAAGTCAGGCCTATCAGGAAAAACCTCTATATCTATTCTCTCTTCATTATTGCTTTCTACAGGACAACCAATTTCAGTTAACCAATTATCCCATATCTTTGATTTATGTTTGATACCATTTATTTCTTGGATATACCTTAATAATTCATGTTCTAGAGTAATCGTTGGCATTTTGAAACCTCAATTTCCCAGCCACATAGGTAAAGATTTGTTATATCCTATCAATCGAAGGCCTGAGATTGCTGCTGTATCGAAACTATTGGCCCTTAAGTTCCTTCTACCTATTTTTTCCAATCCATCAATACCAAGTTCATACATCCATTCTTTTAATTCTAATTCTTTAACTTGTATGTTTTCATTAATCTTCGAATCTTCTGCTGGACCTATTATTCCTATGCATCCCGAAGCTACGGAAATAAGCATATCCTCTACTGTTGGCTGCTTATCAATTTTCATGAAAACTTTTAGATTGTTTTCTACAAAACTCCAAGACTTAATTGCCAAACCGATTGTAGGCAGACAGGCAGCAACTCTGCTTCCTCCAGGAGCTGATGCATCAACTATCGCACCATCTAATTTAAGCTCAATAACTAATCTAAACAAATCTTTAACTCTGTTTACATGATTCTTCAGGAATACCATTGATGATTCTTTCATTCTACTGGCCAGTGATACTATTATCGCTTCTAATTCAGCGTCATTAAGATATGGCATTTGGGCTAAATCAATTATTATTCCTGCACATAAGTCGATATGTTCCATAGAATTTACTAAATTCTCTTCATTGATTTCCAAAAAATCTATTTCTCTAGGATTTTTAAATACTAATGCAGGTTGATTCGATGCATAACTGCCTTTCCACTTTTGAGCAGTTTCACACTCAATAAGCCATGGAACTTTGAATAAAATACCTTCAGAATCTGGATTTTTAGGAAGAATTAATGTGTAATTATCTACTGTCTTATGAGTAGGTATTCTCTCGTTATTATCCGGTACTAAAATTATATTTTCTAATCCTTCGGTTATATTCTTTATCGGCTTATTAATATCTTGTTCTTGTTTACTGATTGCGGATTCTAATACTAATGCATCTTCATTAATCGTTAATCCAATGGGAGTTAAATATTCTTTGCAGTATTCTATTTCTTCTTCGTTTATGGAACGCATTAAAACATCTTCACCAGGAGGCGGGCAACTTCCTGCTATTATCAACTTCCCTCCGGCCATACCAAGGCCAGGTTCCGAGCCAGTGGATCCTAAAATTATCCCAACTCCACCATTCATTTTCGATCCTAACTTATCTCCGGCATGGCCTCTGACAATGATGGTGCCTCCTCTCATCTTTCCTCCAGCCTCGTTTCCTACAGAACCCTGAACTATAATTACTCCACCTTCCATCTGATAGCCAATTTTATCTCCTACATCTTTCTCAACTATTATCTTACCAGACTTTTGAAAGGCACCTAACATAGATGTTGCCGAACCCTGTAAGGTGAATATTCCTCCTCTATTCATTGCACCAGCACATTCTCCTAAATCTCCTAATAGTAATACCTTTGATTTCTTCGGAAGGTGAGTTATTGCTCCAATTTCTCCATTTCTGGGTTTTTCATCTTGGTCTCTACCCCAACCTATTTTGACAAGTAAATCTTTTTTCATAGCTTCAATAAGTAATTTATCAAGCTGTCTATTAAGTTTAATACTTTTTTCTGTGATTTCGCGCATTTATCAATTCACCTCTTGTTTAGTCATCTACTCGCATGACGTCCGAGAATAGACTTAGAAAAAAGGATATCCTATAATTAAATTATTTTTTTGAGGTTATGTTGATAGAGTTTATTCAATTCCAGTTAATTGAGAGACCTTCGGGGGCGTGATATAAAAATGATAAAAGTAGCTATAAATGGTTATGGGACTATAGGAAAAAGAGTTGCAGATGCAGTAGATGCTCAAGATGATATGGAAGTAATAGGAGTTACTAAAACAGGTCCTAATTTCGGCTGCCAACTTGCTGTAAAAAAACAATATCCTCTTTATTGTACATCGGATGAAGAAGAAAAAATAAATCTTTTTTCAGAACAAGGTTACATATGTCATGGTGGAATTACTAAATTATTAGAATTAGCTGATATCGTTGTTGATTGCTCTCCAGGAAAAATGGGTAAAATGAATCTTGAGAAATACAAGGGTGCTGGAATTAAACATATTTTTCAAGGAGGAGAGAAACATGAGTTAACCGGACTCTCATATACATCATGCGCAAACCATAAAGCTGCCCTTAATGCTAATGGAGCACGCGTAGTGTCATGTAACACAACAGGACTTTCTCGAACCTTAGTCCCTTTACATGATAATTGTGAGGGTATAAGCGTAGAATGTACCATGATAAGGAGGGCCGCCGATCCCGGAGATTCCCAACGAGGTCCGATTAATGCAATCAAACCAGTATTGAAAGTACCTAGTCACCATGGAATTGATGTTATGACAGTTAAACCTGAAATTAAAATCAATAGTCTTGCAGTAGCCGTCCCAACAACTTTAATGCACGTCCATTCCTTAGTAGTAGAGTTACCTCCTAATCATGGACTAACTACTGAATCAGTGATTAAACTTTGGAAAGAACAACCTAGAGTCATTGTTATGAACGGTACTGAGAATCGTATACCAACAACTGCAGAAGTAATGGAATTGTCTAGAGATATTGGTAGGAAATGGGGTGATCTGCATGAAATATTTGTATGGGAGGAAGCTGTTTCATTGAAGGGTAATAAATTATATTATTTTCAAGCTGTACACCAAGAAAGTGACGTTATACCAGAGAATATTGACTGTATTAGGGCTTTGATGGGAACAAATTCTGATTGGAAAAATTCTGTTTCAATTACTGATGAGGCCATTTCAAGATATAATGGTATTTAATGACTCATTTAAGGTACAAAAGATGTTAATAGTCAAAAGGAGGACTATTCACGCCTATAAGGAATGTCACCTTCTAAATCGGCAATGTTGATTGTCGCATTAATTATTTTTTCTCCATTTTCTGTATTTACAGAAGCATCTATTTCAGATTCGAATTATCTAGAAATAACAGATTCAGAGAACTATGATGGGAACTGGTTCGTTATTCAAAATGCGACATTAAATACATACGCTTTGTCAGAATCTTCAGGATACATACATTCTCCATTAGGCTCTTTTGATCCTCTTGAGGGTTTCATCCCTCTAGGTCCGGAAAATTTTATCGATTTTAATGCCTTTTTAAAAACAGGAATGGCAATTATTCAATCTAAGTCTTCTGACATGACTTCATTAACGGATGCCCTTAATAAAGAAAATAATATTTCAATACTTGATTCTATTCCTGATGATTCATTAATAATTAGGATTTCAGGCGAAGATAAATTTCAAAATTTCTTAAAAATCAGTAAATTTTCTGAAGTAAGATGGATCGGAGAACTACCGATAGCATGGAAACTTTCTAAAGATTTAATTTCCAATACTTTAGAGAGTAACAATCTTATTGATGTCATTATCTCGCCTACTAATGATCTTAATATTGATCAATTAAATAGGTTAAATTATGACTTATCGAAATTTTCTTCTATAAATTCAAAAAGTAAAATATGCAGTCTTTCCTTATGTCAAATCAAAGATCTAAACCCTTCCGTACTACCTTTGATTGCATCGGATGAAAGGATAATTAAGATAGAATATGCTCCAAATTTAATCCCTCATAATAATAATGCGCGTGAACTTTCTGGTATTGATAATGCTTTATTTTTATCGGATAATATACTCAACGGAACTGGTGAGGTAATTGCTATTTCGGATACTGGACTTGATTCCGACCATGGTGACTTTGGAGGAAGACTTAGAAATCCAGTTTACAATGACTTTGGTCCTGATAATTCTGGTGCTGATGCAAACAGCGGCCATGGAACTCATATTGCAGCAACACTATTGGGAGATGGTTCTGGAGATTCAAAAGCCACTGGAATGGTCCCAGAGTCAACATTTATTTTCTATCAATTAGAAGTTGATAGCTCCGGAATATTCGCACGTTGGGACTCTTTGTACTCTATGTTTTCTCATGCATGGCAAAGAGATGCAAAAATACAAACTAATAGTTGGGGGTCATCAAACCTATTGGGAGAATACACTTCAGATTCTCATTCTGCAGATTCTTTCGTTCAGGACCATCCAAAATTCTTAGTTTTATTTTCGGCCGGTAATTCAGGTTCTGAGGGGGTAAGCTCTCCTGGAACTGCAAAAAATGTTTTGACTATAGGAGCATCCACGACTGGCGCTTACTCTAGTCAAGAAGTAGGTCAAGTTTACAATAGCTCTTCTTCTAGTTATACTCAGGATGGACGCATCAAACCAGATCTAGTCGCACCAGGAGTAATGATTTGCTCTGCAAGAGCTCAAGAGGCACAATTTGCATCTGGAGAATCTTGCTCCGAAGAGATTCATGAAGAAGGTGAGGATCCACTTTATATGACTTTGAGTGGTTCCTCTATGGCAACTTCTGTTGCTGCAGGCGCTTCGACTATGACAAGACAATTTCTTCGTGAAGAGATGAACATCTCAGAACCTCGTTCTGATTTAATAAAAGCCATTTTAATTAATGGGGCCATGGATCTGGGTGATTCTGACATACCCAATCCAATGGAAGGATGGGGGCAAATAAATGTTAGTCAAAGCCTATATCCCAAATCTGGAGATCAAAATTCAAATGTTCACATAGACTACTCACGTTCTCTTCTTCCCGGACACAGTTTTGTATATACTTTTGATGTAACCGAAGATTCTAAGTTGGATGCTACATTAGTTTGGAATGATAAAGAAGGATCTGCAACAGGTAATCAAACTCATGCTCGTCTTATAAATGATTTAGATTTAAAAATAACTTCTCCTTCAGGTTTGGTGTATAATGGTAATAATTTTATGTCTGGATTAAGTGTATCTGGAGATTATACAGATACAATAAATAATGTTGAGAGGGTAAAAATAGATTCTCTAGAGATTGGTATTTGGATGGTTGAAGTTGGAAACGCTAGAGGAAATGCACAGGATTATTCTTTAGTAATATCTGCAATTGCCGAAGAAACCTCAGAGTCAGATTTATCAGTTATCCCTGATTCTATATCTTCAATTAATGCCTATCCTCTTCAAGGTGATTTGATATCTATAAATACCAAATGGTCTAATAGAGCATCTTTACCAACAGGAGATTATTCCATCTCTGTAAAAGACTTATTTGATGGTACAATAATCAAAACATCACAAAGAAATTCTTTAGAAGGTGGTCAGATCGATTCACTTTCTTTCACACATTCTTTTGAAACTACAGGGTTACATATTTTACAACTTAAATTAGATTACCTCTCAGAAGTAGATGAATTAAATGATGAATCTTTTGGTACCAATAATAATATTTTTAATTTTTCATTCAATGTATCTCAAATAGGAGTTAGATTGACTCCATTATTACCAGATAGTTCCGTTCCAAACTCATACGAAGAATTAATACTAGCAAAAATACGTGATTTCGATCCACGAACTCAAACATCAATTTTATTCGAACTTGAATTAAAAAATGAAGGAACATCTCAAATAACCGTCGATTTGACAGTTTCTCCAGTTCAAATCATTAGTGAACAGGGGATTTTGAATCAACCACAAGACGAATGGTCAAAAGTTCTTAGTGAAAGTGGTCCATGGGTACTAAATCCTAGTGGAGATGATGGCGATAGAACAATTATATCTCTGAATTTATCAAACCTAGATGCCGACTTAACGAATAATGCACTAATTCGTTATTCATTACCCGGAGATTATGTGACAGACCTAGTCTTATTTGACAAGAATTCACCTACTATCACTCATTCCATAAGACTCACTACAGTTGTCGATAGGGTAGAAGGACTGTTTACTGTAATTGCAGGAGAAAATGATTTGGGGGCAATTCCGGGTGACTACGCTACATTCTCTCTTTCCATAAGGAATGTAGGAAATGGACCAACACAATATACCATTAGTTGTGAATCACCAAATCGATGGATTATCCACATAGGTAATTCCGAATCTTCAGAACTAACACTAGACCCATTAAGTAGGTTGCAATATTTACCACTTTTTATTAATGTCAAAGTTCCTAAGTCTTTAGACTTTCAACCTGCCGCAGGAGTAACTGAACAAGTTACTTGTATCACAATGTCTGTATTTGATTCGTCAATATATACATTAGAATTAGCCACAGTCGAAGTCTTAGAAAGTAAACTATTTTCTACAGAACTAATCGATTCTGAAGAATCTCCTCTTGGGCCATTAGCAATATCTCCAGATCGCCCTGTGATTAATGGTAATACTGTTTCAACTAATCTAGTTATAACAAATTTAGGAAACGTCATTATTAATTTTGATATTCAGGTTTATTCTTCTCTAAATACTTGGCCTATACAAATTTATGAAAGTCAAGATAATATCCCAATTAATGTTGTTGATTTTATCTCCATTTCTATCTTTCCGGGAGATAGTTCTAATATAGTAATCAATACTATCGTACCACTTTCATCACAAAAAGGAGATATCAATACTATAACTATTAAAACGACTTCAGATGAAAATATTTTGGTTAATAACGGAACGAGATTAATTGTAAAGGAAATAGCTACCTTGGAACTATCTGAAACAGTTAATATGAACGTCGCTCTTGGTAATCCTGGAGTTTCTGAAATAAATATAAAAAATACCGGTAATGTGCCGCTAGTAATTAGTCTAAGTATAGGTAGTATTTCTCAAAATTGGGAAGTAGGTTTTTTATCCGGTAATTTCTTTACTATGGATATGAATAGAGAGGCAATTATAATCGTTAGCGCCTTTTTACCAGAAAATATTAATCCTGGGATTTTGCAAGATAAGATACCTATTATCGTTCAAGCAAATACTCCCAATCAAGAATCAATTATATTCACAGTTGAGGTTGCTGTAACAGTACTTCCATCAGTATGGTTAACATTAGATTCTGAGTTAACTCAAGTAGAAGATATAGAATCTAATGGAAATTCAAATTTTGCAGTTATTTTATCAAATAAGGGTAATAGCCAAGCCAATGTAAATATTAGCCTATCAAACTTAGAAAATTGGGAAATTACTTCTGACAAACAATCAATTGATAATTTGAAACCTGGTACTGAAGTTTCAATATTGGTCAGTGCCTCTCCTAATTCAGGTTCTTCTAATGGCTTAATGGAGTTTACTATTGTGGCAGATTCACCTTCTTCTGAAGAATTATTTGTCACTACCAGTCCTTTGACGCTTAAAGTTAGTAAGGCCAGAGCAGATAATACCGGCGGCATTAGTGGGATATTTCAAAATTTAGGAATCCCTTCATGGATTCTACCAATGTTATTCCTGTCGCTACTAGGAAGTGTTATTTACATTGGATTAAATTTAAGACGTAATTCATCAATGTCTAGACCAGATGAAGAACTGATTCCAAAAGGCTCTGCATTATTATCTGGTTCTAATTCTGAACGTCGAATCGCCGCTCTTGATACATCATCTGCAGGAGAAGTACTTTCCGGAGGAGTTTCTGAGGATGAGATTAAAGCAGCCCTCGCATCTTCATTACCATCTCTAACAAAAACACCTGAAGGTGCCCCGCCATTGCCCTTAAGTGGCTTACCAGAGGGATGGACTATGGATCAATGGGTTGTATATGGACAAATGTGGTGGGACCAAAATAAACCATGATGAGCGATTTACTTATTTCTAAAGTCCCTTTGGAGTATATTGATGGACTCTTCAATAATATTATTCGGACCTCCGGGAGCAGGTAAAGGGACACAGGCTGTAAGAATATCAGAGATTACAGGAAAACCACAAATATCCACAGGAGATATGCTAAGAAGCTCAGTATCAAAAAAAACAGATTTAGGTCTTAAAGCCCAGCATTACATGGAATCTGGACTTCTTGTACCTGATGATTTAATAATTCAATTAATTTCAGAGAGAATTAAAGAAAAAGATGCTATCCAAGGAGTATTATTTGATGGATTCCCACGTACTCTCAAGCAGGCAGAAGCACTATCTTCAATTGTTAATATTTCTTGTGTAATATCAATAGAAGTTTATGATGAAGAAATAATAGAGAGAATCGTTGGACGGAGGATGGATCCAGAATCAGGTGAAATATATCATTTAAAATTTAAACCACCTCCAAAAGAAATAGAGAATAGACTTATACAACGTAAAGACGATAATGAAAAAACAGTGAGAAAAAGACTTTCTGCCTATCATAAAGAAACTTTTCCCTTATCTAATTGGTATTCAGAGAAAGGACTTTTGTTCAAAGTGGATGGCAACCGTACGATCGAAGAAGTTGGCGAAGATATAGAAAAATTTCTTTTACAAAATTGAGATGTTGATTATGCCCAACTCTAAAATAAAAAAAAGATATTTTAAAAATCGGAAAAAAAATGCTTCTAAAGCAATGCTTTTTCTATCAAATATTTTAAACGAAAGAAATTTAACAAATGATACTCTTGCTGATTCTGTTGCAAAATCTATTATGCGCTTAGGAAAAAAACATGGAATAAGGACAAAAAAGGATAAATACAATAATTTTTGTAGGACATGTCAATCATCTCTGATTCCTGGTAAATCTTGCAGAGTAAGAATTTCTAATGGCTTTATTCTAAATACCTGTATGACTTGCCAACGAATATATAGGTTTAGATTAGACAATCAGGACAGTGAAGAAAATAATGATGAAAGCCCCATTACATATAATCAAATATGCAAAAAATAGAGATTTACTAGTTTCTTTGCGTATAGGAAAAGAGGGGGTAACTGACTCACTGATTAAAGAATTAGATGCTCAATTAAGAAGTAAAAATATTATAAAATTAAAAGCCAATAAGCAAATATTAGCATCTTCCGAACAGAGAAATACCGTATTCTTAGATTTAGCTAATTCTACAAATTCATCTCTAATATTTCAAAGGGGAAATGTAGCGGTTTATTGGCGCCCTAAGTGATTATATTTGTTTTGGCATGTTATTAATATGAGTGAGATATTTATGGTAAATGTATCACGGAGTAATATGATTGGTAGTGTCCGATACGTTCCTCCGAGTAAAAATCTAATTTTTTTCATGAATTTAATATTAATGTTGATATATTTACCTTTAAATGTTTCTGCAGCAAGTAGTTCTGGAGCAAATTGGGTAGCCCCTGATATGCCTAATTGGTCGGTTCCTGTAGCGGTTGGCATCTTAGTGGTTGTATATGGATTGATAGTTTTTGAAGTTGTTCACAGGGCCCTTGCAGCGTCTATTGGAGGCATAGCTGCAGTTCTCTCATTACATGTTGTAGGTAGTGGCCCAGATTTAGCCGCAATAATGACCTGGATTGATTGGGAAACTATCGGACTTCTTATTGGCATGATGGTTATGGTGGATATATTATCTAAAACAGGCTTGTTTGAGTGGGCTGCAGTACAAGCTTATGCCCAAAGCGGGGGTTCAATATGGCGCTTATCATTTATACTATGCACAATTACAGCCATATTTTCTGCATTATTGGATAATGTGACAACTATATTGTTGATAGTACCTGTTACCATCCAGATTTCTAAGGTTTTGGAAATAGAGCCTGTACCTTTGATAATTGCTGAAGTAATGTTCTCAAATATTGGGGGTGCAGCTACACAAATCGGTGATCCTCCAAATATAATTATTGGAGCCCAGCTTTCTTCACAAAGTCTCAGCGGTACAGAACTTGCATCACAAAGTATCGGTTTTAGTGATTTTATTATCCATGTCGCACCTGCAGTTGTAATTGCTATGATACCAGCATTTTGGTTATTGAAGAAATTAGAAGCAAAAGGACTTTCAGGTAGCAGAATAAGAAATATAGACCTATTAAGAATAAAATATGGAATAAAAGATTTCGACCTTCTTAAAAAGTCTGGAACTATTTTAATATTTGTTATATTAGCATTTTTTGCACATTCTGCTTTCCATCATCCTTTGTTGTCAGTCGCCACAATAGCAATAGCAGGCGCAGTAATAATGCTCTTAGTAACCTCTCCACACAGAGTAGAAGAACAGTTGGATTCCGTCGAATGGACTACCATAATATTCTTTGCAGGTTTATTCATAATGATTCATGGACTTGAGTATATGGGATTAATTGATAAGATTGCTGATTTGATTTCAAATACCATTGCTAAAGCATCCGAAGAAAATAGATTGATGGTCGCAGTACTATTACTTTTGTGGGTTTCTGCCATTGCATCAGCATTTATTGATAATATTCCATATACGGCTACTATGGTCCCAGTAGTCATTGAACTTGCCATGGATCCAGAACTCCAATTGCCTCTAGGACCATTAGCATGGGCTTTAGCATTAGGGGCCTGTTTAGGTGGCAATGGAACAATAATTGGTGCATCAGCTAACGTAGTGGCCGCTGGACTTGCCGAAGACTCTGGTAATGATATTTCCTTCAATAGATTCTTCATAACAGGATTCCCCATAATGTTGTTAACTTTATTTATTTCTACAATATATTGTGTAATTCGCTATGCAATGGAATGGCCTTCACAATATATTCCAGCAGCATTGATATTAGTATTGACAATTGCTAGCCTATCTCTTGCTCCAATGGTGTATAGAGATAGAGAACCAATACCAAAGTTGCTATCGCATAAAGAATTTGGTTTCGAATCTGAATAAAGAAATATTTAAGATTGTGAATACGCCTCTATATACAGTTATAATAAAACATATAGTGGTCTTCGGTATAACATGCAATCTTGTAATATATGCGGTATGGAATATGAGAATACCTCAATATGCACACTTTGCGGAGGTGCTGTAGATACATTACTTGAAGAGGAAAAATATCAACAAGAAATATCAGAAAAAGAGATACTTATCGGAGTCTCCGACACGCCCGTAAGTGACAATTATATTTTAATTCCATTCGACATAAAATATGCTCCTCAATATCACATTTATTCAATAATTCCATTTGGTATTGATTATGCACCAAATTAAGGTTTTTTATTATAAATTTAGGTAACAATATATTACTCCAATTTTTTGTTTCCATCCTCTTAATTCATATACCAATGGCAGGTCGGCGAATTGCTTTTAGTGCGCTTTGATACTATCAGGTATCAGGGTAAGTGGTTGAGATTGCTCCGCCCTGCGGGGAGACGGAGCGATCTGAGACACCAGAATTGATATGCCTGGACACCAGAGGACTCACATAAGGTGGGATTGTAGAAATCTAAGATGCTACAACCCGACTGGGGGATGGCTCGGCTCGAGAGCCGAAGAAGGTCGTGACAAGCTGCGATAAGTCGCGGGGAGAGGCATGAATCTCTTGGATCCGCGAATAGCTGAATTGGACCTCCTGACATTAATGTCATTCCTCAATGAGGAAAGGGAACCCCCCGAACTGAAGCATCTCAGTAGGGGGAGGAAAAGAAATCAAATGAGATTCCGTTAGTAGTGGCGAATGAAAACGGAATAGGACAAACCGAATCTCCTTGGGAAACCTTGGAGAGATGTGGGGTTTGGATCATCTGTAATCTAAGTTTAGGAAGTAGAAGTCGCCTGGAACGGCGCACCATAGAGGGTGAAAGTCCCGTATATGTACTGAATATGATCAAGTGATGAATCCAGAGTAGCGTGCGTTGGATATCGCGCGTGAATATGGGAGGCAGATACTTCCAATCCTGAATACTACTCGAGACCGATAGTTGACAAGTAGCGTGAGCGAAAGCTGAAAAGTATCCTTAGCGGGATGTGAAAAGACCCTGAAACCAGTTGGGAACAAGCTGAATAAGCGTTAAAGCGATGATATGAGCAGCGTTTATTCTTGCGTTTCGAATAATGCCCCTGGGAGTTCTGATTATTGGCGAGGTTAAGCAGTTAATCTGCGAAGCCGGAGGGAAACCGAAAGGTCCGCAGCCGCATTAGCGGTGAGGGACTGGGTGCGCTCGCCCGGAGTCAATAGTGGGAGACCTGAAGCCTGTCGATCTATGCCTGGCCAGATTGAAGCCCGATGAAAGTTGGGTGGAGGATCAAACCGTTGCTGATGTGCAAATCGCTCGGACGAGCTTGGTATAGGGGTGAAAGTCCAATCGAGATAGGCAATAGCAGGTTCCGCGCGAGACTACTCGTAGGTAGATCTCTGTAGAGGTAGTGTGCGATGTAGAGCACTGATTGGGTATTTAGGGGGAGCAATTCCTCGGTACGCTGTCAAACTCCGAAGTTGTGCACGCCGTAGAAGCAGGGAGTGAGCCACGGTGGGTAAGCTACCGTGACGAAAGGTGAAGAAACCAGCTCAGCGTTAAGGTCCCAAAATTTCAGTTAAGTGTTAATCACAAACGGCGTCCGTGGTCGAAGACAACCAGAAGGTGGGCTTAGAAGCAGCCACCCTTGAAAGAGTTCGTAACAGATCACTGGTCAAGCTTGCGGGCCCGAAAAATGGACGGGACTCAAACTGAATACCGATACGCTGATCCTTCGAAAGAAGATGAGGTAGCGCGGCGATGTGGTCGGGTAGAAGCTAGGTTTTGAGATCTAGTGGACCGTCTACATATGAGAATCTAGGGAAGAGTAGCAGCATAGTGCGGTGAGAATCCGCACCACCGAAGGGGTAAGGGTTCCTCGGCAATGTTTTTCAGCCGAGGGTTAGTCGATCCTAAGGGCATTCTTAATCGAAATGTCCGAATGGGAAATGCGTTAATATTCGTATACCCTTCTACAACAATGGTAACGGCTTGGGCTAGTTCGTACGTCTCTGTCATGGGACGTCGAAGCGTAATAATCAATTGGAGAACCGTCATGGTGAGAAGATTGAGAAGACGTGAGCAACGACGAATGAGGCCTAGGTCCCATGAAAAGCCGTAGAAGTGATCGTACCAAGAACTGACACAGGTACCCAAGGTGAGTAGCCTAAGGTGTGACGGGCAAAGTATCGTGAAGGAACTCGGCAAAATAGCTCTGTAACTTCGGGAGAAGGAGTGCCAGCTTAGAGATAAGCTGGTCGCAGTGACCAGGGGACTCCGACTGTTTAATAAAAACATAGGCGACTGCTAGATCGAAAGATTGCGTATAGTCGCTGAATCCTGCTCAGTGCCGGTATCTGAAATCGGGTTTCAACCTGACGAAGGACCGGTAAACAGCGGGGGTAACTATGACCCTCTTAAGGTAGCGTAATACCTTGTCGCTTAATTGGCGACTTGCATGAATGGCCCAACGAGAGTCCCACTGTCTCCACGATACGTCCGGCGAAATTGACTTTACTGGCGCACAGTCCAGTAACCTCAACCTGCAAGCGAAGACCCCGTAGAGCTTTACTACAGCCTGGCGTTGTACATTCGCACATTTTGTGCTGAGTAGACGGGAGATGTTTGATCCTCGGAACGCTAGTTTCGAGAGTAGTCGTCCATAGAGACACCGTCCTTAGTGTGTGACTGTACTAACTCTTAATGAGAACACCGTTTGGTGGGTAGTTTGGGTGGGGCGCCACGCGCTCGAAAACATAACAAGCGTGCCCAAAGGTCAGCTTAGGCGGTTCAGTCTCCGCCGTTAACTGTAAGGGGAAAAGCTGGCTTGACGTGGATCGGATCAATAACGATCGACGATGCGAAAGCAGGGCCTAACGAACCAATGTGCCTCATTTCTGGGGGCCATTGATAACAGAAAAGTTACCTCGGGGATAATTGAGTTGTCACCAGCAAGAGCACATATCGACCTGGTGGCTTGCTACTTCGATGTCGTCTCTTCCCAACCTCCTGGTGCAGCAGCTGGGAAGGGTGGGGTTGTTCGCCCATTAAAGGGGATCGTGAGATGGGTTTAGACCGTCGTGAGACAGGTTTGTTGCTTTGTGGTTGAGGCGTATAAGGTGTCTGATCGGAAGGGTCCTTTAGTACGAGAGGAACGAGGACTCGGAGCCACTAGTTTACCAGTTGTCCGGCAGGGCAATGCTGGGTAGCCACGCTCCAGTGGATAAGAGCTGAAAGCATCTAAGCTCGAAGTCATCCGAAAGACGAGACACCTCAGGGGGCTCGTAGAAGACGAGTTTGATAGACAGCGGGTGTAAGTACCGAGGTTTTCCGAGGTATTCAGCCCAGCTGCACTAACTCCCCGAGCATCCAATTTCTACACTAATCCAGGCCTATGTGGGCCTCTGTCCAACAGCGCATATCAATTCATAAATTCGAAAAAAGAGTTGAGCACGACCATAGCGGAGGGGTAATACCCGGTCCCATATCGAACCCGGAAGTCAAGCCCTCCTGCGTCGTATCCTGTACTGTGGTGCGAAAGCCCACGGAAAAGATCGTCGTTGTGCCTCTCTTTTCTCACCCCGCAAACATTAATTTATCTATGCGATAGCCATAAACACAATTCGAGGAGAGGATACAATTACAATATCTACTGGTGATTTATTTGGGCATTCTCAAATCGGAGTTCATCTTTCAGTTATTGGAGATGTTCTTTTCTATCCACGCTCTTTAGATAAGCAATCAATAGGATTACTCGAAACTTCTTTTGAGATGGAAATGCATCCTTTTTTAGTTGGTGGCTCTGCATTACTGGGTAGTTTACTAAGGGGCAATAAAAAAGGACTCGCTGTCGCAGACATAGCATTCGAATCAGAATTGGACGAATTAACTAGCTTTGGTGACGTTGTTGTTATGCAAAGCGGAGTCAATGCTGCTGGAAATTTAATCGAATGTAATGATATTGGTGCAATCGTTAGTCCAATAGTTCCAGATTCCGGTTTAGAAATGATTGAAGATGTTTTGGGAGTAAAGTCAATTAGATCAACTGTTGCACATCAAGAATCAATAGGAAGCCTTCTCGTAGCAAATAACAAAGGTGTTTTAGCACATCCAGATATAACTCCACATGAAGTTGAAATTATTGAATCTACACTTAAGGTTCCTTTAATGGTTGGAACTGTCACCTTCGGATCTCCGTTTGTTGGCGCTGGTTGTACTTCTAGTGATGTCAATGCTTTAGTAGGGTCTGGCTCCACTGGTCCGGAACTGAATAGAATAGAAGATGCCTTAGGACTGATATAATAAAAATTTATTTTTTATTTTCTTTACTTGTGGCTCCTTTCCAAATTTGCTCTATTAATTTATCATGATGTTCTTTACAATAATTAAATTTTTTATAGGCATCTCTGAATGAATATACTTTTTTACCACTAGATATTAAATTACCTTCAATTGATAGCCTACTGATTTGACTTCCCTCGCTTTGACAGTTAGGAAAACTACAGAATTTTTTATTTCTTTTCATTCTGATTCTTTTCCTCTACAATTATTAATGGCACATTGGAATCAATACTATCTCCAGTTTTACAATTTATATTTTTAATAATTCCTTTTATTGGTGAAATTATTTCATTCTGCATCTTCATCGCCTCTAGTATTAACAACACATCTCCTTCATTTACTAAATCCCCAATATCATAATTAACCTTGATTATTTTACCAGGTATACTAGAGGAAACTGTTCCATTACTAAGTTCAGTCTTCTTCCTTTTTTTATTTTCTTTGATGATTCTATTATTGTCTCCCTCGACTTTTATGGTAAATTCTTTATTTCGTATTTTTACTTTCCAAAACAAACCTTTTTTTTCCAATTCTACATCAAATTCTTCATCATCAACAAAGACTTTTCTTTTTTCAGACATTTTTTTACCTCAATGTACTTCTTTGATTTCTCTTCTTCGATAAACTCGTTTTGCCGATTGAAATTCTAGTGTGATCTTGAGACCATGCAGTCCCTCTTTCTCTTCCTGGAGAAATTTTTATTACAGACTCATCAGAATCAATTAGTAATATTGCAGCAATGGCTGCTACAATTATTTTATCACTTTCATCATTCATTTTTTAGCCTCATAGCGGTATATTACCATGCTTTTTTTCAGGTCTAACCTCTTCCTTCTCTAATAGGGCACCTAATGCTTTTATTAACTTCAATCTTGTTTCTCTTGGTTGAATCACATCATCTAAATATCCTAATGAGGCAGCCCGATAAGGATTGGCAAACGTATCGTTATAATCTTCAACTAATCTCTCTCTTTCTTGCTCTGGATTTCCTGATGACTTTATTCTTTTTCTATGGATTATCTGTACCGCACCACTTGCGCCCATAACTGCAAGTTGAGCACTCGGCCAAGCAACATTATAATCTCCACGAATATGTTTCGAGGACATTACATCATATGCTCCTCCATATGCCTTCCTAGTTATCACGGTAAGTTTCGGTACAGTTGCTTCTGCATATGAGTAAAGTAATTTAGCCCCATGACGAATTATTCCTCCCCATTCCTGACTAGAACCCGGCAAAAAACCCGGTACATCGACAAATGTAATTAAAGGAATATTGAATGAATCACAAAATCTAACGAATCGAGCAGCCTTTATTGAAGCATCAATATCTAAACAGCCAGCTAAATATTTTGGTTGATTTCCAACTACGCCCACTGTATTGCCTCCTAATCTGCCATATCCAATAACTATATTTGGTGCAAACTCCGATTGAATTTCCAAAAATGCTCCATCATCCAAAACTTCTTCTATTACTTCATTAATATCATATGGTAAACTAGGGTCATTAGGTATTATCGTGTCTAGAATATTACACTCCCTATCAAGCGAATCCTTAGTATTCTTTGTGGGCGCTTTCTCTAAGTTGTTACTTGGTAAATAACCAACTAACTCTTGTACTAAATCTAATGCTTGTTGATCATTATCTGCCGTAAAATGGGTAACTCCTGATTTCCTAGCATGAGTACTTGCGCCTCCTAAATCTTCAAAAGTTACTTCTTCATTAGTTACAGTCTTTATCACTTCTGGACCAGTAATAAACATGTGCGCAGTCTTGTCAACCATTATTACAAAATCGGTTATTGCAGGTGAATAAACAGCACCACCAGCACAAGGTCCCATAATTACAGAGATCTGAGGAATTACTCCACTTGCACGAACATTCCTAAAAAAAATCTCCGCATAGGAACCTAGGCTAGCTACGCCTTCTTGAATTCTGGCTCCTCCACTATCATTCAAACCAATTACGGGGGCACCAGTTTTTATTGCCATATCTAATATTTTACATATTTTCAAACCATGCATTTCGCCTAACGAACCTCCGTAAACTGTAAAATCTTGAGCAAAACAATATACCAGTTTTCCATCAATTGTTCCATGTCCGCATATTACTCCGTCTCCTGGGATGATGTTTCTTTCCATATCAAAATCTTGACATCTATGTTCCACCAATGAGTCTACTTCCATGAAACTTTCAGGATCTAATAATAGCAATATTCTTTCCCTTGCAGTCATCTTACCTTTAGCATGTTGCGCCGCAACTTTTAGCTGACCTCCTCCTCCTTCTGATTGCGCTTTCCTCCGCCGAAGTTCTTCAGTCCGTTCATCTACTCGAGACATGTCTGAACGCTGATTGAGTAGGGACGCACATGAGCATTCCTACTAACTTTGTAAAATTTTATCATCCTGCGGTTGTTTGAAAATAGAGTACGACCTCGCCGGATAAGATAGAGATGCGTGTAGTCATAGCTAAACCTGGACTAGATGGACATGATAGAGGTGCGAAAGTAATAACTAGAGTTCTTAGGGACGGAGGTCACGAAGTGATATACACAGGTATTCGAAAGACTCCAGAACAAATTATTAATATCTTAATTGATGAAGATGCAACTGCTTTGGGAATATCTTCCCTTTCTGGAGCTCACGAAGTACTGATACCAAAAATTTGCGATAAAATGAGAACTGTAGGATTATCTGACGTTGTGGTCTTTGCAGGAGGTATTATTCCTGAAAAGGACCATGAATCTTTGCATTCTTCAGGAGTAAGGGCAATATTTGGTCCTGGAACGCATTCAGAATCCATTATCAATTTTTTAATCGAAGTTTCTGAAAGACAAAAAAGAGGAGAACCAACAGGAGTTGGAGAAGATACTGGGTGGCATTGGGATTGACTACAAACTCTCATCAATTAGATCTAGCAATAAGTGGAGATAGGAGATGCTTAGCAAAAATACTTACAAAGATAGAATCTGGTTTTGTACCAATCATGGAAGTACAGAATCCTTGGACACTAGGTGTTACTGGACCTCCTGGTGCAGGAAAATCAACCTTAATTGGTAATTTAATATCTGAATGGATAAAAAGAGGGGAAAAAGTAGCAGTTTTAGCGGTAGACCCTTCATCTCCAAAATCTGGCGGGGCACTTTTGGCTGATCGAATAAGAATGCAGGGCGAAGAATCTTCTAACTCTGTATTCATAAGATCTATTGCCTCTCGAAATCATCCCGGAGGATTATCATTATTCATTGGCCATATGGTTAATGTTTTATGTGCTTGTGGATGGACAAGAATAATAATCGAAACTGTAGGTTCAGGTCAGTCTCAAACTAGAATAGTTGCATTTGCAGATCGTATATTGCTAGTAGAAGGACCAGACAGAGGAGATATAATACAAGCTGAAAAAGCGGGTATTTTAGAATTAGCAGACATAGTTGTAGTTAATAAATCAGATATCAGTTCCTCAAAATTAGCATTCAACTCTTTAAATTCTTCATTAACACTAAATCATGATTCCTCCATTAGCACTCATCTTGTTTCTGCTTTGAATGGGAACGGTGTTGAAAATTTACTTTCCTCTATAGAAGAATGCCCAAAATCATCACAAAGAGAAATTATTAGACAGAGAGAAAGATTACTTTCAATTTGGGATTCTAGACTTCTGAATTATCCAGGGCTAAATCATATTCTCGAACAACTATCTACCGGAAGTATAACACTTGAAGAGGCTGCGGATGAGATTGATTGAGGATAAAGTGAGGCGTCTTGATGAGTGACCAAGTAGAAAATAATTTAACTATAGATCATGTATCTCATTCAATTGGCGGTTTCAAAGGTCATGCTTTTCGAAGATTAACTCATATCTCTATGTTCTTGATCCCAGTTTTATATTATAAAAATGGCATTGAAATATCATCATTTTTTAATCTCGAACCACAACAATTTGTCAGTTTAGTTTGTATTGTAATTTTAGGTTTTGAGGCATTAAGATTAAATTTAGGTTTAGTAATTATCGGTCAAAGAGAATATGAATCTACTCAAATATCTGCGTTGGCCTGGGGGGCTTTTTCTGTTTCTTTAGTTTTTCTAGTTTTACCAGAGCAAGATTATAATGGTTTAAAATCTGGCTTATATGGAATTCCAATAATTTTTGGCCTAACATTCGTTGACCCAATCATGGGTGAGATAAAAAGAAAGAAAAAGGATATTAAAATGGCAATATATGTCGGATTAGTTTGTTCATATTCTATATGGATAGGGTGCACAATTTGGCTTGGAACACCTTTATTTGTTTCCATTCTTTTAGCTCCTTTGACCGTTCTTGGAGAAATTCCTCAAATTAAATATATCGATGATAATGCAACAATGATATTATTCCCACTCTCTGCATTAATGATATTATTGCCTTTAGTTTAGGTAAAACCCCGTCATCTTTACATTGTAATTAATGTTGGGTATAATGTTAACTATGACTCCCGAGAATGATGAGCCTCAATTATCGCAAAATGTATATTTATTAATATGGGGCCTAGCATCATTTATTTCCATGATTATATTCATTCGTTTTTTTTAAATGATAAATATAAAGCAATAATGAAATAAGCATATGTTTATTTATTACCAAATATTGTCAAACTCATGTGCGGTATTATAGGATTGTTTGGCAATGCTGAACCTTCCGTTGCAAAATCAATGATATCATCAATCTCTCATCGTGGTCCAGATGGCATGGAGATATTTTCTGAATCTATAAGAAATGGTTCAATTTCATTAGGTCATGCAAGACTTTCTATAGTTGATTTAAAAAATTCTAGACAACCATTGGGTTCTGATCATGGCTCAATTTTGATTCAAAATGGTCAAATATATAATTTTAAATCTATAAAATCTAATATAAATAATTACACATGGAGGACAAAAGGTGATGGAGAAGTAATATTAGCATTAAGTAAAAATTTCATTAAATCAAAGAATGAAGTTATAACTCCTCCAAATGGTAAATTTAAAAATTCTATTAAAGTAACTCCAAATTACCTTGATCCTATTAATCCCGCATCACTTCATGATTCATGGGTAAAAAAACTTGACGGAATGTGGGGATTCGCATTATGGGATTCTAGAAACCAGGAATTGATACTAAGTCGAGATTCAATGGGCATAAAACCACTTTTTAGAACTGTTTTAGATGATGGTACATTATTATTCGCATCGGAGATAAAGGCATTTTTTCAACATCCTAATTTTTCAAGGAGACCAGACATTAACGCCATTTATGCTCGTTTAGCATATGAGTACCCATTAGATAATACAACTTTATTCGAGGGAGTTACCCAAGTAGCCCCTGGAACAATTGAAACTTGGTCTCTAGATTCAAGTGGTCATGCAGTTTTAACCGGTATCAGTAAATTTTCTTCAGAAAAAATATATCCTAACAAGGATTGGGATCCTACTTCTGGTTCTAAAAATCTTTTAAAAACACTAAGTAATGGAATTCAAGACCGTTTTATGTCAGATATGCCAATAGGCATCGTACTCTCAGGAGGATTAGACTCTAGTTTGATTGCAGCCTTATCTTGTGATGCTGCCGTATCTACGAATAAACACACACCTGAATGTTGGACAGTTGCTGATAGCGAAGATAATCCAGACTATCTATTCTCAGAATCTGTAACGAATCATTTAGACTTAAATTTTAATCCCAAAATCATAGAAGAAGATATTTTTCATAAAGGAATACCTAATTTTTCATGGCATGGAGAGGATTTAGATATCTCTGTATTATTTTGGCAACCATTATTTAAAGAAATGTCAAAAAAAGTTTCTGTTGGATTATGCGGCCAAGGGGCCGACGAATTACATGGGGGTTATCAGAGATATAAAGACTTAAAATCACATTATAATCTAATTAAATCAAGGCTTGATACTAACGATCTAGAAAATAATTTAGATATTGCCATCGGCCCTGGAAATCCTTGGCATGATGATAAAATATTCTATGAAAATAATTTTTCAGACTTACTCTCAACTCTTCAATTTGAAATAGACCGAGGGCAATTATCGAATTTCCAATTGAGATTAGCCGACCGGCATAGTATGGCATTCGGATTAGAGGCAAGAGTACCATTTTTGAATAATCTTCATCGTCAAGAATCACACAAAGTACCTTTGCATTGGAAAATTTCTGAGAATGAAGAAAAATTGGCTTTACGAAAAGCAGCACAATTAACAAAATTGCCTGAAGAGGTCGTCAATAGGCCTAAATTACCTGCAGGAACGGCCACTACTCCTAGTCTATTATCCTCATTTATAGATGAATTAACGCCACATACCAAAGAATGGATAGACGATTATGGGATATTGTCAAAACAACTTAGAAATCAGCCAAATATGGCAATTGGGTTACGTTTATTTCATTCAGTACATATGACAGAAAGGGATATAAATTTTAAAAATGCTGACTTAATGAGTTTATTAGAAGATGTTGAACCATGGCCATAACAATCAATTCTTAATTAAAAATCTCAACGCCTTCATGTTCTAAAAGTAATTTTTTACCCATTTTTCCTCCGATTCCACTATATCTTCCTATGGAATTATCTTTTTTTATCACTCTATGGCAAGGAACAATTATCGGCCATGGATTTTTTGCCAATGCAGTACCAATTGCTCTAATTGCAGTCCTATTTCTTATTAAAAATGCTAATTCAGTATAACTAACTGTCTTTCCAAACTTTACATTTATCATTAATTCATATAATGTTTTTTTCTGAAATTCAGTCATATTTTGATAATCTAATTCAGGCCTTTTAATTTCAGAACCATTAAAATAAGAAATCAACCACCTTTCTGCTGAATCAAGATGTTTTTTTCCTATTGAGTTGTTTTCTATATTTTTTTTAGATGTAATTTTAATTATCCCAATTTCAGTAGATAGTACGTATAACTTACCAAGTGGCGTATGTATTTTTCTGACACCATTTTTTTCTAATTTAACTTTTTTATTATTCTTCAGCATATTTTTCCAGACTCTTATTATCTACTTCCATTCCTTTAATTTCATAATTTGAAGGGAATAATGCAATCACAACTCCTGCTACTAGAAATGTTAATCCAATCCCGAATGACTGTTGAACTACCATCAATTCTAATCCAATAGCAAATAATATCAATCCACCAACATTAGATACCCAGACTAGAGTTTTGAAGGTTGACAATGAAACTCCACTAGGATTTTCTACTCCTTTTGGGCCAAATTCTGCTCCAAATCTAAGTGGATTATCATCATTCATATATTTCACCTATCAATCATAACTATTGCATCAGTTGGACATGCTAATACACATAATTTACATCCCGTACATGGGTCTCTTAAAACTCTCGCCTTCTTATTATTATCAACATCCATTATGGGGCTTTTCATAGGCGTTTTATAAACTTCAATAGCATCATCATCACATACAATAGTACATTGATCACAACCTATGCATAAATCTTCCTTTACCCATGCGACTGTTTCAAGACCACCTTTTATTTTCGCCCTTTCTTCAGAGCGCATAGCGTTTAACATCATCCTTATCCTTTTCTGTTCCATATTTCTTCTAGCGGCAAGGTCGCTTTGCTCAGTCATTAGGCGCCCACCATTAACCTCTTTGAGAAGGTCATCTTTTATAATCGTCAGTTTCATTGCTTCTACAACAGTCGGGTAGACATGGAAGACCCTCCTTCTTTATGGTGGAAAGATCCTCTTTCTTTACTTGGACTACTCCAAGGAATATTAATTTGGTTGATAATGGTATATTTCTTAAATTTAGAAGTTGCATGGATTTCTTTTTCCTGTGGAGGTCTAATAGGTTTCTTTTTGTGGTTAACCGCATTAGGCTATCAAAAGCCGCTGATAGCTAAAATGACATTACTAGGGATTTTTTTTAATGCTATTCTTTCGTTATTTTCCGCGTATTTAGCTTTCAGTTAATTATTTTTCTTAGCATTTACTTGTCTAGCCAAGAAACTTACAACGTCTAATATTTCAAAGTCATGCCTAGGATCTCCTTCAAATTTTAAACATTCAAAATGACTAACACATTTAGGACAAGTTGTTAGCATTACATCTGCACCAGTAGCTTTTACTTCATCAAAACGCTGTAATCTCAAGCCTCTACTGTTCTCATTACACGACATCATACTGGATACACCACAACATAATCCATCTTCTTTATTATGCTCCATCTCTACAAGGCTAACTCCATCTATGGACTGTACTAAATCTCTAGGCTCATCATAAATATTCATTTGTCTACCAATTCTACAAGGGTCATGGTAAGTTACGGTGATATCTTCTTCTGTTTGTAATTGCATATCAAATCCCTTTTCAGTTAGGAACTCTGTGGTATGCATAACTTTCATGTCTTCTAACTCATAATCTAGCGCGAAAGTTCTAAAGCATTCAGCGCAAGAAGTGACTAAAGTATCTATCCCACTTTCACCTATTTTCTTTTGATTGTATGACTTCAATTTTTCAAAAACTTCTGTTAAACCTTGCCATTTTTGATCATGTCCACAACATTTCAAAAAATCTCTACCTAGGTATGTCACCTCTTGATCTAATTCTTCAAACAGTGTGAAAGCAGCTGTTGTAGTTTCTCCAAGATTCATTGTTCCTTCATTAACATGACTGAAAATCATTTCTTGATCTATGTAGTCTACACAACCTGGATAATATCCAACATTAGAGTCAATTGGATAGTCACTAGTTGGAATAAATGCCTCATCTTCATCAGCTTCAGCGGCCAATACAGCCTGTAAAACAGTATGAGGTATCTCTGCAGCTGGAGGGCCGCCTACAATTAAATTTCTTCTGATATCTACATACGAGTCATAGTCTACTAATTGAGGACAAGCGTTTGTACAAGCACTACATGTTAAACAAGAATATAGTGGAACTCCATCATCTTCATTATTCCATGTATTATAAATAATATTTAATTTATCTCCTGCATTAAATAATCTAACTGGACACGCATCATCACATAAATCGCATCCATAGCATTTATTCATTTCCCATTCGTAACCTCTTGCCATGCTACGCATTAACATGAAAACCATCGCGCCTACTCCTAAACATGGAATGAAAAGTGAATATATCAATTTCGCATCTAAACTTTTGGGATTTTTGTGATATGTAGGATTTTTAATTGACATTTCACCCATTTCCTCAATAGTCATCGTGTTTCCTTCTCTAATTAATGCAGTACCATCATCATTCAACAAAAGCGGTTGATAGGACGTTGCAGAGAAATCTGTAATCATGGAAATAGATTCATTAATCCCACTTGATGTTGTAGTATAATACAAAATATACGTTGCCCCAGAATCCAAATAAATAGTTTCAGAAGTACATGTAATACCTTCCATGTTCCATATATTTTCTCCCAATGAGTTTTGTAATGACATTGTTTGACTATGAACTCCTAAACCATAAGTGGATGTTCTAAAATTACATCCTATGTCAGTTGCTACACTACTCACTCCTAGATTTTCTACAGTAAAGGTTTTTGAGTCAGTAATCGTCTTTTCAATTCCATTTAAATTACCTGGGTATGTAAATTCAGATAATGCTGCATTTCTGCCTGTTTCAGGATCGGCATGCCCATTAACTCCGGCAAAATCAATTATATTGTATTTAGTTGGTTGATAAATTCCCCAATTAATCCAATTTGATGCTGTAATTACACACCATTCTCCATAGTCATCCTCTTCAATAGTATCCCATACACTCAATCCACTAGTTTCTGAATATGGCATACAATCATCTTCCCATGCTTCCCATACATTTCCTTTACCATAGTGCACCAAAGTATCTTCAGGCTGCTCTCTCAATTCATCTAACTGTGAAACACTGTCCATAGCACCAAGGCCGCCATAGTTCCAAAAACCTCCTTCATAAATGGGCCATGTAGCTGTAGATATTAAAACTGTAATTATTAATGTACCAATTGTTATTTGCTTTCCTATTCTGGGTGTAACACGTGCTCCCATTGTACTTAGTAAAAATTTTCTTATGACAAAGTAAAGTACTACAAATAAGAAAATTGCAGTAAGAACCCAAGGTATAGAATTGAAGATGGTCGCAGTCCAAGGAGCCTGTCGGCCGCAAAAGAAATATTGATGCGAATCAACAAAACAATAATTCGTCAAATCCTTGGCATATAATTCTAAGAATATATTAATTGAGAAAACCGATATGAACCATACATGAGCCAAATAGGCGGCACCAGCGCTTGCAAACCATGGATCTTCTACGCCTCTTTTCTCTCTCTTACCAATAATAAATGGAGGTAATGCTAGAATTCCGACAGGAATTCCAGTTATTGCTGCACCCCACCATGCTGCATTCCAATAAATAAATGGTTGACCGAAGAAATCCCCAATAGGTCCTGCAGGTATTGTGTATTGAGGTAAATATTCTCCCCATCTCAAGTATCCATATGAGAATAAAACATACCAGTCAGGAAATACGAATCCTGCCTGAGCAAAAGGATCCGCAGCGCTGTGTAATGGAGGAGGTACTATCCAAGAATAAAAACATATAACCATAACCATACTTGCTAGAATTATTGTATCTCTTAGTACTTCAGTTGGCCAAAAAGAATGTCCTACAAAGACCCTTCTCCTTTCTTGTTCTGCCTCAATAAGAGTATCTCTTTCGCTAATGTATGTATCAGCAATCCTACCAAATCTATCTATTAATCCCATATTATGACCTCCTTAATGTGGCTCAGCGATACCTTGCACCCAAACAATGAATAAATGAATAAGAATGAGGGTGGTAACTAGTACAGGTAATATAAAAACATGTAAGAAATACATTCTTGTTACTGTTTGGCCCGAAAGTGTAGTACCGGCAAATAGTGCATTTGCCATCCAATCTCCTATCAAGGGTGTTGCCGTTGCCATATTTATTCCAATAGTTGCCGCTCCAAACGCTAGACTATCCCAAGGTAGGAGGTATCCTGAATATCCGAAGAAAATTACGAAAAACATCAACGCAACTCCAATTAGCCAATTTAATTCTCTTGGGTTTCGGTATGCACCAGTGAAGTAGACTCTACACATATGCAAGAAGACAGCGGCAACCATGAAATGAGTAGTCCAATGGTGAATAGATCTAATGATATATCCAAAAGGCAAGGTAGTCATTATGAATTCCATACTGCTGTATGCAGGAGTAGGATCTCCTTCTCCTCCTGGGACATAATATAGGCCGAGAATACTTCCAGTAATAACCAGAATTATAAATGCCAAGAATGAAATCCCTCCTAAGCAATATAATGGATACCAATACCATATTATCCTTAGCTTATATTTTTCAGCATGAGTTAAAGGCATTTGCCTGTGTACACTATGAAATGCATCTCTACTCATACCCCAGTAATCTTGTATTCTAAATCTAGTATCTAGCCAAGAGAATGCCCATAAGAATATTTTCTCGGAAAATCCCATTTCACTAGCATTTGACTCAACAGCTCTGAGAATATCTTTCCTAGGCATATCATCTCTTTCTTTTCGTAGTGTAAAAGCTACTATTACAACAACTAATGCTATAAATAACCATAAAAACCAGAATTGAATCATCTTATCACCTTATCCACAATATGCATACCAATCTTTGAAGTCTGGTAACGCCTCTATAATATCACCATTTACTGTAAATGGTATCAAAGGCATCCCATTAGGAGCTGGACCTCCAGTTTTTCTTACCCCTATGAATTCAAACGGCACTCCTTTTCCCATGCTATTCTTTTCGATAGCAGTTGGATCAAATCTACTAGAATGACATATGCAAAAAAGTTTGTCTCCTCCTTCATCTGTTCCTCCTGCAGCCCAAGTATCTCCGGTGTAATTATTAGTTACTAATTGCCAACCTGGGATACAACAAAGATGTGGACATCTTGAGAAAATTATAACCATATTGTCATGTATGGACAATGAGCTATATGCTGCATCATCTTCAACTTCTCTTCCAGAGCCCACATATTTGCCTCCGAGATCATAACCATCTAGATATTGAAATCTAGGTTTATCTGATTGTAGAGGTAGATCTTTGTTCTCTTCATGAGGTACATATACAACATTTACAGGCATCCCGGACCATACTCCTTGAGCTCCTATCATGCCAGTTTTTGTGTTGGCTGCAGCTACTTGGAATGAACTGTAACTCATTGGTTCTAAATGTTTGTCTCCAAACCATGCGGTATCTTCTGCTCCTGAAGGAACCCAAAATCTTACAGCACTATCTCCACCATCTGCTTCAGGTTGGCCCATGAGTAAAGCCGCAAAACCTACACTACCCAAACTTGCCACAGTGATTAGTCCCGCTGCAGTATTGAATGATAATCGCATAAACTCCCGTCTATCAATCATTTTTACCGATTCAACAGAATCATTGGATTCTGACGGTATCGGACGTAATTTAAATCTTCTAGCCATGTCTATGCCTCATATTTTTTCCAAGCTTCAGTATCATTCTTTGTTATATATTTGTTTCTTCTGTGCTTTACAACAACGACATCAGGCATTACATATTTTAGGTATATGATGCCCATTATTATTAATGTTAGAAGGGTCATCCCTAGGTTAAAAGCCAGTATTTGTTGATCCCAATGATTGTAAAGTCCATATGATAAAGAACCAGACCAAAATAGAGTCCATAGAATCCCCCAAAGACCTGCTAGAATTACTAACCAAGAATCTCCAGATGGAGAAATACTGGCTCTGACAATCGTGCCTGGTTTTGGCATATTAAAAACTCCATGGTCAACTGCTTTTGTGTAATTTTCTTCCGAGATTTCAACACCTTCCAAAGCATCTCTTGCTTCTTCAACAGTAATTTTACCACTACTTACATCGCGTAAAAGTTTCATTACCACGTCATCTTTCATAATTGATCGCCCCTTCTTAGATGTTTAATTCTTAGTCTTAGTAAATTACTACGGCCTTCATAATGTCTTGAAAAACCATATCTTAAAAATAATCCGCAGAAAATTATTACTAAAATCACGGCACCAAAACCAAGTAATCCAAGCCAATGAGCTCTTAATTTAGCTCCCATATGATGTAAATCAACTTCTTCATCTAATGGTGCGGGAGGGTCTATGTCCCCATTTCCAGAAAATATAGTTCTTGTATCTCCATTATCTTCTCCCTCTTCTAAAGTTACACTTAGTCTATTCCACCTATCTAATGCCGATGGTATTTGATCTCCATTAACGGAGTTCCCAACAAGCCATATTGTAACTATTTCATTGCCTCCTGCTTGAGGAGCATTCCAGATAATATTCCACGTTCTATCTGCGGTTTCCGATCCTGATGATGTATGAGTTAATGTTTCATCATCTCCTTCCCAATTTTGAACTAAACTTTCATACCCTTCTGCGGCAGATAATGTTCCGCTACTCACTCTTATGGAGAAACCCCCTGTTTGACCTCCTGAAAGTATATCCGGACCACCAATTAATTGAATCTTCATCTCATATGCTGTACTACCTGAGTAGTGATAAGGAACGCCATCTAGGACTATAGTTACTGAATTATCTGGTTCGGATGCGTGACAAGTACATCCTGCAATCGTAACATCTCCCTCATTATTCACATTCCCTCCAACGCCAGAATGAAGAGCTTGACTAGTGCCGACAATAAACATCAAAATTAGGCCTAAAACAATAAGTCTTTTAGGGAACAAATCTGACCTATTCATAATTTGACCTCTATGATTAATACTCCCACATTAATGGAGACTATTAAGGTTCCAGTACCGCGCTTTCCCGCTCGCTAATATTTTATCAATTATACATTATTCAGAAACATAAAATGTCATGACATGAAGGGGTCTTTATGGCAGGACCTTCATGGAGAAATGTTTATGATCTTAAGGATGATCAAATTAGAGAGTTGGGAGCAGCTGAAGATTGTATGGAATTGATGAAAATCTCGGAAGCAGAATCGATATTATTAGCATTAATCGATAATAGCCCTGATTGTATACCTATTCTAAATGTCATGGGGCACATGCAAGGTCGATATTTATCAGATTTTGAAAAAGCAATCCATTATTATGATAAAGTTTTACAGTTAGAACCTGATAATGCCTGGGCAAGAGATGAGAGGCGACGTTATCATAGATATTTGAATTATGACTAGTATAATATAAATCTCCATCCTCTACCGGAATGTGTGGACCGAAGCGCCATATTGATAATCGGGGCTGGCGGATTAGGTTGTAAATGGGCAATGCAAGCCCATTCAAGATGTCCTGATAATTCCGCCGAACTTCTTCTAATTGATGTTGATAAAAAATCTTTTTTAAATGCCAATTCAGCTCATTGTCTCCAGTTATCCTTAGGCGATGAGGATAAGGGAACTGCAACATTAAGGAGAATGGCAAAATACCGACTAAGAGATGGTATTGGAGGATTTAAAAATCTTTTTTCTACATCTGAATTAGTCATTATTTTATCTGGATTAGGAGGAGGAACAGGTTCTGGAATCACCGCAGAACTTGCAAATATAGCTAAAGAATCTGATAACTTAATTATTAGTATCGTTGGTATACCATTTGCAGAGCAACCTTTTCGCTCCACCATTGCCAAAGACTCTTTACCTGAGATAAATAAATCTTCAGATATGTGTATCAAATTAAGTATGGAAAGGTTGGCATGGCAAGCAAAAGATAGAAATTCTGATTGGGAATCAGGTTCTGAATGGATTGAAGAATTAGTTGAAGGATTGGTTACAACATTAGCGAAAGTAGGAAAAATAAATCTTGATCTAATGGATTTAAAATCAATAGTTGGTAAGCCTGGTGATTCTACACTTGTTGTTGGCATTGGCAACACAGATGAGCCAGAAAAAGTTGTAAAAATTGCTCAAAAATCACCTCTTTATGATATAAATGTTGAAGGAGCAAAAGGTTGTTTAATTCAAGTTGAAGGAGGTCCCGATATGACTTTGTCTCACTTAAATTTAGTATCTGATGAGTTTCTGTCAGTATTAGATCCAAACTGTCAAGTTATTTTAGGGGCACGCTCTAGTGAAGAAATGTCAGGTAAACTTAGATTAGTCGCAGTCTTAAGTGGAATCTGATTATTCTTCTTCTTCGTCGTGTTGGATCTTCATGATAGCAAAAGGCAATATTGTCAATATAACTATTGCTGTAATCAGATGCCCGATGGCAGTGGTTTGTAAAAGACTACTTTCTGTTAATTGTTCTGAAAGAACTGTTAGTGAACTAATACTGCCAGCATATAAATAACCAAAGGAAATTCCCCAAAATATCGCAGATTGTCCTCCAAACACATTGATCCCATCTTTTCCTCCTCTTTTTATCATCGAAGTTACCGCGAGAATAATTGTTAGGATCATCAAAAAACCTTCTTCAACAAACATTAATCCATCTACAGAATCTACCAACCATGGACTTCTTCTCCATGCACTTAAAATATGCCAACTAGATGCAAAAATTAAAATCATCATTAATAAATCTCCTATTTTACCTCTATTTCCAAGTTTCTCTCTAATGTTGGAAGTATATTTATCAATTAAATATCCAATAGTGAATATTATTAAAAGAAAAAGGAACCACAACATATGAACCATAATAGTTGATTCTGATACATTTTCTGCTCCATATCCAAACCACCAAATTAATGGAGTAAAAATTCCTATCAACACAAATATTCTAATTAAAATATCATATTTTGAATTTTTACTTTCCTTTCTTGTTTTACTTTTCTCTACAAATATTTTACTACCAAATACTAATGATAATCCTTGTCCAATTGATAGTATGATAAATAATGAACTCATAAAATAATTGATATTTTTTCTTTCAAATATTTCAGTAATAATTAGAAATAATGAACTCGTTATTACTAAAATAGGAATTATAGATATCAAAGCTTGATTAAGATATTTTCGAGTAAATACTCCTTCACCCTTGTCATTAATTTTGAATAAAAACTCACTGTATCTCCAGGGTATTATAATCGCAGTAAATAAGTATACAATTGCTAAAGATAAAAACAATGCGCTACCATTGATTCCAAAATAACTGATTTCATAACTCATTAATGTATAAATCAACACGGTATTAACCAATAACAATACTAAATGAGACAGTGTTGAAGGGCTAATAATAATTGAATAAAAACTATCCTCTGTACTATCCAGAGACTCGTTCATGTTCTCCGGAAGAACCATCATTGGTTAAGTTAAACCCCCTGTCGGAAGTCATGCCGCGTCTTTCCAAAGCTGCGAGAGGAAAGTTTCGTTGGATTGGAGTGAAAGCCGATTTAAATTTTAATTCGAGAAATGAATTAATAAATATTATTTCCGAAATCATGGGCCATAATGGATGGAAATTGTATGATATCAGGAACTTAGATGAGTTGTGTTTTTTTATTTTAAGGATTAAATTAGAAGACTACTCCAATTCACTTGAATCCCTGAATTCATATGAGAAATTCCAAACTTTAACAAGTTCCGGAAAAATTAAATTAATTAGACAGAGAATATTCTGAATTTAAGAATATTCCCATCTTAAATCTTCCAAACTATCTATGGCCAGAATGGAATTTTCAACTAATACTTCTAATTCTCCCTCTTTTGATAGTCCGACAACTCTACATGTTTCATTGTATTTATTGATTATTTTAACTCCTCTAGAAATAATTTCTGATAATGACCTCCAAGAGTGATTCATCATATAATTTGAATTATACATTGGTAGTAATTTATGTTCTTCATAATTAGACGAAAGAGCGATATCTACCATATCAAAAACCTCAATATTGGTTATTTCTCCTAAGGTTTCATTCCAACCTGAAGCGATATATTTGTCATCAACAATTTTACTATTTTTATTTATTCCAACTCCAACTCTTAAATATTCTCCTTCACTATCCGATTCAATAATTATTCCACCCATTTTTCTGAAGTCAATACTCATTAAATCATTAGGCCATTTAAGTCCAATTTTTAAAAGATTAGATATTGAGGCACCAACACTAATCTGAAAAATTCCTGGATTAATTTTATTTAAAATTGATTTTGAAATATTCCACGTACCTATCATATCTCCTTCTTCCGAATGCCAATGATTACCTTTTCTCCCCCTTCCATCTGTCTGCTTATTTGTTATTATTCTAGTCCAATGATTCTTATTATTTTTCTTTGCTTCATCCATCGTACTTTCACATTCATCAATGAATATTGGTTTATTATTTCCTCCAGGTCTCCAAAATGCATGAACCTCCAATTTCTCATCACCAATGACTTGTTCTTCGATTTTTCTTCCAGCCCAACCTCTTTTTTTCCATGAATTAGGGCTACTATTACTTTCGGGACGTGTCCTGAATAACAGTATTACCAAACACTCATTAGAGATTTTATTTGCTTCTAGAAATTTTATTAATTTTTCACTCCATCCGCCATTCTCTATGTCAAGATAAGCAGCATCTTCAATTTGTTCTAACATATTTTCATCCCCTTTAATAGGATTCAAATATGGTAAATTCCAAACAATCAAATCTATCTTGTCTGTAATTATGACGCCTTCGCCAATACCACTTTCATCTATTGCTATCTTATTTTCAAGATTATATTTCTTCACATTCCATCTTGATGAAGCCACGGCATATGGATTTACATCACAGGATTTAACGTCCCATCCTCTTGTGGCCAACAGCATGGACAAGGCTCCTGATCCGCACCCAATTTCCAGTGCACAACCATCATATTTATTTAATTTGAGAATTGCTTTAGCTAACAGATAAGTATCCTCTTTTGGAGGATAAACTGTTTTATGTATATATAAATTCCAATCACAAATCCCTTCTATTTGAAATAAAGTATTATTAAATTCAGAATTCATTGTTAATACCTCTATTTTATCAAAAACATTTATCCATCAAATGCTACATCAAGTATTGATAACTGATTATCGTCTGGAGTAGCGAACCCCGCTCTAGCGATGCTTGTTTAGTTACTTTCTTAAACCCCCCTCAGGACGGGTGATAGCCCAGCATATGCTATGGGCCTGTAGCTTAGTCAGGTAGAGCGACGGGCTTTTAACCCGTCGGCCGCGGGTTCGAATCCCGTCAGGCCCGCCTGAATAAGCCTCAGGTCCATGTTTTTATGGGCAAGGGGATCACGAAAATGGCAGTAAAAAGCTCAACAAAAAAAAGGCTGATAGAACTTGGAGTTCCTGAAGATAGGGCGCACAAACTTGCCGACGACGCTAACATGGATGCAATCAAAAGAATGACTGTAGAACAAGTGGCAAAAAAAGTAGATCTTGAGATGGGCAGTGCAGATTTAGAACTTATAATGGGAGTCATAAGGGAACAGATGGCATCAAGGAAAAGAAGTAGAAGTGGCAGGATAACAATTTCTCGTAATGCATTATTGGATGAAGATATTCCTCAAGGTGAAGATAGGTTTAATGTACTAAATCATATCTTAGTACCACATCACGAACTAGTACCCGTAGAAGATGAAGAAACAGTTTTATCTCCTTGGAATCTAATGGAGAAAGATTTTGAAGGAAATGATAGACTAGCAAAAGAGCTTTTACCTAAAATATTGATTACTGATCCTGCCGTACAGGCAATCAAAGAAACCACTGAGGCTGAAGATGATACCTTATTGGCTGGTTGGCTAACAAATAGGGTAATGAAAATAGAAAGATATAGTCGATCTGCAGGAACAAGTATAGCTTACAGGCTAGTAGTTGAGAGGGCATAAGGAGTTTGAATAAAATGAAAGAAATTGTTGAAAGTTATTTTAGTAAAAGAAGTCTTGTTAATCACCAACTAGCATCGTATAATGACTGTATTCCATTACTTGATAGTAGGGGAAGTAGGATGGAAAACATTGTCAGAAATATTAGAATCGGTAGTGATGATCACGAAGATGATAATGAAGGCGGTTTGATAAAACTTGATGTTTTAGAAAAAGAAATAATAGTTCGGGTTAAAAACATCCGACTCGGACAACCAACAATCAGGGAAGCAAATGGGGCAGAACATCCCGCAACGCCAATGGAATGTAGGTTGAGAAAACTAACATACTTCGCACCCATATACTTAGACTTTAGAATTTATCGTGATGATTTGCCTCCTTCACCAGGGTCTGAACTTGGCCACATGGATGAAAAAAATGTACACATAGGTAATTTACCAATTATGGTTAGGTCAGCGAGATGTAATTTACATGCAAATAATATAGATTCGAATAGAAAACTCTCTCCTGATACATCTCCTGAAGATGCAGAACAATATGTAAAATTACTTAGAAAATTTGGAGAAGATCCAGTAGATCCTGGCGGGTACTTTATAATTAATGGCACTGAAAGAGTATTAATTTCAATGGAGGATTTAGCACCTAACAGAGTAACAGTGGAGAGGAATAAAAAATATGCCCATGATACAGAAGTTGCAAAGATCTTTTCTCAGAAAGATGGTGTTAGAAAACCTCTCAATGTAGAAAAACGGAGAGATGGAATGCTAATGGTTAAGATCCCTAGCGCTGGAACCACAGCGATCCCTGTAGTTCTGCTAATGAGGGCCTTGGGCATGTCAAATGATAGAGAAATTTTCTCCTCAATAGCCGGCCCAGTTGAAGCCATGAAGTATACTGTAGCAAATCTTAATGATGTTAAAGATAACGAAGAATATGGGGTAGAAAATGAAGAAGAAGCCCTAGCTTGGCTAGAAAAGAAATTCGCTGCCGGACAACAAAAAGAATATCGTGAATCGAGAGTTCAGAATTTACTTGACAAGGAACTACTACCTCATTTAGGTGCTTCTTATGAACATCGTCAGAAAAAATCAATCTTCCTCGGTAGAATAGTTAGGCAAGTTCTTGAAATGGCAATCAATAATAAAGATCCAAATGACAAAGATCATTATGCTAACAAAAGAGTACGGTTAGCGGGCGATCTCATTGAAGATTTATTCAGGGTTAGCCTTCAACAACTGGCTAGAGACTTAAAATATCAATTAGAAAGACATCATAACAGAAAGAGAGAATTAAAAATTAATTCTTGCCTGAGGCCTGATGTTTTAACATCAAAAATAATGCATGCACTTGCAACTGGAAATTGGGTTGGAGGTAGATCAGGTGTAAGTCAGTTGCTAGATAGAACTACTTATCTTTCGGCATTGTCTCATATGAGGAGAGTTACAAGTCCATTAGTCAGAAGTCAACCACATTTCGAAGCACGTGATTTACATCCCACTCAATGGGGGAGATTGTGCCCTAATGAGACTCCTGAGGGTCAAAACTGTGGATTAGTCAAAAATGCTGCTCAGATGATAGATGTATCTGAAGAAGTATCTGAATCTGACGTCAAAGAATTACTGAAAGAAGCAGGAGTAGATGATTCTCCAGAGGGTTGGGCCGATGGTTCTAGAGTTCACGTTAATGGAGATATATTTGGATTACACAAGAGGCCTCAAAAATTAGTTCAAAGAATTAAAAACAGTAGAAGATCGGGTAAAATAAGGTCTGAAGTAAGCATTAGACATGATACTGAAAATAAAGATGTTTTCATCAATACCGATAGGGGTAGAATTCTTCGGCCACTTCTAGTATTGGAAAATGGTAGCGTAACGTTATCAAAATCCCATCTCGATGGATTAAGGAATGGTAGTATGGACTTCAACGATCTACTGACGAGCGGAGTAGTTGAGTGGGTTGACGCTGAAGAAGAGGAAGATCTTCTAATAGCACCAAGGCCATATGATTTACCTGCATTATCTCCTAAGAATAAAAGACCAATAAACCCGGCAAAAGTGGAGTGGTTAAATTTAGGGGAACCCAATATTACTCATGCTAAATTAGCCGCAGAAATTCAAATGCCTAATGGGTCATCCAAAACAGAGAAATTTAAAGTCCCATTAAATTATTACCAAGAAGATGTCGACGCACTAAAAAGAAAAGAAAAGAAAGCCCATACAGTTTTAATTTTCACTCATGTTGAAATTGATCCTCAGTTAATTTTGGGAGTTTGTGCTTCATTAGTCCCATATCCGGAACATAATTCCACTCCAAGGGTGACAGGAGGAACCGCAATGGTAAAACAAAGTTTGGGATTATCTAGTGCTAATTACAGACTTCGCCCAGATACCAGAGCACACATAATGCATTATCCTCAACGCTCAATTGTTGGTACAAGAGCTATGGATTCTACAAAATTTAATCAACGACCAGGTGGACAAAATCTTGTAGTGGCAATAATGAGTCATCATGGATACAATATGCAAGATGCAATCGTGATGAATAGAGCGTCCGTAGAACGTTCAATGGGGCGTTCTTCCTTCATGAGGACATACAATGCAGAGAATAAGAGATTCCCAGGAGGACAGGAAGAAAGAATTGAAATTCCCGGCACAGGTTTAGATGAAATAAAGGGGTTAAAATCATGGGATTCATATGCCCATCTTGAAAGAGATGGTTTACCAGTCCCGGAAACATTCCTAACTAGTCAAAAAGGAGGGAATCCTGTTCTTGTTGGAAAAACTAGCCCTCCTAGGTTCTTAGAAGAGGCCCATGGAGCATTCTTACAAGCTCAAGAAAGACGTGAATCATCAATGAATGTTAGACATGGAGAAAACGGTTGGGTAGATAATGTATTCGTCACAGAGTCACTAGACTCTGGACGGCTGGTTAGAATTACTCTAAGGAGTAATAAGATACCAGAATTAGGTGATAAATTTGCGAGTAGACACGGTCAAAAAGGAATAATTGGTAGAATGGTCAACGAAGAAGATATGCCCTTTACCGAAGATGGCGTCATACCAGATATTCTGATTAATCCTCATGCAATTCCATCTAGAATGACCGTGGCACACGTACTTGAGATGATAGGAGGAAAAGTTGGGTCAATGGAAACTAGGAGAATTGATGGAACTGCATTTACAGGAGAAAAAGAAGAATCTCTTAGATCTGGATTACTCAGAAACGGGTTTAATCATACAGGTCGCGAGTCAATGATAAACGGAGAAACTGGTGAATCATACCCTGCCCAAGTTTTCGTTGGAGTAATATATTACCAACGCCTTCATCATTTAGTTAGTAGTAAATTACATGCAAGAAGCCGTGGTAGGGTTCAGATTTTAACAAGGCAACCTACAGAAGGTCGAGCCAGACAAGGAGGTTTAAGATTTGGAGAAATGGAAAGAGATTGTCTCATTTCTCATGGAGCATCAATGGTAATCAAGGATAGGTTACTAGGTGAATCGGATGGAATTGACTTATTCGTTTGTGCACAATCCGGTCATATCGCTTGGTATGATCCAAGAAAGAGAACTTATGTTTCACCAATTCATGGAGATGGTGCAGAGGTTTATAAAATTCAAACTTCTTATGCTTTCAAACTTTTACTAGATGAAATGAAGAGTTTAGGCGTGGCCATGAGATTAGAACTGGAGGACCAAAGATGAAACGTAATAGTAATACATTAATCCCTAAAAGGATAGCTGGCATTAGATTTGCATTAATGGATCCGAATGAGATAAGAAAAATGTCTGCTGTTGAGGTTAAGACAGCTGATACATACAAAGATGATGGGCATGCGTTCAAACAAGGTTTAATGGATCCAAAAATGGGTGTTATTGAGCCCGGTTTAGTATGCCCTACTGATAATTGTAAATATGATGAAAGCCCTGGTCATTTTGGGCATATACAATTAGAATTACCAGTAATGCATATCGGATTTACGGCCTTAATCAAGATGGCGTTAAAGAATACTTGTAATAAATGTAGTAAAATCCTGTTACACAGTGCCCCAGAAACGCACCCCTTAGATCCTGAAAAATCTGAACAGGATTATTATAGGGAAAGAGTGCATGATGTGATGATAAAACACGGAGTAGGATCTCGAGAATTTAATAAAACTATAAAAGATATAGAAAAAGAATGTTCTAGTGCAAAAAGGGCTATTTGTATGCATTGTGGTTCAGAACAAGGAAAAATAATTTTGGACAAACCATCAACTTTTAAAGAAAAGAAAGCAGATAAAGGAGAACACAAACTTAATGCACGTGATATCAGAGAATGGTTAGAAAGAATTCCTGATGAACATTTGATATTTATAGGTATGAACAAGGATGTTTGTAGGCCAGAATGGACTATTTTGAAAGTTCTTCCAGTACCTCCCATCACAGTAAGACCCTCTATAACATTAGATAGTGGCGACAGGTCAGAGGATGATTTGACACACAAACTAGTGGACGTTCTACGAATAAATCAGAGATTAAGGGAAAATAGGGATGCAGGAGCTCCTCAATTAATAGTCGAAGACCTATGGGAGTTATTACAATATCACTGTACAACTTACTTTGATAATCAAACTAGTGGAATACCTCCAGCACGCCATCGTTCAGGACGCCCTCTCAAAACCTTAACACAACGATTGAAAGGAAAAGAAGGACGTTTTAGAAGTAATTTGTCTGGTAAAAGAGTTAATTTCTGTGCAAGGACAGTCATAAGCCCTGATCCAAATCTTGGCATTAACGAAGTTGGTATTCC
>NTJP01000011.1 GCA_002457145.1 Marine Group II euryarchaeote MED-G38
GACAATGGTAAGCGGGGATGTACGAGTTAGCATTTCTGTAATTGACCGTATAATACTTCATTTATGGGAACAAGACCACCAAGCAGATCATTATTTAGTAACATATGAACTAACTAGACCAGGGATCGCAGAAGTGTGTGCTTTACATCCTCCAAATGTATCTAGAACAATGAGAGAAATAATGAACAATGGATGGGCCAGCGAACACACTCGGGCCATCATAGATGAAGAAAGAAGACAGAAAACTTGGCAATTAACAGAGTATGGAAGAAAAGAAGCAATAGCCAGAGTTTCTTCATTACGTTCTATAACAGTAATTCTCAGAGATCGAAATAATGCCCTTCTCGAGGTCAAAGCAGACGAAGCCGCTTCTCATTTAGAAGCGAATTTAACACTTTTACAAATTTTAATGCATGCACAACATGAAGGTGTATTAAATTTTGGAGACATAAGATTTGGTAATATTGTCAGATCAAAGCATAGTAAGAAGCCAGGATCTATTACCATGCTCACAGGTGCACATTCTACATATCATACAAAAACTCCTGATATTCGGACTGTACATGGTCGTAAATTAGAAAAATTAAATCTAGACAATTGGTATAAATCTAATACTCCGCTATTAGTTTTATCAGGTATTGCAGGTTGTGGTAAAACCACTCTTGTTTCATCTTGGGTTAATGATTTAATTAACTCAAATTCAAATTCTGAATTAATGTATTATCCATGTCAACCATGGGATACTACCATCGGTATTGCTGCTAGTTTACTACATCGATTAGGAATTCATTCACATCAAGAATCTGAAGACCCATATAACGTATTAGACGCAATACCATTTAAGCCCGGCGTAGGACTAAATCTCGATTTATACAGGCGTAGGCTAGTCGCACACTTATCTAATAAAGAAAAACTCGGAAAAATAAATATTGATGAAATTATTATAATACTTGATGATGTTCATAACATCGACTCTTCAAATCATAATTTTTTTGGTATGCTTCTACAAGTAGCGGAAGAAACACAAATTAGATTAATTATGATATCAAGAACCAATTTGACTTTCTATGATCGTAGAGATGTCCATACTCGAAACAGAGTTAAAGAATTAGCTTTATCAGGACTTTCATTGGAAGAAATCTCTGATTGGTTAAAATCATTCAGTACATCCAATAAAGCGCCTGTAGAGGAAATATATCAAGCAACAGGTGGTCACCCTTTAGCCGTTGAACTACTCGAAATTTATGGTAAAACTCTACATGAAGACTGGTTAAGATTCTTGGACGAAGAAATACTTAATGTCATGCCTGAGGATCATCGTGAATTATTAGCAATTCTAGCGGTTTCCAGTCGTCCAGTACCATGGCCGATATTAGCAGCCGCGGCTAATATTGATGGTAAGCCCCCCCAAGAAATTCTAGAACGCGGTCTGATGTTAGAACTTAGTGAAGGTATGTGGATTCATGAAGCATTAAGAGCACGGCTCCTTAGAGAAACCGGAACTCCAAACGAATTACGAGAGAAGAAATTGCGCGATGCTAGGAAATCAAATCATATGCCTGTCTAACCAATTATCCATTCCTGGTTTTGGCATCGCACCAGTGATCTGCTCTACTGGTTCACCATTATGAAATAAAATTAGGTTGGGTATTCCTCTGACATTATATTTACCAGGTGCTAATGAATTAACATCAGTATTTACTTTAGCTATAGTAATATCTCTTTCTCCAGCAATCTGATTTAATATCGGACCAATCATTTTACATGGTCCACACCAAGGTGCCCAAAAGTCTACTAAGACCCATTCATTACCTTTTGTTACCATATCAAAATCGGCATCATTTACTTCAACAACTTGTCCCATTACCACACCTACAGACCTTTCGAGTAACTCGTATACTATCAACATGTGTCTCAAAATTATGTATTTTATATTAATTTCATATACTATCTACCTTTCACTTCATCTCAACAGGAGCCAATATTTTGCAGATAACACCAAGTATTCTAACTGCAGATTTCTGCCATCTTGGAAAAATTCTTGATGAGGCAATAGATGCAGGAATAGATTGGATCCATATGGATGTTATGGATGGTAATTGGGTAATAAATCGAACTATTACTTTTGGTCCAGCAATCATTCGTTCTGTTAGAGAAAAGTTAGGTCCGGATATTTTTATTGATTGCCATTTGATGATAAAAAATGCCGAAGAAACATGGAATCAGTATGTTGATGCAGGCGTAAATATGATAATTGCTCATATTGAAGCGGTTGATGATTTTCCTCAATTTATAAAAACATTACAAGGCGAAGGTATCCAAGTAGGTTGTGTCCTTAATCCTGATACTTCGGCATCAGAAGTTTTACCACTCATTGCTGACTTAGATCTAGTTCTTGTAATGTCAGTTGTACCCGGTAAAGGAGGCCAATCATTTATGCCTGAAATGGAGAATAAGGTACGTATCTTTAGGAAACATATAGATGAACAAATTAATACAGGAGGGCGCCATACAAAATTGATGATTGACGGAGGAATAAAAAGTCATAATGCCGCATTAGTTTCAGAATGGGGTATCGATATAGCCGTGGTAGGTTCTGGATTGATAAATAACACAAACTCACTTAAATCTAATTTGAAATCGATATATGATGCACTGAATAATTAATTCAAGACCCCAAGTATTCAATAATGACGACCCATTCTTACGGTTCATGGTTACAGAAGAGTGGGTGACGGAAGAAGTTCTCAAAGTTGTACCAAACGCGAATGTATCAGTCACTGATCTTCACAAAAGTGGAGATCATTTTCACGTTAGAGTTATTTCTTCAGATTACGAGGGAATCAGACCATTACAGAGACAAAGACCTCTTCTTAGTCATTTCAAATCTTTTATTGAACAAAATATAGTACATGCTCTAGATTTGAAATGTATGACTCCTGAACAAGCCTCCAAAAGTGGAGAAACTGCATTCGACCCCCACGGAGGCGATGTAGAATTCTTTGGAGTTCATATCAGAAGGGAGAAAAAGGAGTGAAAAGAATGAGTTTTAATTGGACACCAGATGAATTACAAGAAATAGTTGATAACAATAAGATAGTACTCTTTATGAAAGGTACACCTGAAGAGCCAAGGTGTGGATTTAGCAATCGCGCTGCTTCGGTTCTAAAAGAGTTAGAACAGCCTTTTGCTAGTGTAAATATTCTTACAGATCCAAGAGCTATACCGTCAGTATGCGCATGGTCCGATTTTCCAACAATGCCTCAAATTTTTATCAATGGAGAGTTAATAGGTGGATCGGATATAGCTTTAGAAATGTATCAAAGTGGAGAATTACACGAAATGATTTCAGAAACAAAATCAGAGTGAGCTGCATTCTATGCTGGTCGATGAAGGCCGTAAAAACATGGTTGTTGCTTTATTCGGGTCTGCTATTCTATCATTTGCACCTCTAATATACAAATTAACAGAAACCAATCCTGTTACAGGAGCATTTTTTAGAATGATATACGCTCTTCCAATTTTAATTTTATTAGTTTATTTTTCCAAATCATTAGATACAAGAAGTTCCAAATCCCGCCAATTAACATTTCTTGCTGGGCTATTTCTTGCATTAGACTTTCTTGCATATCATACTGCTATAGATTATATTGGTACTGGTATTGCTACAATGATTGGGAATTCACAAGTAATTATAGTTACACTGATAAGTTGGAAATTACTTGGTGAAAAACCAAATAAATCAATTCTGATTGTTTTACCTATTGTCATCATTGGTTTAGTATTAATATCAGGCGTATGGGACAGTGAAGCATATGGTGAAAATCCTTCTTATGGCGTAATAGGAGGAGTATTTGCAGCAATTTTCTATTCTTCATTTTTAATAATATACCGATATTCAAACAAAGAAAAATCTCCAGCACAAAATCTTCAATTTGATACTACAGCAGGTGCCGCTTTAGGACTTTTTATATTGGGTATTTTACCTTTACAATCTTTAAACATTGAGCCTATAGAATTTCAACTATCATACCCAAGTCATGCATGGCTAATAGTTTTAGCAATCTCATGCCAAGTAGTTGGGTGGATAGCCATTACATATGCACTTCCTCGTTTGCCCGCAGCTCATACTTCGTTCGCACTTCTTCTTCAACCTGTTTTGACAATAGCATGGGGAATTTTATTCCTTCAGGAAAATCCTTCATTACAACAATCATCTGGGATGTTTTTAATATTAGGCTCAATAATCACTGTAACTTTTTTCGGAAATACTGAAGTTAACACACCGTTAGAATAAGTGTACAGGGCGAGAGATAAAAGCGAGGGGATGGGATGCACTCGGCGAGAACCTTGCGGCCCCGTACGGTAAATGATAATAGAAGGTATTAATTAATCATTTTGTGAAAATACTTGGGATTTAATAATATTAAGAAAAATTCTAATCTTTTTTTATTCTACTGTTAGTATTTCTGGACCGCCTCCAGTCACCAAAACTGTATGCTCATATTGTCCAACGTTTCCTCTATCTACATCCCTTAAAGCAGGATAAACTTCTAAGAATCTTATTGCAGTCAATTTTTTAATTAATGCATTCCACTTCCTAACTAAAGCCTCTTCACTTTCCTCAGGAAATGGTTTCTCTAGTAGAGGATAAGCCCACCTTTCAGCAAACGGTAGTGTATGGTACCTCTCTTCTATATATCTAGCCATAGTAGCCCCGAGAGGTTTTAATTTTCCTTTACTAAGCGCTTTACGAATCGTCACATCTCCCGTAACTCTTAGGATATTGGATGATCCTTTAGGAGAAACATTCTCTATTTTTCCTGTTTTACCAGAAGTATTGAAAGGCTCTATTGCATATACTCCACCTTCTTCAACAACTCCTTTAAAACCAGGATTATTAGGCCCACATGCGTACATAGGTATAGATAAGCCAGCATGTAAATTCCATCTTTCCATTTGATGACCGCAAAGATTTCTGATCGGTATAAAACCCGCATCTTTTGTAACTTGTTCAGCTATAGCTCCAATTTCATGCCATGGCGTACCTGGGTGCATTTTCTCAATGGCTGCATCTCTTGCTTCCATTGAAGCTTTAATTTGTTCAGTGTGTTCACCATTATTGCCTACTTCTAATGTCATGGCATTATCTGCTAAAGCTCCTTTAATGTGGACTCCAACATCTAATTTAACAAGATCACCGTTTTGAAAAACCATCTCTCTATCCAATCCTTCCAAGATATCTTCAGAGTGATTAGTTGTATAGTGTGCAGCAATATCATTTACAGAAATAGTAACTGGAAATGCAGCCTGCCCTCCATGCCTCCGAATGAATCTTTCAGCAGAATCAATTACTTCATTCCAAGTCTTACCAGCTACAATCTCCCCCTTAATCCCTTCTAGGGTTCTACGTGCTACGTGCCCAGCATCTCTCCATTGCTTAAAATCCACTTCTTCCACCATTCTTGAACCTCTCTTGAACTAACTATTCCTTCTCTCAATACTTCGATGCTTGGCGACTTAAGTGATTCACACACAGTCCACCAAGATATCAAAGTACTGGGAGTTTGTTGTAGACTGTAACTATTATGGCCGATAACTTTATACTTTTCAGTAGATAATTTATCTGCAGCCTTTTTACAATTTAATATAGGTTTAATACCACTAATATTTGCACTTGTTGCAGTCAATGGTCCAGTTTGCTTTAATATTTTTTTAGCATCTTTGTGGCCAACAACTCTTATGGCCACTGAATCTCCTCCTAAACGTAAATCTAGTGTCTCCTTTGCCTTTAAAATTATAGTCAAAGAACCTTCAGGAAAATATTTCAATATTTCAATAACATCATCAGGAACTTCGACAATTTCTTTTGCCTGTTCTATATCTAAAACTCCTATACTTAGTGGCAAATCCTTTTTTCTATTTTTTATTTTATAAAGAATATCAAGTGCCGTGGATTCCAATATACATCCCAATGCCGGTTGGGTTGTTGTTGGATAAATTATACAATTTCCTGACAAAGCATGGTTTACTAGTAATTTCAACTAATTCACCTATTTGATATGTTTACGAAATGAAGGAGGTAATGAGTAAGCCTTTACCACAATTGTATTAACTTTTACATCTATATCTGATTGATGCGTGTGTCTTTGAGAAATTCTTGCTAAATCATAAATTCCATTATACCATCCAATTATTGGAATGAGATAGATTAACTTACGCAATACTCTTCTATCCCACATCTTACTAGTCATTTCCGAACCATCATCAGATACTACGGCTATTCCAAAAATTTTCTGACCAAAAGACCGAGAAAGATAAACACCACTCAGCCTCCAATAAAGCCAATGTGCTGTAAAAAATACAAATGTCATACCAAGAGAATAGTGAAAGTCATAAGATGACCACATACTAAGATTCCAAACATAAAGAACACTCCCTCTTGTGATAAAAACTAGTATAGTAGTTGTTACAATTACATCTAAAATAAAAGAAGCCAATCTATCTATTCTAGATGCCAATATTGTTCCCTCTGGAATGTTCTTTTCCCCTTTTTTATTGGATACTATTGCTTTAGCTAGAGTTCCGCTACCCGGATTGATTGTAATTGGAGATTCGTGGTCGTTCATCATGCCCCTTCCCTTAACCCCCAGCACATTGAATACCTCAATGTTATGCCTGTGACCTTTCAAAAATTTCTAGATAAAGATATATCATGACCCAGTGATGATTATACGCAGAGTTTGTTCGAGATGACATTGTCAGGGGTGGGCGATAGGTGTGGGATCGGTTTAAGAAGTGGAAAAAAGACTCTTCTGAGAAAAATATATGCCCATTATGTCAGTATAATAATAGTCCAAAGTCAGAAACCTGCTCATCTTGCTCTTATGAATTAAACAAACCAAATTATCAGCAAACCTCCAATTTAGAAGAATCTGAGACAAATAACTTATTTAATGAATTAATGAATGAATTTGATGAAGAAAAGGAAACTGAGGTTATAGATTGGTCAAAAGCGACATTTAAGATGGATGATGTCACAGTAAATGTCAATCAATACACTGAAGAAGAATCTGTCGTATTAAGCAGTAAACCCAATTTCGCAATGGCCAGTAACAGTATAGAATTACCACCAAAAGAGGAAGAAATAGAGGATTACCAACTCAAACCAGAAGATGCTCCTGCCTTTTCAACCAAATTTGAGATACCCAAAGAAGAAATAGAGGAACTTGAAGAACCTCATAATGAAATAATTGAACTTATACAACCCACTTCAGGAACACCTGATAATGTACAGATTACAGACGCCCAAAATATTTCTGAGGAAATTGATGAAATCGAAATATTACAACCTGCAGATTTTGATGGTGATGGGGTTGTCGATATTTACGAAAAATCATTTTTTACTGAAGAGGAAAGTCCAATAACTGAAGTTAAGGAACCAAAAATAAAATCAAAAGATATAGATGCCCCAATTATTAAAAATTCTGAAGATGAAACCCTACTGCCTTCTGCACCTACACATATCCCTCCATTACTTCCGTCAAAAGAATACAAAATAGATATAATTTCAACTGAAAAGCCAATAGAACAAGAAAAAACGACAAAACTACCTTCAGCACCAGTTATGCCTTTATCTCATGCAAATATCGCCCTTTCAGCTCCAGATGAAATAATTACTTTTTGGCCATGGACTCAACAAGAAGAATGGCAATTTTCTGAACTCAAAGAACAAGTACTTGCAGCAATGAGGGCAGCAATTGATAAAAATATAGCACAAGCAACAGTATTAATTGATGAGGTAGGGCCACATTTAGGCGAACAAACTAACTTATTATATCCAATCGGTAAATTATTAGATACAATAGGTAGGCCGAATGCAGTTGATAAGATGATTAATTCTGCTGTAAATTCATTACCAGGCGACCCCAATGTTATACAAGCTAAACAAAAACTCCGTCCTTAAATAATTTCATTTTAACATAGGTATGATGAACAATAACACTTGCGTTGTATTAAGATGCGCAGGACAACTTCATCAATTAGAGTAAATGATAATCTCGTTTTAAGGCCCGCATCTACTAAATACGCCCCAGGATTAATTGAAGCATTTGAAGAAACATGGCCAGAAGTTAGTTGGGCCATGCCTTGGATAGTTACAGAAAAATCATTCGATACGCAAATTTATAATTTTATTGATGATACAGAAAGAAAAGGAAGAAAGGGATTACTTCATCACTGGATTATTGTTCGTCCTTGGGATAATTTTGTTATTGGGTTAATCGGATTTGATAGAATAACAAGATCAGGTAAAGCACTCTGGAATCTTGGTTATTGGATACGTAGCTCAGAACAACAACATGGTTTTGCACGTCTTTCAGTAGAATCAGTTCTAAAATGGATGGCCGAAGGTGGACCTGTATGTATTGAATTAAAAGTAGATCCAAATAATATACCTGGTCATAGAACTGTTCAGAGAGTGGTCAAAGAGTGGAATGGTGAAAGATATATAGCTGGAGATTCAGCAATTACAATCTCAGGATTAAGAACTCTTCATCATTGTTATTTAATAAATATAATTTGATATTTGTTTTGTAATTTGATATAACATTTGAAATCTAAGAGACAATCCGATGTAATAAAGACAACACCAAGGTGAACCTATGTCAGATTTTAATTTTCATCAAAACCTTCCAGATATGGATCAGGAAGAGACTGATGAATGGCTAGAATCATTGCGCTCAGTTTTTCAAGAACATGGACCAGAAAGAGCTAGAATGATTTTACATGAGTTGATGATTGAAGCAAACCTTCTCACAATACCAATACATAAAACTTCTAGAACGCCGTATCTAAATTCAATCCCCCTTAGTCAGCAAATGCCCTATCCAGGAGATTTAATATTAGAAGAAAAGATTCAGAACTCAATATTATGGAATGCAGCGTTAATTGTTTCTGATGCAAATAGAAGAATTGATGGATTAGGCGGACATATATCCTCATATTCATCTAGCTCAACTCTTTATGAGGTTGGTTTTAATCATATATTCCGAGGTAAAGAATTTAATGGAATTGGTGATGCACTATATATCCAGGGACACTCAAGCCCAGGAATTTATGCAAGAGCATACCTAGAGGGGCGGATATCTCGTGAGCAATTAATAAATTTCAGACAAGAATCATTTAAAGATGGCTTATCTTCATATCCGCATCCAAGATTAATGAAAGATTTTTGGGAATATCCAACAGTATCCATGGGGTTAGGGCCATTGAGTGCTGTAATGCAGGCTAGATTCTGGAAATATCTTCATATGAGAGGTCTAGCAGATACATCAAAGAGTAGAGTTTTTGCATTTTTAGGAGATGGAGAGATGGATGAACCCGAGTCAATAGCATCTATTGCAGTTGCAGGACGAGAAAAATTAGATAATTTAATAGTAATTGTTAATTGTAATTTACAGAGACTAGATGGTCCAGTAAGAGGGAATTCAAGCATCATTCAAGAGTTAGAAGGACTATATCGAGGAGCAGGTTGGACAGTAATTAAAGTATTATGGAATTCAGGTTGGGATAAATTACTGGAATCCTCTAATAAGGGAGTAATTTTACAAAGGATGGAAGAAATTAAAGATGGTGATTGGCAAAGAATGAGCACATTAGAGGTTTCAGCATTCCGTACAGAATTTTTTTCTGGTAATGAAGAAATAATTAAATTAGGTAATTCATTAACTGATTCTGAAATTTTAAGATTGAAAAGAGGAGGACATGATCCTCTAAAAGTATATTCTGCATACAAAGCAGCAGAGGCAGCGGATGGGCCAGCAGTAATATTGGCGCACACTGTTAAGGGGTGGGGAATAGATTCGTTTGAAGGTAGAAACTCTACTCATCAGAAAAAGAAATTGAACTTGGAAGACTTATCAGCTTACAAGGAAAGATTGGGTATTGAAATAGAAAATAGTGAATTAGAAAATAGCCCATTTTATTTTTTTGATACAGATTCAGAAGAATATAATTATTTAATCAATTGTAGAAATGAACTAGGCGGTTTTCTTCCCTCGAGAAAATCTCCAAAAATAAATTTAGATTTACCAGATAATGATGTTTATTCGGATTTTGACAAAGGAACTCCTGCAGGGCAACGCGTATCCACAACTATGGCATTTGTTAGATTATTGAGAAAAATAATGAAATCAAACATAGGAAACAAAGTAGTTCCAATAATTCCTGATGAAGGTAGAACGTTTGGTATGGATCCATTATTCAGTGAATTTGGAATTTTCTCATCTCAGGGACAGAAATATACTCCCGTAGATCATAAAATGCTTTTAAATTATAAAGAATCTGAAGCAGGTCAAATTCTCGAAGAGGGAATCTCTGAAGCAAATGCTATTGCATCATGGATCGCAAGTGCGACTTCATATTCTCATTCCAATGCCCCTACTATGCCATTTTATACATTTTATTCTATGTTCGGATTCCAGAGAGTTGCAGATCAAATTTGGAGCGCTGCTGATGCTCGAGCTAGAGGATTTTTAATGGGCGCTACAGCGGGAAGAACAACTCTAAATGGAGAAGGATTACAACATCAAGATGGACATAGCCTACTTATTGCTTCAACTGTACCTTCTTGTAAAGCATGGGATCCAGCATATGCATACGAATTATCTACAATTATTAAAAATGGAATTGATGAAATGTGGAGTCAAGAATTAGACGTTTTTAATTATATTATGATATATAATGAAAATCAACAACAACCTCCTAAACCGGAAGGCGTAGATGAGGGGATAATAAAAGGAGCATACAAATTAATTGATGCAAAGGGAGGTAATAATATCAAAGTCCGATTACTTGGTTCTGGACCAATTTTAGATTACGTTAAGGAAGCCCATGATTTATTAAGATCAAAGTTTGATATAGATTCAGAAGTATGGTCTGTAACATCATATGGAGAATTAAGACGTGAAGGACTCAATATCCAACGTAATAATGTACTATTCCCTCAAAATATTAAAAAATCATATGTAGAAAACTGTTTTGGAGACAATATCCCAACTGTTGCGGTTTCAGATCATATTTCAGCAATACCTGAAATGATACAAAGGTGGGTTGGTGGACAATTCATTGTCTTAGGAACTGATGGTTATGGTCGTTCAGATACTAGAGAAGCATTACGAAAATTCTTTGAGATAGACACAAATAATATTATTTTAGGTGCTTTATCTGCGTTGGAAAAAGAAGAAAAAATATCAGTTGGAAGTGTTGAGAAAGCAGCAACTATCTTAGACATTAATAGGGAAAAGAAAGATAAAACTGAGTGATATAATATGAAGAAATTATTCATTTGGTTTAAGAACTCTCTTAGATTAATTCCCTGGGTCTTTTCTGCGACCTATTTTACATACAGAAGACTCCCTGAAAAATCACAAAATGAACTATATGATATTGCAAAAAATCCTAATAAATGGAAAAAATCTATAGAAACAGCATGGGATATATCTAAAATTACTGCGGAACATTTCAAAGATACATCAGAAACTCTTGCAAATATTGCTATAGGAAGAAAAATATCAAAAATTCGCAGAAAAGAAGCTCAAAATGATTTGGCAACACTAAGCACTATTATTCCTCCTTTGCGTGTATTTATGATTCCAGGAAGTCATATTTTATTGGGTATTATGGCAAGAGTTACCCCTTGGCGTTTAATACCAGATGATTGGATTCCTATTAATGCGCTAAAGAAAATAAGAGAAGATGAAGTAGATATCGAATTAGAGAAAGAAAGTAAAATAATCACAAAATTACTTAGACGAAAGAGGAAGTAACGCTATCATCATTCAATGAAAAATTACTATCAAGAGCTTCTTCAATTGTAACCCAATCAGGAGTCGTTCCGTCTATCCAATCATACCTATGTCCAGGTATTAATCGCCATTCTTGAGGTAATGAAGATAGTAACTTACGTGCATGTTTCAAACTATCTAATTGAGCCATAGGATCACTCCCAGGCAAATCTACTCTTCCAGAGTGTGCAGTAAATAGTAAATCTCCAGCATGATATATTCCATGACCATGGAATGTTACATGTCCAGGTGCGTGTCCTGGTGAGTGAGTTACATGAAGAGTTATTTTTCCTTCAGACCATTCCACAGAATTATTTGGTGAATTTTTCCAAGTGGATGTAAAATCTACCTTTCCAAATAAACCTTCTCTTCCAGTGCCTTTGAAGTTTGCATCACCATGCCCCCAAACTTCAATATCCGGTATCAATTCTATCATCTTAGAATAGCCCCAAGTATGATCACGATGAGTATGTGTGTAGAGTATATGTGTAGGGCATAAATCTTCTTTTTTTAATTCATTAAACCATATTTCTGAATCAAATGGATCAATTATGGCAACTATCTTGTTTACTCTGTCGATAACAGCAGTATTCATGTTCATAAAATCCCCCATCTGAGTAATCCATATTTCTATACCATCTTTCCTAACTTCAATATCGAACTCTCCTCGCCTAAGCATCAAACATACCGAGACGTCTTTTGGAGATAGGTATGATGGTATATTCAAAGGGGATACTTCAAATCAGAGACAATATGTCGCTAAGTTCAATAAGAATGATTATGAACACTAGTTTATCCTATCTCTTTTTATGCACTTTAGAAATTATTAGATATTATGATCTCTAGATAACAAAATAACTGAGGATGATTTAATGATATATGATGTCCAAAATTCTGAACTATTTTGGCAAAAAGAATGGTCAAAAGCTAAAATTTTTGAGTCTAAATTAGATAATTCTAAACCTAAGTTTTATTGTTTAGAAATGTTTCCATATCCTTCTGGAAATATGCACATGGGACATGTTCGTAACTACTCAATAGGAGACTCAATTGCTAGATTTCAACGTCTAATGGGTAAAAATGTTCTATATCCAATGGGATATGACTCATTTGGTATGCCGGCAGAAAATGCTGCAAAAAAAGAGAATGACCATCCACATAATGTTACTCATAGAAATATTGCTAGTATTCGTAAAGACCAAGAAAGAATGGGATATTCTTATGACTGGAACAGATTACTAGCAACTTCTGATGTAAATTATTATCAGTGGAATCAAGAAATTTTTTTAATGTTTAATGAACGAGGATTGGTAGAAAGAAGATCTGCTCCGGTCAATTGGTGTAATGATTGTGATACCGTCCTAGCAAACGAACAAGTGAAGAATAATCGTTGCTGGAGGTGTGGATTAGAAGTAATTCAGAAAGATATGTCACAATGGTTTCTAAAAATGTCAGATTATTCCGATGAATTACTGGACGAACTTGAAAATATAAAATTTCCAGAAAATGTAAAAACAATGCAAAAAAATTGGATTGGGCGATCATATGGTGCTCACATAGATTTTGAAATTAAGAATAGTGACTTAAAAATTAAAGTTTTTACAACTAGGCCTGATACTATATTTGGGGCCACATTTGTTACCCTTTCCCCGGAACATGACTTATGTGAGGAACTATGTAAAGATACAGAATGGGAATCAAAATGGAGAGAACTAAAAGATGAATGCATTAGGATGTCTGAATTTGAACGAATCAATATGCTCAAAGAAAAAAAAGGTGTATTTCTTGGAAAATATGCAATTAATCCATTAAATAATGAACAAATTCCTATATATGCTGGAAATTTTGTAGTTTCCTCATATGGTACTGGAGCAGTTATGGCAGTTCCTGGACATGACCAACGAGATTATGATTTTGCTAAGAAATATAATCTACCAATTAAAAGAGTTTTAATTGCAAAAGAAAATGCCAATCCCGATGAGATATTAAACTCTGCATTTGAAGGAACTGGCTTTATGGTAAATTCATCAATTGATGGATTTGACGGATTATCGGGTGAAGAAGCTAAGAATGCAGTAATAAATTCATTAATAGAAAAAAAATCTGGAGAAGGTTCCATACAATATAGGCTTAAAGATTGGCTACTATCAAGACAGAGATTTTGGGGTACACCAATCCCTATGATACATTGTAATTCATGTGGTGTTATACCAGTACCAAAAACCTCCTTGCCAATTGAATTACCTTTAGACATAGTATTTAGTGAAGATCAAAGTGGCAATCCATTAGATCAACATTCTGATTTTGTAAATGTCTCTTGTCCAGTATGTGGGGAAGATGCAAAAAGAGAGACCGATACAATGGATACTTTTTATGACTCTTCTTGGTATTTTATGAGGTATTGTGATTCTAATAATGATAAGTCACCTTTTAATAAAGAAATAGTTGATTATTGGATGAATGGAGGTATTGATTTGTACATTGGAGGTATTGAACATGCAGTCATGCATCTCCTATATGCACGCTTTTTCACAAAAATTCTTCGTGATTCAGATATGATATCAATCGGAGAGCCTTTTGGTAGATTAGTTTGTCAAGGTATGCTAAATTCACCAACTCCATTTTGTCCTAAGTGTAATATTGATTATCATATTGATTATTTTGATAAATCATGCCCCACCTGCAGTGAAAAATTAAATTCACGATCATCAAAAATGAGTAAATCATTAGGAAATACAGTTAGCCCAGGCGATATGATAGATATATATGGAGCTGATACAGTAAGACTCTTCATATTATTCGGAGCAAATCCAGAGGCAGGAATGGATTGGTCAGATACCGTTTTAGAGGCCAACAGTAGACAAATGAATTCAATAATTGAAGCAATTAATTCTGGTTTAAATATGCCAAATTTACCAAGTAAAATGGATGATTGGCTTTTAGCCAAATTACGTAAAAATACAATATCATGGAAAAAATCAATGTCAGACGTTAGGATACGAGAGGGAGTTATGTTAAGCCATTTTTCAATGCTTTCAGATTGGTTATGGTATTGTCGAAGAGGAGGAAGTAATTATCAAATTGCTAAATTATTCATCAAAGGATGGTTACCTATGTTAGCACCAGTTACTCCACACGTGGCTGAAGAATTTTGGCACAGATTAAATCAAGAAGGATTTTTAGCATCATATATAATGCCTGAAATAATCTTAAATGATCAAGATGATAATATTTTAGCACATGAAAATTACTTGAGGAGTGTTATAGATTCTGCTAGAAATGTTAAAGGTTTAGCTCAAAGACATACTAATTCTGAAATCACCACATTGACTATTCAAACTTCTCCTGAATGGAAACAAATCTTAGCCAAAGAAGCTTTAGTGTTAGAAAGAGAAGGTTTTAACTTCAAGCAGCAAGGAATAAATTATTTGAAATCATCACCACTTTTTTTAAAAGAAGAACTCAGAGGGGATATTTTTCAAACCTGGAATAATTTGACCATAGGTAATAAGAAGAAAAGAGGCAAAATATTTACTTGGTCAATAGATGATAAAGAATTAATAAATTCTATATTTGATGAATCACTATTCCTAATATCTAATAAAGAATTTTTATTGGCAGAATTAAATCTGAAAAATATTTTCATATATCCTGTTGGTAATGGCGAAGATGTGGCAGGAAAGGCCAAAGTAGCATTTCCATTAGATCCTGGTATTTCATTTACTTAGCTGAATTTGATTTTTATTTTCACTCGGTGGGTTCATGGACTTATCCGCTATCCCACATCTGTTGAATGACCGTAATGAGCCAAAAAAGAATCGCGAAAAAAGACGTAGCCGGGCACGTCATGGACAAATACAAAATTCTTTCAAAGTAACAGATTCCAAAGACAAAGAATCAATTCAAAGAGCATTATCTAGGTTTGACGTCAATCCTCTTCCAAAAGGAATACCCAGTTTGATAGAGCCCCCCCCTCAAATAATCGAATTAGATTGGATAACTAATGGTATTCCAAAATCAATGCAGAAATCAGTTAGTGAATTAGTTTGTTTGCCTGGCGAATTTGGATGGTTACCCGAAAAGCGTGTATCAGAAATAGCGAAAAATATAGCACATCTTTCCATATCTCTTGAACAGGCACTTTCTTTACGATCGGCTTTAAATCAAGAAAAAAGTGTTTACTCTCATGGACGATTAATGGGTCGTTCTAATGAATTAAAACGTAGATATGACTCAGGCCAGGGGGTTCTCTCTCTTTCAAAAAAGTTCGATGCTCCTCCTGTTAATACCTTTCGTGCCATTCTGACCGGACGGGGTTGGTCAAAAAATAAAATAAAAGAAACCCTTAAAAATCCTGAAAAACTAAATAAAAGAGATAGAGGAGAATTTAAATTGGCTGAAGAAAATGATAAAGTTAGTTCTGTAAACCAATCCGAAACACAATCTGCGGCAGAAATATTTGAAAATGTTTTGTGTGATTATTTTTCATCTATAGGTATTAGATTTAGACGTCAAGATGAACTTCTTAAAGAACAAAAAAAATCGGAAGGAAGGGCTGTAATAACTCCAGATTTACTACTTTTAGATGATGTCCGAATAAATGGAATCCCTTGTGCTTGGATAGATGCAAAGCATTTTTTCGGTGCCGATTTAAAATTTCCTAAAAAGAAAACTCAGAAGCAAGTTGATAGATATGTGAATGAATATGGTCATGGGGCTATAGTATATCGTCATGGCTTTTGTCAAAGTTTACATTTGAATGGTGCAATACAACTAGATGCTAGTCCTTTGGATTTGAAACCATTGGCAGATTTTCATGAAAAAAATTATAATAATAATTCATGAATTTGGAGATAGACTAGTAATAATTGTTTGAAATCCATTTTTACGCAATCTATCACTTATTTTATCTTCACTTTTTTTAATTAAGTGTATATTTTTTGGTACTATTGCTATACTTTGCCCTAGCATACAAAGTAATGGAATAATATCTTCTTCTAATCCACATTCTTCTATTATCTGGCTGCACTCAGAAAGTAAGTCATTTCTTTTGGAATCCATTATCAATTTACTATTCGTAACAAATTTTTCTGCAGAATTTATTAAATCAGGCCAACGGGTATTATTCCATTCTCCATTACCAATAACGTACATTTCCGCTTTACCAGAAAAATTTATCATTCTTTTCCATTCTACATTATCTATGTAATTTGAGGTATGTCTTCCTGTATCTGATTTCCAGGCTAGAATAATAGGTATTTCATGAAACCATCCTTCAGCTTTTCCAGGTCCTGATTCTAGTGTAATTCCATTGTATGGTGATCCTGCGATAATCCTTCTCTCTACTCCTCCTGCTGATAATGCGGTTATATCTCCTAATCCTGTCGATCTAATGCGTTCTACACTATGTGCAATAAGATATGATCTTCTACGACTTTCTTCATGAGAAATGCCTAATGCTCTTTGAATTGAACTTGCTGCAGCTAATGCTCCAGCCCCTGACATACCAAATCCTTGAGAAAGAGGTAGTGATAATTTAATATTTAATTCCCATCTATAATTTTTTATTTCTGGTATATCATTTAGTAATAAATTAATTACTTCTATGTAAAGCTCATCATCACCATCACCATTTAAGTAATTTATTTTTAGATTATAACTACCTTCTTCTCCTCTAGCGATAACTTCAACACCGTCTTTTAGACAAAGACCCGCCCCTAAACTCCCTTGTTCTTCTATTTTTTTAGTCTCATCTGAGATTGTAAAAAATAATGTGATATGACCGCCAGCCTGACCTCTTCCGAGTTTAACAGTCATGTATCTGCTACAACCTTTCACAGAAGAAATCTTTCCTAAAGAGATGATACAATATCTTGAGAAATTACATCGAAACGTGCTGCGAGCTCTTGTGTCGCCTTTGAAAATGCCACTCTAGGAGTCATAGAACCATCAGTCTCAAATGATAATATAAACTCTTCAGGAACCTCTTCTATGACGATTGCATCCTTGAATTCTCTCATTTCTTCTGTCCCTTCGCCAACATGATGCAACTCTCTTTCAAGTGTTGCAACTTTATCAAAATCTTCTAATTTTCCATCTTTGAAATCTTTTGCTGTAATTTCTAAATCTAAATCCCATAGAATTTTTGATTTTGATTTATTTTTTATAACTCCTATTTTTCTTGTAGTAAATGCAACTCCACACACTGGTGACCATTTTGCATGATCTCTACCTCTACCCATTATTGCAGTAGCAAAGAATTCAATCATCTGTCCTTTGAATAATTTTGTAATTGGAATTTCCTTAAATTCATCAATAATACTCAATGAATCGTCCCCCATTGGTTTCATATCTCCAGCCACTATCATTTTTCCTTCTTTTGTTCCAAATGCTTTACATGCATATATTACTGAACATTGCGGACATCCTCTCTGATTTTCTACTAGGTCTTTACATGTAGGGCATTCATTCTGAAAATAAAAATCATCATGTCTAGTAACAATTGGTACCATAGCTAATCTCTGCGCTATTGTTTCATCTGGGATTGGCCCGGTACTTTCCCAAATTTCACCATCTTGTTCTACTAATCCTAACTCAAATCTAACTGTATCAATGGCCATTTTTGGAGTATCAACCATCAATGTTCTTCTGATTGCACTCAATAGGGATCTATCTGCTCCTGTAAATAAAATTTTTATATTATTGTCAACTTCACTGATAACTTTCACTTTAACCATATTATCGCCTCATACTCTCCTTCCACGTCTTCCGCCTTTACTTTTGGTGCCATCCGTTGGAATTGGCGTAACATCTTCAATACGTGTGATTTGAACTCCTGCTCTTGTAAGGGCCCTTATCGCCGCTGTAGCACCAGGAGCATTTGTGGATCCATTTCCTCCAGCACCTCTATACTTTACAATTACTTGACTAAAATCTTTTTCAGCTAACATCTCTGCAATTCTTTCTGCAGCTCTAGTTGCTGCAAATTGCCCTCCAGAATCGCTACCACCTTTGGTCACCATTCCTCCAGAAACTTTGCATATGGTTTCACATCCTGTAAGATCTGTAGCTGTGATTAATACATTATTGAATGTACTGTATATGTGTAGGATTGCTTTGTGACTCATTCTTTATCCTCCTTTGGTATTGTATCTTCAATCGTTGGAGCATTTTCTGAATCAACTTTAATCTTCTCAACAAATTCTTCAGTAGCTTCTCTTACTTCTACTACTTCATCATCTTCTCTATCATCCGTCTCTACAATTCTAAATCTTTCTAATTCTTGACGGAATATTGAATTTTCATCCATAAACGGGGAATTTGAATTATATTGTAATAATTCTTCTTCTTCTTTTAGTATGTGATATCCAGGAACAGTCATCTTTTGTTCTCCAATTGAAATATGGCCATGCATTATTAACTGTCTAGAAGATCTCATTGTCGGTGCCAAACCTCTTCTATAAACAACAGATTGCAATCTTCTAGAAAGCATTTGATCGATATCAATTTGTAGAACATCACCAACAGTTGCACCTTCGGGAAGAAGGCCCTTTCGAGTTAAGGAAGTTATTAATTGATTTTTTTCCTTAGCAAAATGACCTTCAGAAGTATCTACTCTACCAATCAGTTTCATTGCTTGATTTCTGTATCTTCTTAAACTCGTTCTCTCTTTCCAAATCTCTTTCATACCACCGGTTTTTTTTAACCCGTATTTTTCTTTAAGAGCATGTTCTTCATCAATCCTTGCTTGTCTCCAAGGATGAGTTGGTGTTTGTGTTTTAGACCTAGAAAATTTTGGATCACCCATATATCATCACCTACTTATTTTTTCTTTTGAACTCCGAGAGTAGCACCAGATCTACCATTGGCTCTAAGTCTTTGACCGCGAACTTTGTGGCCGCTTCTATGACGCATACCTCTGTAGGTCTTCATTCCAGCTAGTCTAGCAATATCATCATCACGAGTCAATTTTACTTCAAGTGAGACTAAATGAGCATCTTCATTACTTTCTAGATCCCTTTGTCTATTCATTAACCACCATGGAGAAATAGTGGCATAATCATCAATAGTAGATCTTAAAGAATCTTTTTCTTCAGATGTTAACAATCCACCAAGTTTTTTACCATCTATTCCAGATAATCTACAAATTTGCTGCGAGGTTCTGAGCCCAATACCTTTAATTGAGGTCAATCCAATTGATATAGGACTGAGCCCATCTATGTCACTTTCTGCTATTCTAAATATATAGGAGAAATCTTCTCCTAATTTGGATTCGTCAATTTTAGCCATTCCGGTTCCCCCGTGTTCACTGTTTCCAGTGGCCCTATGGGCATCTTCGCGACTTACCGTTCTTATTTGAAAGGTACGGGTGATTAATCATAGCTATTTTAGCCCATCATTCCTCTTTACAAACAACGTAAAGAGAATGACTACCAACTCCTCTATCTAATTCTAAATCTATCATAAAACCCTTTGATCCCTCATTTCCTTTTAGTTCTGAATCCAATTTTCGTTGAATTTTTGGGTGAATATCTGGTTCAATATTACATCTTAATGTAATCTTATTTATCCCATGCCTAAGTGCTGCAGATGATACTTGTTGTACTGTTCTTAATTCTGGTGCAGTTAATCTATGTTGCACTACTTTACCACTACAAACTACGAATTCTGAAACTTCTTCATTATCTATTAGAGGTTCTGTATGTATCAAAAGTGGTCGCCTACCTTCAATTCTTAACCAAGAATGACCACAGCCAGGGGTAATCACTTTTTCTAGCCAAGATTCTTGTAATCCACTCTGAATTAAAGAAGCATCTACCACACTAATCCATGAATTAAAGGGAGGTGGAGAATTTAATCTAATAATTTTAGATGCTTCGGGAAAGCCTTCAATCTTAGCCATAATATTTTTTCTTCCTACTCTAATGCACCTATGGCTGTGTTTAGAAGAAATAGAACCAACCCATACAGATAATCTATCTACTCTTCCGCCCCCCTGACTCAACCATTCCCAAGTCTTAGGCACTCCTGGAAAAGTAGTTTCTAAAAGAGAATTAACCATATTTCTTTGTTGCCCATCCAGTCTAGGAGATAAATCAAGTAAAATTGCAGGTCCTCTTGGACCGACTTGTAAATATTCATTCCATGAATTTAATAATTCCTTAAGAGGAGGTTGCATTTCATCTATATCATGATTCTGTGCATCTCTGGGTCTTGCAGGATCTAAATGCAACATCGCAATTGGAGGATGAGCTCTTGTGCCAGCATCACGTAAACTTTTCCAAAAAGCATTCATTGATTCTTCTGCTTTTGTCCCATCACCTATCAATACCCTATCCATTGTTCTCTGTAGGTCATTTTTATCTGAAGCCACATGCATATTTGCTGCGCATAATGTAGCCACATCTTTATCAATTTCAATACCTAATGCAGGTCTTCTCAATCCCTTAGTTAGAGCAATTAGTTGCATCCCAGAACCAACTGCAGCATCTAATATTACTCCTGCTGGCAAATCATTAGGGTTAATTTGACTTGATCTAATGTTAGAAATATTCCAAGGTGTAGATAATTTTCGCATATCATCATTCATAAAAAAACTTGGCTCACCCTTTTTATTGGATTTTGATTTTATTATATTTCCTGCTTCTTTAACGATTTTTTCAGAAGGCACCAAATCTACATGTGTAAGGTCAGACACGACCTTCCGTACATGCACTTAGTCAAGTTACTTTCGTGATTAAATCTAAGAAACAGGTGCCCTATCTAATTTTAACTCAAAGCGAAGCCATACATTTTCCAATTCATGACCTTCATTATTTCCATATGCGATGGGAGGGGGAAGTAATGTGATATGAGTAGTCCCTGTATCTAAACCCGGCATCAAAGCGCCTCGATCATTATCAATATCTAAACCAATTAAAGACCATCCGAAGCCATAAATAGACCCCCAAGGATCACCTGAATTTTCTGCCCATGTCCCTGAATCTAGTTCTGTATTGGTATCCGCATCCCAAACAGTATATTGTACTTCTACAGTATCACCATCGCTTATATGAACATCCCTTTGTTCAGTTCCTGCAAATACTTGTATATCTAATCTTACTTCCGAATTAGGTACGGCAACATGTTTTACGTCTATGCTAATGTCTTGTTCAGAGACACTCTCTAGTAATTCAATTTCGAGAATCAAATTCTCTTTACTTTCTAAACTATTTATAATTATACTATTTTCTCCTGTAGCTGCAAATACAACATTATTAACATCAATTGTTAGTAGTAGATCTAAGGTTTCATTTCCTCTATTGTATATCACAACACTTGCACGATCACCCTCTCCTTGATGTTCCCAATCACATCTTAATTCTCCAGGATAAAGAAATAAATCATCTTGCTCTGCTAGACTTTCGGGCCATTCCCAATTATCTTCTCTGGATGAACATGTATCGAATAATAAATCAATTTCCCATAACCATCTCCCATCTGATTCCAAAACTTCTGAGTTTGTAGATTCAAATGGGTCTAAATCATCCAAGAAATTTTTTGCAGATAAACCTAACCATAAAGAACACAAAATAATCATCATAAGAGTTATGCTAGATAGTATCAATGTTACCCTAGGGATTGCCATTTTATTCAACCCAAGAGGGACGGGTGGATGTTCAATTTCATCAGGAGTATCTGATATCCACGACCTCGTCACAATACGTTGTAAGAGCCATCTAACATCAAGGTTAGCATTTTAAGTGTTAAAAAAATATATTTTATTAATCTTTTAATAATTCTTTTTGATTTGAAATTCCTAACCAACCAATGACTCCTAACTCTATTGCAACCATAGTCAAGCAAATAAGAATATTAATTTGATCTAGTATTTCAGTTACAAGTATTAAACTAAATAAAATCACTAAAATAAGATCTATTAAACCCCATATTCTCAAAATCTTTCTTACTTGAATTATTCCGACTATCCATATTGTCGTTGAAACTAAAATCATTATTACAGTAAAATATATTTCATTAAAAAGTCCAGTTGTCATTAAACCAATTATTATAAAAATATGAGAATCAATAGCTAAAACCATACTCCATCTTTCTTTTTTAAACTTACTAGTCATAGATAATGTAGCAAGCAACACAAGGCCCAATATTAATGTAAGATTGGGAGCAATTTTCAAAATATCATCAGACCATGCTCCAAATGCATATATCGCTAATATGATGCTTAAGATACCAATTCCAGTGGTAGTGGTTTGTTTAGAAAACAATCCTTGTCTTATTGTAATAATTGCAGCCAGTATCCCAGCAGGGCCAAAAGAAAGTATTACAATACCTAAATTTCTAACACCTCTATTACTTCTAGAACTATTTATCACTCTATCTCTTCTCTTGTTAACTATCCAAAAATCACAAATTATTGTCATAATTAATAAAAACTCAATTAAAATCCATGGAAATCCCCATTGTAAGAAAGTATCTTTATCTTCAATTTCATTGAAAGGATTTATTGTAAACGGAAATGGCAACGACTCATTCATAAGAGATCCAATAATCCTATTAATAACTAAAGGAATTATGAACCAATCAATAGCTACGGGTATTCTATCAATTAAATTATCTTGATATAGTATTGAGATTGTTACCAGTAACATAATTATCACTGCTAAAATAGATATATCAAACATCTCGGTATTACTGCTTAGGGGTCCAATATGGGATATATTATGAACTATCACCATTCCAAAAATAGCCATTGCTATTGGAATTTCAATACCCAAAATATGCAGCAGATCAATTTCTTGTGATTTAGCCCTATATCTTGCTATGCCAACAAGTATACTTGCAAATAATCCAACCATAAGAAAAATCAATGCATTAGGGCCTAAAATTAATCCATTAATACTGGCAAATATAAATACAATTCCTAACATTATTATGATAATTATTGGTCTATGATTTATGTCCGAAATATACAATTGTTCCAAATTTTTAGCTTCACCCATTTCTATGTTTTTTAATCTTTTTTCTTTTAAAGACGCAATAAGAGGATCATATTTTCCGATTACATTATCATTTTCAATAATGATATTTTTCATGGTTTTGGATGTATGGATATTTGCTAATTCTATTCTTTGTTTCTTTAAGCTAATGGTCTTCAATTCAGATCTTAATTCTCCTCTAGCAACCAACCATATTGATACTAAAATAAAGAGTATTATTGAAAGATATTTTGGAATAATAGGAGTAGTCTGCCAGGTCAAACCAATCAAACTCATTATTAAAAACAAAGAAGCCAAAGTTGATTTAAGAATTTTTTCTATTGTCTCTACTTTCTTTAGATATATTCCTATTAGTGTAAAAACACAAATTATTGCTATCCATGAAATTTCTAAATTTGGTAATATTTCACTACTATCTAATGTGTTATTAATATCGCCTCTGCCAATGAATATTAATAGAGGCATACTCATTACTCCTATTTCAGTGTGAATTTGTTCATGAACATCTTTGAATATGATTGGTAAAATCGAAATAAGCATTATTATAATGAAAAACTCATCCAACCCGTGTTCCCATTGTAATATTCCAATTGATGCTGTAATAATCATTAGTAAATTATATATTTTTCCAACCCTATGGTTTGTTATTTCTGAAATGATATGTATCAAAATTAGTAATGTTATAATAAATAACAATGTCAATGAATTAAAACCACCAAGTTGACAAAGAATTATTATTGAAATCATTGGTAACCAAAGACCAATACTCCATAATTGAAGTATTTCCGAATCCCTGATGGTGGCTGATATTTCTGTTAAACCTAGAAATTTAGATGCCAAATTAACATTAGTTTTTCCTAATTTAATATTTACAATTGCCATAAGTACTAAAGATACCGCTAGATAAAATCCCAAGGGATAAATTTCTATTTCCAAAGAATTACTCCAATTTGATGAATTTTTTACTATGAACAATGTATTAATCATCTCTTCAGTTATTTTTTCTATTATTATCCATAACCAAGGCGAAAGAACGGTTACTCCTGCTAATGCAGGAGATGTTCTCTTTAACGCTAGAATCGCAGTCCCAATATGCAATAAAGAAAGCAAAATGAGTAATAAAATTCCTCCATCTCCTCCGCTATCTGAAGAATCAGTAGGTACTAATGAGATAAGAATAATCAAAATCAATATTGATCCAATCCACAAAACCCTATCACTTACACTATTTTGATCTCTAAGTAAAATAAAGCCGGTTAAAATAGATCCAAATATAGTAAAAAAATCATATTCATCAAAATATAATTTATTTGTTATTTCAGTTCCAAATATTAATAAAATTATCAAGAAAGGTAAAAAAATAATAATTGGTTTTACAATTCTTGTAGTTTCTACTCCTCTAACTTTAAGATAAGATCCTCCAAAAGCCGCGCAAAGAAAAGTCACCATTCCAAGTGCATATCCCAAGTCTTCTTTATTCGCTGCTATTGAAAGAAATGCTCCTATCATTCCCAGTGAAATAGAGACTCCCCATAGCCCAGGTTTTCCCAATCCACTAATCTTGAAAGCATTAGAAAACCAATTTTCTTCTTTTGCAAACTTAGCAGCCATCGAGGCATTAAGGCCAGTTATTGACATTAGAAGTAAAAATAATAGAAGTGGGGAATTAAGTTGAAGAATAACTAATTCACCAATTTTAAAACCATCTGTAATAGCATGCATCCCTATCCAAAAATTGGATGCTGCTATGCCAAGGGAGGCTAAATTCCCAGATTTCCTATGTAAGGCCAAGCCATGTATCATAATAGTGGAAATAAAAATCATACCAGCTACTCCTTCTTCTCCAAGTATAGATCCCGTAGTAGATCCAATGGCTAGTAGAACCAATGTAGATTGGGCGGCTATAGCGTCATGATTATGTCTGTATGATAAATATAAATTCACAAAGACTAAAATAATTAATAATATTCCTAAACCCTCTACACTAATAATATTCCAATTTCTAAACTCAATAGCAAGTCCATACAAGACTTTCATTGATATAATAACCCAAGTAACTCCTAGCATTTTCATTTTTTCTCTTGGAATCCATATTTCACCAAGAGTAAAACCAAAACCTGCTAAAAAAATTAATAATATTATTGCAATAATTGGTTCAAATGTATTTCCTACTTGAATACTGATAACACTGTAGATGAAAATCATTGATGCCATTATTGACCAATTTACTCCCTTTTCTCCTTCAATTGAAATCTCTGTTACAATATCTCTTTCAGGAGGATTGATTACTTTTCCATCAGTTTGAATTACTCCTATGGTATTTTTATCAATTTCTTGAAAAGGATCAAAAAAATCTCCCAAAGCCTCATCAATTTCTTGATTTATAATTTTACTATCCTTTTTCAATTCTTGATCAACATCTATACCTTCAAATTGAACATCAAAATCAATTTTAAATTTTCGTTCTCGGATGATTCTGTCTTCCCGGTCTGGTTCATCCATTACTTATTCTGAGTAGTATGGTCGGCATAAATAAAACCCTTGTATATTACTAAACCTTATTCTTTTTTAATCTAAAACAATATCACTTCCGTAACACTTGAAACTGAAGAACTAGTCCAAAGGTTCGTAGAGGTTCAAAAATGTCAGAGACCTCTGATGAATTATTCACTCCAATTTCTACTCATGGATTGAACCCGAAAGGAGAATTACATTTTAATAAAGGATGGGAATATCTACATAAAAAATCTATTGATTTAGAAGAGGCGACTTTCACTTCTAGTGGAGTATTATTAGCAACTACAGGGAATAGAACAGGCAGATCTCCTAATGATCGTTTTATTGTCAAAGAACCAGGATTAGCTGATGATGTTTGGTGGGGAGATGTCAATCGGCCAACAACTGCATATACATTTGATATTCTTTTAGATAAAATACAAGAACATCTTAATAATGCTGAAAATTTGTTTATTAAAGATGCATTTTGCGGCGCTGATTTAAATTATAGAATGCCAGTTAGATTAGTTACTGAAAAAGCATGGCATGCCTCTTTTATGCATAATATGTTTATTCGACCAACCGATGAAGAAATATCTTGTCATGTTCCAAAGTATACCATACTTCATGCACCTGAACTCAAGGCAATCCCCAAAGACGACGGTACTAATTCCGAAGTCTTCGTAATACTTGCGTTAGATAGGGGATTAGTAATAATTGGAGGCACTCATTATGCTGGAGAAATAAAAAAAGCAATATTTACAATTATGAATCATTTATTGCCGATAGATGGGCTTCTTCCGATGCACTGTTCTGCAAATACAGCAGATGAATCAGCTCTTTTCTTTGGCCTATCTGGAACAGGAAAAACTACACTCTCTGCAGATCCTAATAGAGCATTGGTTGGGGACGATGAACATGGATGGTCAGATGACGGTATATTCAATTTCGAAGGAGGTTGTTATGCTAAATTAATCGACTTGAATAAAGAAGATGAGCCTGCAATATATGCAACTACAAAGATACCAGGATCAATATTAGAAAACGTTGTTTTAAACGCCGACAAAACACCTGATTTTCATAACAAAACATTAACTCAAAATACAAGAGGATCTTACCCTATCGAATATATCAAGAATCGAACATTGAATTCAATGGCCGGTCATCCAAAAAATATTGTCTTTTTGACATGTGACGCATTTGGAATTCTTCCTCCTCTGTCTAAGTTAACTCCTGAACAAGCAGCTTACCATTTCATATCAGGATATACTGCTAAAGTAGCCGGAACTGAGATGGGCATTAAAGAACCTCAAGCAACATTCTCTACCTGTTTTGGAGAACCGTTTATGCCAAGACATCCCAGTGTCTATGCTGATTTACTTTCACAGAAAATAAAAAATCATGATGCTAAATGTTGGCTAATTAATACTGGTTGGGTTGCCGGCGGGTATGGGGAAAGTAGTAGAATAAAAATAAAATGGACTAGGACTTTATTGAATGCAGCATTAAATAATCAAATAGATGAAAAAGATTTCATAACCGATGAAAGATTTGGATTTTCAGTCCCTACACACTGTCCAGATGTTCCGAAATCAATTTTACAACCCAGAGAAACATGGGATGATAAGAAAAAGTTCGATAATGTTGCAAATTTACTTTCTAAGATGTTTATAGAAAATTTTGAAAAATATTCTGATAAATGTAATGAAGATGTTATCAATGCTTCTCCTGTAGTATTGAATTAAATTTTTAATTTCTCTATTTTATGGTAAAATAATCCTATGAATGCGGGTGTAATTATCATACTAGCAATAAGTGATAAACCTATCATTATTGAACAAAAAAGGCCAAAGGTAGAGAAAAATCCCATATCAGATTGATTAATCACTGCAAACCCTGCTATATCTGAGGCCGCAGACCCAAACAATGCTAGTCCAGATGCACCTCCTACTATCTTTAATGCCGGCTCTACCTCCATTCCTTTTTCTCTTTCTTCTTTATATCTTTCAATTATGTGGATTACATAATCTATACCAACACCTAGTGATATGGCAGCAATAGATACTGTAACCATGTTAAGACCATAGCCGGCGATTTCAATCATTGCATAAAGCCAAATTATTACCAAAAATATTGGTGCAGTTGTCATTATTGCAATACCAAAAGCGGCAAGCCCCCAAAAAAATGATAATATCAAAGTCAAAATTGCCATAAATAATGCTTCTTCTAAACCTACTAGAATATAGATTACAGAACCTACTATTAATGCGGAAGAGCAAGATTTTATCAAAAAATCAAATAAATCATTTTTTATAATATTAAGACTATCTTTCAATGAAAGACTATTTCTAAATCCCCACCACAAGGTGAACATACAAAAGACAAGGCCTAATAACAGAGTTTCCTGCATCTCGTCTTGCATAGAATCGGCTGCAACAAATCTGATTACAGGGTCACCAGTTTGAATAGCCCATGTTACAGGATATTCCTCATTATTAAATCCATTTTCAACAGATGATCTATCATTAATCGAATTAAGAGATAAATTTTGGAATGGCAACATATCATTTTGTAATTGTATTAAAGCCGGTTCTATTAATGCAAATTGCTCCGGATTTGATAAACCAAATCGCATGCTCATTTTGGTATATTTTGGCATTTCTCCAGAAGTTGTTAGCCAAGGTTTTTCTGTATCTAATTGACTATCTGTATGGATATATTCAGATATTATTGTTACTGGTAAAGCAGGATATCCGCCAGCTGCCGGAACTCCTTTTGTTAATACAAATCCATAAATGAAATTCAAACAACCACGGTCTTCAACTACTGGAATATTAATCGAACCTCTTGTGGGATGCGGAATATTTGTGGTCTGACAACCTACTCCTCCATCCTCCAGACTTCTATCCCATCCAGATTCTTCAAAAGGCAATAAATTAGCAAACATAGCTGCTTGGATGAAAGTGACAATTTGATCTAATGCAATTAATTCTACTTCTCCTGTTGGAGTTCTTGAAATCTGATTTGGATCATCTTCGCCATGATTGTTCATATTTTCCCGCATTTCACCTATGGCTGACAATACCAAAGGATTAGCAATATCTCCTTCAACAAGAATATAGCCAGGCTCACCATCTCTAAATCTTTCATTAACTAAATTTACACCAACTGCAAAATCAGATTCATCATCGAGAAAATCATCAATTTGAAAATCTCCTTCTAAATTCAATGCTAATGGTGCAGCCATAACCGAAATTATAATTATTATTAAAGCTACAAAAGGGGCATATTTTGAGGATTTTACTGTCGTGTTACTCAACCATTCCTTCGGAATCATGTGCAATGTATCTGATTTCTCTTCTTTCAATTTATTTCTTTTTTGAAGCCATAAATCAACATCAAGTCTAACTAAAGGAACCCATAGTCCAGTTAAAATAAATGCAGCACCGACTCCAAATCCTGCTTCAATTCCAAAAGACCGTAATGCGGCTATTCCAGAAGTTAAATTAGCCATAAATGCAACTATTGTAGTCATTGAGGTTAATAGTATTGCCTTTCCTACTTTTTTTACAGATATTTCAGCAGATTTTTCAAGATTTTTCCCATTTCTTCGTTCTTCTTTGTATCTATGGAGGGCATGTAAACTGTCATCTATTCCTAAAGCTAGAATTAGTATGGGAAGAAGATTAGAAAATTGGGATCTGAATATAATCTCAAATCCTATTTTTTTACCTAATATCATACTCCATCCGATTAACCCTTGCATCCATAAAAGAGCAAGAGTAAGACCAACACCAACTATCATTACATCGCTCACTCTTCTAAGATTGAACCACAGCAAAAAAACTACTATTATTACCATCATAATAATTAAGTAAGCACTAGATAGTAATTCTCTATTTACTTCGACATTTGGCCCCTCACCGAGTAAAATACTAACAACCATTTTATCTGTTTCACGTAAATCTTCTTCTAATGAAAGATATAACCATTCTACAGAACATAAATCAGATCCATTTTCAGAACGACTCTTACATTCTGAATTCGTATATTCAATAGGATCTGTTACCAACGAAACCCCATCTATTTTATAACCAAATTCTGAACTAGCATTTAGCCAAGAAAACGTCCAACCTTCTTGTTGCATACGGTCTCTATCCATGTTTAATATCATCCAAGCCGATGAAGCACTCCATCTTCCATTACTCCATGAAGTAGCAATTATTGTCCCGTCTTCTTGTAATTCTCCATTTATTGGACCTATTACATTGCTGCTATTGTCTGGCAAAAAAGCACGATCGATAGATAAGAATCTAAGAAAAGACCCCTTACTATTGTTAGCCATTCTATGGGCAGCTAGATCTATGTGTTCTTGAGTAACATTCTCATCATCAAAAGATAAACACTCTAGTTCTCCACAATCACTCCAATTGGTGGGAGCAGGAAGAAGTATAAATTCATCTGGAGAAAATCTTGGTTGTGTAAGAAGTGATTCATCTGCCATGAAAACCCTAAACTCACTCGCCAAATCAAAAACACCTTCGATCGGTTTACCTGATATTTCTGAAGCTAAAGGAAGATAGAATTTCGATATTTCATGTTGCATCAATAAATTTCGTTTTTGATCTATTTCTTTTAATACTGTCAAATTCAAAATTCCTCCTAAAGGAGAACTTAAACCATTATTTTCTCCATTAAAAGATGAAACCTGATCAACTTCACTTTCATCATTATTCCAATATTCAGAATCTCTAACAAATATTCCAAATCCCCAGATATTTCCGGCTCCTGCAAATTCCTCTCTCATAACTTCTGAAGCTTCTAATTCAGGTGAATCTAAATTATATGATTCAATATCAATCGGAGTAAGTGTAGCCATAAATCCAGGTAACATGAAACCAGAGGCTAATATTATGAAAATATGTATAGCCTTTCTCTTGGGAAAAATAAAATCAATAACTCTTACGAAATTTCCCATATTACCACCACAGATTTTTTATTTATTAGTAGTTGTTTTTAAGAGATTAAAGGCCAACCTTTCTCAGGTCTTCTAAGGCTTTTCGTTGTTCAGGGTTTATATTATCAATTTCAGATAAAACAAATTCAATATCTAACAATCCTCCATCATGTCCATGTCCTTTTAATCTACGTCTATCTCCTATTTTAGTACCCGCAGGAATTTCTATCTGAACTCTTTTTCCTAAGGGAGTACGAATTTTTACTTGCCCACCTAGTAAAAGTGTAGTAATTGTAACTGCAACCTCTTGAATAAGCCTATCTCCTTCCCATCTTCTCCCTTCATCTGCATCTAGTCTTAGAGAAATTATCAAGTCACCAGGTATGCCTTGAGGATGTTCATGACCCATTTTTTTAAGTCTCAGTAGTTGACCATGTTTTGCATTGGGTGGAACTTTTATTGTAATTGTACTCTTTTTCGTTATTACTCCCTTTCCTACACATGTTGAGCAACTTTTTGAAGTTCCAAAACTACTTCCATTACACTTTTCACATATCTTAAATCTACGATGACTAAATTTAATTTCAGCACCTTCGATAGCTTCTTCTAAAGTAATATCCAATCCAGATTCTATATCCGATCCCTTAATATTTTCTGATTGGCTATTTGTCTCTTGAGCTTGCTTCGACCTATTATTTTGTCCGTGACCTCTAAATTGAGAGAATATATCTCCTATATCAAATCCTCCAAAACCTCCAGAAAATGAATTACCTCTTCCTCCTTGAAACATTTCCTGCATTCTTATTTTCTGATCATATTCAGCTCTCGCCTCCGTCGATCCTACTTGTTCATATGCAGTTTGAATTGATTTAAAACGTTCTTCAGCAGCTTCGTCATTAGGATTTCTATCTGGATGATACTGTCGTGCTAAACGCCTGTAATTTCTTTTTATTTGAGCATCTGAAGCATCTGAAGAGACTCCCAAAATACGGTACGCCCCATCGCTCATAGTATAGTTCAGGTATTGGTGATTCTTCAATCTCTCGTATTATACATCCATCGATGGTATAATGATGCAATGTTTGTTGGCTAAGGTATGGGAGTTGGTTGGGCGGTTTTTAGAAACTATTCCGAACATGCAAAAGAAATCAAAGGAGATGTAACAGATTATCCTCGTTTTTTCTTAATGCCAGATACATCACATTCAGAATCTGACGATGAAGGTAACAATGTAATTTATTTGCCCCATCAAGATGAACATGTTGATCACGAGGTTGAATTAGTAATAAAATTAGGAGATGATTTAGAACCTACAAAAATGTGTATAGGAAACGATTTAACTAATAGAACTAGACAGTTCTTAGCAAAAGAAAAAGGATGGCCATGGCTTGAAGGTAAAGGCTTCAGAAATTCTGCAATATTGGGGACATGGACATCGTGGGATGATAGACCAGTTGAAATAAATTTGAGTGTAAACGGTGAATTAAAACAATCAGCATCGACTCAATTAATGATTCATTCAATTAATGATATCCTAATCACTCTCAAGGAATGGTATGGCCTTTCTCCTGGTGACTTGATATGGACAGGCACTCCTAAAGGGGTAAGTGCATTAAAAAAAGGAGATGTAGTTAAGGCATGGATGAATAATTATGAAGGTAAGATAATTAGTAAATTTCAAGCATTATGCGTATGAAAACGAATAAAATAATGGTGATAATTGTGGATATAGGTTTAAGGCGTATAATTAACACAACTCTTTTAGATCACGACGGATTAATGAAAAGAGGCAATTTCTTAATTGATAAAAAAGGTAATTACAGCATCAGTAATGGAGATGAAGATGTTATAGAAACAATAGATGGCTCCAATAGATTAGTCACTAGAAGTTTACAAAATTGGCATACGCACATGGCAATGATACTAAATAGATCTATGGGTGAAGGACTACCACTCAAGGAATGGCTACAAGAATCTATTTGGCCAGTAGAAAAAAAACTTACAAAAGAATTTATAGAAATAGGTTCAAAGGCCGCTGCAGCCGAATTAATAAGTACAGGAACTACTTTTGCATGTGATATGTACTTCCATCCTGAAGTGGTTGGGAATGTAATTTCAGACACAGGACTTAGGGCTATTATTTGTGGCCCTATAACAGATTTTCCTTTTACTTCATCCGAAGAGCCAGGAAGTGCGTTAAATAATGTTAAAAATTTAATTTCAGAGGGATCTTCTACTCCAGAAAGGGTAGAGTATGGTATTGGTAACCATTCAGTTTATGCATGTTCGGAAGAAACACTTCAAAAATCCTCTGAAATCTCAAAAGAAACAGGTTGTAAACTTAGTATTCATACTTCAGAAACACGTCAAGAAGTGGCCGATTGTCATGCTAGAACCGGGATGTACCCAATAGAATACCTCGATTCAATCGATTACTTCACTGAAGGCACCGTCTGCGCTCATTGTGGTTGGGTAACTAAGAAAGAAATGAGAATATTAGCAAGTCATGATGCTCATGCTGTACACTGTCCAACAAGTAATCAAAAATTGGCATGTGGAGGAACAATGTCCTATCCTGCAATGAAAGAAGCAGGAGTGGATATTCGATTAGGCACAGACGGTGCTGCCAGTAACAACAGTCTAGATTTACGTGCTGAAGCAAAAATAGCCAGTTTACTTCAAAGGCATGATCACTGGGATGCTAGGATCTTAAATCCAAAAGAAACATGGAATCTTGCCACTAGGGACTCAATTGATTGGGTAACATGGGATTTAGATGATATTAGAATGCGTCCATATGGAAAGAATGGGAGACGTCTACTTTCAAATTTAATTTATTCGGGTGCAAATTGCCTTGATGTATTCGTCGAAGGCAAAGTTTTACGTCGTAATGGAGTTACTAAGTCATTAAATGAAAATGAAGTAGCTAAAGAATTAGAAAATGCAGTTACAGACTATTATTCAGATATATGATATCATAACTTTTCTTGCTCATGTCTAATAGCGTCAACTGCACATATTGCAGCCATATGTACCACATCACGTACACTATCTCCTCTCTGTAAAACATGAGCAGGTTTTGCCAAACCTTCTAAAATTGGGCCAGTCATTTCAGCACCTGCAATTCTTTGTAGTAATTTATACGCAATATTTGCTGAGGTTAAATTGGGACAGATTAATATATTCGCTGGGCCACTAAAAGCCATAAATGGATAATCTTCCTGGATTGAATTAACTAATGCAGTGTCAGCTTGCATAGGACCATCAATTACAAGATCTGGATCTTTATCTCTTACAATTTCGATTGCCTCTTCTATTCTATCAGTTCTCAATTCTTCAGATGTTCCAAAATTCGAAAATGATAGCATAGCAACTTTTGGTTTAACTCCAAATCTACGGGCTACCTTTGCTGTTTGAATTGCAATTTCAGCCAAGGTTCTCGCATCTGGGTAAATATTTATTGTTGCATCCCCGATAAACATTAACTCACCGTTTACAATCATCATATACATTCCAACAATTCTATGTACACTAGGATCCGATCCGATAATATGCAGACATGGTTTTACAATATCGGGATAATTATGAGAAACTCCACCTAAGTAACCATCAGCATCTCCATTTCGAACCATCATTGGTGCAAAATGGGTTGGCATTTTCAGAAGTCTAACAGCATCTTCCCTTGTCATTCCTTTACGACCTCTTAATCTATGGTATTCATCTGCATAAATACTCCTTCTACGTTCATCATATCTTACATCTATACATTCACATTCGAAATTTAAGCCCATCTCTTCTTTTACTGCCTCTATTCTTTTTATATTTCCTAAGAGTATAGGTTGACATATTTTTTCATTAATACATTGGGAGGCGGCTTTTATTATCGTGGGATCTTCACCTTCAGAAAATACAATTTTTTTATTGGTGTTTTTTGCTTTATTAATTACTCTCCTCATAATAGATCTAGTTAATCCTAATCTTGCCTCCAATTCTTCTCTATATTTATCAATATCAAATTCTTCTTTTGATACTCTTGCCACACCCTCCTTAACTGCAGCTTCTGCAACAGCACTTGCTTCCCAAATCAAGACTCTTGCATCGAATGGTTTTGGTATTATATATTCTGGACCAAATTGAATATTCTCGTCACTATATGCAGATAATACATCATCAGTAACAGGCTCCTTGGCTAATTTTGCAATAGCCTTAGTTGCAGCCATTTTCATTCCTTCGGTAATTTCCTTGGTTCGAACATCTAATGCTCCTCTGAAGATATATGGAAATCCTAGTACATTATTTATTTGATTAGGAAAATCAGATCTACCAGTTGCTATTATGGCATCACTTCGAACTTCATTAATTTCAGTAGGAAGTATTTCAGGATCAGGATTAGCAAGAGCAAATATCAAAGGCTTATCTGCCATAGTAGATATCATTTCTTTACTAACCAAACCTCCTTTAGATAAGCCCAAAAAGACATCTGAACCAATCATAGCTTTTGCTAAATCTCCCTCAGGAATATCTCTAACAAATTCCTCTTTATATTGATTTAATTCTCCCTTTTCCATTCTCTTTTTTGTTAGAATTCCTTTAGAATCAATAAGTATTATATTTTCTTTAGCAACACCCAATTTTACATAATGTTTTGCACATGAAATAGCGGATGCTCCAGCTCCAGAAACTACTACATTCACATTTTGAATATTCTTACCTACTATTTCTAAACCATTCAACAATGCAGCCCCTGAAATTATTGCTGTACCATGTTGATCATCATGCATAACAGGAATATCTAACTCTTCTTTTAATCTACGTTCTATCTCAAAACATTCTGGAGCTTTAATATCTTCAAGATTTATGCCCCCGAAGGTTGGTGAAATGGCTTTGACAGTTTCAACAAACTCATCTACATTTGTTTTATCTACCTCAATATCAAAAACATCTATGTCTGCAAACGCTTTAAACAATAATCCTTTACCTTCCATTACAGGCTTACTGGCTAGACTACCAATATTTCCTAAGCCTAAAACAGCTGTACCATTACTAATTACAGCCACTAAATTTCCCTTGGCAGTATATTTGTACGCATTTTCAGGTTTTTTTTCTATTTCATTACAAGGATAAGCTACACCCGGTGAATATGCTAATGATAATTCTCTTTGTGTCCCATGAGGTTTTGTAGGTACTACTGTAATCTTTCCTGGAGGATTCGATGAATGATATTCTAGTGCATCTTTTTCGAGCCTTTTATCATCCATCGCTGATTCCTCGGACAATACCTGATAAACAATCTGATATCATCCTATCCTGAGAAAATAAGCCTTTTGAAGTAGTTTGTACAAGTTATAAATCATATTAAGATACAAATTAACTACATTATAGTCTTGAGCAATGTATAAACTTCCTACCAATTCATTGATAAGTTGTACAACGAGGAGGTTGAGTCATGTTCTTACTTAGTAGGGCTGGAATCATTATTCTAGATTTACTATCATTTGTTAACATTTCAAATAATATTTTTTCAAGTTTTTGCATTAAAAATGAGCATAACATGGTTGTGTTGATATGGTTTTGCAACAAATCGACAAAGGGAGTGGGAGCATGAGTTCTAAATTTACTACAATCACAGTAACCTTATTGATGCTATTAATTCCTTGGTCTTCACTGGTATCAGAAGAACTTGGAGAATCATTTCAAAAAAGTAATTTAGCTGTGCAAAAATCTTGGGGCGAAGGAGGAACTAATGATACTGGTTGGTTGGATTTGATTGCAGAAGGATCAGATCCATTGAATAACACATTAGCATATGGAGATTTATTCGTAGATTTCGCACCTGGTGCAATTATTGATAACCTATCATTTGAGGTATCGGTTAATGGTAGTGATGGATATTGGGTCAATCAACCTCAAATAACTCTTGTAAATACCCAGTCAGAAATACTTGACTGGTCGGGTAATGGAGATTTGGGTAGGCAAAATAGTTTTTCCAATAATCCACCAAGTGTAAATCAAGGTATTCTTGATGCACCATTAGATCCATATTCTCTAACAGATGCATATTGGGATTTACCTACGGGAATAACTATTGAAGACCTTGTCATAGAAGCGCTCAGACCAGTCGATCCACAGGTTTCCTTTTCACCCATTGAAATTACAATACATGATACTGCTGTCAACCCATTAGATGGTAGTCTTTTCATATTGGTCAATGAAGATCTAATCAGACTTGATAATAATTCTATAAAGACCATAATAGATATCGAATCTGAAATTTCAGGACGTTCTCTACTAGTCGATAATAGAAACAATCAATTAATTATCGGTACATCTAATGGTGATACTTATGCAAGGGATTTAATAACATATTCTCCAATTATTTCTTTTCCAGAAGATACAAATATTTCAAATTCAAATTCTATAGTCACATCGTTTATTGATGTTTATGATATTATTTGGACTAGCTCAGAGTGTAATATCAATTATCTCGAACCAGGAAAAGGATCATTCTGGGTTTCTCAGTCTCTATGTAAGGACAACAATACTTCTGTAATGCCCACTGATATGATAATTGATAATAATACAATTCTTCTTAGTACTGTCAACGACGGAATAATCATAATAAATTATACATTCGGAAGTGCAGGATTAATATTTACTGAATTGAACCAATTCCCTTCAATAAATTCGAATAATTTCCTTTCTAGTAACTCAATTACTGACATGGAATTAATTAATAACATCTTATATATTGCTCATACTAATGCAGGAATAGATAGGTATAATGTTGTATCCTCTACTTGGATTCCCACTTGGACTTCTAATAATTGGCTTTCTTCTAATCAAATACACGGTATGTCCTCTACACCAGGATGGTTGCATATATTTTCAGGTTCTGACATACAAGCATATGATACTAATTCTATGCTATATCGTTCCTCAATTTCTGTTTCTGATATCGGTCTAGAAGACTTCGGACATTCAATTAATACATGGACAAGCGATAATTTACAACGTGGTCCTACCTCAAATACTGTTCTAGTAGGCGATTCATCAGGTAAACTAATTACAATTATCGGTGAAGATATTGGTGAGGAAATAATTATCGCTACCAGCCCAGAATCAGTAGAAGATGCTTCAATAACAGTATTTATTGAAGATGATGATCAAGGTGAAATATGGATAGCTGGAATAAATTTAATAGATCGTTTTGATAAGAAAGATAAACTTTGGAAAGAAACTATAGACATTCAAGAACTATTTGATAATAATGGAGGTACTGAACCATCTATTAATATCAATGAAATAACAACAATACTACAGGATTCAGATGGTAGAATATGGGTAGGAACTAATTCGGGATTATTTGAATTAGATATTGATGGTAATTTACTTTCTGTTGGCTCAACATCCTCTTCCTCTGACCTTGAAATTAATGGAAATTATGTTTCAAGTATAGCCCATGACTCTAATACTAATATGTTGGTAGTCGGACATTCTTTTGATGGTGTTTCAATAATCAATACAACTTCCAATTCTTTGCATGCAACGTTCGAATCCTCAAATGGCTTAGACTCTGATAGTATCAGAGAGGTAGTGACCAGATATGGTATTGCATATTTTGCGACTCCTGATGCAGGAGTAATGAGAATTGATCTCAAAGGTCCTACGATTTTAGGATCTTGGCAATCTTTAGGTGCAGATAACCTAGAATCAACACCAGTCGCTGTAGATGGAGATATTATCTATCTTGGACTACCAGGTTTTGGATTATTGCTAATAGATAGAATTACAGGAGAAATCTCAGACCTATGGACCGAAGAAGACTCTAATAGCATACCTGACAATGATGTTATCTCTTTGTCAATGGATTTTTATGGGGGCCTTTTAGTTGGTTCTGATACAAATACAAATAATAATTGTTGGAATAGGGGTGATTGTGGGGAATTGGCTCGTTGGGATGGTAATCAATGGGAATTACTACCTACTTCAATACCTGGAGGAAATAATGATCCTTATGCATTTTATGATATAACAAGTGATGCAGATGGGATATATGCTGGTACTAATAGAGGCGCATGTATGTGGTTTTGGCCAACTCCAAATGAACCAGATATTACGTTGAATGAATGCTGGAATGAACAAGGAGGAAATAATGATGATGAACTCAGTGTCCCCTCAAGATTTGTCTTTGGAGTATCAAAAATAGGTGTTGATACCCTTTATGCAGGGACAGATGAAGGTGTTGCGGTAATCAATACTGCAAATGGTACAGTGATGGACGTTTGGACAGCAGGAGATGAAACTCAAAGAGCTAGAATATTAAGAATTGCAGATATAGTTTATCTTGGCTTTGAAAACACCGGTATCGCGAGATATAATATGTCTAGCCAATCATGGTTAACTCCTTGGGACGGTACTCAAGGATACATAGAAGATGATGATGTTACTGTAATTATACCAGGGTCTGAATATGGCACTATGTGGGTAGGAGGGGATTTCGGCATAACGCTAATAGATGTATTAAATGATTCCATTATTCTGGATTGGGAAAGAGGAGATAATAATAATGGACCTACTTTACCACAGATTGCACCTTCAGACATAGTTATTGTTGATGACATAATGTACTATTCACTTCAAAGAGGTCAATCTTGGAATGAAAGAGATGAGATTTACCGTGTAAGTTTAGTTAATAATTCGAGCCTTCCTTCTCTAGATGCCGGCGATCAGGCAGGGTTTTCTGGAGTAGTCCATGGAATTGAAAACGTAAATAATGAACTTTGGATTAGTGTACGTGAGAATGGATGGTGGGGCAATAATGGAGATGCAGGAACTATCGTAAGATGGAATATCTCAGATAATAATTGGTCAGATAACCTAGACACATTAGGAGACGTTGAACGAGTAAATGCGCAATACTTGGGTGATTGCTTTCCTTTAACAACTTCTTGTGAATTATGGGTTGCATATGGTGAAAATATCCTACGTCGCTTTTCTGCAGTAAATATGACTTTATTAGACCAATGGAATGATGTAGATGGAAGAATTAGGGGAATGACCGAATACAATGGTGAATATTTATTCGCAAGTATGAATGGAATACTAAGATGGAATCCAACAAATGAAACATGGCTCTCCCCCTGGCTTCCTGATGATGGGTTACCGTCTGATTCTGAAGTTGATTTTTATTCTATGAAAACAGTGGAGGATTCTCTTTGGCTTTCCTCAGGTGCATACAACGATGGGAAAGTAATGGTACTATATGGAGGTAATTGGACGACATGGGATATTGATAGTGGAGATATTCCTAACGGCTATGGAGCTGATATAATATTCTGTGATGATATTGTACACTTAGCAGTAGGTTTCCAAGGTGGTTGGTGGCAATCAGGGGGTGGAATAGCTAGATTCGATACCGTCGATCATGATGGAGATGGCGTAACTATGGAATGGATTTCACCAATAACTACTGCCAACTCTCAAATTTCTGATCGCGATCCTCGTGCTTTAGCTTGCGATGATTCAAATAGAATGCTATATATTGGATTTGATTCAGATTCAGTGGGCATAGATAGATTTTCATACAATTCAAATAATTTTTTAAGTTCATTGGACGATACAAATGGGGTATCAGAGGGAAGTGTTTTTCCGGGAGGAATGCTATATGATAATGGACTTTTATTAATCGCTCATTTTGGCGATAACTCAGGAATAACTAGAATTATGACATCTGGAAATACTGCTTCTAACGGTATAATATTAGATGAAGGAATGGATGCATGTTCGATAGTTAAATCTCCTTCATCAGGATCAAGAATATACGCAATAGGTAGATCTGGTGAAAGTACTGGTATTAACAGAGTCGATAGATTAGATAATACAGGCCTTATCCAAGGAGGATTTGATGAATTAATAGGATTACCCGGAGGATCTGTACAAGAAATTATCTCTAACTCAACCCATGTATGGGTAACTCATAGTGATTATTTTGATGCATATTGGGGTTCTACTATTTTACAGGGCGAAATATCCGAAAACGGCTCTATTAATTGGCAATATGGTGTAAGATTACTTGATGATATAATTAATGAATTGACTTTAGATGGTGAAAAGGTATGGGTATCTACAGTAGGTAGCGGACTCATGTACCTAAATACAACTCAACAATCCTTGGTTCAAATGCCTTCAGCATTACATAGAAATATGGACGGTTTATATCTTGAAGAGGAAGGTATTCTTTATGTTGGATTGATGGGTTATGATAGCTCCTCTGCAGGATTTCAGACCCTAGATACTGAAACTCAAAAATGGGATCATGGTAGCTTGATTGCTGGATTACCAAGTAATATCGCGAGAGATTTTATTCAATATGAAGATCACATCCTAATAGCAACAAATGGAGGTCTAGGGATGTGGAATACCACTATATCCGGTTGGGATAACCCAATAACGACCTTGGATGGCCTTCCATCTTCTATAATTCAACATCTGATGATATCTCCAAGTCCTATCAGAGGAAATGGAACTGTAATTTTAGGAGGGCCAATTGGATTATCAATTTTGGATCAAAATCTTTCCTATGTAACAACTTTAGATTCAGATGATGGATTAATTGGAAATTATGTCTCAGGACTGGTATATTCTCCAGCAACCTCAAGAGAAATAATGAATCCACAAGATAATAGTACTCAAATTATTCATCATGATGCTTCTATTTTTATATCTCATAATGGAGAAGGTAGAACAAGACCAGGTGTGGCTGCTTGGGATTTGAATACTGATAAAGAAAATGGAACTTACAATATTGATATGATTCCAAGTAATGATGTACGCTCTGTTAGTGCAGATGATTGGGGAGTACATATTGCTACAGATAGTGAACCTTTAGTACATTGGAATGGAACAATAATGCGCATGGAATCTGGGTCGGGAGTAGAAGACTTACTTTCTTGGCCTGCTTCCCAAATATTATCTGACGGGACTAATTTAGTGATGATTTCTCCTGTAGGTATAGATATTATTCGGGCAACTGGTAATCATGTTAGTATTAATTCCAAAATTATGACCGGTATTATTGATGCCGATATAAAAGATAATCAATTAGCAATCGTATCTCAGGATGGATTACATCTATTTTCTCCAATAGAAACTTTACAAGAATTACCTAGAGAGTATCAAAAAAGAGCCTCACCGCTTACTGTGGTATTTGGAGATAAAACTCTTGACATTACTGCATCAACCCGACCAGGAATGTCTACAATATTAGCTGAAGAAAATGATACAATAGACATTACTTCTAGTTTAGATTATGAAGTAGAACCTGGAGAATTACCGATGTATAACAGCCCGCTAATATTTTCAGCACCTCAAAGTGGTGCTTGGGTATGGGCCCAATCTCATTCATTGAATTATTCTGGAAAATGGAATCTCACAGATCATAATTCTGGAATTCAAACTATTTTCCAATCTGCTATTTTCAATACGCCCCCTGGATCATCATCATCTCAGATACAGATACGTTTACAATCACCACTAGATGGTAAACTGAAGGTCAGATTAACTTATGATTGGGATAGATTAGAATCACCAACCTCGATTACAAATTTAACAGATAGACCAAACGATGGCGGAGGAATAATAGAAGCATCATGGCTTCCTGCTCAAGATTCTGCTTGGTATGCATACAGGTTGTATGTTTGGGATTCTACAAATAATCCTGATTGGACACCTTTAAAAGAAGATTTAGATAATTTTGCTACCTATCAAAGAATACCATTTTGGTCTGAAACCTCTGCAATAATTTCCGAAGCAAATCAAGATGGAATGATTAAACCACTATCCGATAATAGACAATATAGGGCCGCTATCTCAATAGAATATCAAGATGGTTCACTCGGTGAGCCAATGAGCTGGGAAGGTAATGTAACTCCGACGGATGAAGTTCCACAACCTCCTGAATGGCTTTCTGTAGCTCCTCTATCGGGAGGGATACCGGGTATAGTAAATGCAGAATGGTCCGCTTGTAATGAGTTAGATCCTTATTTAACAAGGATATGGTCAGTTAAACAAGAAATAACTAATGCCATAGCATTAAACAACGCATCTGACTTATCATTTGCCAGTGGGAATAGTACAGTATTAGAATTAGATGAAAATGTTCCGTATTGGTTTGCAGTTGTTTGTGTTGATCAAGATGGACAATCCGATCCATTAAATGCAACTATTTTTGGTCCCGTAGTAACTGCAGGCGGACTAAATGATGGTATTCCTCCTGCTCAGATTTCTGATGTATCAGCAAATGATATTCCAAGCGATGAAGGTGGACGAATAGGAGTTTCATGGACGCCTAACAATGAACAGGATTGTTCGTATTACATAATCTATATTTTACCTGCATCAGGCTTTCAACCCCCTAGCAGTGTAGATGGATGGCCCACTGCCTCATATGTTTCGGATTGTACTACAAATAGCACAATTATCGACTCAATAGGAGGTACAACATTGGAGAATGATATCGTATACTGGATTGGTGTAGTTGCTGTTGATGATTGGGGTAATATGGCTGTTGAACCAGTCAATGTTGTCACTACAACTGCTTACAGCGATACTGATACTGATAGTTTTGCAGCCACACCTCCAGACAAGGTAACTGGTTTACAGGCATGGGACCACCCTTCGGATGACGGTTCAGCAATTGATATATCATGGAATAGAAGTTTAGCCGAAGACTTTAGCCATTATACCGTTTGGATTTCTGAATATCCTCTTGCTAACTTAATAGATATTAATCAACGATGTGAAGAATATACGTGTGGATTATTAGTGATTAATCAAAGACAAATTGAAAATTCATTAAAATTAGAAGTAACTATTGATAAAGCACTTTATGGGAATGAACCTTCACTACTATTTTCTGATGATATTAGACCATCTATCCCGTTGTATGTCACAGTCACAATTCATGATATAGCAGGCAACGTACACTTATCAAATCTTGATGAAAATGTAGTTGTTGTTACTCCTATTGACAATAGAGGAGATATTTACCCTCCAGATAGAATGAATTCACCAATTCTCACTGATAGGAGCCCCGATTCTGGTGATGGAATGTTTGTAGAGTTTGCACAAAGTGAATTTTCAGATGTTACAGAATATTGGATATACGCGGTTGCAGGTAATCCATTTACACAAGTTACGAACATCCAACCTGCCCTGATTGTAGATAGAAATGTTGAGATGCCTATTTTACTACAATCCCTTTCAGACGGGCAAAACCTTGGCACTTCTCTGCCAATATGGGTTGCCGTTGTTCCAGTAGATTCATCTTCAAATGCTTGGTTTGATAATTTAGAAACTTCGATGATTACTTTGGTTGATGAAAGTATATTGGATCCAGGTGCACATTTGCCAGTACTTTCTGGAATCCAGTCATATTGGAATCTTGCAGGAACAGATATTGAAATTATTTGGGACATTTCTAGCAACGAGAAAGTTAATTCTTACAGTGCTTATTATAGCTTAGATCCTTTTTCAGATACAAGAAACGCATCTCTTCTCGAGAACAATATAACTTCAAATAAAATCTCTTTTAATACTTTCAATGGCTTTGATATAGATCAATCAGCTACATATTGGATAGCTATAGTTGCTTCAGATGGGGAAGTGGAAAGATTAGGAGTAAATCCATTGGAAGTCAAACCATGGACTGATTATACTCCTGGTGGAGGTGGATTACTTGATGATAGTTCAGGAATTTCATGGATGGAGCAATTACTAGAAGGAAATATGAATTTCATAATAATCCTGATTTCTTCGGTCTTAATTTTTATTGGTGCCATACTAATAATAAAACCAAAAGATAAATCAGCACCAGAGCCATGGGAAATGGGAACAATTGAAGTAAACTTAGATGATGAATTAACCCAGAAAGATGAAGACTTAGAATCTATCAGTATAACTCCAATGAATATAGCAGATTCTCAAAATGATAATACATTAAGTATTCAGAAAAATATTCCTGAGATAGAAGATATAAATATTAATCAAAATAATATTTCTCCTGAAATAGAAAACGAACTTCTTAATTCAAAGAATGAATTTATGGAATCTATGGATGATTTAGATAAAATGGCTGACTTAATGGACTCTGAAGATTTAGATAAAATGGCTGATAGTCTATCCAAGGATGTTATGGATACATCATTCATAGATGATATGATAGAAGACCAATAGACATTGAAAGGAATACCTCTTCGGGTAATATGTGTCTGACTCTACCGATCCTTCATCAGAAGTCTGGACTACAATGGCATATGATGGAAATAAATCATTATTAGCCCCTTATCTACATTTTAATAGACTTTTAAGACATTCACATATACTAGGAATAGATGTTAATGCTGATTTATCAAAAATTGTTTTTGAAGAATTAGGAAAGATACCAAATATTGAGGATTATAATAAATTAAATGAAGAAATACCTTTTTTAGTTAAATTGAAAGTTAATAGAGAAGGCATAATATCATTAGAAATACGCAAAAATAATCTTTGGACACATAATCCTTTGCAGGCAATTTCTATGATGGTCCCTGATTTTGAACTACCCATACTAGGAACTAAGCATGGTGATTGGCAACAATATGATAATGCACGTGAACAAGCAATTAAACATAAATCAGATATTGCTTTACTTTTCAAAGATGATTTCTTAATTGATGGAGATCATTGTATGCCATTGATGTTGGACAACGATGGAATAGCTTATCACCCAAGACATAGTGATGGGGCTTTAGATTCAATAACATTAGAACTATTGAGAGAGGACATGGAGCATTTAGGAATACCAATCAGAGGTGCCAAAATAAGTCTTAAAATGCTATTAAGAGCGTCTGAACTAATAGTTTTAGGAAGTGGCATGGGCGTATGCTCAGTTGGTACAATAGATGGGACTAAGATAGGAATACCAAAAGGTAAATTATATCAGGTTGCAAGAGATGTCTGGCTAAATAAATTAAATAGTGATTGGTCAAATTTGAAATAATTGAGGGAACATATATGAATAAAGTTTTACATAGAATTTTCAATATTAAAGAAAATCATGATCCTTTAATTTCTATACTATTATCAAATCGTAAGTCTACTTTACCTGCAAATGATGAATTATTATTTCATTCTTCAGGACCAATCACAGATTTGTCAGAATATTCATTTTTACCTTCTTTAGACACTTTGAGAATTTTATTTTTGGAACCAGAGAATAATAATTTTTCTCCAAAAAATATCTCTGCACTTGATGGCAACGTATTACTACAAAATTCCAATCCAATACATATGATAATTCAAGAAATGAAAAGTAAAAAATGGGTCACATTCAAAGAATATCACCCACAAAACCTATCTGAGGCAATGAAAATTATTGAGAGTTATGAAATAAAGTATGATCTAAAAAATGAATTACCTATAGTTCCAGGGGGCTTTGCTGGCATAATAGGCTATGATATGTCTAGGTGGACAAATCCGGTATTCCTCAATCATATTCCAAAATCTGGTACTTTGTTAGGAGTTTTGTGGAGGACTGAAGCTTGGTGGATACATGAAAGAAAAACAAATCAGTTACATTCAATATCTTTAGATAATCACGCCTGGTCAAAAATATCATTTAATGATAATATAAACCATTATCATCATTCTTCAAATATCAATAAAGATGTCGTTCCAGATAGTGAGAGTGATGCCGAACATGCTAGAAAAATTTCCCAAATAAAAGATGCAATCGTAAAAGGTAACCTATACCAACTTAATTATGGTAGAATATGGAGAGGTGAAATGCCCGATCATCCATGGGATTCATTTACACGAATGATTAAGAATAATCCATCCCCTTTTGGTGCTTGGTTATATGTTCATGACCATGGTTGGGCAGTAAGTTCTGCAAGTCCTGAGAGATTAATGAAAATAGATAGAAATATTGTAAATACACGTCCTATAAAAGGAACAAGGGCAAGAGGTTTGAACGAGAAAGCGGATCTAGATTTAAGAGTAGAATTAGTATCAAGTCAAAAAGAACTAGCCGAACATCTTATGTTAGTAGATCTTGAGAGAAATGATCTAACCTCTGTTTGCAATCCTGGATCAGTTAATTGGGTAAACTGGCGTATAGAGGCACTGTCTACTGTCCAACATCTTGTAAGCGGTGTAGAAGGAGAACTAGCACCTGATAAATCAGTTGGTGATGTGCTAGTATCACTATTTCCTGGAGGATCTATTACTGGTTGTCCAAAATTAGTGACCATTGCAGCCATAAATGAGTTAGAAAAACATCCTAGAAGCGCTTGGACAGGATCTATTGGACATATTAATTTTCATAACAGAAAATCTGAATGGAACATACTAATCAGAACCTTAGAGTCACATTCTGGACCAAATTCTTGGCACGGAACTGTGCAAGCAGGAGGAGGAATAGTTAATGATTCAATACCTTCGGAGGAGGTAGAAGAATCTCGCTGGAAAGCTGCTGCAATAACAGAAGCAACTTGGGGTTTTAGAACTGGCTTTAGTGGCACAGATTTACCTGAAAGGGATATGGAAATGCGTCCTGTACCAAAACTTATTAGCCAATTAAGTAACTTAGGACCAAGAAAAAAATCTATATCTAAATATAATGGAAAAATATTTAGAAAAGAAAAAAATTCAGTGATATCTCAAATCATTATTATTGATAATTTAGATTCATTTACTGAAAATATAGCAAATGCAATCTCTAATATGGGCAAGGATGTTAGAATAATTGAAGGAATACCTTTAGAAAAAACTATCAATACTGAGAAAATAATTAGAAAATGGATTAAGACGTATAATCCATCTCATATAATAATCGGCCCAGGGCCATCAATACCAAATAATTCAAAGATTTCTATGCAACTGGCAAAAATGGCTCTTGAAGGAAAATTACAAAATAATAATTTACATATTCCTTTGCTTGGTTTGTGCTTAGGACACCAAGCAATAGGTCTAGTAGCAGGTTGGGAACTAATAGAGTCACCACTTGGAGCAGTTCATGGAAAACCTTCACAGATTATTCATGATGGAAAGGGATTATATCAAAATTTACCAAATCCAATCACCTTGATGAGGTATAATAGCCTGATATTATCTCCAAATAATGATAAATTAATCTCAACATGTTGGGATGAATCCAATACTCTTTTGATGGGATTTAGGCATCCAAATCTACCAATATATGGTATTCAATTTCATCCTGAATCAGTAGGGAGTCCGATGGGCGATCATATTTTGTTGAATTTTATCAACAAGAAACCAATTAATATTTCTAAAATTTTTGTTCAAAATCAGATTAAAGAACCGTAGCGTTGAAGGATAATGTATGTTTGGTTATGTATAGAAGTACATGCCGTCCTGCAGAATTTGTAAGCAACATTACCCACAAAGTCAATTTGTATCTGGTAATGGTCCTCGTTATTTGACATGTGTACGTTGTGCAGTAGAGTTGGGAATGGTCGATCCTGAAGAAGTTCCACAACTATATTCTGATGAATTAGTAAATGCTAGAATGGCATTGTTCTCTCGTAGATATGCTCCATGGGTATTAGTTATATTAGGATGGTCATTATATTTTTCATTTGGTGGTGGATTGGGAATTTGGTCAATTATTTTTTTAGTATCATTAATTATTATAACACTAATTGCTCCAGTAATACATTTCTTTGGTTCTGCAAGATTCAAGGCAAACCTCTCAAAACTGACTCCATAGCCAAATTAGTATATTTCATATAGTCTATATTGCTCTGAAAGTCTAGAGGGAACGGAGGGTTCCCTATGAAAGCCGCGAGATTGCAATGTTAAAATGGAGGAGAAAAAAAATTAAAAAATATTTTAAAAATATCTTAATGTAATGCAGTATAGCGTTATTTTGGTAAAAAAGTATTTTCGGTCTCCTCTTTTTAATAATAAAAACTCAAAGAATATTGTGTATAATTAAATTAATCATCGGTAGATTTAGAGTTAAAAAACGGTTTTTAAAAAAAATATATTATGGAAGTGAAAAAATGAAAAATAAAATGAAAATTACGAAGAATACAAAGAATGTAAGTGTGTTGATAGCACTTCTCTTAGTTACTATGGCAGGTTCAGTCGGTGTTAGTGCTGATGGTTCAGACCCACTAGATCCATCCGATGGTGGAGCAGATTGGGATGGCGACGGACTTACCAATGCTGAAGAGCAAGATGCTGGAACAGACATGAACAATCCGGATACAGATAATGATGGAATGCCAGATGGCTGGGAAGTTGGTTATGGTTTAAATCCTAATTCAGGAAGCGATTCTAGTGCAGATCCTGATGGAGATGGTCTAACTAATGCAGAGGAATATGCTGCAGGAACAAATCCAAATTCAGCTGACACTGATGGTGACGGAACTGATGATGCTAACGATCCATTCCCAAATGATCCTAATGATGGGTCCGCTACAGACTCTGATGGCGATGGCATTCCAGATGCATATGACCCAGATTACGAAGACGGTGATGGAAATGGAAATGGAGGCACTGATGGAGGCGGCGAAGGTGAAGACGGTGAAGGCCAAGGTGAAGGCCAAGGACAAGGCCAAGGACAAGGCCAAGGCCAAGGACAAGGACAAGGCCAAGGACAAGGCCAAGGACAAGGACAAGGACAAGGACAAGGACAAGGACAAGGACAAGGACAAGGACAAGGACAAGGACAAGGACAAGGACAAGGACAAGGACAAGGACAAGGACAAGGAC
>NTJP01000012.1 GCA_002457145.1 Marine Group II euryarchaeote MED-G38
CTTACTAATCCAACTTCTGCAATCCAGTTAAACTCAGGTGGTACGGGCAATGGATCAGTTATCTCCCATCCCAAGGAATCATGTAATCTAAGAAGATTAGATAAACCTCCTCCAGTGATATGAGCCAATCCTTTTAGTTCAGAAATTTTACATGGTCCACTACCTTCTCTACACGAGGATATTAGGTCAATTATTGGATTAACATATATCTTTGTTGGATTTAATAGTACTTCTCCGAGAAGAATATCTCCATTTTGCCCCGGAAAACGCTCAATTATTCTCCCTTCATGATTTGAATTGAATGGTACTACATCCTTCAAAGATAATCCAGATCTTTCCAGTACTGCTCTTACCAAGGTGTATCCATTTGAATGGATTCCACTACTTGGAAGTCCTATCAATACATCTCCTGCTTCTAAATTTTCTCCAGTTATAGCCTCACCTTTTGGAAACCATCCTAGAGCAGTTCCTGACATATCTAATTCATTCACTATTCCAGGTAATGTCGCAGTTTCACCTCCTGCTAAGGTTACCCTAGCTCTCCTACAAGCCTCTGAAAGGGAAGAACCCAATATTGCATGTACATCAGGATTAGTTTTTGGAACAGCTATATAGTCAACAAATGCCAAGGGTTCAGCACCCACACAAAGTAGATCATTTACATTCATTGCCACACAATCTATGCCAACTCCTTCCCATCTACCAATTTCATTTGCAAGTTGGAGTTTTGACCCTACTCCATCAGTGGCAAGAGCTAGCCTGGATTCTCCAAATTCTACTATCCCCCCAAAACCTCCTGCCAATTGAACAGGAGCACCTTTTTGTCCTTTTTTTCTCGTTGATTGACTTAATGCATTTATGAGACTGGAAACAGCCTTTCCTTCAGCATCAATATCGACTCCACTTGAGGAATAATCCATCGGCTCTCCTGTATTCACACGCTTCCGAGTCAACAATCTAATTTCATCTTCTCGGATTAAAGTTTATTTGCAAAAAAAGCCCCTAATAATTAAAATAAAACACTTTTTCAATCTACCCTATATAAATTAAATAGACAATAGAGTCTATAAGTGTTACACATTCTCGGGGAAAACCGGAGTGTGTATTCCACAATGAATAATAAGAAAATAATTGCAATGATGATGACCACCAGTATGCTTGCTGCAGCTTTTGCAGGATGCTTAGGTGGAGATGACGATGACGGTGAAGATTGGGCATTAACTGTAGCAAGTGATGTCGATAGCGCTATAGTATCCACAAGTTGGGATGCTATACTAGGATCTATAGCTTCAAACAGCTTAGATACATGTGATGCTATCATTTCATCTGTAACGATAACAGAAGAACGTGATGCTACTATAGACTTCACTACAGCTTACTACACCAGTGCTCAAGGAGTAATTGGTGGAGAAGGTGTTGCTACTATTACTGATGTATCAGAACTAAACAATGCAGATACAACAATAATTGTACAAGGAGGAACAACTTCTGATTTGTTCGCTGCTAGCGATCTTCCACTAGCAACAGTATCTGCACTCGAAGATTTCGATTCAGTATTCACAGCTCTAGAAAACGGTGACGGACACTATGTATTAGGAGACGCTCCTGTTCTTGGACTTAGAGCATCTCAAACTGCTGCTTTCTCTCCTTTGATGGTTACATTCTCACCTGAGAATTTCGGAATTGCAGTTGTCGATGATTCAGATAACGAATTAGAAGATGCGTTAAATGTCGCTTTAGCTGCTATCATAGCATCTGGAGAATATGACGCTCATATTGAAGCATGGTTCCCAGGTACATCTGGAACTTTAGTAGACACATCTACAGCTTCTACAGCAACTGCTTATCCAATGCCTACTGAGGGAAGTGCATTAACAACTGTATTAGAATCAGGAACATTTAGCTTCTGCTCTGATACTACTTACCCTCCATTCGAGAATATGGATAGCGCTGGAAATGCTGTAGGTTTCTCCGTGGATATCGCTTCTGCTTTAACAGATGAGATTGCAGAACACTATGCAAACGTTGCTGATGCAACTGTATTAGGATGCACAGACTCTCAATCCTCTGCATACGATGCTAGCGCTAACTTAGACGATGGATCATGTGGTGCACGAACAAAGATAGGTTTCCTATTAGATCAAACATCACCTGCTATATCTGCATATGCTGACAACTTTATGGCAGCTGCTGCAATAGCAATAGATGATCTTAATGCAGACGGTGGTTATTTCGAGCTAGTTGCTGGAGATACTGGTTGTGATGGTGCTATAGCAGGATCTTCTGCTTCAAGCCTAGCAGCAGCAGGAGTCGTAGGAGTCGCAGGAGCAGCTTGCTCTGGTGCTTCTATGGGTGCAAATGCTGTTCTGAGCCCACTTGGAATACCAATGGTTTCCTACGCAAGTACTAGCCCTGCACTAAGCGATTCAACTGCTTATCCTAACTTTTTCAGAGTAGTGCCAAGTGATGCACTTCAAGGACCTGCAATGGCTCAAATGGTTGTTGCAGTCGCTATGGAAAATGGAATGCCAGATGCAACTACAGCAATATCAATGATGAATCCTGCTTTAGTTTCAATGAGTAATGATTACGGTTCTGGTTTAGCGGGTTCATTTAACGCTTCATGGAACGCAATGGGTGGTAGTGCCTGTGTAGAAATAGCTTACGATCCAGCAGATGCAACAACAGATTATGTTGCAATTGCACAGCAAGTAATTAGTGCAGGATGCGGTTCTATGGTTACAGTAACATATGCTGCAGACGGAGCTGCTCTCATGGAAGCACTAAGAGGACTAGGATCAACTATTCCAGCATTCGGTGGTGATGGTATCGCTTCTGATGATTGGACTAGTGCATTCTCAGCCCCAGCAGCTGCTAATACAGTATTTGCAACTAAACCTCGTGCAGGTTCTACTGCTGGTACATTCGCAGATGATTGTGCGGCTGTAGAAGCATGTGCTGGTGGTATATACACTGGTGAAACCTATGATGCAATTACAATTATTGGTAAGGCATACATGATGGAATCAGGTGCTAATATGGCAAATCATATCAATATGGTCGGTACAGACTATGCAGGAGCCTCTGGTGTAATCGATTTCGATTCAGCAGGTGATATTCCTGGTGCAGGATATGATATTTGTATGCATGCAATCATTTCATCTACAGATACATACCTAAACTGTCAATGGTACTGGACTTCAGCTGATGGAGTACAATCTGCAGCCTTCGGAGGACAAACAGTGAAACTAGGTCTATTATTAGATCTTACATCACCAAATGTTTCTCCGTATGCTCCAGGATTCTTAGCGGCAAGCGGAATTGCATTCCAAGTTATGAATGCTGCTGGATGGAGTAATGGACTACAATTCGAAATGGTCAATGCAGATACTGCTTGCTCTGAAGCTGGTGGTCAAGCAGCAGCACAAACTCTTGCTGCTGCAGGAGTTGTAGGAGTTATCGGAGCAGCTTGCTCTGGCGCTTCTATGGGTGCAAACTCAGTTTTGAGCCCACTAGGAATACCAATGATTTCCTATGCAAGTACAAGCCCTGCATTAAGTGATGATACTGCTTATACTAACTTCTGGAGAGTAGTGCCAAGTGATGCACTACAAGGACAAGCATTAGCTGCTGCAGTTACTGCAGGTTCTTCACCAGCAGTTCTATACATGTCTAATGACTATGCTACAGGACTTGCAAATGCATTCAATAATTCCTGGGCAGCTAATGGTGGATCACTATGTAGTGCAGGAATGATTGCATACGATCCAGCAACATTTGACGGTGCTGCAATAGCACAAGCAGTTGTTGACGCAGGTTGTGATGGTGTTGTATTAGCATCTTATGCGGCTGATGGAGCTCAATTAGTTACCGATCTCCAAACTGCAGGATATGCTGGTGCTTATTATGGTGGAGATGGTACAGCCGACTCTGCCTTCAACGGTCCTGAAAACATGATTGCTACAAGACCTGCATCAGCATCCGGTACACTTTCAGAAAGAGCAGTTGCATTCAACGCTCTTTGTGCAGCAGTACCTGAGTGTGCTGACGGTATCTACACTGGTGAAATGTTCGATGCTACTATAGTATTGGGTTACTCTATATTCGCTCAAGCAGGATCTCCATCTGTTCCACTAACTTCAATGATTCAAGTAGTAGGACAAGGATTCGTTGGTGCTACTGGAGATATTACCTTCATGGCTAACGGAGATGTACCTGGTAACGGATATTGTGTCGGAACTTTCGACAGTGCTAGTACATTCTCATGCGGACAGTACTGGAGTGCTACAGGCGGTCTAGTGGCTGCTACAACAGAATAGATATAGTGAAGTATAATTAGTATTTCAGTATTAACGTAAAGCACTGCGGTGGAGATTAATCTCCGCCGTGGTGCCTTTTTCAATTTATTCGGTGACAAAATAATGGATGGAAGAATATTCCTATTCTCTTGTTTAATTATCTTTCTTTTTTTGAGATACAAAGGAATCTGGTCACAATTACCTAGATTATATACTAGATTGTTTATATTCTCAGTTTTTTTCCTTGATGCCTATTTTGGTTTATTATTTAATGAAGGGTTCCTCAATATCTTTAATCAATTAACAGGTAATCGATTACCAAGTCAAAAAGGATTTATTTGGCTCATACAAATTCTTCAGGCGATTTCTGCTGGTTTTGGATTTGTAAAAATAGCATTCGATGATTTACCTAAAAATTTATTTCGAACTATTTCAATAAGTTTAACTCCAGTTTTTTTATTATTTGTGTTGTGGTTAGTTTGTGATGCTTTAATCACTGGAAGAAATACATCAGCAATAGCATATCTAGATGTTGTTCAAATATCAACCTCAACACTAAGATGGGCTGCGACTTATCTTTCAATTGCCGTTGCATTAACCTTGACTTACAGGGTTCAAAGATATGGTAATTTTGCACAAAGCGAATATTTCATGCTAGGAATGTATGTTGCTATGGCAATAATTTGGACTGATTATTTTTTACCTTTGACAATTGCTCCTGCTGATGGCGTATTAGTTTGGTCTGTACTAGCTTATACTCTAATAGCAGCATTTTTTGTTACGGGCTTAGTTGGTTTAATGATAGATAGATTGGTCTACAAAGATTTTCGTAAGAAAAAAGCCTCACCACAAGTAATGATGATTGCGTCTTTAGGAGTAGCATTAATTCTTAGAGCAATTGTTTGGTTGAGATATAGTTCCAAAAATAGATTATTTGAACCAGATCTTGATTGGAGAATGACTACTGAAACTCCAATAGCACAATTATGGAAAATACCGACATATAAGATGAAAATAAATTTTGGTAACAATAAATTAGATGAAGGAGAATACTATACATCAGCAAAATGCGAAATAAATGATGGCGTTGCCAGTCAATTACAATTAGATTATATTCCATCATTCGAATTCTACAAGTTAGATAAAGACTGTGTAACTCAATTAGAAACTGGATTTTCATTCTATAATGGGCCAACACCACTTGTCATTTTTGGCTCCGTATTCCTACTTCTACTTTTACTGAAAAAAACCAGACTCGGAAGAAGAATGAGGGCAGTTGCTGATAATCCAGAATTAGCTGCAAGTAGTGGCATAAATGTAGAGAGAATACATGGATACAGCGCATTCCTTTCTGCTGGGTTATGTGGAATTGGAGGGGCTGCATTTGCTATGACAGTTCGCTTCTCACCAGTAACAGCGTTCACACTATTGTTGCCATCATTTGCTGTAATAGTATTGGGTACGATTGGATCTATTCCAGGTGCCATTGTTTCTTCATTAATTATTGGTTTCATCAGAGCCTCATCCACGCCCATTCTTTCTAGTTTAGGTCAGAATTTAGGAAGATCAAATTACTCTTCTTTTGAGGCAGTTACTCCCTATGTTTTCTTAATTGCAATACTACTAATAATGCCTGAAGGAATAGGCAATGCATATGAAAAATGGAAAATAAATAGATTAAGAAAAAGTGCTGAAGAGAATTCTCCACCATCAAAAAATATAGGCATTATACTATCAGTGTTATTTGGTTGGATAGGTCTCCATAATTTACAACAAAAGAAAACATCTCGCTTTTCAAGTATGGCATCATTAACCGGTTTTGCTTATTTAATCAGTAAAATTACAAATTTTATTGATACACATTCATTTTCCAAACAATCTTCACCAATAAGGAATGAAGCAGGATTCTCATATAGTTCAAATTTTGAAATGAGAACGGGTAGAGATGATTGGAATTTTTTGCCAACAGATTCTCAACTCTCAATAGATCAAGTATCCAATCCTCCTTCAGATATCGCCCCATATCTACATGATCAATGGCGTCAAAATACATTTGATGATATGAATAATTCTTGGGCGGATTTAATGAACTATGAATTAGTATTCTTAGATTTAATCACTTCTTTGGGAGATTTAATTTGGCCAACTGTACCTATCCTTATTTGGATTTTAGCTTTAGTTGAAGGATACTATCTTTACACAAATAGAAAAGAAGATCCACTATTGAATTTAAACAACTATCTTGGAAAATATATTAATCCATTATTTGAAAAACTTAGAGATACAAAGGAAAATGCATCTATTACTAGGATAATTGATATCAGAACAATCTATAATAAAATACCTAAATTAAATCCAAAATTTGATAAAAATTTATTTTTCTTACTAATACCATTTATTTTTGTGAATTCATTTTTATTAAAATTCGTTTTATTATCTTCTATCCTATGGTTTTCCGTTTCATTCTTCAACAAGAGTGATGAAATTAGTATTATAGAAAATTTAAAGAAAAAATCAACATATGGGAGAGAAGGTCCATTTTTGTCAAATATGTTGTTTGGTATGCTTCTTATCTTAGTCATATTAATAATTCTCTGGTTGCCTGTGGCTGATTTTGCTGCAAATGCTAAATTGATAAGAGTTTTCAACATTTCAAATATCATATTATCAATATCAATTTTCATACTTATGGGATTCTGTCTTAATTTACATACTGGTATTACGGGTATGGTTAATTTCGGAATCATATTCTTTGTTGCAATAGGTGCTGTAGCTGTTGGAGTACTTACGGGGCCAGTAAAGTATAATGGATATGATTGGCCCATATTCTGGGCTTTATTTTTGGGTTTGGTGGCATCAGCTACCTTTGGTTGGATGTTAGCATATCCAACAGCAAGACTGAGGACAGATTATTTTGCTATAGTCACTATTTCTTTGGGAGAAATACTCAGAGTTCTTCTTACTTCAGAACCTATTATTCAATCATATAACACAGAAGCATCATGGTCAAGTCCAACTCCAGGAGTTTCACAATATCCGATGCCATTAGAGAAGTGGTGGTTTTGTGGAGATTCAATTCCTCTCGATTTTATTACCAGCGAACCTCTAGAAACATTTGGCCCAAGAGATTGTGAAACAGCAATAGGAGCAACAACAATTGATCAAATTCCTCAAAATATAGATAGTATGTCAACATATATGATGGATATGTTAAGTCTAGAAGCAGCAGCACCATACGTTATCTTACTTTCATTCCTTTCCTTAGTTTCTGTTATTGCTGTATGGGCAATTCTCAAAACTCTCCTTAATTCACCATGGGGCAGAATATTAAGATCAATAAGAGAAGATGAAGAAGTGGCACAACATCATGGTCATGATGTTCTTACTTACAAAGCATCTAGTCTTGCTTTAGGAGCAGCAATCGCAGCACTTGCAGGAGCATTTTGGGCTTGGCAGTTAAGGGGATTCCAACCCACATTCATGAGTCCTGCCACTACCACATTCTTAGTATGGGCTGCATTCATAATTGGAGGGTCTGGTAATAATAAGGGAATAATCATAGGATCTTCTATTATTATATTATCACAATATATATTCAGAATTTTGGATGCTGGACAATCTTCTTCAGATTTACCTTTACATGATACAGCAGTTTTTATTGATGAAATTTTTAGATGGCTAGTAATAGATTATTTAGAAGTTGTATTATTCTCTATAATATTGATTATTCTTGGAATAATTACGAAGAAAAGTAATATTTCAGAAATTGGTATTTGGAGCGCCATCGTGTTCTATATTTACGGCACATTAAACAGTCAATATTCTATTGAACAATCTTTCAGTGACTTTGATGCAGATGGATCATTTGAAGTCATAGCAGAAATGGCTTATGTAAACGTATTATTAGTTGGAGTGGTTCTATTACTTTCGCTGAAGTATAATCCAAAAGGAATTTTACCAGAAGTACCAAAACGCCCTGAAAGACCAGAAATCGGTGGTGATTCATCATGAGTGAAGATACTGTCCTAAAAGTCAATAAATTAAAGAAGGAATTTGGAGGTTTAGTGGCCGTAAAAGATGTCTCTTTCGAAATTAAATCAGGAGAATTTGTAGGTCTTATCGGACCAAATGGTTGTGGAAAATCTACAACCTTTAATTGCATCAGTGGGCTATTAAAACAAACATCTGGAGAAATAGAAGCATTTAGTACCGATATCTCGCACATGCGTCCAGATCAGATCCAAAAACTTGGTTTTACTCGTACATTTCAACACACTCGACTATGGCGTCAGATGACTGTGATAGAGAATCTAATGGTACCTCCCAGAAAACAATATTCTCCTAATATTCTAACTTCTCTTTTTATGCCAAAATCTCGTCCTAATGAGAAGACTAGACTATCTAACGCATATGATGCATTAGATCAACTTGAAGTCCCTCATATGGCACACAATCTAGCCAGTGAACTATCAGGAGGTCAAAGCAAATTAGTTGACATAGGCCGCTCATTAATGGGAGATCCAAAGTTACTACTTCTAGATGAACCAGTTGCAGGAGTTGCAGGTCCACTCGCAATGAAAATTTTCAATAATTTGCGTAGGATTGTGGATGAAACTGGCATCTCAATATTGATAATAGAACATAATATGGATTTCATACTTAGACAAGGCGTTGATCGTATTATAGTGATGAATGAAGGAGAAGTTCTGATGGTCGGTACTCCTGATGAAGTGAGAAATAATAGAGAAGTAATTGAGGCTTATCTTGGAGAGTGAGTAATAAATATGTCCAGAATACTTGATGTAAAGGGATTAGAAGGAGGATATGGTACAGTCCAGATTTTACATGGTATTGATTTACATGTTGAAGAAGGTGAATTTGTAACTATAATTGGGCCCAATGGCTGTGGAAAGTCAACTTTCATCAAGGTTATTTTTGGTATTGCTACACACTATAATGGGAGTATATTGTACAAAAACGAAACAATTTCTAATTGGCGTACGGACCAATTAGTAAATAATGGAATTGCATATGTCCCCCAAGTTGACAATGTATTTCCTTCATTGTCAATATTTGAGAATTTACAAATGGGCGGTAATTCTTTACCTACTAAAGTTCTTAATGATCGAATAGAAGAAGCTTTAGACATGTTTCCCGATTTAAGAACACGAGTGCACGATTTAGCTGCCTCATTATCAGGAGGAGAAAGGCAGATGTTAGCAATTTCTAGAGCACTAATATCCAAACCTAAATTCCTTCTTTTAGATGAACCAACTGCTGCACTTTCTCCACTATATCAGTCTCAGATAATAGATAAGATAGATGAATTAAGAGATACAGGAATAACCATATTGATAGTAGAGCAGAATGCACGACTATCACTATCAAAATCGGATAGAGGATATATTTTTGCCAATGGTAAAGTAGTACACACTGGAGATGCAAAAGACATTCTAAATGATCCTGAGATCGGCGAATATTTCTTGGGAAATAAATCAGATTAATTTATTCTGTTAATGAATTATAAATGAATGGAAATGATACATCCATCCTATAATCAACAGATGAGTGATTGTCATCAAATTCTTCATGAATATGTTTTATTCCAAGTTTATTCATCTTATCTGATAATTGTCTTGCTCCGAAATGAAGATTATACTGATCTCTAAAACCACAATCAATAAAAATTCCTTTCAAACTTTTTAGATTTTCTTGAACATCGTTACGATCAATCATAATTACGGGATCATTCTTCAACCATTCTGCCCATCTAGTTTCATCTAAAACGCAGGTTCTAAGATCAACTGGGAGCCTTATTCCCATTGGTCCATCAGGATCTGGGTCATAGAAAGCACCCATTGCCACCATCATTAGTACGTGAAAATCATCATGACTCATTTTCTTTGTTGACTTGACATGTTCAAGAAAACCTTCTATTCCTCCATGTTTTTCAAGATGCGTTACGGATTTTGGAAAATCTCCCATGAATAAAGAATCAAAACCCATATCACCAGAATGACAAGCTAGCGCTCCCCAATGTTCTCCATACAACATTCCATGAACTATTGCACCATATCCTCCACTGGATTTTCCAAATACTGCACGATTATTTTTACCTTTTAAAACTGGAAAACTTTGTTCTATTTCAGGAATCATTTCTTGAATTAAAAAATCAGCCCAGTTACCCACTGCGATACTATTGATGTATTGATTACCTCCCAAAATTGTAAAACAATCAGGGAGAGCAACAATCACTTCTCCCATTTTTCCCTCATCTACTAATCTTTCAACTCTTTGTGGAATAGACTCCGCAAAAGGTTTCCAATTAGTATGAGCAAATCCACTACCAGTATATCCTACTAAATCAACAAATAATGGATACTCTTTCCCACTTTCTTCCCAATTTGGTGGTAAGTACATGGCAACTTGTCTTGAACTAGGATCTCCTAACATATTCCCTTCAAGAGCTTTCGAATTAATTGTTATAATTTTGATTTCACCTTTAATCGGACCAAATGTATGCATTGGCATTTTAATCTCTCCTTAATTCTAATTTAACAAAAGCGCCATCTCCAGCAACTCTACACATCATATTGGGTTTCACTCCATCTGCTAAAATCCTGAGATGTATCTCAGCTGTTACTGTTACTGTAGCACTAAACAAATGCCCCCCGAGTACATTCATATCATCATCAGACATAACGATGTGTATGTGAGTAAAAGGACCATCAGGACCTGGGCATAGATTGCCTTGAGTAGATAGTAATTCAACTGGTCCAGAATATTTAGTTTTTTGATATACTCCCTCAGCATCAAGGTACGCTACTTCAGCATCATGAATTCTGCCTATGCCACTTGTTATTATGGCGCTCTCTATTCCTTCATCTGACAAACTTCGTATTGACTCATGAATCTCTTCTCCTGGGTCTAATCTGACAAAAACATCTTTGTCCGATACTATATATTCCATATTTCGGGATAAACCTCCTTCCTTTGAAGGTCTCGACTACTCAATTCAATTTCTCGCTAAATTAAGTTTTTTTTCCAGTAGAAGTTTTTTTTAATTTATTTCATAGCAGGTTATCATTTATTTTTCCAGTTGAAATGAAGGGGTTCCATGTGATGTCCAATTTGATTATGTACCTCCCCTGTGGTTCGACAAAGCCGGGAGGACAAATGATGACAATTCACATCCAAGATTCCAGTGCAAGATGGAAAACTTTCCTCACAACTGCGAAGGAAGATGAAATATTATTACTACTCACAAAACAATCTAATACTCCTGTTTTACAAATCTCTTTCCACGAATTACAATCATTTGATCCTGAATTTGCTGATTGGATTTTGCAAGACCCACGATCTGTATTAGATAGCGGTTCTAAAATGCTTAACGACCTTTGTCTTGAAAGAAGCGGCTCTCCAATTCACTGTCTTATACGAATAGGAGAATTACCAGGAGACGCTCGGATCCATCTACGAGAAATAGGCAGCGAATCAATCAGTAAATTTTGTAGCGTTGATGTTGTTGTCAATAAAGTTTCAGAAATTAAACCCAGATTGTACATGGCCACATTCAAATGTGAAACCTGCGGATGCGAACAAGATGTAGAACAGAAAGATGAGAGAGAATTGAAAGAACCTTTAAGATGCCCAGAATTAAAAGGCGGTTGCGGTTCTTTTGTACGTAAGGGAGAAACCACATTCCAACTGATGATGCAAGCTTCCAAAATGATCAACAATCAGCTAATTGAGGTATCAGAACTCCCTGAGAATGTTCCTAGTGGTTCTCAACCAACAAGAGGAATATTATTTCTAGAGCGAGATTTAGTTCTAAGTTTAGTACCAGGAGATAGAATTTCTGCTAATGTAATTCCACAAGTAAGACCTGAATTTAAACGAAATAAGAAAACTCCAATGTTTGAGATTGTTTATGATTTAATAAGTGCGGAACATGAGTCTACGCCTTTTACTGAAATTAATATTGATGATGAGGATACTGAAACTATAATCTCAATTTCTAAAAGACCAGATTTACTTACTTACATGTACAAATCGATTGCTCCATCCATCTTCGCTGCTGATGAAAAATTAGAATTTGTTAAGCGTACTTTAGCTTTACAATTATTCGGTGGCGTTTCTAGACTCAATAATGATGGAACAAGGTCTAGAGGGGACATTCATATTCTTTTAATGGGAGATCCAGGTGTTGCCAAATCTCAACTATTGAAATATATGTCACATATATCTCCTAGAGGGAAGTATGCGTCTGGAGGAGGAGTATCCGCTGCAGGCCTTACAGCGGCTGCAGTAAAAGATGCATTCAATGATGGACGTTTTGCACTTGAAGCTGGAATATTGCCACTTTCTGATAGAGGTCTAGCAGCAATTGATGAATTTGATAAAATTACTTCAGCAGACAGAGGTTCCATGCATGAAGCTATGGAACAACAAAGTATTCACATTGCAAAAGGAGGCCTTACTGCTCGTCTTCCTACTAGATGTGCTGTTTTGGCTGCAGCAAATCCTAAAACTGGACGTTTTTCTAATAGAAATAACAGGTCTTCTGTGCTATACTCATTTCAAGAAACTGGATTAGAGTCACCATTAGCATCACGTTTTGATGTTATTTGGTTGTTGAGAGATGAGATTGCTTTACAAAACGACGAGAGAATTGCTAAGCATATTTTGGCAACACGTGCAAAAGGAACAACAGAATCTATGAGGGATAAAGGACTAATTTTTGACAAACCAAAAGAGGAAGGTATCACGAATATTGGTGTTGACGGTAATGAACATCTGACTACATCATTTTTGAGAAAATATGTGGCTTATGCCAAACTAAATGTTTTTCCACAATTAAATGAAGAAGCAAGATTATTATTACTTGAATTTTACAGGGATGAGAGACAATCTTTCTACAGAGAAGATCAAAAAGAAGACCATAATGATGAAACTAGTAAAGTTCCGATCACAGCACGTGCTTTAGAAGCATTAAGTAGATTAGCTGAAGCACATGCTAGAATGCATCTTAGAGATATTGGAACAGAGATAGATGCAAAGGTTGCAATAGCTGTTTTTAGACACTGGAGGTCTGAAGGAAATGTCGAAGATGAATCAGAATTCCACAGCAGTAGGGCTGCTAAAAGAATTAGCCCAGATAAGGTAGTCAGACAAATTATTACAAAATTATGTGAAGATAAGGGCGAAGCGTCAATTGAGGAAATATATGAGGCAGCAAATAAAAAAGAAATAGAACATTTCGAAGTAGACCGTATTATTAGCAAATTAAGGCAAGGCGGATTATTGTTCAGTCCTAGAGAAGGCGCATATTCATTTGCTTAGTATTCACATCATTTATTGGTGAAAATATGAAAGGTAAAGACCTCTCGAATACAATTATTATGGAGCCGATAGGAGACATTTCAGTTCCTGAAAATCTCAATCCAACTATTTTAGGATTCATGTGCGGATTAGAAATACATCAACAATTAGATACAGGCAAACTTCATTCTAGGATGCCTAGTAAATTATTTGATTATAAATTTGAAGAAATTCCTAATACATGGAAAAAATCCACACGAAGACTTAGGCCTGCAAGAGGTGAAGGAGGTAAGATTGATGTTGCTGCACGATTTGAACATCGCCGTAATCGTTCATTTGTTTATTTTCAATCTCCCAATTCAAGTTTAGTTGAATTAGATGAAGCACCACCAGATGTACATGACAAAAATGCTGTAGATGTAGTATTAACGATGTCTGCAATGATGAACGCTAAACCTGTTACGGCACTACAGGCAATGCGCAAGACTGTGGTTGATGGATCAAATACAAGTGGTTTTCAGAGAACAACTTTAGTTGCAACCCAAGGTATTTTAGAAACTAAATCTGGAAAAGTAGGCATAGATGTCATTTGTCTTGAAGAAGACTCTGCTAGAAAACTCAATACTGAGAAAACTTCTAACGGTGATTTAGTATTTTATAACTTAGATAGACTTGGAATACCACTAGTAGAAATAGCAACAGCACCCGATATAATATCTCCAGAACATGCAAAAGAAACTGCAATCCAATTAGGTTCTTTACTTAGGGATACTCGAAAAGTTCGTAGAGGATTAGGATCAATTCGTCAGGATCTAAACGTAAGTATTTCTTGTGGCGATAGGGTAGAAATAAAAGGGTGCCAAGACCTTGATTGGATTCCCAAAATAATAAGGTTAGAAATGGCTCGACAGATACATATGTACCGTTTAGCAAATGAGCTACGTAGTGAAGCTAATTTGCCAAAATTACCTCCTAATAGATTAAATGATGAAATACCTATTGAAAATAGAGTTGCATTATTTACTAAATCTAAACTCAAACTCAAAATACATGATCTAACAGATCTATTTTTGGATTGTGAATCAAGTATGATTCAAAAATCATTATCAAAGAAAGAAGTAGTACGGTGTATTATCTTACCAGGTTTTGCTGGTAAAATAGGTAATAAAAAATTAGATAATAATGGTGCTCAGTTACCCAGACTTGGAAGAGAATTAGCAAGTGCAGCTAAATTAGCTGGAGTTGCAGGAATATTTCATTCCGATGAACTTCCAGCCTATGGAATTACGGATTCCGATATCAATTCTATCATAGATCAACTTTCTTTAGATAAGTCAGATGCATTTGTACTATGTGTGGCCCCAAACTGGCAAGCAGATCTTGCTTTAGAATCCGTGTTAAATAGAGCTAGATCTGCATATCATAGAATTATTCAAGAAGTTAGGAATGTTGTAATTAAAAAAGGACAGCCAGATGATGGAACTACTACTGCAATGCGACCACTCCCAGGCAGCGCTCGTATGTATCCAGAAACAGATGTACCAATTCTAAAAATTAAAGAAGAAAGATGGAAAAATGTCCTCGAAAACATCCCACTAACTCCGCAAGAACGCTATGATAGAATTTCTGAAATAGGAGTTTCGGATAATCAATTAGATGCTATATTAAGGGCTGAATTAGATGATACACTAATTGAAGGTGTGGAAGGAAAAATCGATGAAGCAATTCCTGCTCTTCCACCAAAAGCTTGGGCAACAGCTATTTTAGAAAATCCTGAAAAAATCCCATATCCTATTTTGGCTGCATCAATCCATCTCCGAGAGTCAAACCTTCTAACGCGTGAAGGAGTTACAGCAATTAATAAATTGGCAATTAATGCTAATGTTCAAAATTCAGAACTTATCGGTTGGATGTCAGAAAAAATTACTGATCTTGGATATTCGCCAGCTGATAGTAATGATGTAGAAGCAGCTATTGATGAAGTAATTAATGAAATGTCTGATATGGTTAAAAGCAGAGGTATGGGTTCTCTAGGACCATTAATGGGTATTGTTATGAAAAAACTAGGTGGCTCAGCAGATGGTAAAATAGTAAATAAATTATTAAAATCAAAAATTGAAGAATTCTCTAAATAGATTTCAAAAGTAATGTTTATACTCTTTATTACAATCATTTAGTAATGTTTATTTTGCTTATTATGTTGGTAAGGAATCCATGAATGCTTTAATTCCATTTATCTTAACTTTCTTATCTATATCAATTTTTATTTATCAAACAACAAAAATGGAAACTAATTTATTTCCAAAAGCATTTGCTACTTTTTCATTGCTCTTCATAATAATTACCTTTTCTTCAATATCTACAGAATGGAATAGGATGTCTTCAGAACTTGTTGATGAAGCAGATGACCCCCATTATGGACTTCCTGATTTATGGGATGGAAAGCAAGCAGTATGCTTCCATTTTCCAGCAGATTCTACACCCTCTAATTTTAATGATGGTCGTCACCATTTTGATTATGACGGTACAGATTTCAAAACTGATAAAAATTGGGATTCCACTGGAGCCTGCGTCGGTGGTTTTGAGGGTTATGAAAATGGAGTAGATCTTCTCAATGCTGCTGTGGAGGCTACAGGTACAACCTTTGCATATGATTATACACAATATCCTGCAGGTATATTTATTGATAGTATTGCAGGAGTTATTCCTTGTGAGGCATTAACTTGTGCAGTAGATTTTTCATCCGGATTTTATTGGCAACTTCTCCATAATGGAGCATATTCTCCGGTGGGCATTTCCGACGTGGTACTAGATGATGATAGTGTATTGACTTGGCAATTGGCTTCATATTAATCACAACTATGAATAACAAGGTTCTAGACGAGAGGGTTACGATAACATGATTGATGCACATGCAGTTGACTTAGGGCCTTATGGTTTACTTTTAGTTAATTTAGCCCTATTATCTATGATAGGTTGGGCATTATGGAAAACTGAAAAGAATATATCTTCTCAAAGCGATATGATTGTTCTGGGACTTCTGGGAATTTTTGCAGTTTCAGGACGAATCCTACTTGAACCAATACCAAATGTACAACCTGTAACAGTAATAGTTCTAATGAGTGGTATTTACTTTGGTTTTACTAGATCAATTATTCTTGCTACTTCTGTTGCTTTAGTTTCTAATATTTTTCTTGGTCATGGTCTATGGACCTTATACCAAGCCTTTGGATGGTCATTAATAGGCCTAATTGGTTCATTGTTATCAGATAAATTACATTCAAAAAATATTACTTCCAACACTCCTCTGATGATAATAGCAGCACTTTCTGGTTTCATTTTTGATTGGACGGTATCTCTTAGCGTTCTACACACTTTAGGTCCTGACTTATTGCTCTTGTATCTCTTCTCAGGTATTCCATTTGATTTACTTCATGCTGCTGGAAATATGTTCTTTGTCGCTTGGCTTGCTTCTCCATTGAGTGAAATCATGACTCGTCATGTAACTGTAAAAAAGCCATCGGCGGTGAAAGAACTTGTCCAAAATCGGATTTGAAACTACAATGGTATTGGTCACACGGAATGACCTTCAATTATCGAGAGGTAAATTAGCAGCACAATGCAGTCATGCAACAGCAGAATGTGTCTTAAAAGCAAAAAGACAATCACCCCAAATTCTTGAAAAATATTTGAAAAGTGGTGCAAGAAAGATTGTATGTTCTACTTCAAATATTGATGCATTAAAAAGAATATATGGAGAGGCAAAAGCCGCAGGTCTAATTTGTTACATGGTAATGGATGCAGGACATACAGAGATACCTGCAGGAACCACTACAGTTGTAGGGATAGGCCCGGGAATGAGAAATTCTATTGATAAAATAACAAGTAGCCTACCTTTAGTTAAATAATCTTCCAAAATAGTCATGAATAATGTTCTGTTCTGAAGAACTATGGCAACACATGTGGTACTCTCCAATGATGTCAGAGAGAAACTACTTTCAGAATGTTCAGAGATCACTAGTTTCTTAGATTGGTTAGAATCAATTGATAGACGACCAGGGCTTGATGAATTGGCCATGAAATTATCCAATTTGAATCCAAATATTGATGCTGTAGAAAATTCTGTTGGATATGCCGAAGAAGGATATAAAAGACATGTTATAAAAGAAAATAACTTTTATGAATTAGCAATTATATGTTGGAAACCGGGCCAAGCAACTCCTATCCATGACCATGAAGGAAGTGATTGTGCCTTCTTGATAGTTTCAGGTGTCTCTACAGAAACAACCTACAAAATAAACGAAGAAGGAGTTCCATTTCCTACTGATTTAACAATAAGAAAATCTGGAGAGATATGTGCTGCAAAAGAACAAGATATTCATACGGTATCCAATGAGGGTGATGTCGGTCTCGTCGAATTACACGTATACACTCCACCTTTGAGTGGATACAACATATATTCTAGTGGATGATAATTAAATCATTAATTCAGTTGCTTTGTCTATCCATCCTTGTTTTTCAATTCTTCCTGGGGGGAATTCAATTGCATTGTTTATAATTTCCATATTTCTAGCATCCATTCTACTAATTTGTTCAAATGAAATAATCTCTAATGCATTGAGCTTTCTTTCTACAAATTTATCTATACCATCTATCTTAGTCAAATCATCCGATTCATCAAAATCCGCATCTCCAATAACTTTCCAATCTACTTGGTGAACTCTTAGGGCTATTCTTTCAAGAACTAATTCTTCTCTAACCATTAGATTGGCTTTTAGTTTCAATTCTGCTTCCATTGCCTCTCTTTCGACCTTTTGTCTTTCTGACTCCATGCCAACAACCTGATCAACTTCTCTGTCTGCTTCAGATTCCATCCTTTCTAGTTCAGCTTGAACTTTCTCAGCTTTCTTCAATGTTTCATTTATTGATTCCCGCTCTTCTTTGATTTGTTTTTCCATTTGTTCTTTTTCTTCTAGCGCTTTAGCAGCTTCAGCTTTTGCCATAACAATATCTTTTTCTAAGGCTGCAATCTCTTTTACTACACTTTTTGCTGCCTTTCTTTCATGGCTCAATTGTCCTTTAGTTTTATGTAATGCTTCTTTACTTTCAGCCATTGCCTGTTTTGCTTCAGCTTCTTTAATTTCTCTTTGCTCTGATTCACTTTCTATTTTTGTTTCTGCTTTTTCTTTAATTTGGCCAAGTTTCTCTAATTCTTCTTGTGCCTTTTCCTGCATCTTTTTAGCTTCTTTAATTTGCTTTTCAGCAATTTTCCTCTCCAAAGTTACTTTTTTTGCCTCAGCTTCAGCTTTAGCCGTAGCTTTCATTTCTTTTTGTAACTCTTTTGTAGCTTCTTTGGCAGCAGCCATTGCTTCTTTTGCTTCTTTCATCAATAACTTACTCTTTTCTGACTCTTCAGCTACTTTTTCCTTTGCTTCAGCTTCTCTGGCTTGCAATGATTCTCTTGATGCCATAGAATCTTCTGCAGCCTTTGCCATCATCTCTTGAGCAGCAGCAGCTTTGGCCTCAGCTTCTTTTCTCTGCAGCTCTGCCTTTTTAGCTTCAGCCTGAGCCTTTACAGCTTCTTTAGCATCTTTAGCTTCTGCCTTTTTGGCCTTAACCTGCTCTTTTGCAGCTTCCTTTGCTGAAGCAATTGCCTCTTTTTTTGCTTTAGCATCAGCCTTAGCATTAGCTTTAGCTTGCTCCTTTGCAGCAGCCATTTTTTCTTTCTTAGCCTCAGCATCAGCCTTAGCTTGCTCCTTTGCAGCAGCCATTTTTTCGTTCTTAGCCTCAGCATCAGCCTTAGCTTGTTCTTTCGCTGCTGATGCATCCTCACTCGCCTTGATTTCAGCAGCTAAATCAGCCCTAGCATCATCTTCAGAAACTTCTATTTTCTTTTTCTTTTTCTTTTTAGGTTTTTCTTCTTCTGCTGGAACTTCTTCTGCTTCCTTAACTTTCTTTTTTGGAGCTGATTTTGCCTCTTTAGCATATTTTTGAAGTAATTTTTTAATCATGGTATCATAATTACCATCAAATTTTGCCAGTAATTTAGGAATATTTTCTAATCTAGTTGTTAATTCCGGTTCCTCAACATATTTTTTGTATGTTTTTTTTAAAATGGCCGTAGCCTCTTCCTCTGATAACTTGCCCACGAATTCATCCTAGAGAACTTAGGTTTAATATTTTGACCCATAAAGAGTTTTATTTCCCATTTTTTTCTACAAAAATGTATTTAAATTTCGTTCATCATTTCTTCCAATCTAGTTAATCCTAAGTCCACATTGTCGTAAGAAGGTCCAAATGAAAATCTAACCCATTTGTTAAACCTCTGTTCTTCTCTACTTGGTTTGGGATTAACATCAAAGAATGTTCCAGGAACTGTCATTACTTTCTTATCTAATGCTTTCCAGAAGAAATCAATTCCAGTATTATATCCATCTGGTAGATTTTCGACACATGCCCAAATATAAAATGTAGAATCACCCTTTAAACATCTAATTCCCATATTAGTTAATCTATCTAACATCATATTTTTCTTCTTTGAGAACATATCTCTCAGTGCGCTAGTCTCTTGATCTGCATATTCTGGTTCTAGTGCACGTAAAGCTAATCGTTGACTGACTCTACTAGGTCCTCCATCAATTGCACTAGCAGCCCTTCCCAGGGTTTCAATAATTTCTGATGGCCCCAAAACCCATCCCATTCTCCATCCAGGATATCTAAATGATTTTGTCAACCCATCAATTACAAGAATCGGATCAGTCTCTGGATCTTCTACAAATTCTGCACTAGATACAGGACCACATCCGGGTTTTCTATCTTCATATATGAAATGAGAATAGAATTCATCCATCAATAAAACACATCCAGTTTCCCTTGCAGTTTGACAGTAGGATGCTAATTCACTTCCTTGTATTACATGACCAGTAGGATTACAAGGATTAGAAACTAAATAACTATCTAGATTTTTAGCTATTTCTTTAAATTCTTCAGAAGGTATCGAAAAATTATTTTCTTCTTTGGTTGGTATTAGAACTGGCTCTAATCTAGGAGTCGCATAATCCATCATGTCTTGGTATGCAGTATAGTCAGGTATCTGATACCCCATCTTTCCTTGAACTGCACCAAAAATTCGGCTAAGCATTAATCTACCTCCTTGTGATATTCCTACATTAGCTGCAGTGTACGGTTTTTTTCCTCTTCGATAATATCTATTGTAATGCTTAGCAACTGCTTCACGCATCTCATCTGTACCATTGATTGGCCCATAGGCTTGATCTTCAGGCTCAATTAATACATTCCTCAATCTGTCAGGTGCTCCTTCCATTTCTCCTATTTCTGGTTGTCCTTGACCAAGGTTACACCAGTCTGGATTACCATTCCAAAATCCTCTTTTCACTGCTTCAGAAACTACCCAAATTACGCCCATATAGGGTACTTCTCTAAACGCCCCTTCTTTCTCCATGGTCTCCGGTAATTATTCATCATATCAATATTTTTGATTATCAAATAATTTTATAAAAATCATAATTAAATCTCTTAAATTATCAAATCTGACGCATATCTAATATGCTACCCATTGGAGGGACAAATATGTCCACACCGCTATCTAGCAAATCGATAATAAGCCTAACAATGTGTTTTATGCTTTTGATGGTTCCTCTAACATTATTTTCTTCTAATTATGAAGAATCATTTCTAGAACCAGAATCAGAAAAGCATTTCACTTTATCATCATTAAATATGCCTGGATTCCAAACAGGCTCAATATACACAGATCAAACTATTTCTGTGGGAGGCTCGTATGCATGTGCAGTTTTAACTAATGGAGATGTAAGTTGTTGGGGCAATGGGTATTGGGGGAAATTAGGACATATCTCTACTCCGGGATCAGGCATAGATACCTCAAATAGAGAATATCCTACAAATGTAAATTCACTTCATCAAAATATGGGGCACTTTGAGGAGGTATCAACTAGTACCGCTTCAACTTGTGCGCTGAATGAAATTGGTAATATTTATTGTTGGGGTTGGGATGGCTCTGGGCAATTAGGTAATGAAAATAACGATGTCTCCGAAGCTGGAGATCCAGATAGAGTTTCTCCAGTGATGGTAGCACTTCCAGAAAATACCTCTGCTCTTACTGTAGTATCATCAGCAACTCAACATCATAAATGTGCTATATTGAATAACTCTGAGACAATATGTTGGGGATCTAACAATAGGGGCCAACTAGGGGCAAATTGGATTTGTGATACTAATAGTGATAATTGTACAAACATGGAATACGAATGGTCCAATAGTGGAACATCATTCCCACAGGTTGTACAATTTCCAGAAAATCGGTCTGCAATCGCCATCGCTGCAGGGGGTGAATTTACTTGTGCAATTACAGATAATCATGCTGTATATTGTTGGGGTTCAAACTCAGGTTATAAATTAGGTCAAGGAGATGAAATTACTCGAAAAGTTCCCAGACTTACTGAACTACCAGGTGATCGTGAAGCCGTGGCAATCGCTGCAGGAGGCATTGGCGCTTGTGCCATTAGTATTGATCATAATGTATATTGTTGGGGAAGTGGAAGTAATGGAGCATTAGGAGATGGTTCTAACGACACTAACCCTACTCCAGGTTTAGTCATATTAGAAGAAGGGGATGTCCCCATATCAATAACTGCTGGTTTAGGATTTTATTGTATTGTATTAGATACAGGAGTATCCAAGTGTTGGGGTGGAAACTGGCATGGTGCACTTGGTGATGGAGGAGCTTTAGATGATTTCAATAATGGTATTCCTAGGGTTTTACCAACAAATGTTACTGGAAATCATTCATTTGTAGCAATAGAATCAGGTACACAAAATACATGTGCAATAAAAAGTAATGGATCTGCATATTGTTGGGGAAGGCCATATGACGGCGCCACAGGTGATGGTTCAATGTATCAGACAGGACAAATCAATTATCCTGTTAGAGTAGGACAAAGCACAAATCCTCTCTTCGCTGATGCATCTGAACGAGATCATGATAATGATGGAATAGTTACTATTTTTGATTCAAATCCATACATGTGTAATTCTGGTTATTATCAAGTAAATAATGAGTGCATAGAGGTTTATGAGGGAGCATATTCGATTGATGGAATTGTATATTTATGTGATTATGGTACATATCAACCTATAACCGGCCAGACTTCTTGTATTGATTCCGACCCAGGTCATTATGTAGACACAACAAATGCAACTGAGCAACTAGAATGTCTTGCAGGAACTCACCAACCAAATTCAGCACAAAGCGATTGTATAGAAAATTCTCCAGGATATTATTCTTTAAATGGTGCTGATCAACAAATTGGTTGCCCTAATGGTTCTTACCAACCGTCCTCGAACAGTACAGATTGTATATCTACAGATCCTGGATATTTTACCAACTCTGTAGGATCTAGCTCCCAAACTCCTTGTCCGGCTGGCTCTTATCAACCACTTCCAAGCCAGAATACATGCATTTCTGCGGATTTAGGATACTTTGTATCTTCATCAGGTTCTATTAATCAAGAAATGTGTGGTATAGGGAACTATACTGATTCCATGGGACAAGTAGAATGTATTTTGGCTTCACAAGGATACTATGTTGCTGGAATTGGACAAGACAGCCAACAAGCCTGTGAATCTGGAACTTACCAAACTCTACAAGGACAATCAGATTGTAACTACGCGTCTTCTGGATATTATGTCCCTTCGAATGGCTCTTCTCAACAAATCCCTTGTTCTGAAGGAAGCTATCAGCCTACAGGAGGCGGCACTTCATGTATTCTTGCTGCGCCAGGATCATTCGTTGACTCTGTAGGTGCAACAGAACCATCACAATGTGAACTAGGAACCTATTCTTCTGAAGAAGGACAAGAAGACTGTACTCCTGCAGCACCTGGATCATTCGTTGATTCTGCAGGTGCAACTGAACCAATACCCTGTCCTTCAGGACAATACCAAGAAACCGATGGATCAACATCATGCGTGGATTCTCCTCCTGGATATATAAGTAGCAATGACGGCTCTTCTACAACATCTCCTTGTCAACCAGGAACATATGCAGCGGCTGGACAATCTTCTTGTGTAGATGCAGATCCAGGAAATTTTGTACCTGATTCAGCACAATCATCTCAACAACTTTGTGACCAAGGAACATACCAGCCTGATGCAGGCCAATCATCATGCTTACCTTCTCAACCTGGAAATTATGTACCTAAATATGGTCAAACTGAACAGACATCTTGTGAAACAGGCACATATCAACCCGGTCAAAATAGTTTAGATTGTGTGCCGGCAGATCCAGGTAACTTTGTTCCTACTTCAGGAAGGTCGTATCAGAATGAATGTGAAAAAGGACAATATCAACCCGAATCAGGTCAAACCGAATGTATGATGGCAGATCCTGGTAGTTTCGTTCCTTCTTCAGGTGCAGAACGGCAATTCCCTTGTTCACCTGGAACTTATCAACCAGCTTCTGGTAAATTCAATTGCGAGATGGCTTCTGAAGATCATTTTGTTTCAGAATCAGGAGCGACTGAACAAACACCTTGTTCATCAGGAGATATTCAACCTAACTCAGGTGCTTTAAGATGTATTGAAGGGCCAAAATCATTTGGGGACTATCTTCCAATTCTGATTATTCCATTATTAATTATTGGTTCTGCATTATTTTACAAGTATAGAAATAAAGGAGATAACTCTACTAGTGCTAAGAAAAGAAAAGATGGCCAATGGGGAGAAAAGACAATTGATTATGTCCCTAAGTCCATCGGTAGAAGGAAGAAATAATGATATTTGTTATGGCTGATTACTGAGTGGTGATAATATGCGAGACTACCCTGGTGGAAGAATAGATCTTCGAAGTGATACTGTTACTAGGCCGGTTCAAGATATGAGAAATGCTATGTCAATTGCAGAAGTAGGTGACGATGTACTTGGTGACGACCCTACAGTAATTGATTTACAAAACCGGCTTGCAAAGATGCTTGGAAAAGAAGCTGCATTATTTGTCCCTTCTGGGACTATGTCTAATGCAATCGCTATCAAAACACATACAAAGCCAGGAGATGAAATAATCGCTCATAAAAAAAGTCATATTTACCTATATGAGGGAGGGGGATATGCAATGTTATCTGGCTGCTCTGTAGCTCTTATCGATGGTGAACATGGCATCATGTCTACTAATTCTATCAAGAAAGCAATCAGGAAAGTTGAAGGAAGTCATGCACATTACCCAAATGGTTCATTAGTTTGCGTTGAAAACCCTCCTATGTATGGTGGAACGGTATATTCTCAACAAGAATTAGATGAAATTTGTGATATTGCTCACGCTAGAAACTGTAAAGCACATTTAGATGGTGCTAGAATTTTCAATGCAGCAATAGCAAGTGGCACAGATATCGCTCGAATGGTTAAGAAATTTGATACGGTATCTGTTTGTCTTTCTAAGGGATTAGGGGCACCTGTTGGTTCATTGCTTGTTGGAGATAAAGATACCATAAAAGAGGCACATAGATGGAGAAAAATGTTTGGAGGAGGAATGCGGCAAGTAGGTATTTTAGCAGCAGCAGGACTATATGTTCTTGACAATCATATTGAACGAATCAAAGAAGATCATTCACGTGCTAGACATCTAGCTGAGAATATCAACTCAATGGATAATTATTCTGTTAATTTAGAGATAACTAAGACGAATATAGTTTTTATTAAATGTAATGATGGTAGCGATAAAATAGTCAAAAAATTATCTGAACAGGGAGTGGACGTCACTTCTATTGACGACTCCACAGTTCGTGTAGTAATCCACTTACATATTACAGATGAGGATATAGAAAATACTATTTCTGCTTTTGCAAATGCACAATAAGACGGAAGTATTCAATATCCTTCATCTCTTCATTACGTCAATGAGGGTCACCATATCACTTATGCTGGCTTTATTTATATTGATACCAACAGTATCAGTAACATCAGATTCATCTAATGTAGAAACATGGGATGATGCAAGGCATAAGAAAGATTCAGGTACAGTAGGAGGTATTTCAGTATCTTTATCAAATGATTCTGCCGATCAAAATATCATTATGGATTTTGAAGATTTTCCAACAATTGTGGAGACTTACACAGCAACATGGTGTGAAAATTGTGTTATGGTTGAGCAAACAAGAGATCAAGCCCTAAATAATAGAAACTCAACAATAATACATTATCATAGACACTATTATGAAACTCAAGATCCATTTGGAGATAATACAACTGAAAATCGTTGGGAACTTAATTATGGTACAGCCTCAACCATCGCACTTGGGGCCTCAAGATTAGCTCCTACAACAATACTTGATGGTGAAAGAATGCATCCCGGACATCGTCCAAAATCAGATTCTCTAAAAGATGATTTTGTAACCTCTATTTCTGTTGGATCAACTGCTCCTCTTTTGGGAAATATTAGCCTATCAATTACTAAAAACTACTCTAATACTAATTCTGAAAATAGTACTTTATTTTCCTGGTCTACGTCTAATCTAGTTTCCAATTGTATGGATAGTTGTAGTAATTCAGTTTCAACCTCTGCATGGCTATTATTTGTAGAAGATGTAGCATACTTTCCAGAAGGAAGTAATGACTTGGAATACTATCATCACGTTCTACATCATGTAGTACTACTTGATGGATTAGATGGAACAATGGAGTATACATATCCTTCAGCATGGGATGGAGATGATATGTCTGCAATATTGATTGTTGATTGGATTGAAAAAGAAAATGATGATAATTTTTTTCCTGGACCTTCGATCATTTTGACTCTCGCATGCGTCCTAATTTCTTCATTGGTTTACTCTAAAAAGAAGCAATAATAGCATTTCTAATCGAAACTATTAGTTGGGTTCAATAACCGCCTTCTCTATGGCGTACGCTCGGTGATGTGATGTTGTTAAGAGAGAATTACTCTGTTACTAACGAACTCGTCTCTGAAGGTAACTTACCTGAGTGGCTAAAAGACCATATTAGGTGGCAAGCCATTAGTCCAATATCTATACCTAAAGAAAGAAAAAATAAGATTATGATAATTTATCCTTCAGAAGAATCTCGTATAGAATCTCTCTCAGAATTAAGCTTTGAAGGATTTGCATTTGATAGAAAATTACATCAAACTATCAATTCACTTCAAACATCATTATTGGCAGACTTGAGATTTCCAAGATTATTACCAACCAAAGAAGAATTTAACATCATCTTACATGAAGAGTGTAGGCAAGCTGCTAAAAAATTGTCATTTCCCTCTATCAATCCTATCCCAGAAATGGAATGGGGGAGAGGAAAAACATCTTCATTAGCCACATTACATGAATATCTATCAAATGAAAGGACTGCAGAATCTTGGAAAGGACCAGGTATTAACTCTTTTAGAAAAATACTAAAAAATCTTGAGAAAAAAACTGGAAGAACCCATCCAGATATGGCAATAGGTAGAATAATTGAGAAATTAGAAACTTCTCAAAAACCATTTTCTTTAATCGATATTTCAGGAATTATAATGATAAATCACCCTCCTAGTATGTCTAAATCTCATCAAGAATTATTGCTAGCCATATCCGAACATTGTCCAATTCATCAATTAGTTTATTCAGGAAATTTTAGACTAGGCCATCATGGATTTTCATTAATAGATAAACACCCAATAAATTCTGCTGAGGAATTACCAAAATGGCTCCCTTTTCATGACATAACAGTGAAAAATAATCCTGCAAATGTATCAAGGTACATTCTTCAAAGAGAAGATCATTCGTTTAATTCTGCAATATCACTAGCACAAAAATCTTTGGAAAAAGATCCTAAATCAACTGTTATGATAGTTGATCCTTCTTTAGATTCCAATGCCTCTAGGTGGAAAAGATTGGTTGAAAATATTGGAATTTCTATGAAGAATAATGATAAGTCAATAACTAGCAATTCCTATGGCCATTGGCTTAAACAATTAATTACTTTGAGTCATGGACCAAACAGCTTTTCTTTGGAATCTCTTAGGAATATAGCACTTCAACAAATATTATCTCCTTTCGAGTCAGATCTTATTCATCCCTCTAATCTGGAAATAAAATTAATCCCTGATTTACAATTATTAACTAATTTAGCTAGAGGAGAACATGTCTTAGGAGGTCCAGGAGCACTTAGTAGATGGCTAGAATCTCTTTCAAGGTCTCCTAATTCTGATGTTGATGAAATAAAGAAAGAATCTACTCAATGGTGGTTATTGAATCTCGCTAAATCTTTGCAACCATTACTCCGAGAAGAGGATATCTTAGTTTTGAAGGAAAAAACACTACTCATCGGATGTCATTCAAAAGCCATTCTCCCATTGATTAAATCAAGTAAAAATGGTGATGAATGGCTCTTAAATAGACTTAAAATGGCAAATGTTATGTCTGATTCTGAATATATCGATGACCATTCTGCAGGATTACCTCTTGTTATCCAATCAATTTTAAGAAATCTACAAAAACTCAGAAATATGCAATCTAATTTGAATCATAACTTTCCAAAGAATGGAACAGAATGGGTTGAAGAATATCTAACTCTAATGACTTCTACTTCTTTATTGGATAATCAGTTAAAGACTAATTCTAGACTAAGAATTATGAAACCAGATCAAGCAATTGGATGTTCTGCAGATTTGATTATCCTAGCAAATTTATCCAGTACTTCTTGGGACATGAGAGTTCCAAAGATGCCATTCATGGGCGAAGAAGAGAGACATAGATTGAATTTACTTAGGCCAGATGATCCCATTAGAAAAGCAAGACATTTCCTAAAACACTTGTTATTTGCAGGTAAAAAGACAATAATTCTTGATCCAAGTTTAGATGATACATCACCTCCTACAGCACCTATCAGAGAATGGATATCATCGAATAATTATGTAGAAGAATGTATGGTAAAATTAGATTCAATAAGTCCTAGAGATATTCGTCAGTCAGATGGAGAAAGTTTGAGAAAAGGTTTGATGCCATTTCATGCACCAATTAATCCATCCTCATTATCAATCCCTATTGATGTTGAGTTACAACGTGAAAGAGAGAGAAGGCAACCAAACATAGTAGAAGATAAACAATACTTGCCCGATGATGCAAAAAAATATATTTTCTCTATTGATTATTCTGATCTGTCGAGAAAGACACCTAGTGGAAAAATAGTACCTAGAGAATTTCCTTCATGGCCAGTAGTGGGGGGAATCACCCAGGAAGGCAAAAGAACTCCTACTATAGATCCTAGACCTTTCACTCCTATATTCACGGGCGTATCCGTCACAGATACTCGTCATGGTCATTCATCAGGGGCAGAACAAAACGTAACAATTTGGTCGGCAAGTAGGTTGCATGATTGGCTCAAATGTCCTAGGAGTGGATGGCTCAATAGAGGGCTTCGAGCACAAGAAGAGGAACTACAGTCTGAAGATCTGGATGCACGAACTCATGGCAATCTTCTTCATTTTGTCCATCATGATATTTTATGTCATATTCTAGATATGAAAATAGGTGAAGAATTTGATAGTAATAATAAAACACGTGATTCAATTAGTATTGGAACTTCAAAACTATCAAAAAATGAGATTATGCAAGTTGCACTAGAATCATTAGACACTAGAGCACCTTGGTTAGATCGTACCGATGCTGTTTCTACAAATCGACTTTTAACCCTCACTGGTATGAACCGAAATGAATACAATGATTGGCTTGCAAACCCTACTCCTGTAGAACCAAAAGGAAGAATCGGAACAATAGTAGATGCCGAATTTCGTATCTCAGATGGAATGCCAATAGGTATTGAATGGGATATTACTGATTATGATAAAAGTGGTATTGAGATAGATATACCTTCCGAAATAACCAGTCCAGATATGAAAAAATTACCTCCAATAAAAGTAAGGGGACAAATAGATAGAGTTGATCAAGTACCTTTTGATTTAGATGGGAAAATTTGGATAAATAATGAAGGAAATAATAGTGTAGCCCCTTTAAAAATAATTAATAGTGGTTGGAAACCAAGAAGATTAATAATCATCAGAGATTTAAAAACATCCGAATCTAAATCTTCAAAAGAAAGACACAATATGGGCCTTTTGGAAGAGTTACAATTAGCTATTTATGCTAGAGCATGGGAAATAGCACACCCCGGCGATCTTGTTGTTGGTGCTGGAATTTCTTTATTCAGTCATAACACTACACATAATATTGAAATTTCTAAAAACTTTCAACATATTAACCAATTAGATATTGGTATACCTACAATAATCACCGAAGATTTATACAGATTTCCTGATGAAAATGATAAACCTGGTAGTGATCAATTTAGGGCTTGGTTAACTCATAGGTTATCAGTTTCTTTAGGAGTTGCAAATAATGCAGCCTTAGGCAAAGTTCACCCTACTCCTTCAAAAAATGTTTGTAAATATTGCTCAGTTAAACAAATTTGCGATGTTAAAATGGAGGATGATTATTGATGCAGTTGAACACAGCACAACGCTTAGCATTAAATCTAGATTCGCATATTGTTGTTGATGCCGGAGCAGGTACTGGTAAAACAAGTACTATTATCGATCGTGTGATAGAACATTATCTTACTGAGGATCAACGTGCTACTCGGATATTACCGATGCCAGATCGTCCCTCAAAACTGAAGGGGGGTTTGCTCATGGCTCCATCTTCAGAGACAATAGACTTACGTAAATGGGGAGGTTTACTCCCGGGAGAAGTAGTTCTACTAACATTCACAAATAGGGCATCAGATGAAATGCGTGATAGACTAAGAAAACGTATTTCTAGACTAAAACCAGGGCCAATTAGTGATGATGGAATAAATAGAACAGATCCTCGTATCCGTCACCAGGGATTCAATGAACAACTTTTGACCCTTCTTGAAGATGCTCCAATTGGAACTATAGACTCATTTTTCAATCAATTGATATCCCCCTACAGGGCGTATCTAGGGGATTTCAATAGTAAAGACGTAATTTCTGATACCAATCGAATACTTTTAGTGGAATCAGCTATCAACACTCTTTGGAGACTTCCAAACTCACTCAATTTAATCGGTAACGCAGTTGATGCTGGAATACCTTCAGAGATAGCAACCCAAGTTCTAGATGCTAGAGATAATATTTCTAAACATTATTCAAGTAGGAGAAGTGCAACAAATGTTCTAAGAAGTTTAGTACACAAATCAGTTTTTATTGAAGAAAGTACAAGGCAGATTACCAATAAAGATGGAACTATAGATCAAAATTTACTCAGAAAGAGGATTATTTTATCGTTAGATCAAAAAGAAGTATCAGATTTTTCTGAAGAAATATGTATTTTAGTAAAAGAATATTGTGATTTTGTCAAAGAAAACATAACCGTTTTAGCTCCAGAGGGAGTTTTTTCTGATACAAGAATAGCATGTCTTGATTCTTTGTCTGAATCCAAACCCCCTTCTGATAAATGGGAAAAGTTAGTATGGCTAAGCCATTTGTTGCTATGTATTAGTTCTAATGCATCAATTATGACTGATAAACCAATAATATTTCCAAATTCTAAACTACCCTCAGATTCTTGGGAGAGTGGAATTAGAAGTTATGCTAAAATTAAAGATAAAACAACAAAAGAAGTTGTTAAGATAGGCATGAATAATATATCTTCTCAAATTAAAGACCTATGGTATACAAAGATCGGTAAACTAATTCTACACTTCACTCAAGTAACATTAATGCTTGATAATTCAAAACCTCCTATGACTTCTGAGGATTGGAAAAGCCCTCTAAAAACTCTTCATTATCCTCTTCCTAGTAGATTACCCGATAATTCTAAAATTAATCAGTTTCATTTTTCACTAGAAGCCGAAGTAAATAATTTAGATAATTTAAAATTAGTACATGATGGCTTCATTGGGATATTAAATAAATTAAAGAAAAATGAGGAAACACATGACTATGAAGATGTTCAAAGATTGACTGGTGATCTACTTCTTGCTAATTGTCCAGGCATCTGTCGTACTTTTTACCCACAATCAATGCAAGATGCCTTGGATTCATTGAATTCAGAAACCTGGCGTGACGACCATATAATTCAAGCATTTGACATATTAGAAAAATTAGATGAAAATCCAAATATGGCCGGAAACGATCTAGAGAATCTTTCAACAATTCGTGCCGATCTAACTCAGCGTTTTGATTTATTAAAACAAATTAGACGGCGCTATCGTGCATTCATTATTGATGAAGCTCAAGATAATTCTCCATTACAATGGAGGCTACTCTCTAGGTTATGGGGCGAGAGAAGTATCGAAGAAAATGACCCTGAAGTACCAAATACTCCATGGCAGCCAACTATCTGTTATGTTGGTGATGTTAAACAAAGTATCTACGCATTCCGTCAAGCAGAAGTAACTGGATTCTTGGAATATTCTGAAATTCTAAGAAACATAAATGTTCACGAATTTTTCAGTGTAAAAGAATTGACTCGCAAACCTCCTTTACGTAAAATGAATTCAAGTAGAGACCCACGTAATTCATACAATTTGAATGTCATAAAAGCGATTGAAGTAACTGAAGATGGAGGACGAAGTCTAATACCATGGATCCCATTTGATTTATCCGACCCACATCTTCCAATACCTTCTGCAAAAGAAGTAGAATATAGAAAACAAGGACTAATTAGATTACAAGTTAATTATCGTACAGATGGTGGATTACTGAATGTAATGAATGATTGGTGGACGGATATTTTTGATAAGAGACATAGACATTTTCCTAATGGAAACTTCTATGCGCATCCACAACCACTTTTTCCAAGTAAAGATAAAAAAAATATTTCAGGTTCACTTGAATGGATTTGTCCCTTAGGGACTGGAGGTGAGATGAATCCTTCTACAGATTTGCGGGAACCACTCGATCCTTTCGGCCCCGGTAAACCAGATTCTATAGAACGTCAAAGTATGATGATATCATTACGAATAAAAAAATTAATTGAAGGCGAATCAGTAAAAATACTTTCATCTGAAGGAGGTTGGGTAGAACTACCTAAAGAAGATCCTGTAGATCCTAGTGACATAATGATATTACTACCCAGTAGAAGTAAAATTAGGGATGTAATCATTCGGCATTTGCATAATTTAGGAATTCCTGCTCAAGCAGACCGTGAAGGAGGGCTACTTGACCGTCCCGCAGCTCATACAATAGATGGGTTATTACAATTTATTGCAAGGCCCTTTTCTCGTCATCATGCCTCTTGGGTAGCGAGATCTACTTTGATAGGATTTAATGATGCTAAATTACAAGAATACCTTTTACATTCTAAAAAAGAAGAAAATTTACTATTTAGATTAAGAGATTTTACCATTAATCAAAGACAAAAGGAATTAGTTCAAAGATGGATAGATCTCTCTTCAGAAGGGCGTATAGTTGATTTATTGGAAGAGACAGTTGATAGATCAGATATTTTGATTTCATTCCCAGATGTGGTTTCTCGCCAAGATATTGAGCAAATAATAGATATTGTCAGGAATCTCTCAAATGAAGTCGGAGGAGACTCAATTATTTTAGCAGATAAAATACGTGATTTAAGGGAAAGCGGAGGTAATTCTGTGGAAGCAGTCACAATTCCTCCAAGTGATGCAGTTAGAGTTATGACTATTCATGGGTCCAAAGGTCTTCAAGCAAAAGTAGTTATTCTCGCAGATTTATTCTCTGGAAGGCAAACTAATATGACTATGGATGATAGAAATCGATTGATAGTAAGCCCTGAATTATTTGCAGGAAATCCAAAACCTTGGTCAAATGAGGCATCTCCATCCTCAGCATTATGGAAGCATGTTAGAAAGATACATCAGGCTCGTAAAAGTGCTGAATCAAGACGTCTTCTTTACGTTGGAGCAACAAGAGCACAACACAAGCTCATCGTAGTCGGTTCTACAAAAGGAACAAAATGGGAAGATGGAGAAGGAATAATTTTTCCTTGGAAATACTCAGAATCATTACCTCAACTTGGTGAAATGTGGATCGAATCTTTACGTCAAGGATCAGCAAAAAGAAAAGAGCAAGATTCTCCATGGCTTGATCCTTCTGATAATGTTTTAGAAGAAGTTAATATAAGAACCCGAGGAAATAGAGTATTCAATCCTAATTTGTTATTATCAAGTGGATTTTTGAGTAATTCAAATGGATTAGAAGGATTAACAATTTTACACCATCCAGACTGTTTTAAATCCTTAAAGTCTAATTTTTCTTCAACCAATACTCCTCTGATCAGAATTGAAAATTTAGATAATTATGCTAAAAAATCTGTACTACAACGAAACAATCCTTTCCCTTCTCCACGAATAGATAAATTTGCAAGATTGAATATAGCACCGAGTAGGATTCCAATTATAGAAAAATGTCCAAGAAGACACTGGTATGAAACAATAGGGGGACTATCGCCTAAGCCAATAATACCAATTTCTAAGAATAATAAATCAGAAGAATTTCTAAGAGGAGTTGATGCTGCTCTCTTCGGAACAATTGTACATAGAATAATAGAGATAGGCATAGGTAATCCAGGGCCTGAAGGAGAAAATTCAACAACCCCTTTACCAGAATCATGGATACAAAAATCAAACGACTCAATTGATAGTAATGAAATACATAATATCGTTTTTGACGAGTTATTACCTTTAGATGCAAATCGAGAAAAAACATCTGAATTAGTAAATCTAATGATTAGTAAAATAAAATCCGGACCTCTTGGGAAATTATCAAGAGGTGAAACGTTTGATGGTCATAGAGTTGAAGGCCTGAGGACTGAAATGCCATTCAATATTACAAAAACAATTCAATTGAACAGCTTAATACGCAGTCGGTGGACTCCTGATGGATACGAACCACTATCCAAAATTGAGTTTGCAAATATCGAAATGAGTGGTTTAATTGATCTTGTACTTTGTACTGTAAATAATGGAGAGTCAAATATTAGACCCATTGATATCAAGACAGAAGAAGCAAAGAAGTTATTCTATGACTCAAATGATGGTTTATTTGAGGCATCAGGAGAAATTAATACTCAGCCAAAATGTCAAGCAGAAATAGATATGCTAATGGAACATAGAATGCAGCAAGCTCTCTACTATTCAGCACTACAATCATTAGAAAATGAAAGATCAAAATCTGGATATCCTTCAAGAAAAGTACTCTCTCCAGCAATTTTGGTTGGAGTTACTGGAAGAATGGTGGTGTATCCAGATGACATGCTAGAAAAGGCATTAAATGATCTAGAAGAAAACCTATCACTAGCAGCTGAAATGTCATTAGGTTCTAATGCTCCACTTTCTAACTACCCTCGTCTGAGTAATGACCAATCTCAGATATGTGAAAAATGCCCTTTTAACCAAGGAGAATTACCAATATGTGGCCCTCTAAATTAACCAATTAATCGAAGAATACATTTGCATGATAGTGGACAGAGTATCATGGCTCTTGACCTCGATGCATTGGTGAAACGTAGTGATGAATTATGGGAAGAGTCAATCTTACCTAGTTTGAAAGAACTCATTGAAATAGAAGCACTTTCTCCATCATTTGAACCAAATTGGTCTGAAAAAGGAGAATTAGATGCAACAATCAATCTATTTTGTTCATGGCTAGATAACCAAAATATTTCTGGAATGTCATATGAAATACACAAAATAGCAGACAAGACTCCTGTTCTACTGGTTAATGTTGAAGGAACTGGTCCTGGGGAGGTTATTTTTTACTCTCATTTAGATAAGCAGCCTTCCAAACCAGAATTATGGTCTGAAGGATTACATCCTTTGAAAGGTGTTAGGAGAGAACCATGGTTATTTGGTAGAGGTGCATTAGATGATGGTTATGGAGGCTATCTTTGTGTTACTGCATTAAGGATGCTACAAGAATCTAAAACTCCTCATCCAACATGTAAATTTCTAATTGAAACATGTGAAGAATCTGGTTCTTTTGACCTTCCTCCTTATCTTGACCAATTAACGGATCAACTAGGGATTCCAGATTTAGTTGTAGTACTGGATAGTGGAGGCCCTGATTATGATCATATTTGGACAACTGAGGCGCTAAGGGGTCTAGTATCAGGTACACTTTCTGTAAAGGTCTCCCATGAAGGAGTACATTCAGGAATGTCAGGTGGAACTATTCCATCCTCTTTTAGAATACAAAGAATCCTTCTAGATAGGATTGAAGATTCAGCAACCGGCGAGATTTTAATCCCTGAGATGCACACTACAATAACGCATACTATTCGTGAGCAAGCAGTAGCTCTTGCAGAAGTTATTGGTAATTCAATATGGGAAACACTACCCGTTGTTGATACATTGATTTCAGAATCTGAATCTGTTGAAGAAAGTTTACTTGACGTTAATTGGAGACCTGCTTTAGGAATAATAGGGGCTGATGGAATGCCTTCAGTACAAAATGCTGGTAATGTTTTACGAACAAATACTGACTTAAAATTAAGTTTTAGAATACCTCCAGGCATAAGCTCTAATGTGGTTGAAAAAATCATTAAACAACGATTAGAAGAAAATCCTCCTTTTGGCGCAGAGGTTAACTTCACTCTTGATCCATCAGCTGATGGTTTCCATGCCCCTCCTTTGGAAGGGGAATTACTACAATCATTGCATGATGCTTCTATGCATATTACTGGTTTACCTCCATTAGTAACATGGGTTGGTGGAACTATTCCTTTCATGGCTATGATGCAGAATAAATATCCTGATGCTAAATTTCTGTGTACAGGTACTGGAGGCCCAGGCAACAATGCCCATGGCCCCGATGAAAAACTACACATCCCATCTTCCAAAAGACTAACTGCAGTTCTTTCAGCAACAATCGCGGCATTATCAAGTTGAAACTGTATTTTTTGACGCAGAAAGAAGGTTAATTCCGCCGATGTTAAATCAGATGTGGCTGTGGAACATATCGAGATTGACATGAACGAAGGCGAAAATGGAATCGGTTTCCCTGAACCAAACGCTCCATCCTCAGTAAATTTAGAAGAGGAGTTAAGAATAGCAAACGATCGATTAGAAAAATTATATACTGCATATAATGAATCATCAAAGCTAAATGAAGAATTACAGGCAATCATCGAAGTCTTAGAAAAAGAAGCTGTAAACAGTGAAATTGAGAAAGAAGGAATTCAAGCACTTTTAGATGAGAAAGATGAACGTCTAAGAGCAATGGAATTAGATCGTGCTAAGGCAAATAAAACAATAGAACATCTTGAACCAAAATTAGAGAAAACAGAAGAAATGTATTCGAGAGAAAAAGCAAGATTAGGTCGCGTTTTCGAAGTAGCCGAAGAATTAGATGAGGCATTACAAACAGCAACAACTGAAATGTCTGCAAGGGACGATTGGTATGTTCAGCATATGCAGTTATTTGAAAACCTCAGTGAAGCTATTCAAACTAGATATGAGATGATAGACAGTGCCGTTCAAGCAATGGCCGAATTCCGTCAAAAGCAAGATACATTCAAAGATCGTATGAACGAAGCTCTTGATGCAGTTAAAGAACAAATCGTAGAAGATAGTACTGAAGATGAAGAAAAAACTGATGAATAACTATTCCGGTTTTGAACCATCAGCTAAGCGAATACATTTGGCCGGTAACCCTCCCCAAACTTCTCCTGCAGGTACATTAGTCCATTTAGGAACTACAGCCCTTGAGGCTATTACAGCACCTTCTCCAATTGTACAGCCAGGTTGAATTATTGATTCTGTTCCAATAAGTGCATCATTTCCAATAACTACTGGCGCCATTACCAATTCTCCCTTTTCAGTTAGATGTGCATTAATGACTGCTTTACCGCCGATAACAACTCTTTCACCAATAGTAACTGACCCACAATCATTAACATTTGGAGAGTTTATTTGTGCACCTAGGCCAATTTTTGCTCCTGATAATCTGTAATATGTATTTCCAATAAATGAAGGGACAAGATTAGGTAAGAAAAATAACGCAGCTTTATGAAAAATCATTGACCAAGCCCATTGAATCGTGATAAATGATTGTAGTGGATATCTTCCAGGGGCTATTCTCGGTCTAGTAATTCCTGCCATCACGCCGCAAACCATTACTAAACTAATTCCCCATGTCATGACGAATAATCCAAGAGAAATTCCAATACCAACTAATTCAATAAGGTAACTTTCAGGATTAGATGTTGAAATTTCATATCCATAATTAAATAATGCTAAAGCAGGAACCGCAGTTATCCCAATTATTATGCCAAATATCGGTATTACAAGTGCTGTAAGAAAATTTTGAATAATAATAAATGACTTCATTGGCACACCTGTATTAAGATCGTGAGAGTATCTAAACATGATGTTTCGGGATAAAATAACTATATCTATAAGAAAATATTATTGTTTATCAATCCATTTACTTACGGCAGTATCAAGACTAAATGTCCTACGCATTAACTATGGCTCAAGCATCTGGCTTACTTGGTGATGGTAAAAAAGCCATTAAAATCCATCATTTAGTAAAGGCTCCAGAAAATACTCCTCACTCTATATCAAGACGAGAATCATGGGATGCAGATAAACCAGCTATTGTATACAAAACTCCAGAAAATCTGCCAGACGGAACTCCTTGTACAGCCGCTACCGTTATTCTCAGAACCAAAGGTTGTGTATGGTGGTGGAAATCTGGTTGTACTTTCTGTGGTTATTTTAACGATGTAAGGGATGATGTTACATCTGCAAATCTTTTTGCTCAATGGGAAGAGGCAAAACGTCAAACAAATGATTTCGATGGTTGTGAAATGATTAAGGTTTATACTTCTGGAACCTTTTTTGAGGATCAAGAAATCCCAATAGATTTCCAAGAATCAGTTTTAACTGAAACTCATGAAAGAAAACTACACTTAGTCGTAGAAGCTCAAGCACAGTTATGTTATCCAGAAAAAATTGCTTGGTTGGCTAAAAAGCACCCAGGTTGTACAGTAGCTTTAGGCCTTGAGGCATATGACGATACTGTACTTAGATTTCACGTAAATAAGGGATTTTCTACAAAACAATGGCATAAAGCTGTAGATTTACTTAGGGAAAATGATCTTAGAGTAAAGACTTATTTAATTTTCAAACCTCCTTTTATGTCAGAGGGTGACGCATTAAGGCACACAATAAAATGGGTTAAGCAAGTAGCTCCTCTTTCCGATGAAGTTTCAATCAATCCAATGAATATCCAAAGGAGTACAATTGTAGATAGATTATTCAGAAACAGAGAATTTAGGCCTCCTTGGCTGTGGTCATTAGTAGATATGATTGAAAAAACTCATTCAGAAATTTCAAAATTACAATGTCGCACAATAGTACATCCAACTGCTGGAGGCAGAATAAGAGGAGCGCATAATTGCGGTTCCTGTGATGAAGATATCGTTTCTGCGATAGAAAGATATTCTGTATCTGGTAGTTTAGAAGAGTTTTCAGGTATTGATTGTGCCTGTAAAAAAGTATGGAGTGCAGAAATATATAATGATAATAATCTTCCAATTTCTCTTGGTTCTGGGCTTGATCGTAGATCTTCTAGGGTCGATACAGTTCGTGCTCCATGAGCCAAAGCAACCTCATCTTTCTCCTAATGCTTAAGGGGCAATCTTCGGTGGTAAGGTATGTCCTACACGGTGGGATGCATGTGGTGTCGATATGTCTAATGACGGTTCAGGTAAAATAGGTCAGTTTCTGCAAGGTGAGAAGGAGCCTTCTTCTTCATGGGTAATATTAGTAATTGGCATCGCATCAGCACTAATTTTCTTGGTGATATATAACATACTATATCCTGGTCAGGATTTACCAGTTCTTTCTTCCCTTTTGCCAATGTTTGAGGGAGTATTCGATTCAGGAATTTGGTTCTTCATATTAGGTGCAATGATCGGTGCTTTCGCTATATTAGGCACTATTCTTACAGAGGCAACTATTGAATGAGGTTTTAATATGGATACAATATTATCAACTTTAGTAATTTTCTGGGCTTTAACAATTATTTCATATATTCTAATTCAAAGAGGTCTTGGTGTTTTGGGCGAAGTAATCCGTGGTTTGACTATGTTCATGCTAGAAAAGGCATTAGGTCCAGGTGCAGACCTTGTTGAGGGCAGAAAAGGATCTGGAGCAAAGGTTTGGATAATTCAAGGAATGGTTTGGCTCTTCGCTTCAGCAACTCTTACTTTCATAGGATTGTGGCTTGCTCATGACCCACATGCTTTGCATAGTTTGGAGGCTTGGGGATATAATGCCCTTTCATCTGAGTTATTTTATGCAAGTAAATTTGCAGCATTATTTGGTGCAGTAGGGATGTTCATAATTGGTTCAGGATTGCATATCCTTCCTAGTTTATTAGAAGTAGATTTAGCAAGTGAGAAAAATGCTGTTCTAACTTCATTCGTATGGACAATATCGGTAATAATTTTAATAATTGGCTCTCAAAGTCATGAAATATTCGGATTAGATATAATATTGATTGGTACAGCAGTAAATCTACTCGTTGCGGTTGCTGTTACTGCTAATCAACTTCTAACTAAAGCCAATTCAAATGCAACATTAGCAACGCCTGGTTGGTTAATCATTTTTGGATTAATAGGATCTCCAATTGCTATCATTTCAATTATTATTAGTGGTGGTTACAACGAAGGTATTGGACATTGGTTGTTGTATCATTTACTCGGAGCAACTTTCTTCTTCTCATCAATAGCTGGAATATCTCTTTATTCAGCTAGTTTTGGTTCAGGAAATGCATTATGGTCAAGGACTGTTGCAGGTGTGGTAATTGTTGGAACACTATTTACAATAAATCCAATCGGAGATGTCGATCCGAAAATGGCGGTAGATATGCTAGGATTATCAGCAGCAGATATTACTATTACACATCAAGATAATGTCATTGGTTCATTCTTAATGGCGCTCGCTGCAATTCCAATAATAGCTCTATCATCAAATATACTAATCACACTTCGTGGTACAGATGCTTTTGTAGAAAATCCAGACTTAGCAGGAATCCCTGAAATTAATTTTGGTGCTTGGATGTTACTACCATTAGGCATAGGTTCACTATTTGTGCAAACAGATTATCTAAGTGGAACAAATGAATTGACGGGAATTTCTAATATAATCCAATTAATGACTATTTGGTTAATTTTTATACCACTTACTTTAGGTGCTGCCTTACAAGTATTACCATCAGCTAGTGGGCGTTATCCCCTTTCTCAGAATAGAGCTAGGTTGGCATTTTGGATGCTTTCAGGTGGAGCGGTTTTGGGTCTTATTCTTACATTGATATCGGATGTCACTGATCTTGCACTATCTGATGCACTTGTAGAAGATCCTAGTTCATTATCTCATACCATGAGGAAGGCAGGATCAGTAATTTTCTATGGTACTGTTTTGGGGGCAATATTCCATTCTACAAATATGATTAGTGGACTTTACAGGGGAGATACAGTAAAATCACAAGTGAGATTATCAGAGACGACATTTGCTCCTACTTCTTATCCATTAACAGCAACTACTTCTATTCGTAAAATTTTAGCAACAGGAGCAGTCTTAGATACTGAAATAGTCCCAACATTCGAAAGTAATGAAACTGGCAAACCTACTCTACTTCATAATGAAGAAGAATAATGTCTATTTAACGGTCATAATATGCGTATTGGATTAGTCGGAAAACCAAATGTTGGCAAATCTACCTCATTTTCTGCTTTAACTGAAAAGCCCGTAGAAATAGCTAATTATCCATTTACTACTATCGACCCAAATGTAGGAATAGCTTGGTTACCTTTACCAGATCCTTGTGCATGCTCACAATTGAGAATAAAAAAAGAAAAAGAAGGAAAATTGATTGACGAAATTAATGATGAGAGAGAAGGAAGTATCTGTTCTCCTAATTCCGGATCTTGTACTGGTTTTACTAGATTCGTTCCAATCACTCTAATTGATGTCGCTGGACTTGTACCAGGTGCACACGAAGGAAGGGGAAGGGGAAATCAGTTTCTTTCAGATTTAGCAAGATGTGATGCATTAATACAAATTGTAGATGCATCCGGCTCAACAGATATTGAAGGCAATCCTATTGGATCTAATGG
>NTJP01000013.1 GCA_002457145.1 Marine Group II euryarchaeote MED-G38
TACCCTCCCAAGAAGGGTCTGTGAAATCCCATAATGAAGTAGGGATTGTGATATTTTCGCCATCTACATGATTTGAATCATAGTTTATACAAACACTCGCCAAATCGAAGGGAATGGCTAGATTACCATCATAGGATGTTAATGCCCTTGATGAGAAAATTGAACGATCCGTTTCCAATGGTTGAAAAATTTCAGCAGATAAAGCAGTCCCCAAATAGGAATTATCTATCCCAATTGATAAATCAAAAAGTCCTGTATCCTTTGTCTGAATTGCTGTAGAAACTACGCCACCTGAATTCCCAGCTCTGGTAATCGATACACTAATCCCGGTCTCATTAGTAAATTGATCAAGCATTTCTTGAGTAATGCCAAATGCATCATATGAAATAATATTTAATTTATCTTCATCTGTAGTATTTCTATCTTCAATGCACCCGCTAAAAAGTGTACATATAATTATTAAGCATAATATTATTGCTTTGTTCGCATTCATTTTATTTCCTCCGCTGGAATTACCCAGATCAGGTTCTTGGGTCGTTACTTTCGTAACCTCTCAGCAAAAGCTCCCCGTAGTAAAGGATGAATAGAATGTTATTGAATATTGCCATTATTCGTCTGATTGCATAAAAGAATAATCCCATTCTTGCGGTATTTTCAATGACCTTTTGACTGATCGAGGACTTATCCACCTTAGTAGGTTTAATGGGCCTCCTGCTTTATCGTTAGTACCACTCGCTCTAGCACCTCCAAATGGTTGTTGAGCAACAACTGCACCTGTTGGTTTATCATTAATATAGAAATTACCTGCAGTAAATCTTAGTACATTAAACGCCTTTTGAATATCTTTTTCATCATTAGCAAAAATAGATCCGGTAAGTGCGTAAGGAGAAGATTTATCACATATTTCAAGAACTTCTTCAAATTTTTCATCTTCATAAACAAAAACGGTCAATAATGGTCCGAATATTTCATCCACCATGGTTTCATAATGGGGATCACTACTTACTACTATAGTTGGCTCGATAAACCATCCAATTGAATCATCATATCCTCCTCCAACTATAATTTCACATTTTTGGTTATTCTTTGCTCTATCTATATATCCAGTAATCTTATTAAATGATCTTTCATCTATGACCGCAGTCATAAAATTGGTAAAATCTCTAGCATCCCCCATCTTTATTTTCTTTATTTCAGTACATAAATCTTCAGATATTGAATTCCATACTGATTTAGGGACATATGCACGACTGGCAGCAGAACACTTCTGACCTTGATATTCAAAAGATCCTCTTAGTAATGCAACCAATAATCCTCTGTGGTCACAATTTGGATGGGCTACAACAAAATCTTTACCTCCTGTTTCTCCAACGATCCTGGGATAAGAACGAAGTTTAGGAAGAGCAAGTCCTATTTCTTGCCATAAGCCTTGAAAAGTCGCTGTTGAACCAGTAAAATGTAGGCCTGCAAAATCAGGATTAGAAAGAGCAACTTCTGTAATTTCAGCACCAGATCCGGGGAGAAAATTTATCACTCCTGCAGGCAATCCAGCCTCCATCATCAATTGCATTAGTAAGTAGTTAGAGTAATATGAATTACGACTTGGTTTCCATATTGATGTGCAGCCTACTATGGCTGGAGCACTTGGTAGATTGGCAGCAATACTTGTAAAGTTAAATGGAGTAATTGAAAGTACAAAACCTTCTAAGGGTCTTATCTCAGTAGAGTTTTTTACACCTTCTGGTGAAACCAAGGGTTGTAAATCATCATGAAAACCACGAGCATAATGACAGTTGAATCGCCAGAAGTCAATCAACTCACATGCAGAATCAATCTCTGCTTGATAAACAGTCTTTGATTGGTTTAACATTGTTGCGGCGTTGATTCTCATTCGCCATTTTCCTGCTAATAGATCTGCACATTTTTCAAAAATTGCACACCTAGCTTCTAAACCTAAATCTATCCATAATCTCTGAGATTCAACAGCTGACTCACAAGCCTCTTTAATTTCCTTTTTCGTCGCTAAATGAACTTTAGCAATCACATGTTTATGATCATGAGGTATTACCTGATTAGTAGTAATCCCTGTAAATATTTCTTCTCCATTAACTATGCATGGAATTTCAATAATTTCACTCATCTGCTTGTCTAGTTCATTTCGTATTTTTACACGTTCTTCAGAACCTGGTGCATATTCAAGGATTACTTCATTGACTGGCTGTCCATTCATACCCTTCCGTATGGGCATATCTTCTATATTGTTACGCATTACGAATCAACTAAGACCATGAGTCAGGCTCATCTTTCTTATGCTTTTTACCTATTTTATAGCACGCTTTGCATAGAGTAACTCTTCTTGATTCATTGGAGAGTCCAGAATCTCCCCAAACATCTACGGCCCAATCATATGCCTTTTTTCTTCCCCCTATTTTTTTATCTGCCCATTTATCACAATTAGCTACATCACATTTAATTTCACCAACATATTCCTTTTTTTCAGTTTTTGAATTACCGGAAGAAACTGTGGTGACCTTTCTTCTTTTGCGGGCATTAGATTTGAATCCCATAGTAACCCGTCCCCACTTATTAATTAGAACATTTCCTTATTATTTGAGATATCAAATGGTCCATTAACAGAGGCAATTGAAGCATCTCTATCAGGACCGACACCAATACTTACAATAGGTATCCCTGCTAATTTTTCTATTCTTCTGACATAATTCAACATATCTTCGTTCAAAGCAGCAAATCCAATATTATTATTTCTTGATTCATTTGCCATTTTTATCCATTCACTTTCTGTCATGGCTTCAAATCCTTGATGTGTTTCATATATTGGCTCACATTTAGCTAATTCTTTACTAGTTGTTGGCATAATTTGTAGTAATCTTCCTTCCATTTCATAACCAATGCAGATTTTTATTTCATCTAAACCACCTAAAACATCTAATTTCGTCAAAACTAAGCCTGTGTAACCATTTAATCTATTACTTTCTTTTAATGCAACAATATCCAACCATCCTGTTCTACGCGGCCTTCCAGTAGTAGTACCAAATTCATTGCCAATTTTGGCCATATGCATCCCTGCTCCTCCTTCAAGAGAAAGCTCTGAAGGAAATGGCCCATTACCAACTCTTGTCGTATATGCTTTAGTTATTCCAAAACACTGTTCAACATGACCTGGATGTATTCCTGCTCCATGGGTAGCATTCGCTCTACATGTTACTGATGAAGTAACAAAAGGATATGTCCCCTGATCTATGTCCAACATCGCTCCTTGAGCACCTTCTAGAAGAACATTCTCGCCGTTTTTTAATGCAAAATCTATCATTAAACCTGTTGACTTTATTGAATCTCCATATCTCTCTAAAATCCATTTCAAATCTTTTTGTAATTTTTCCCATTCTATCTCTGAATCAACGCCAACTGAATTAAGTTGCCTATTCATTCTATCAGCGTTATTCTTCAAGTAATCTACATCATCTACCACATTTGCGATATCTGCAAATCGGATACCAACTCTTTCGATACGATCACGGTATGCTGGGCCTATTCCTCGGCCTGTTGTTCCTACTACTTTGTCTGCACTATCGTATAACTTATGAAAAGGAAGTATCACTGAAGCGCGTTCACTGATAAAAAGTCGCTTACCCTCTGGCCTCTCACCTGATATTTTATGCCATCTATCTAATTCTTCTTCCAATACCCAAGGATCGATAACCATTCCATCTCCTAGAATCATAGAACAGTGCAACGATGAGACTCCAGATGGAATTTGATGTAACTTCAATGTAGTATCGCCATAGACTACAGTATGGCCTGCATTATTGCCTCCTTGAAATCTTACTGCCCACGTTGAGTTGGCAGCTAATTGGTCTATTGCTTTACCTTTTCCTTCATCTCCCCATTGGGCTCCAAGTATTACAGTGGCGGGCACGTATTGTCTCCCATCACTGAAGGTGTTTGAATACTTTGTATGAATACCTGCATACAAATTAATCATGAAGCATATTTTTCTTCAAATTCCTTCATGAAATTTACAAGTGCTAACACACTTTCTTTTTTTATATAATTGTAAAGGCTTGCTCTTATTCCCCCTACACTCCGGTGACCCTTTAACCCACCTAAGCCACATTCTAGGGCTTCCTTAAGGAATATTTCTTCTAATGATCTATCATTCAATCTCCAAGTCACATTCATCTTTGATCTAGAATCTTTATCTGCATGAGGTTGCCAGAAATCCGTCCTATCTAATTCCTGATAAAGTAAATCTGATTTTTCTTTATTTCTATTTATTGCACCTTTCATTCCTCCATTCTTCTCTAGCCATTTGAATACACGACCAAGAACAAATATACCAAATGTATTCGGAGTATTAAACATTGAACCTTTCTCAATGTGGACATTATAATCCAACATAGTAGGAATATCACTTCCAATACGAGAAATTGCCCAAGGAGATAAAATAACCACCGTTATCCCACTTGGGCCTAGATTTTTCTGTGCACCTGCATAGATAATTTCATGCTTTGATATATCTAATTCTACTCCCGTTATATCGGAACTTGCATCAACAATCAATGCTTTCCCTCCACTATTTGGTGGATTTTGATACTGAGTACCATAAAGGGTGTTATTGGATGTGTAATGAACATATATTGCATCATCCCTGATTTTAAAATCACCTTCTTTTGGGATTTTTTTGAATCCATCTAATTCATCACTCCATACTCCTTTTGCATCCCCTATTCTGCCTGCTTCCTTGAGGGCTTTTTTTGACCATCCTCCTGTGATGAGATAATCTGCCTTTTCCCCTTCTTTTAGTATGTTCAAAGCAGTCATGTAGAATTGTAGAGAAGCCCCTCCCTGTAAAAAAAGTATTTTGTATTCTTCTGGTACTGATAATACTCTCCTTACACTATCCATAGCATCATCTATAACCTTTTGAAAAGTCTTACTTCTATGAGAAATCTCTAGTAATCCAAATCCACTTCCCTCTAAATTTGGCAATGATTCAGATACTTCTCTGATGACCTCTAAAGGCAAACCAGCAGGTCCAGCACCAAAATTATGTATACGCCCATTACTATCCATGTAGTTATGAGGCCGCCACAGGTCTTTGACTACATCGGATAAATCATTCAATACAGGGAGAAGTTCATTTCTACAATGCATGACCGATGCTTGTGATTCGTATCGGACTTGTTATGCTCCAAGGCGCCAGACACGTTCATATATCCTCTCTTAACAAGGCTGCCAGAGATTCCAATATAGAAATAAAAATAATACAGTTACGTAAATCTTCAGATTTACTTATTGAAGAGATTCATGCAATAATTATTCCGGGAGGGGAATCAACAACCATGCGTCTAACTGGTAATTCTTCTGATTCTCTTCTGCTGCCCAGCCTCCTTGATTGGTTAAGAAAAAGACCCAATCTTCCTGTCTTAGGTACTTGTGCTGGCGCAATATTACTGTCAGATCCTCAAGATGGGAAAGAATCATTAATTGATGCAACAATAAATAGAAATGCGTATGGAAGGCAAATAGATTCTTTCCAAGCAGAGATCCAAACTCCACTTCTTGAACGGACCTTTCCTGGTGTTTTTATCCGTGCACCTAAATTTAATTCTGACGTATCAGCCGAGGATGTTGTGGCTGTTTGTGATGGAGAAGTAGTTGGCGTTAGAAAAGGGAACAGGATTGCTTTAACATTTCATCCTGAACTCTCTGAAGACGTTGGTTTTCATCGCTGGTTAATTGAACGGGCAAGTACAATTATGGAGGTAAAAAATGTCTCTTAATTTGCGCTTACCACAGCTCCCTGATCTTCATGAAGCCCCCGAAAAAACAGATGCTGAAGGATGTATTCAGTGTCAAATGGGAAGTAAATTAGTTTTATTCATAACAGGACACTGTCATTGGCAATGTGACTATTGCCCACTTTCGGAAAATCGTAGAGAAATAGATTGGATGTACGCCAATGAAAGAAAATGTGAGAATTTCGATCAAGTAATAGAAGAAGCGCGTGCTATGCGTGCAACAGGTGCTGGAATAACTGGAGGAGATCCACTGATGGCTAAAGATAGAACTATTGAAGGAATCAGGCGTTTAAAAGCTGAATTTGGTCCACAATTCCATCTCCATATGTATACAAGTATACCATTCCGAATAGAATGGGCAAAAGATTTTGCAGAAGCAGGATTGGATGAAATAAGATTTCATTTCTTAAATTTAGAGTCAAAAAAATATAAAGAAACTATTTCCGCATGCTCAAAGGCCGGAATATTCACTGGAGTTGAAATACCTTGTGAACCAGACAAAGAAAAAGAATTATTATTGTTATTGGAAGATTTAAGAGATTTTGATATATCTTTTATCAATATCAATGAACTAGAGATAACGGTAGGAAATCATGATAATATGGAACTAAGGGGATTTAATTTATCTACGGAAATAACCGCTGGAGCAAATGGTTCCGCCGAATTAGCAATTTCTATGAAAGAAAGAGTAAATGCAGCAGAATTAGGGCTCCCTGATCCTTTCGATGGTGAATTAAAACAAGCATATGGCTTCCATTTAAAATTCTGTACTGCTGTTTACAAAGATGCCGGCCAACTTCGTAGACGTTTCCTTCGAAGGGGAGAATCAACCATAGCACCGTATGAAAATCTAACTGAAGATGGTACAATAGTATTTGGCGCAATTTCTTCTTCAGAAGAAGATCAAGAGAAGTGGATTTCTGAGATTATAGAAGAAACAAATCTTCCACGTAGATTCTTATATTGGGATTCAGATTATCAAAGGATTGAATTACCTTTGGTAGTTGCAGAATCCATAGCAAATGATATAGGTGCACCTGTATCATTCGTTGAGGTACTTCCTACTTTTGAAAGATTAGAAATGACTGTAATATGGTTAAACTAGAGTCGTATAAATAATTTTTTCTTGAACACATTGATAGAGTTTAGCATAACTAGTAACTTCATGCCTGTCCGAGTTTTAGATTTGGATAATTCAAATGTCAATCCTTTTCGAAGACTTTCTGCATCCCAAGTAATAGCTTGGAAAAACTGTCCAAGACTATGGTATTACGGTTGGAGGGAACGACTCAAAACGCCACTTCCTCCTCAAATAATTCGAGGTAATGCAGTCGAAGAATGTATTTGCAGAGTCCTTCGTGATTCTCCATTATTCATTGGCCCGGATTCCGATCAAGACATGACCTCGCCAATTGATGAAGATGGATCTCCAGCACTAGACCAAGAAGGATGGGTAGGCCCAAATCTAAAATTAAGATCTGAAAACTCTTGGCCAAAAAATCGAAATGAGTTAGAAGAATGGGCACATAAAAGAGCAATTTATCATTTCCAGAGGTGTTGGGAAAAAGCAGTGGAAGATTGGGAATCAAATCCTAATCGTACAGGTGATTCTTCTGATATTACTTCCGATGAGGCTTTAAATATGGTTTTTTCAGGAATCAGACTACATCTTGATGAGTTAGAAAATTGTATTAAAAAAGGAGTAGATAGTAATCTTGAACTTTGGCGGAAAGGAGAATTTAGAGAATTCTGGCCAGCTCCTGATGGTTTTCCAAGGAAATGGAATAAACCCAATCCTTCTGCATCCCAAGGAGATATTTCGTGGCTTGAAGCATGGGAATATGCTAGACCATGGTTTGTCGATCCAGACGCTGCTCCTTTCTCTCAAACCACTTCACACCCTGATGGATGGTTTCAAGGAGAATATGATCTGATATATCGTTGGTCGGGAGAGCCAAATATTATTGATTTGAAGGCATCAGTAGGTAAAGGAGATCGTTCAGCTGGATATGTACAACAATTACAATTGTATGCATGGTTATGGTGGGAAACTCATGAACGGTTGGATGAAGTTAAAGGTTTGGAAATATGGTATTTGGGTAACGAATCAATAAAAAAAGTGTCCGTTCCAAATAAAGAAACTATGGAAATAATGAGTACTGAATTATTAGAGATTTACAACCTAATTCACGCTCGTGACCCAGATATTTCTGATTGTCCGACTACTCCTTCTCCACTAAATATCTTTAAAAAAGGAGGAATTCCATCAAATCCTCCAATAGATGATGCTCCAAGGTCACGTTGTAGGGTCTGTGAATTAAGGGCTATCTGCGAAGGTAGTGATTATGAGACAGATTTACCCTTGATGAATAGAATAGAAAAATTTGGCCATGCGTGGCCAGTTACTCCTTTGGGAGAAATAAAGACTAGATTTTCTTTAACAGGAGAAGTAATTCATCTCAGTGGACCTGACATATCTTCTAATGATGATATCGAAGTAAATTTTACCTTACAACACGGTTATGATCGTGCAAAAGTTAGAAATCATAGAAATGGAGGGTTCAAAAATATTACTAGATCAATTTCCGAAGGATCTAAAATACGAATAGATAATGCCCTTTCATCTTTATGGAAAGGACAACTAGTTATCGATTTAGATAATAAATCAAAGATAACTATGCTAAAAGACTCATTTGATGCACCTATTGTGGATGTCGAAACACGTATCAGCATCGTCGCTAGAGTTTGGTCTATTGATGCCTTTCCGGATGCCAAAGGAATTAGAAGATGGTCAATAACACTGGTGGATAAATCTGGTTCTGGAGGTGGTGTTGCTTTCAAGCAATTCATACCGAATTCTGCTGCTGCCATAGTAAGGGGAGATATCATAGCTATACTCAATGGTGAAGCAGGAGAATTCGCTGGAAGATCTCAGATAAAGATCGGCCCGGGAAGTAGAGTAGTCATTCTTAGGGATTCTGAAGATATCACATCATTTTAGGATTTTTTTGGCGCCGAGAGAGGGATTTGAACCCCCGAATCCAAGGATAATGGATTTCGAATCCATCGCAATACCGGGCTATGCGATCTCGGCTATATTTGTCCCAAACTTGGATTAGAAATAAGTCTGACTAGTATGTCCGAGGAGTATGCGCATCGAAGTCGAGAGCCAAGGAGAAATTTTAATCATTGAATCTGAAACGTCTCTTTCTATAAATAAAATTTTGAGTAAATTAGAGATAGCACCATCTACAGTACTTGCTGTGTATGATGGAACTATTCTTCCCCATACCTCAATAATAGAGTCAGATATAAGACTAGAACTAGTAATAGTCTCTTCAGGTGGATGATTTTATAATTCCAATTCTCTCTTGATAAATTTTAAAATATCCTTACTCTTCAATATCTCAGTACGGATTATTTACAATATTTTTTATTATATTGAACAGACTATTAATTATTCTAAAGACATATATTCAGTTTTTACCACTTTTTTGATTTTATCCGTGACTTCGTATAGATTAAAAAATTGAAATTTTTTCTATATTATGTAAATTTAACGCTAATCTATGCTGATAAAATCACTGTTTAGCCCGCTTACGTGAGGCTTTTCGTCGACGAAGTTTCTTTTTTCTCCATTTCCAACGCTGTTGCCCTCGCTTCTTCCATGCACGAGAGCCACGCTTCATTCGGACCGCCGACTTACTGCCCCTATATGAGCGATTCGTGCATACTCTATTTTCTGTGGTGGGCAATACAGGATTCGAACCCGTGTCACCGGCTTAGAAGGCCAGCATGATATCCAGACTACACCAATCGCCCTTGGGCTTACGCGGTAGCATCTCTCTCATGAACTTAACACATGAGGTAGGGCACTTCATTTGATTTTGAAAAATTTAGCACATTTGGGACATCTTGTTGGAGTACTTACTCTTCTTCTGTCCCATGTATGTCCACAATCTCCACAAATCCACTGTCTTTCTGGTAATTTCTCTAATACCTGCTGTCTTAATTCTCTTAGTATTTTAGAATCTTTCAGTTTAGGAGCAGGAGCAATCTTACTAACAAGTGAACTATGTTCGCCATTATGATCAGTCAATCCCGCGGCATGCAATAATTCATGGACTAGAGTATGTAAGTACAATGATTCATCTCTGTTAAGAATTGGATTAAGTGCGATTATGATTGGCCCGGGCGATAACTTCAATCTTCTCCTTCTAAACAACTCATTATGATTACATTCAAATCTTGTAAAACCTAATCTCGACTCTCCTTCATCGGTCCATATTAATTTTACTTCCTTACTCAAATGATTAAGAAAAGGAGCATTTTTACCTTTTAGTAGAGATTTTATTTCTTTAATGAGACCATCAGGCATACTAGGTATTTTTGAAATACTAACCATCTCCACTCCCCTACCTACATGGTCGTATTCCATTCTCCTTAAATGGTCACCGTCAAACGGATAATCAAAGGGCGTGTGGCGCAGCTTGGAAGCGCGCTTCCTTGGCATGGAAGAGGCCCCGAGTTCAAATCTCGGCACGTCCACCATAATTGGATTTAATTTATAAAATCCGAGTCTAATTTTTATATCTATTACGGATTAATCATTTGTTCAATTAATTATAAATATAAATTTATTTTTTTATACAATCGATTAAATAAATAATTTTTTTACTATCATTTGTATAAAAAATTATATAAATATCAGTAATTCTAGTACTATCTATGAATTAATCTTTTCAATCGAACAAATAATAAACCTAATGATAAGTGGAGGTTACATGATAGATAAGGCAAAATTGGAATATATATGGTTAGATGGTTATGAGCCCACTCAGAATATGAGAAGTAAGACATTGATTAGAAACAATTTTTCTGGCACTATTGAAGAATGTCCGATGTGGTCTTTTGATGGCTCTTCAACTAAACAAGCTGAAGGAGGGAGTTCTGATTGTTTATTGAAGCCAGTATCTATTTTTCCCGATCCACAAAGAATTGACGGTTTTATTGTAATGTGTGAAGTTTTGAATGCAGATGGTACTCCACACCCGAGTAACGGTAGGGCAACAATCGAAGAAGATGATGATGATTTTTGGTTCGGTTATGAGCAAGAATATTTTATTATGGACGTTGATACTCAACTACCATTAGGTTTCCCTGTGGGGGGTTATCCTGGCCCACAAGGACTTTACTATTGCTCAGTTGGCGGAAAGAATACGCACGGTAGAGGACTTGTCGAGGAGCATGCAGACATGTGCTTAGAAGCTGGTATAAATTTTGAAGGAATTAATCAAGAAGTTGCATGTGGTCAATGGGAGTTTCAGATTTTTGCAAAAGGGGCAAAGCAAGCAGGTGATCAATTATGGATAGCAAGATATCTCTTAGATAGATTGACAGAGAAATATGGATATTATATTGAATATCACCCTAAACCTATCAAAGGTGACTGGAATGGTTCAGGAATGCATGTTAATTTTAGTGATGGAAGGATGAGAGATGAAGGTGGAGAGAAACTTTTTACTGATATTTGTGAGGCCTTTGGTAAGAATATTGATGCACACATGTCAGTTTATGGAGCCCATAACGAACTTAGATTAACAGGCCTTCATGAAACTCAATCAATAGATCAATTTTCTTATGGTATTTCAGATCGTGGAGCATCAATTCGCATACCTATTGGAACAATAGAAGATGGTTGGAAAGGAAGACTAGAAGATAGAAGGCCCGCATCAAATGGCGACCCTTATAAAATCGGTGCAGTCGTTATTAGTACTACTAAATCAGCATATTGACTTTTAGAAGTTTGACTACTTCATCAGCACAACCCCATGAAAGAGTTACACCCGCCCCTCCATGGCCATAATTATGAATTACTTTTTTATTATTAATTATTTCCAATTCAAGTCTAAGCTCATACCTAGATGGCCTCAAACCAACTGCTGAACCTACTATATTCTGTCTATCTAAATCAGGCCAAAAAACCTCGCATTTGGAGAGAATATCCTCTGTATCTTTTTTTCTAATTGTTTCGTCCCAGTCTCCTTTTTGAGCAGTTCCTCCAAGGACTGTAACATCTCTACGGGGGATGGTATATGTCAAGCTTTCAGGCCGTTGGTCATACCGGCCAAAACCTGGATCTTGTTTTATGTATACAACTTGCCCTCTTACTGGAATCACTTCTTCATCATTTGATAATAATCTTGCACCTAGTCCTGAACAATTTACAATAAACTCACCTGGGACCTCTTCAATAGAATCAAATTCATTTGATTCAATTGATCCTCCCAATGTCCTAAATTTTGATAATAGCCATGGCATGTAAAGATTCATTTCTATAACTGGAGCTTCTAATTCCCAGCCAAATTCATATCCTCTGATTATCTCATTTTGATTAAGAATTCTAAAATGAGGAATATTAAAACTCCATCCTGGGAGTTCACATTCTTGCTCAAGATATTCTCTTCCTAGACGCATGGAAATACATTCTACTCCTTCATTATCTCTAAGTCTTACTAATTCATTGAAGGTTTGAATTGACCATTGATTGGTTTTTTCTACTGGTTCTACAAGGAAAGGATACCACCATGCTGCAGCCACATCCGATACTGTATCAGGGCTAAATTCTTTGGAAATTATTCTTACTTTCCATCCTTGTTGTAATAATCTTATCCCTGTTGTTAAGCCTGAAACTCCTGCCCCTACAATAGTGATTTCCATGCTTTGAGATAAAGGTAAAGTAAATCATCTAGTCGGTAAGGCAAATATCTTCAACAAACGCCCCTCTGGAATAAATGGTGGTCAATTGCCTAAAGTTAAGCGACCAAAAAAAGGATGGTACAGAATTACCAAAAAACGTCCTTTTCGTGGTCCTCCAATAAAACCAAGTGAGAAAGGATTACCACCATGTCCAGCCTGTGGGCAATGGACTATGCAGAAAGATAACAAACGTAATGAATTATTTTGTGGCCTATGTGGTGCAATACTCTAACCGTGCCAAATCCAATATGTGTATGCCTTCTCCGCAACATGCCACTGTGATGAAAAACCGCACCGGATGCTTTGGTCATCAAGAGTGATGGGCGATCTGAGTGGCGCTAGGATTTGAAAATAATGAATGATGAAAAAATTATCATTGATTCACTAAACCGTAAGTTTAGAGTCCCCTATCCGACTAAACTAAGTAACGCACCTGATGATCTAAGAATAGCCCGAAAAAGTAGTCCATGGAAAATATATTTTGGCATGGTTGGTACTGTTTTGCCCGCTTTTTTTTTACTATATACATCACTGTTTATTATTATTGGAATTATTGATCGTAATCCAATTATGACATTATCTGGTGGTCTGTGTAGTATACCACTACTTTTTATTATAATCTACTTATATCGCCCTCGTTTGATACACGTAAAACTTGCCATTCCTAGCGAAAAAGGTCATTTTCTTCATCCCTTACCTTCCGGGGGTTCTTTACAAACTGACATGAAAACTGAATTAAAAAGATATATTATCAGGGATGATTCCGTACTCGATCTACCACCTACAAATCAACTCTGGCTTGTATTCATCTCTGTAGTTATAGTCGGTATTTTATCCTCTATTCTATTTTTCTCCCAACTAGTTGGCTACATTGGAGTAATATTATTCGTAGTTATTGCAATCCCACTATGGTTGATTGGATTTTCCTTACCCGTACTTGCATGGTGGGGGACTTCTACACAATCATTGGGGTTACCAACAAAGAGGAGAGATGCAGAATCTTGGCTACTTGCGGGTATGGTTTCTGCATTCCCTGCATTTATTTTTAATAGCTTTGCAGCCCCTGCTATAGTCCCATCATCATCTCCTTTATGGGCTAGTGATTTATTTTTACTGGCAGTTAGTGCCCCATTTTGTGAAGAAATTTTTAAAGGAGCTGCCGTAGCGTTATTTTTACCTTCTATAAAAAGTCCAAAACATGGGTTCCAAATAGGATTCACTGTTGGTCTAGGTTTTGCATTAATAGAAAATTTTCAATATATTGGAGTTTCATTATTGGGTGGGCCATTAGGGATTACTCTTACAATTTTAATTAGAGGAATAGGTTCTATTCCGGGCCATGCAGTTTGGACTGCAATTACGGGTACTGCTATAGGTTGGTTGGTTAAAGAAAAGAAATTTAAGAATAAATTAGAATGGTATGCAAAATCTTTGTCTACTGGCGCTGTAGATTTTATTGAAGCCATAGGCATCGATTTTGATGGTGATGGTGATTTATCAGGATATAATGACTCAAATTTAGATATTAAATCCTCATTAAATAAGAATAATCCTAAACCTATTAAAAGTGAGCAACCTTGGCTATTATTGGATAAATATGGGAAAATATTCGATCAATTTGAGATTAGAAATTCTTCAAAATTAGATAATTTTGATGATAATTACCTTTCTAAAATAGTACCGGAATATCAAGTATCTTCAGGATTAATTCTTCCAAAGTCAATATACATCTCATTAGGCCTCGCTATCTTGGGACACTCTTTTTGGAATGCTAGTTCTTACTTATCATATTTCCTTCCTGAAAAATATGGACTAGGAGAAACATATTCTTCCTTGATTTCTATTTTATGGACATTAATATTGATAATCTCTATACTATTTGTCGCAAATCGTTTACTAAAAGGAATTAAAACAACAGAATTTAATTAATAATGGAAATAAATCATAAAAAATAGAATTACAAGGGAATGATTCTTGACAACATATGCTAACAGCAACACGAGGGAGTCAAGTGGAAGTGACCAGTGAACTTTTTATTTCTATATCATTAGTTACATTATTATTATCCATTTCTAAATTCTATGATTTCTTAGACTTAGGAGGTTTATTAGCCGCCTTATCTGTTGGATTATTGGTATCTTTGCTCGGCCATTGGACTTGGTTAATTGTTTTGATGTCGTTTCTAATAATTTCTTCAATCGTAACTAAATGGAGATATGAGGAAAAAGCATTAATTTCAGTTGCAGAATCTAATGATGGTAAACGAGGTTGGAAAAATGTTTTGGCGAATGGAGGAGGAGCATCACTAATAGCTATAATCAATTACTTTGTAGGAGGTCATGATTTAGCTTATCTATCATTTTGTGCATGCGTTGGAGTGGCCTCTTCAGATACACTCGCATCAGAAATTGGAAGCTTAGATCCAAGAACTAGAATAATCACGACATTGGAAGCAGTTCCTGCAGGAACTAATGGAGGAATGTCTCCCACGGGAACTATAGCAGCTTTTTATGGCGGCCTCATAATAGCAATAATTTCTACTCTATTAGGTGCTTTAAATGCTGACACAAACCCTCCATTATTTTTGTTCTTATGCATAACTGTAATTGGATGGTTGGGTTGCCAATTAGACTCTTTACTCGGTGCAATATTTGAAAACCGTGGCTACCTCGGAAAGCATGCAGTCAATTTCATATCAACAATAACAGGCTCAATATTGGCAATTTGGTCTGCAGTACTTTTTCTATAACTAATTTTTTCAGTACAAGTAGGTAATATCATGTCTCTAGAAATTAAGAATCATTTCAAGATATCAACATTGTTGATAATATCTACACTTTTATTCATTTCTTCATTTTCAAGTGCGCAGACATATGAGCAATATGATGGCCCAGGAATATCATATGATTATCCGGATAGTCATATGTTATTCATAAAGGGAGACGGCGAATCTCCTTTTCTAGATAGAAATTGGTCAGTCTTGACTGGGTTCCCTCAAGGCAGTGTGTCATTTAGCAGAACTAGTTCTACTTTGAATCCAAATATCTTGAATGTACAATCCTCTCCTACTGAGGAACCCTTTAGATTTGAAGGAAATATTTCTGTTATTCTTTTTGCTTCTCTGGAAGGGAGTGGCAGTAATTCATGTGAAGCGTCTGATATTTTGCCTAGTCCAGTTGGCTCAGAGACTCAATTTGAGATATCTCTCGCAATAGGTGGAATATCCATTATTTCTAATGAATATACTGAATCTATTTCTATGTCTGAAGGATATACTTCGCCTCATAAATTTACAGTAGATGCAGGTGAAGTTAATGTTAGTTTGAACAAAGGCGATACCATAGACCTATCAATAGATGTAAGGCATGAATGTGTAGAATCTGGGGCACTTTTGTGGGGCACATATGATGTAATATCGGGAATATCATTTGAAGGTAAAATAGTTGATGTGGAACTCGATGTGATAGTTGATGCCAATCGGATGGTTAGAGTCGAGATGACTCCTATTTCTCCATGGGGCTTGAGTGATTTCACTCATCAAATTTTTGAGATAGTAGGTCCAACGGAATGGAGTAGTATGTATCATGGAGAATGGGATAATGAAGATTTAAGACAGTACCATTTCGAAGATCCTCAAGGAATTAGGATTGGAGATGATAATAGGACTACATACACTTGGTCAACAGATAAACCTCTAGAATCTGGTAATTATATGGTTGACATGTGTATAGATCTTTCCGATCAAGATCCCGCGGAAACCTGTAACATGATCGTAATATTACGTTTTAGTATACCTGATGACCCAAAGTCATTGATTAATGGTACATGGGCAGCCGTCATAATTCCACTTGGAATCACTGCATGGATATTTATTTCCATCAAGGAAGCAATGCTGCCTTTACCTGCATACGGAGTAATTATTTTACTTGCATTTGCCAGTTTAGGGCCTGCAATCAGCCTACCAGATATCGATTCTAATTCCTTTAGAGATAACGGTGCGGTACCTCCATTTATGTTAATTTCACATAACCCTGATACTGAATCTCTAACTCTCTATGACTTAATGAAAGATTCAGATATAGTAGTTATTGGAATGTTCCAACATGGCTCTCCGAATGCATTACTCCAATATGATGATTTTTCTAAATCACAAAAATATTCTGAGGTCGACATATCTTATGTTCAAATTGCAACTGGAGAAGGACTAGAAGCTAGTTATCTGGATTCGTATTCTGATATTCTAAATGATTCTTGGCCTTTACTGATAGATGAATACGATTCTAGTGTTGGGTTTTCTCTCCCAAACAAAGCTAGTGATGCCGTTTTAGTTATTGACTCAGCAGGCTTCATTACTGAATGGAAGCCAGGTTCCATGTCCTCAACAGAAATTGATGAAGCATCATCTCGTGCCTCTTTAGGTTCTGGGAATAACCCTTTTCAGATAATCACATTAATTTTCTCTACAGCACTTTTACCATTAATCGTCTTAGCAATGCCCAGGGAAAGAAAATTTAAATTTCCAGAAGAGCCTCTTTTACCGGGTGCAGGTAGTTTGTTGATAATATATTCAGCAGCAATTGGATTTACTTATTGGGCATTACCTGTTGCAATATTATCTTCAGTCGGACTTGGTTTTTACTGGATTTGGGTAGAATTATTTCTCTCATGCATACTAATATATCACGGAATATCAACATTAAAATATGGAAGAATTATCGAAATAGAGTTTTTATCAAATCTTGGTTATAACCAATTACCTGATGAATATCGCTCATGGAAATCGAAAGAAAGTTTTACTGAAGATGCATACTTAGGGCTTTGGCTAGCTTGGCTCTTGTGGCTTAGAATACCAGACCTAATCCCTCAGGGGATAGGAGGTATTGCCAGATCTGGTTTATTAGGGCCCTTTTTAGGAATTATATTTTTTATTATTTTTATATTCTTTGCAGGGTTTTCTATAGTAATATCGCGTAACATAGCCTTAATTTTAGGTCCTATATCAAGAGTTTTCGGTGAAATGAGTATCGGGTTAAGGCCTAGGGCGTGGGGAATTGCTTCAACTATTTTCGGATTGTGGATAATGATTAGTATTATACTAGGACCTTTATCATAATTTATTGATAAATTTCATCATTACGACCGAGACCATCATAAGAGTAGGGTTTCTCCGAAAGATATCCCTACGGGGGTATAGTATAACCTGGTAGTACAGCGGGCTCCAGTTGCACGGGAATGACGACGAGATGGTTTTCTGATGGTTTTGATGACCAACTGGAGCACCGACCTGTCGCAACCCGAGAGCGTGCATCTGCCAGGTGCACGCTAGGCGGAAGACACCTGCTGATCTGGGTTCAAATCCCAGTGCCCCCACCATTTTTATTTTCAATTTAGATTGAAATCACGTGTCAGTTTATTTCAAGAAACAGTTACCAGTCCCACGCATATGGGCGAGAGTAAGATTGCTATCCTTCTATTGTCAATCTTGGCCTTCTCACTCATGGGAAGTATATCGTTAACAGAAAATATTGATAAATCATCCTTTCAAAAAAATAACATCTCAAATGATGAATTTGATTTCCCAATCCAAGAAGATGTCCCGTGGCTTAATTTAGTTCCATGGTGGGAAACAACCTCATTAGATTCTGATAGAGATGGAATTCATGATTCCATTAAAAATTCTACAGAACCAGTAAATATTGGAATTTCTTTTTCTAGAGAAATTACAGAAGAAGATAAATCAATAATTTCAGGTATGGGTTTTGATATTCGTATGGAATTAAACTCCGTTCAGGCACTTCTTCTAGGACCTGTTGATAAAGAAAAGGCTATTATTTTATCTAAGATGAAGGATGTAGTTATGGTAGAAAGATATGGATCAGTAATTTTTTACGGCGATATCCAAACACCATCTGTAAAGGCCAGTAATTCAAGTTTATATCCAGGCGCATGGGATTTAGGAGTTACTGGAAAAGGAGTTAATATCGCTCTTACTGATACTGGAGTAGATAATGAACATCCGGGATTAATCAATAAATTTGTTGCTGGTTATGATGCAGTATGTTATAACCCTTCAGATCCTAATTGTATATTAGCAGGATTTGGACTTAGGCCAACTGATGGTACATTTGACCCCGATGATGCAAATCAACATGGGACAGCGTGCATGGGCATGGCTAGCTCAACAGGAATGCAGGCAGATGGAAGTATTTCTAATTTCACTGGCTCGGCACCAGATGCGAAACTAATTGATGTTAGAATAGGAACAGATGTGGGAGCAGGGCCTTTTGAGAATTATTTACTAGAACAAGAGTTTTATGAATCTGCAATGAATGGAATTCAGTGGATCATAGATCACCGTGATGATGCTTGGCAAGGTGCCTCAGAAGAGGACTATGGAATTGACATAATCTCTCTATCTTGGGGCATTACAAGTCATGAAAATGGAGGCTCAGATGGTACAGATATGCATAGTAGAATTTTAGATGAAGCGATGGAAGTAGGAATAACCGTTTCAGTAGCAGCAGGCAATGACGGCCCAGACAATGAAGGATTATCTGGCATGGGTTCTTCATCTTTATCTATTACAGTGGGAGCTACTGATGACCAGAATACTATCGATAGAGATGATGATACTGTGGCTAGTTATTCTAGTAGAGGGCAAAGAAAAGATAACGGAGATGGTAACCCATTAGATGAACTGAAACCAGAAATCTCTGCTCCCGGTTCAAGTATTATTCAAGCAGAAGGATGCGTTTCTAGTGGAGGATGTAATAATTTTCTTGGCGGTGATGCTTCGGAGAATACCTACACAGGAAGAGGTAGTGGAACTTCTTACGCCACCCCTTCAGTTACTGGAATAATTGCACTGATAATTGAGGCCAATGATATGCTTACACCGATACAGATTAAAGAAGTTCTAAAACAAACCTCAGAAAGAAAAGGAGAACCAAGTGCTCCAGAAATAGATCCATATTGGAATAGAGATTTTGGATATGGAATGGTTGATGCCCATGCCGCTGTTTCTCTTGCGATTCATCTTAAAGAAACAAATCAAACTTCCTCAATGAATCCATATATTCAAAATCATTTACTTTCGATTAATTATGAAAATACTACATCCAACTGCTCTAATTGTGTTGAGATAATAGGTCATACATGGGGGCAAATGGGGGATATTGATAATATGCAATATAGAATTGATGACGGAGAATGGTATTTTTTTGAGCCCAACACATTATGGTCAGAAAATTCAGACTTACCTTCTGAAATTGGTCCACTGACTCCTATGCTTTGGGGATTGCCAATATATTTGGATCAACTCTCAAAAGGTTCCCATCAAATTGAAGTGAGATCCACATCTCAAAATCAATATTCTCTTCCAATATTAATTTCTGTAGAAGGAACACCAATTGAAGAACAAACTCAATTATTATCTCCTATTGTTATTATTTCTTTATTCTCTGTGTTAGCATTATCTGGATTTTCAATAATTAAACAAAGAAAATATGGTTCTAAATTCATTGTGTTCAAACATTCAAAAATTGATAAAGTAAGTTTTTCTTTAACTAAAAATGACTCTATCAATTCATCAATCCCCGAAGAGGCTTTAGACGCACAATTAATACATGATTGATTCTTTATCTTCATTTTATTGACTTTTATCAAGTCTTCTTAAAACCCCTAGCCATCCCTCGGCAGGCCATGGTGAAGTTCTCGGACCGTGCGAATAGCATACAGCCCACAGGCGTTAGACGTATGTTTGATATGGCTGGAGATGATACTGTTCAATTTGGCCTTGGAGAGCCGGATTTCCAGCCCCCAAAATTAGCAATCGAAGCATTTAATCTTGCAATGGAACAAGGTAAGAATAAGTATACTACCACAGCAGGTCTGCCACAGTTAAGGCAAAAGATAGCCGATGAATGGTCTCATTTATCTCCAAATCTAGGGCAATCAAATGTATGTATAACAATGAGTGGAACGAATGCTCTTTTAGATGTGTTTCTAGCTATTGTAAATCCAGGCGATAATGTTTTAATTCCCGAACCATATTTCCCATTGTACCCTCAACATGCAGTAATTTGTGGAGGTGAACCAAATTTCTATCCCTGTAATTTTGATAATGGTTTTGTACCAACAATTGATGATCTAGAATCAAGAATAAATGATAATACTGTAGCATTATTGGTTAATTTTCCAAGTAACCCTACTGGCGCAACCGTTTCTGTGAGTCAGAGAGATAATTTGGTCAAATTTGCAAAAAAACATGATTTATGGATTATCACCGATGAAGTTTATGATCGTATAATATATAATGAAGAGCATATTTCATTTTTGGGAGCCGGACATGATAAATTATTCTTAATAAATTCCTTCTCCAAAACCTTTGCAATGACCGGATGGAGGATAGGATATGTCTTATCTCCCGATAAGGATGCGATGGTAGAAATAAATAAAATGCAATATTACGTTACCGCTTGTAGTAATGATGCTATGCAATATGCAGTTTTAGAGGCCATGAATAAAGCTTCTGATTACCCTTCAAAAATGTGCTCGGAGTTTAAGTTACGTAGAGATTTAATATGTAATAGATTAAATGCGATGCCAGGTGTTTCATGTCATATTCCTGATGGTGCTTTTTATGTATTCCCAAAAGTAGAAGTGGAGGGATACAATAGTGAACAGTTAGCTATAGCAATCCTAGAAAAAGGAGGAGTACTTTGTTCTCCAGGTACAGCATTTGGAAAAGCTGGTGAAGGGCATTTACGATTCGCATATACTCTTGATAAGGATGGTATATCTAAAGGAATGGACCGTCTAGAAGAAGTACTTTCCGAATTAAGAGGAGAGTAATTTGTTAAATTTTATTCTTAATATCTTTTATTTTACTTTAGGATTGTTAATCCCACTGTCCTTAGATTTAGTAAAGTATCTTAATGGTAAAAACTTGGCAAAAGTTTCATTACTTTTAATTATACTTTTAATTTCTGGATTATTTTTATTCTTAAACGGCCCTGATATTATTTCTTTTGGATTATTTTTGGGTTCTGGTTGGAAATTACTCAATTATTCGTTAGATTATTTTATTTAACTAATCACTATCAAAAAAACCGAATGGATCATCATCATTATCTTTATTTTCTATATCATTAGTCAATTCTAAAGAATTTATATTTATCTTTTCTAATTTTTCTTCCTGCCCTAACATCCATTCTGGCATTTCCTTCATTCCACTCAGGACAGAAAAAGTAGTAAATGTAGCCATTGGTAATACTGAAATTGCGACAATAGAATCAAGTAAGGCCTTTTCAGGAATAACTGCTTCATCAACTACGGTTTGAATAACTATTTTTTCTAATTGCATCTCATGCCATTGCTCATAATCAATTCCCAGCCAACCTAATGATAGAGCCAGAAAGAATCTTGCAAAAATCCAATAAAGAATCAATGGCATCGTCCATGAAACTCTTCCAAATCTTCCTAAAATATTCCTTAATAAGTAGGCGAACCCAATTAATCTAGAAGAAATTAATGGATGTATTCTTATTGCAGCCCATAATGCGATTAAGTATCCTATTATTCCCAATTGAAAGGCAGAGTCTGATTTAATTAAATTATCAGGCATTCCTTCCATTATTATTAATGGTACTGCAATAAGGATAACTTGTAATGGTATAGCTAATAATTGTAAACCCCCGTGAACGGTCATTATATCATAATCCTCTTTGTTAATCTTATTGTATACCAATCTACTCATTGTTCCATGTGGAGTTTTATATGCATTTAGTCTAGCTCTATCTATCATCTCTGGGTCATTTTTTCTCTTACTCATTCCACTTAAAACAAGCCATCCACCTTTATTTGAAACATAAAATGGAGTATAACCACTCATAATTAATGCAAGACCAAGTGAAATAATTCCATATGTTACTCCTGCTACAATTATCCAACTTATCATCTCAGTCCTCAGTCCAATGCTAGCATTATCAAGATCTATATCGATCAGGTATGCAATCGAGAATAGGAACGTCGGTACAATTGTAACTTGACATATTATGATTATGGCTAAATGAAACCGTTTGAGTAAATTCCCCCCCACACTCACGCGGTGACGTATCATTCAATAGAGATAAGACCTTCATTTAATTCTCTCTTGGAGTATTTGTTTTAATATATTTTTTAGAAACTCATCTGTATAAATATTCAAACTTCCACCCCATACTTTCATAGATAAAAGTTCATTCGAATACCACATGCGTAGTGTCTATTCCTATGCCGTCGTGGCAGCCTTTCTTCTTGTTAGTGCTTATCCGATGATATCTTCTGCAGATTTTGATATCTCTAATTCCTCCAAAGCTAATTCTAAGTCCGATGCTGTAGATTTCAGAGCCCTAGATATAGAATTAGGGAATTCTTCTGGCGCACCAATGGAATGGAACCAACCAGATGATTCTGTTCAGGAATATCTAATCAAAGGGACTCCAATACAAATTAATGTAACATTTATTCAATTAGGTTTTCAGCCAACACAGGTAACAGCAAATGCTACTTTACAAATATGGCATCCCATTGGCTTCATGATAAAAGAATGGAAATTCAATGTATCCTTAGCAGGTTCTCAATCTGATAGATTAGATTTCGTCTGGATTCCAAACACCGCACATAGTACTCTGAATGATGAAGGCTTATTGGGAGGAGGTATGGTAATAGTAGGCTTAGTTGATGCTGGTTTACAAGATGGCAATACTGACAACAACAGAGTCGAGCGGGAAGTCCCCGTAGCCGCATGGTATGATGATATGGATAACGGTAATTGTGGTGATGAAGGTGGTGAAGGAAAATATTGTACAAATACTCCTCAAGGTTATGGTAGGCCGACTTGGTTTGGGGCTGGCTATGAACAAAATGGACAAACTCTAGATGGAGATTTCCCAACTGGTACTTGGAGGATGGAGAATAATAATAGTGCAAACGGAGATTGGCATTGGAAAGTTTCCGGAGATGATAGCAATAGATATGCTTCAAATAGATATGACAGATTACATTGGGCATGGGTAACTACAAGCAATCAAGATGGTTGCGCTGACGGTATTTGGGGAGATAATTATGAACATGGTTTGGGCCAAGGAGGATATACTTCAGCAATGTCTTCATTATATTCGCAATATATCTGTAAAGTCAAGGTAAAAAGTCCAAATTTTTATTCAATGCAGATCGTAACAAATGCTTGGGGTGATATGGATAATGGTGACTCAGTATTGCTAGAAACTGATTCTGGATATGACGTTCATTATTATAACTACACGGAACAAAATCTTTCTACTAACGAAGGCGAATGGTCTAGATTAATTTGGAATGTCTCTAGTTTACACCAAAGTGATGGTTTTTATCTCTCGTTTTTATTCTTATCTGACGGTTCCGATGCTAATGAGGGGATTCATCTAGATTCTTTCCTAGTATTCGGTATCGAACGTTACCCAGAGTATACATTGGATGCTCAATGCAATGACCCCTTACCTAATTCATATATCGTTTTGGCAGCCGATCCTAGTCCCCCATCACTTCATTGCAGAATAATGAACAAAGGATATATCGATATAACCTTGAGGTATTTTACAGTTTTATCCAATCAATCTTGGATGTATAAATATCCCTTAAGAATAGACTCAAATAATTTAGTTGATCATGATAATTATGTCGTGAGCAAGGTAATTAAAGCAAGAACTGTTACTGACGTTTGGTTTAATTTATCCATACCTGATGGAACTCTAGTACAAGAGATAGATTGGATAGTTGATATAAATGATGGAGTTCAAAATAATTCAAAATTTGCTTTAGTAATTCCAGTTAAAGTTGAGCCAACATATTCGATTACTCTATCTCCTGATAAATTACTAAATCCTGCTGCCACATTGTTGCCAGGTGATTCAGCAAATATCACCATGAATTTAAAAAATAATGGTAATCAAATTGCCACTTGGAATCTAGGAGGTTCTTTTGATACAAATGAATGGCCTTCAGAGTACATAAAATGGTATGATACTGCGACGAATCAACAAATTTCTTTATTAAATTCTTCAATAAATGAAGAATTTGTTCTTAATGCAGAAATTACAGCCCCCGAAGGTTTAGCGCCAGGTATTTATACACTATCTTTGATTGCAAATGGAAGATCTCCTGCTATATTTCAAGCAGAAATACTCCTGTATATCGAAGTACCTGTTTATCATGATTTGGTAGTTGCACCAATAAAAAATGAGTTATTTGCTCCTGCAAATGGCTTTGGTAAAGTAATTGAAATATTTTTAATTAACAATGGAAATACTGAAGAATCATTCGACATTTCAGTAACAACTGATTATTGGCAATTACTTCCAGCCACTAGTACACAACTTACTTCAGGTATTCCCCCTAATGGTGGTGATACGACCATATCTCTTCTTTTACCTATGAACAAGGGAGTTGAGAATGGTACCTATGAAGTCACTGTTACAGCAACTAGTAGAATCGATCCTGATTTTTCATTTAGCTCAAGTGTTTACGTAACGGTACCGGTCACTTACCTCGTAGAAATTCCTGATTTAGATATGACTGAGGAAATTTTTGGAGCTGGCAGTGATGACAGAACTCTTCGTTGGGAAATTTGGAATAAAGGAAATACAGTCGACGCCTTTGATATTTCTTTTTCTCATGTCTCTGATGTATTTACTTCGGCTCAAGGATTAAATAATGGACGAACTCCATACATTCCCGCAGGCACATCTTATAATTTATCAGTAAGCTATTCATTCGGTGAGGATGCCGATGGCTCAAGGAAAATAACATTAGAGGCCACTAGTATCGAATCTGCAGAAAGTGGTTTATCAGTATTGGGAAGTGGAGAGGCTCTTTTCAATGTCGGAACTGTGGGTTGGTTACGCTCTTCTCCTCCTTCACCATTTTCTGATGCTATGGAAATAACTGATGCAGGAGATTACTATTCATTGACATTTACTATCTCAAGTATGCACCCTACTGAGGACCAACAGGTTAGGACTGAAGTTGATTTAGAAAATCAATACACTATTTACAGAGCTTGGCTAGATGAAGAAGATAGTAATTTCGTTCTGAAGGCGGGAGAAGAGAGAGATGTGACTATTTACTTAGATGTCAGACCTGCCGATCTCGTTAATTTAGAAATGAATCAAGTAGATTTTGATGTATCTTTGGTAGTTAGTAGCGAATTAGATGTTTCCACCAGAACTGTAACAATCAGTTTAGTTAAGCCTGAGCCAATAGAGACTGGCCCTGATGCTGGAAATATTGCATGGATTACGGGAAATGTAATAATAATAATTGCTGGTTTAGTAGTATTTTTGGGCATATCTCTTGTGTCTTTACGCATCATCCGAAAAGCTAATGCACCCTTAGAGGAAATTTCTACTTTGGATGGGTATAATATGACTATAGATGGCTGGGATGGTGAAAAATCTAATTTAAATTTAGAATTACCTTCATCAGATAAGGTTGCAAACTCAATGTTTGGTGGTTCGGAAGAAATATTCCAGCAACAACCTCCGCAACCCGAATCTCCAGAAACATCAGAACACCCCCCCATTCCAGAAAATGGTTTACCTGATGGATGGACTATGGAACAATGGATTCATTACGGCCAAGAATGGTTGGATGAAAAAATAAATGAATAATTTTTAAATTAATCTTGTGCGAGGACTTATGACTAATAATACGGTGCCAAGGACAAGCAGTATAATGGAAGTGATTTAATGTATAATGGACAACAACCAATTTTCATAATGAAAGAAGGAACACAAAGAACAAGCGGCCGTACTGCACAGAGTAATAATATCGCAGCTGCGAAGGCTGTGGCTGATGCTGTAAGATCTACTCTTGGCCCCAAGGGAATGGATAAAATGTTAGTAGATAGTATGGGTGATGTAGTGATCACAAATGATGGTGCCACAATTCTGAAAGAAATGGATATCGAACATCCTGCAGCAAAAATGATCATAGAGATAGCAAAAACCCAAGAACAACATTGCTATGATGGGACTACGAGTGCAGTTGTGATAGCTGGAGAATTATTAAAAAGAAGTGAAGATTTAGTAGAGCAGAATGTTCACCCAACTGTAATTTGTGAAGGATTTAGACTTGCATCTGATAAAGCAGCTGAAATGATCGATAACCATGCAATTGATGTTTCACCTGAAACATTGGAAGAAGTGGCTAAAACTGCATTAACTGGTAAAAGTGCGGGCGCAGTTAAAGAATTCCTGGCAGATATTAGTGTACGTGCAGTATTATCCGTTGCACAAGAGATTGATGGCATGATGATCGTAGACTTAGATGATGTAAAAGTTGAGAAGAAACAAGGAGGCTCAATAAAAGACAGCTCTCTAATAGACGGCATAATTATGGACAAAGAAAGAGTACATTCTGGAATGCCTAGGATGGTTTCTAATTCGAAAATCGCGTTGATTAATTCTGCAATAGAAGTAAAGAAGACAGAGGTAGATGCCAAAATACAAATCACGGACCCAAATATGCTGTCAAAATTCATGGCAGAAGAAGAGAACTATCTAAAATCATTAGTTGATAAAATATCATCTGTGGGTGCAAATGTAATTATATGTCAAAAAGGAATAGATGATTTAGCTCAACATCATATGGCAAAATCTGGTATTTTTGCTATAAGGAGGGCTAAAAAGAGTGATATGGAAGCCTTATCTAAAGCAACTGGTGGTAATATAGTCACAAATATTGATGATTTATCTGTAGATGATTTAGGAATTGCCGCCAAAGTCGAAGAAAAGAAGATAGGTGATTCTGATATGGTATTCATTACTGGTTGTCCTGAAGCAAAAAGCGTTTCAGTTTTGCTCAGAGGCGGTACTGAACATGTAGTGGATGAAATTCGTAGAGCTTTCGATGACGCAATAGGAGTTGTAGCAGTCGCACATGAAGATGGTGCAGTATTAACCGGAGGAGGTTCTGTTCTGGCCGCAATAAGTCGTGGACTTCGTTCTTATGCCGAGGGAATAGGAGGAAGGGAACAGATGGCTATTGAGGCATTTTCTGGGGCTCTAGAGGTAATACCCCGTACTCTTGCCGAAAATGCTGGACTCGATCCTGTTAATACAATCATAGACTTGCGTAAAGCACATTCCGAAGGAAAATCAACTTTTGGAGTTAATGTGTATGATGGAGGAGTTGTGGACATGAATCGCGCCAAGGTATTCGAACCTAGTAGAGTTGTAGAACAAGCTATACAAAGTGCTTCTGAAACTGCTGTGATGATTCTTAGGATTGATGATGTTATTTCTAGTCGAAGTACGGGTCCAATGGAACCTGGAGAATTTGACGGAATGGGTATGTAAATACTGTTTAATTTTGTAATGTTTTTGACATTTAAAAAACGAGACTTATAATAATCGGTCACTAGTGGAAAGGGTTGTATAACTAACAGGTGTTGTAATGTCTGACAATTCTCCGCTTCTAATTTTATTTGGGTCTCAATCAGGTAATTCTGAAGAGATAGCAACTCAAGCAGGTAAAGCTGCCTCATCACATGGCCTACTAGCAACAGTAAAGTCGATGGATGAAACTTCAATTTCAGAGATTTCAAATAATAATAGAGTTTTGATTTGCTGCAGTACATGGGGTGATGGAGAACAACCTGATAATGCTGAAGATTTGTGGGAAGCCGTCAATGCTGATGAAGATATTAATTTAGAAGGTGTTAGTTTTTCTGTTCTTGCATTAGGAGATTCATCTTATGACTTATTCTGTGAATCAGGGAAAGAATGGGATAACTGGTTCGAATCCAAAGGTGCAACTAGAATACATCCTCGTGTAGATTGTGATGTGGATTACGAAGAACCAGCGAAAATATGGATGGATGCTACTTTACAATTAATGGCATCAGTAGAAGGAGGGGCTGTCGAACAGATACCTAAAGAATCTGTCTCAGTCCTTGTTGAGCAAGCTGATGATGAAATTAATAGTTCGATTGACTCTTTAGAACTAGACTCTTCAGGAATGGATGTAGATTCCTTCTTAAATGCTGGAGACAGAAGTCTTACTGTTTTATTTGGATCGCAATCAGGTAATTCTGAAGAAATAGCTGCAAAGATAGTTAAAGAATCTTCTAAATATGGACTTGTTGGAACAGTTTATGATATGGACGGTTTTGATTTCAATTCACTTTCAAAACACAAAAGAGTACTCATAGTTTGTTCAACATGGGGCGAAGGTGAAATGCCAGATAATGCCGAAGAATTATGGAAAAAAGCTAATTTAGAAAACAACCCTATTTTGGAAGGATTGAATTTTTCTGTTCTCTCTTTAGGAGATTCTAGCTATGAACTATTCTGTCAATCAGGTAAAGATTGGGATCGCCGTTTTGAAGAATTAGGTGCTAATAGACTTGTTGCCAGGGTTGATTGTGACGTTGATTATGACTCCTTGGCCACGCAATGGACTTTAGAATCCCTAATTCACATGTCGGCCGTAGATGGAACGGGTAATTTCCAAGAAGAAAAAATAGACCTGATCCGTAATTATGTAGATGGTTCTGACGCGGTTGGCGCAACAGGTGATGATGGTTTTAGCATTCCATCTTTGATTTCTGAAAACATCCAAGTAGAAATATCTATTTTTAGATATGACCCAGAGAGTAAATCGAGAGGAAAGGATACATGGATTTGTTCTCTTCCAGGTCATATGTCAGTATTGGAAACTCTAAGGACACTCAAATCTTCACATGATGGAAGCCTTACATTCAGAGATGGATATTGTGATGACCCAAACACAGCTATTTCAATAAATGGAAGATTGACTTTACCTGGCACATTACGTCTTGATACATTACCGTTGAACGATGATGGTATTTTATCCTTAAAATTGGCTCCTCTACCATGCTTTGATGTAATAAGGGACTTACTAGTTGATACATGGAAATTAGAAAGAAAGAGAGAATCAAGTAAACCCTGGATGGTAGCCGCTACCAGAGAAGGTAAGAGTACCCCTCAAGGGCCTATGGGAATTATGTCTCAGTCTACTGCTTCTTATTTGCATTCAATTAAGAACTTTCCAAGCTTCCCTCTGCTACATGCATGCTCTGATTCAACTCCTTTCTCAGAAAATTATATTGGACCATCTTTAGTTATCAGTTCATGGGCCAGAAAAAATGATCCTCGTACTTCTGATACTAAAAAGCTAGAGATAGAAAACTATCTATCATCCTCCAATGGAATCAAGGCAGAGACAGATTTATCTTCAATACGCCGTCAAATGTCTGTTTCTGATTCAGTATCTGAGGCATTGTTAGATGCAAAAACTTCCTCTCTTAATTCTAATTCTTTCAATGGAAGACATGGAAAGTATGTTTGGTGGTATACTTGGTCAATTAAGAGTAGTGGTAAAGTGAATGATACAGTTATTTTTAGACAAGTATTAGGCCCTTTGGGATTACTCAGTAATTTATTTTCAGGAGTTACTGCGAGAATGTTACTTGGATTTACCAGGACTGGTGGAAATATGATTAACAATGGCTTAGGGATGATACTCCCTCCTGCTGGAATCGGTAAAATGCCGAGACAATTTAATTCTTCAGTAGGAAACCATCATGAAGTTGTAGCCATATTCAATGAATTGGATGGTAGATTTTAATGCCATTGAAGTATGCATATCATCCTGGTAACGTTTCTCACAGTAGCGCTCCAGAAGTTAATGATACCGTAATCCCTCTGGCAAGATCATTGAACATAGAATTAATTCCACTAGAGGGCGCAACTAGTTGCGGCGCAGGTATTGTTCGTCAAGCGAATAAAAGACTTCAACTAACTTTGAATGCACGTACATTTGCGATGGCTGAAACTTTAGGTTTGGATATAATGACTCCTTGTGCCACGACATCAGGAAATTTAAATGAAGATTTACATACATTAAATAATGACCCAATTTTATTGGCGGAAGTGAATACAGTATTGCAGAAAACCTGTGGTTTACAATTTAATGGCTCAATAAGTGTCCATCATCTACTCCATGTGTTGGTGGATGAAGTTGGCTTAGATAAAGTCACTAAAGCTGTTAAAAACCCAATTAACTTCAATATTGCAGGTTATTATGGCCCAAATATGCAACAATCAGGAATGTGCGGAGGAGATAATCCATTTGATCCCTCATATCTAGAGAAATTGATCGATGCAATAGGAGGTACTCCTGTAATTTGGGATAGTAGAACTCAAAGTGTTGGAGTACCAGGCTTACTTTCTGAAGAGCCTACAGTTTTGAAGCAATCAGCAAATGTTATCATGGACGCTAAAGATGAAGGTGCAGAAATTATTGTAAGTGCCTGTAATCTTTCACATACCGTTCTTGATATATACCAGGGCAAAGCGTCAAGACAGGTTAAATATCCAATCAATATGCCAATAATTCACATGACAGAATTACTTGATTTCGCCTTTGGACATCATAATACAAGACTTGCTCAACTTAGGACAAGAATTGCAGTAATAGGTAACTAGCTTAGTTGAATTCATCCAAGCCCCTTTGTTCATAAGAACGAAATTTATCTAATTTAATCCGGTTCTTACTCTTATCTATTTTTTCTATTACAGTCTCATCATATTCAATAATTTTTGGCTCATGTAAAGCTTTCTCTTTTCTAATAAATTCTGATGAGTAAATAAATTTTTCATCTAATTTAACTTTAAAATTATTTAACTTACTTTTCCCTATGTGATTGGAAAGAGATAAATTTCTACTCACTCTTCGAACGACCTTGTGCATATTTACCTCTCTTTTTAGTGCTGCAGCTCTAGAATTTTCATCCCTTGTACCTTCTGCTATTAGCACAACCACCTCTCCTTCTCGTTGCCTACCTGTACGTCCTCTTCTTTGTATAGTCCTAGTCTCACTAGAAACGGGCTCGTAGAATATAACTAAATCTGCAGTAGGAATATCCAATCCTTCCTCTCCAACAGATGTTGAAATTAATATATTAGCCGAACCTTCTCTAAATTCATTTAATATTTCTATTTGTTCTTTTGGCTTCAAGCCATCTCCGCTAGTTCTATTCGATTGCCCAATAAATTTAACAGGCCGCGCATCTTTCAAATCATTTAATGCATCATTCAAAACTTTTATTGTATCTCTAAAACTTGCAAAAACTATAATTTTACTGTCTGAATTTCTTCTCAATCTTTCTCTAACTAATCTCCTAACTGCTCCTACTTTCGAATGAATTTCATTAACTTGTTTAATTTCTTCCAAAAGATTTTGAATCCTCCCATCTCTCATAAAATTTTTAACATTTTTTTTCGTATTTTCTTCACCTAGTCTTAATAAAAATTCTTTTGAAGCAGCAGTTCCTTGACATAGCATATGGTTAATTAAATGATGTAATCTCATCGCAGTACCAATTTGTGATATTGAAGTGTATGCACTTTTATCTCCTCTTTTTATTGCATTTTTTGCTCTGTCTATAGCATTTGATAATCCTATATGATTAATCTCTCCCGGCATTACATATATCCCACGTCTTCTTTCGCGATCTACTATCCCTTTTTGCCAGATAATCAATGGATTAGTGAGTAATATTATTTCTTCAGGAACATTAACTTTAATTTCTTGAATCTCTAAATTTGATAAATATCTAGATAACATAGGATCATTTGGTGATTTTAGATATATTCTTTCCAACTTTAGATTTCTACATATTTCTTCTACTTGTCCAGTACTTGAACCTGGACTTGCAGTCATAGCCAATACTAGTGGTTTTTCTATTTTTGAATTATATAATTTTCCAACTTGTGCCATTGCATGTTTCCCTATGCAATGATGGGCTTCATCAAATATAATCAAAGTGAATTTTTTAGGATCTAGAATCTCATTTACAATATCATTCCTTACTACCTGAGGTGTTGCTATGATTAACTTTGAAGATGGCCACATCGTAGATCTCTTTTTCACATTATCCTGGCCAGTTATTGTAATTGGGATTGTATTATCTAGAGATAGTGCTCTATTTATTCCATTCAGATGTTGATTTACCAATGCAACAGTGGGTGCTATCAGTAAGATACTTCCTATATTTTCCCTCATTTTTTCTGCTATTGTCATCCATGCCACTGCCGTTTTACCCGCAGCTGTAGGTAGTACTAACATCGTTGAACCACTCAATGCTTCATTTACAGCTTCAAGCTGATATGCCCGCGCTTCGATAACATCTGGAACTAAGTTTGTATGATGTATCGAGGGGTACATGATTTAGAGTCTTAGAGTGCATGGTTCAAAATATTTACACTAATTCAACGCTAAATCATTACATTGGTATAATCTTAAACCCCCGATTTGTTCAAATAGGGTATGTTAGTCGGAAGGCCGCTCACAACGTGAGATACCAGACACCTTAGGCTCTGTTTAACATCCTGATTGTTGTTTTTACGTTCGTAAAATCAACGACGGTGTCACGGTATCTCCTTTACGTATTGGGCCCATTTAACCCGTTTACGGGATATTTTGGTAAAAAAAGGAGAGATGCATTATGGCAGATAAAAGTAAACCGCGCAGAGGTAGTATGGGCTATAGCCCTAGAAAACGCGCAGTAAGACAATTCCCTCGTATTTCTTCATGGCCAAGTGGGGATTCCTCAGAAGTTAAGGTTCAAGGATTCGCAGGCTGGAAGGCAGGCATGACACACATCTTAATGAAAGATAATAATCCTAATTCTACTTCAGCTGGACAAGAGATAAGAAAAGCAGTAACGGTAGTCGAAACTCCTCCAATGAAAGTTCTTGCAGTACGTGGCTATCGTAATACTCCATATGGGATGCAAACAGCAGGTGAGGCTTGGTCCAATATATCTGAATCAGGTCCTGAAGGATTAATGCCGAGATTAGCAAATGATACCAGAGGTAAGAGAGATATCGATGAAGGAAGAAAACCTGCAAAGAGAGCAGGTCGGATCCCTTTGAGTAATGGAGAAAATATGGAAAAATCTTTTGACGCACTAAAGAATGAATCTAACAATCTCTGTGAAATAAGACTAATTGTCGCCACTCAACCAAATTTGGTTAAGAGTATACCAACTAAAACTCCTGAAATAATGGAAGTCGGATTAGTTGGCGGAAACAATGATGAGAAATTAGATTGGGCAAAAGATAGGCTAGGGAATTTTATAGCCGTAGAAGATGTATTCAAAGTAGGCAAGGATATAGATGTTGTAGGCGTTACCAAAGGTAAAGGCTGGCAAGGTTCTATTAAGAGATGGGGCATTAAATTACTAAGCCACAAAAATAGTAAGCGTCGAAGGCAAGGGGGAAATATGGGAGATTTTGGAACCGCATATGTACGTAAAACAATCAGGCAAGCAGGTCAAGTAGGATACCACAAGAGAACTGAATTGAATAAGAGAATTCTTCGAATATCCAACCCTGAAGAATCTGAAATTACTCCTGCTGGTGGTTTTCTACATTATGGTGAAGTTAACAATCCATATGTCGTATTCCAAGGCAGTCTACCAGGGCCAGCAAAAAGAATGCTTAGATTCCGTGATCCTATTCGTCCAAAAGCAGATCAACCTGAGGTAGAAATTACTTATCTCAGTACTTCTAGTAAGCAAGGTGTGTGATTATTTTGAAGATAAAAACATATAACTTGGTTAATTCAGTAATCCAAGAAGAATTAGATGCAGGGTTGTTAGCAGAATCCTATGAAGTATCGATAAAAGATGGTAAAAATATTACTCTTCCAGATGTTTTTAATTCTGAAATACGTCAAGATTTAGTTAGATCGGCAGTTCATGCTTCAAGAGCAAATAGGAGACAACCATACGGCCACCGTGAACATGATGGAAAGAAATCTCCACAGCCTGGGATGAAACATTCTGTAGAATGGTGGGGCAAAGGAAGAGGTGTTTCACGTATTATGAGGAAAACCGGTCAAAGGACTGGAGCTCAAAATCCTCACACAAGAGGAGGAAGAAGGGCCCATGGCCCAATGGTGGCAAAAGACTGGTCACAAAAATTAAATTCCAAACAAAGATTAATGGCTAGAAATTCTGCAATTACTGCATCTGTAGATAAATCAATTGTTTCTGCTAGAGGGCATAAATTTAGCGAAGACATTAGATTCCCTATTATCATAGGAGAATATGTTGAATCTAGAAATAATACTGATGAAGAATATGATTTAGAAACCATTCCCCTTCAATATTCAACTCGAAAATTTGTAGCTATGATGGAAGGATTAGGTCTGGCTGATGATCTTATTCGTGCCAAAGAAGGTAGAAAAATAAGAGCTGGTAAAGCTACAATGAGAGGTCGCAAATATCGAACTCCAAAGAGTGTTTTACTTGTTGTTTCAAAGAAAGAAGGATTACACAAGGCAGCCAAAAATGTCCCAGGAGTAGACGTAGTTGCATCTAAAGATCTGTGTGCTGAGGATTTAGCACCTGGTGGAGATATGGGTAGACTAACAGTATGGACTAAGTCTGCTATTGAGGAGTTGGAGTGATTTTCATGGTAGATCCTTACAGTATAATATTAATGCCTTGGATTACTGAAAAAACTTTAGAGGCAAGAAGAGTGGCTGATTTTGATGGGCAGTATAAAGAAAATAACAACAGAATAGAATTTATCGTAAGGCGTGAAGCTACTAAGCCACAAATACGTGATGCTGTGGAAAAACTTTTGGATGTAAAGGTGGCCAAAGTAAATACAAAAATAACTCGTTCTGGTAAACATGCTAGTATTCGTTTAGCAGAAGGTTATGATGCAGAAGAGGCTGCGCTTAAGTTAGGCGCGTTTTAATTAGGGTGGTATTATGGGTAAAAGAACACGTTCACAACGCCAAGGATCAAGTCCGAAAAATAAAGTCAGTTCTCACCGTTTCCCTGCAAATAATAAGCTTCCACGAAAATCAGACGAAGTTGGAGAAATCATTGATCTAATCCATAGTCCTGCACATACTGCACCTCTCGCAAAAATTAAATTCGACGATGGAACGATAAGTCATTACGCAGCACCAGAGGGAATTTCTGTTGGACAAAATATTGCCTTTGGAGAAAATGTAACTTTAAGGCCGGGTAACGTAACAACTTTGGATAGAATTCCTGAAGGTACTCCGGTTTGTAATGTTGAATCAAGACCAGGAGATGGAGGTAAATTCGCTAGATCAGGAGGTAATTCTGCTATTTTAGAAACTCGCATGGAGGATACAGTACGAGTTCGACTACCAAGCGGTAGATTGAAGGAATTACCTTCTAAATGTCGAGCAACTATTGGAGTCTTAGGAGGCCATGGAAGAACTGATAAGCCATTGATGAAAGCTGGTGCAGCACATCATAGAGCAAAAGCACGAGGAAAATTGTACCCATCAGTTAGTGGAGTCGCAATGAATCCAGTCGATCATCCTCATGGTGGAGGAAATCATCAAGCTGTTCACGGCCCCAATTCTGTTAGCCGAAATGCCCCACCTGGTCAAAAGGTCGGAAATATAGCACCTAGTAGGACAGGTAGAGGAAGAAGGAAGGAGTAGTGTAAAAGATGGCCCGTAAATCCAAAAAAATGTTCCGCTCACCTAAACTTGCAAGACGTCAAGCAAGAAAGAGAAGATCAAAAATAAGTGAGCGTAGGAAGAAAGAATTCTTATGGAGAGGATATACTCTTCAAGAATTATTAACTCTTCCATTGTATCCTCCAATGGATAGTCCTGATTCTGATAGTATTGCAACCCTTATGCCCTCACGTGCCAAGCGTTCATTAGCACGAGGATTAAGTCCCGAGTGTGAAAAACTTCTTCTGAAAATAAGAGAGAATAAAGCCCAAAAAATAGTAAGGACGCATTGTAGAGGTATGTACGTGCTCCCAGAAATGGTCGGCACTACAATCGGGATTCATAACGGTAGAATGTTTGTAAACGTAGAAATAATTCCCGAGATGATTGGCCATGCATTAGGAGAATTTGCAAGGACTAGAAATTCAGTGACCCATACTGGTCCGGGTGTAGGTGCGACCCGTTCATCACAGCACGTTTCATTAAAGTGAGGTTAGTATATGAGTAGAGAAGTAGGAAAACCACAATCTGGATATACACAACTTTTGGATGGTTCATATCTGGCTACTGCTAGAGCTGTAAATATTAATTGTCATCATAAACACTGCTATCACATAGCAAAGGCCCTAAGGGGGATGAATGCCTCCGAAGCCCTTCTATATCTCGACGATGTAATTAACAAAAAGAGAGCCATTCCTTACACTCGACGGTCCAGAAAAGGAAGAGGAGGGAATACAATGGCAGGTCATAGAAAAGGCAAACTAGGGCCTGGCAAATATCCTAATAAAGCCTCGAAAGAATTCTCCAAATTAATTTCTAGTGCCATGGATAATGCACGCCAAAGATATGATACTATAGAACCAGATGACATGATAATAACTCATGTTGCCGCTCATAGAGGTCAAGTTGCTACTAATTGGCGACCTAGGGCCCAAGGTCGTGCAACGCCAAGTAACCATTATCAGGTTAATT
>NTJP01000014.1 GCA_002457145.1 Marine Group II euryarchaeote MED-G38
ATGGACACCATTTTCTAGGAAATACTGGTATTTTTCATCTGCTACTATGGTAAATTTTGGGTTGTGTTTTGCCATCTTTTCGGCAAGATCGGATATCTCGGCATCAAAAACGCCAACCATAACGGTATCATCTGGAAAATCGTCCCATCTTTTCATAATCTTATTAATTCTGATATTACAAAAGGGACAAGTGGAGAAACGAAAGAAGGTTAAAATAATTCTCTTACCCTTATTTGAAGACATTGTAAATGTACTTCCGTCTATTGCTGGCAATGAAATATCTGGAGCAGAATCTCCAACTTTTAATTTAGGCATGTACCTGCCAATTATGTTTAGTGTAAAAAGTACACTATGATAATTGAAAAAAATTAATAAAATATTCTGAACATTAATTTAAATTTCTAATCACTACCCGTTATTTATAATTCGTATTAGAATCTAATTTGAATTTTGTGATAAAAGGAGATGAGAAGATGGAAAAAGCAATTGTATGGTTTCGTAATTTGCTGAGAATTCATGATAATCCTCTACTAAATTGGGTACATTCTTCAGAAGAAATAGATGTAATTATTCCCATATATATTATTGATAAAGAATGGTTTAATCAAGATTCAAATGAAATAGGCCATAATCGAAAGAAGTTCTTATTTGAGTCCCTTTTAGACTTAAATAAAAATTTTAAAAAGAAATATGGGACAAACATTCTGATTCTTTATGGTAAATCATCAGAAGTAATTAGTTCCATCATTGAAAGTTCAGATTCTGAGCTAAAATATCTAATATGCGATTATTGTTCTGAACCACGTAAACGGAATTCTATTAATGAAATAAAAGATAATTTATCAAATTCCAGTATTGATCTTAAAATAATTCCTGCAGTTAATACTATTTTGAATATAGAAATGATAGTTCAATCTCCAAATTATGTAAATCCTAAGTCGGCAAAAGATATTGATAAAATATTCAGAGAAAATTTTGAAGCAGGTCCGAATGGATATTTTGTTGGTAAGTCTTTATCTCCTCCGGATGATTTGAGATTCGATTTAGATGCTATGAATAACATGATTGACAAATATCCAATAAAAAAATACCATATAACAGACGATATGCTCAAGAATAGATTAATTAAATTGAAATTGGATTTTAATATAGTTGATTCTTATTTTATTGGAGGTGAAAAAGAAGGATTAGAAAGACTAGAGCGGAAAATTTCCAAAAGACCAGATTTTGTCAATTCATTCAAAAAACCGGATACAATTTCAACAAATAAAAAAGATAATCCACTGGAACCAACAACTACAGGACTATCTCCTTACCTTAGTAATGGCTGTCTTTCTCCCAGGTTAGTTTGGAATGAATGTTTAAAAATTCATTTTAATTCAAGACATGAAAATCCTCCTGAGTCACTACATGGTCAACTTATGTTTAGAGAGATGTTTTATCTTCTTTCGAGATCAGTAAAAAATTGGGATAATGATGTAGGTAATTCAAATTGTAAAACAATTCGTTGGGGAGAGTATAATAATGAAAAAATAAAAGCATGGGAATCAGGTATGACGGGTTTTCCATATATTGATGCTATGATGAGGCAACTTGAGTCGACAGGTTGGATGCATCACCTAGGCAGACATGCTGTATCTTGCTTTCTAACCCGTGGACAACTTTGGCAGAACTGGAAATATGGCAGAGATATATTTGAAAAGAAATTAGTTGATTCCGATTGGGCACTGAATAATGGTAATTGGCTTTGGCTTGCGGGCGTTGCTCCTTTTTCAATGCCTTATTATCGGATTTATAACCCATGTCCTGATTCTAAATCAAGTCTTAACGTAGAAACTATTGAAACAAAATTTATTCGTCATTGGATACCAGAACTCGCTGCATTTCCATCAAAGTACATTTACGAACCACATTTGGCTCCAATTGATGTTCAGGAGTCATCGGAATGTATTATTGGAACAGATTACCCTTATCCAATGGTTGATAGAAAACTTTCTAGAAAAGAAAACCTGATTCTTTTCAAACAGAGTAACGAACGGATATCGGCCTCAAAAAAACATAATTTTTGAATAATAGTCCTAACAATAGAAGAGGATTTACTATCCACTTACCATTAGGGCTCAAAAATCCCTTTGACAAATAAAAAATCTCTCTATTCTTGGTTTAGCTTTGTTTTAGCAGCAATCGCTTTTGACGCTATCTTGAGCACAGAAACATGTTTTTGCTGGTACTATATCTGCGCGGGCACTACGTTCTTCAAATAGAGCAGAGACTTGTTGTAATTCACCTGAAGTATCACCACGGGCCTCAAGACAAAGTTTGAGCCCCAGTAATCCCCACATATTGTCTTTCCAAAGTTCGATATCAGCACGATATACTTCTTCGGCCTCTTCAATGTGTCCTTGTTCTAGAAGTAATGCTCCTAAGATATGACGAACAGGTTGCATTTGACCCCAAGGTTCATTGTATGCAAGATTTAGAGAAAGATCTACTCCACGACGGAGATGATCAAAAGCCGCAGTAAAGTCTGCTACTTGTCCACTTTCTTTTGCCAAGAATTGTCTACGATATTCTATTTCTCCATCAAGAATAGCATCATTTACTAAAAGAATACAAGGTCCATCACTAGGATCTTGGAATAGTAAGTTATTGTGAAGTACTCGACCTGCAATAGCTGGATTTTGCAATGCCTCCTTGAATAGAGCTTGTTCTGCTTCTGCTTCAGGGACCATTCCCTTAGAAGCATAAGCAACACCTCTTGCATAATGCTGAGTTGCAATTGCAGCAGGAAAAACATCTCTGTCTGTATGTAATGGTTCGCTTATTATTTCGTCCCATTTACCAAATCTAATCAATACGTGCCAAGGCATTGTAACGTAAGATTCTAGGAAAATAGCCCCCATCGGTATAATTCCAGCTAACATAAATTGCACTCCTGATTCAGCATCTCCAGCAGGAAGGGTACTAACTGCTTTGCGTGCATACTTTAGAGCAGTTTCATATTGTCCGTCAAACATTGCACACCAAACTACAAAGTGGTGATTATGCATCCTGTAAAATTTATAAAACTGTGATTCGTTGCCAGTAATCTCAACATAACGATCATCTGCTTCTACAGCTGCTATATTACAGTCAATGGCTTCTTTCCATTGACCGACCCAAGCATCAATATGTGATGGCATGTGAACTAGATGGCCTAATCCTGGCATTAAAGTACGCAAAACATCTGCTGCAGGGAGTGCTCTTTCTGGGAATGGAGACAATTCTAATGCATGGCAATATAGATGGCAAAGTGCTGGATGGACTTTTGCTTCTTCACTACTTTCGAAGGCATCTTCAAGAACCTGTACTAGTAGTAATGTATTATCATCTGCAGGAGTAATTTCACCAGTTGATGTATTCTTATTCCAAAGTTGCCATGCTTTTAGATTCATTAGAGCCTCTACATATATTGCGGTAACATCTAAGTTTCCTTGATATTTTTCATAAAGAGGGGCCATAGCTTCAGCAAATGCAATATTTAGTTCAGGGCTATTTCCCATATTGAGAACTGAGGGGTCTGCTGCATCACGAGCTTCTTCAGAATGTCTTTCAGCTAATGCGTCGATTAAATCTTGTTCCAGTTCTGTACATCCGTCTTTGAGTGAGATAGCTTGCTGAATTGGATCATAACCAGATCCTAATCCAGGAGTCCAGTTATAGTTGGAAGAAACGCAATATGCAATTCCCCACCATGCCATGGCACAATTTGGATCTAATTCAGCACATTTTGTAAAACATGCAATTGCTTCTTCATGGTTGTAATTTAACATATGGCCATGTGCAAGAACATACATTTTCTGAGCATCTTCGTTAGCACAAGTCACTTTAGTGGCGAACGAATAATTCTCTGGGTTTCCGTAATCATAATCAATTGGTGTCAAATTCATGATTTACATCGGAATTTGATTCTTACTTAACTGTTGACCTATATGATTTATTAATGATAAAAGAGATTATGTAAAAAATGTCCTCTGTCATATTGTTACTATTGAATTACTTTGTAAATATCAAGTGGTTTATGATTGAACTGATGAGTTAGGAGAATTTCTGGTATTTTGACCTCGGGCCTATTCTTGGAAATATCACATGCCCATTTAACAAGTGCTTCGAAATGTGCATTTTCACGAAGTTCACCAAGCCATATCTGATTGTTTTCAGTCATCAATACACAGACGTTGTGCATTTTGCAAGGCCCTAGACACCCAGAAATTGTAAGTTCTACGCTATTTTTAAGATTATTTTTTTCCCATGCATCCTTCAATGCATCAACGGGCACCTCACTGTGACCTTTTTCAACTCGTCCACAACAACAACCACTACAAACAACAACACGTGATGACATACCAAAGCTCCTTTTGTAAAATTTTAATCAAAAGATGTTTCAAATTTTGGCACGGACGAAATCATCATTATCTATAGGAACCCAAACATTAGATTTTTCTCCATCCTGAATTTCTACCCGATATGGATTCCCTTCATCCCAACATTTCAAAATTATGCCTTCAGTAAACTCTCCAATATTTGCATAAACTTTGTCTCCGACGTCGAATCTAAGATCTTCTGCTTTGCACTCCAGCAATCCGGCCTGAAGAGCTTCATGATCCAGGTTTCGACCGATAAAAACAAAGCGGCATTCACGGACCTCGTCCTCTTTCCATGAAGCTACCTCTGAACTGAAATCTCCTGCAAAGAGCATATGTACTCCCTGAAAAACAAATTTCTGATCCATACCTCTAACTGCGAGAACTCCTTTATATCGAAATAGATCTTCTCCATAATCCTGCAAAAGATCACCAATCCATCGATTAAGTTTGTTTATATTGAGTGCTCCTTCGAATTTCGAACTGGTAGATGTTACACGTTCATCATGTTCATGTTCAGATTCAGTATCAAGGAATTCAGGATCCATTTCCAATGTTTTTTCCAAATCGAAAGAGCCAATATTTATCAATTCCTTTGGATCAATAATACTATTCTCAGTGTGATAAATTGGAGCAAATCCGTTTATTGTCTTGATTCTTTTTTCAACTTCTTTAATTTCTTCAGTGGAAACAAGATCAATCTTATTCAACATAATACGATCTGCAAATGCGAGTTGTTCAACAGACTCGTTTTCGATACCTTCTGGCTTTTCCTCTTCCACATGTTGAATAATATGTTTAGCATCAACTACCGTAATTATACCATCCAATTTGTAATATTCAACGATTTTTTCATCAACAAAAAAGGTTTGCGCGACTGGTGCCGGATCAGCTAAACCTGTTGTCTCAATTAAAACTCCATCAAAGTCTTTGATTCTATCGTACATGGAAACGAGTAACTCAGTAAGATCACCACGTACAGTACAACAGATACATCCGTTCATTACCTCAATAATACTTTCTTCTGAACTTTCGACCAGAATATTTTCATCAATTCCAATATCTCCAAATTCATTTTCAATAACTGCAAATTTCATTTTGTGTTCTGTACTGGTAAGAATATGATTCAGAAGTGTAGTCTTACCAGAGCCTAAAAAGCCTGTCAAAACTGTCACTGGAATTCTTGAATCTGGATTTTTCATGTCGTTCATAGTATCATCTCAATATAACTAAATGTGTGGTTATTAAGTATTTAATAAAAACTAATAATTGTTTAAGTGAAAATTATTAATATTGTAACTAAAAACCTCCTTAGGTAGTTTTTATGGAGATAATTCTAAATAGTGATTTTAAATTCTGATAACATGAACTGTGAATGCTGTGACTGCTCGCCCTGTGGATTAGATTGCAAATGTGATGGTTGCTGTTAATTTTCTGCAGATAAATCGTCTAAAATAAAAATTACTTCTAATGTCAATTTACATTGACAAAAGTGCACTCATACAACTGGAGGTACAAATACTTCACAATCTGAGCACCACTCTATATTATAATCCCAAGTGATAAGTTGGATTTCATAGTCAACCTGTTCTCCATCGTCGTTGTGTTGACATTGGAAGCTTCCGCCTTCTTCAGAATCAACAGTAATGTCAAGGAAATAATCTCCAAGACCTTCATCACCGAGATCGATAGAATTTTGAATTTCAGATTTCGAATAATTCGACTGAGTATCATTATTACCTATTGCAAGTCCTGCATTTGCAGTGAACCATATCCAAAAAGGAGACTGCCCTAATAAAAATCCTGGATAACCTTCATCAAATTCTCCTAATTTAATACCAAAATTACCTTGTTGATTAAGGGAGGAATCGGTATCATTCCAATCAGGTAATCTAAGCAAATTATGCCGTACAGTACCGGTAATTGTATCAGGTTCAGAATCACCTCCTACTGCGCAACCCAGTCCACTACTAGTTTCGTCTTCATCGAACGAGAGATAAACCAAAGCCCCCACCACATTGGTTCCATTTGGCCATGATTCAATTGAGTCAGAATTGAATGAAAGGGACAAGGTTTCTCCATCATTTATGTATTCAGAGCCTGAAGTAAAAAGGATAGTTTCTTCGGTATATGTTACAAGATATCCTCCTGTAGAATTAGATACATTTGAAGAATTAGGTGCGGAGACATAATACACGGTCTCACTCATAACTAGACCTAGTGCGATTACTACAGCAAAAGTTGCCAATTTTTCTTGAGTTGGTATCTCGAATCTTCCAAGAGAAGATATTTCTGGTGTTCGAATTTGATTCATTAAAAAGTGAGCTATGAATGCAGCTCCCATGCCAGGTACAGAAGGAAATATTCCATCTGAATCTCCAAATTTCAGTAGACTCCATCCTATGACTCCAACAAAAGCTGATACCATCATCACAATAGAATGTGTAGTGTCAGGTTTGTATCCCATCCATCTTATAATCAGTAACGGGATGAAAACGCCACCAAGGCCGTAAACTGCAAGAATAACTAGCGTGAATACTGAGTCACCACCAGGAATGTATAGTCCACCTATTGAAATCATAGTCGCAAATGCTGCCACTACCAGTGTTACTCTCTTTGTAGTTTTATGATCTTGGCTCCATTCAGGTTTAATGTCATCTGTTATGGCAGCAGTACATGCTAGAACTTGGCTATCTGCTGTTGACATAGTTGCAGCGAAAATAGATGCAAGAATCATACCAACACCAATTTGTGGCATTGATTCCATTGCCAACATAGGTAAGCCAAGTTCTGGATCGAAATCACTAGCAGTGAACAGTATTCTACTGGCTAGGCCGATGATGAGCATTAGTACTGTGAAAGGAATCTGCCAAATGAAAAACCACACCATGGCTTGTTTGCGATCCGAATCAGACCCAAGAGTCATTACTCTAGATACTACTTGCGGTTGTCCTGCAACACCTAAACCACCTAAAAAGAATGCGAATGCCCACATAGAAAATCCAAATCTTAAATCAGGAGGGAGCAATTCAATAAGTGTTGGATCTTGATTTTTCAGTCCCTCAGTTAGGCCTCCGAAACCTCCCACCTCTTGTAGTGCAATCCAACATAGAATAGTTGAGCCAATTATCATTACACATGACTGGGCTGCATCTGTCCAAATTGAAGCTCTAATTCCTCCAGCGTAGCAGTAAGCTACAACTAGAACAAAGCCAATGAGGATTCCGATTGTCTCATTCCATCCCATCATGACATACAGGGCTTTTCCTCCAGAGGTTAGTTGAGCGGCTGCATAAATACTAAGGAATAATACAGACAATATAGCAGCTAATTTTGCTTCTGGAGCGCCAGCCCGATCGGCAACAAGAGAAGAAAGTGAACGGATACCCCTTTCTTGGCCCTGTTCTTGAATAAATTTGTACAACCATGCCCAAGCTACAATTTGTCCTATTGTAGATAATAAGGCTAACCAAATAACATTGAAACCTAACATGTAAGTAAATCCAATAAAACCAATAAACATGAATCCAGAATTCCAAGTACTAACTGCAGATAATGCAGCTAATGCTGGATGCATCCCTCTGCCAGCTACTAGATAATCATCGGTTGTGTCTTCTTTTACAAACATAGATGCCAGACCTACTGCTGCAAAAATAGACATAAAAAACAGAAATGAAAGAACCAACATCAAATCCATTACATTGTAACGATAAGGATATACTATTTGTCTATTTCTGACTGATAAAAAATGATTGAATAATAATTCTTCTTCATAGTTTTAATATTTGGCAGAATAACAGGGTTTCTATGATATTATTTAGAATAGTTCCCACCAATCTATCCTGGAACTAGTCTTAATTTTTTTTAAAGGAATAACAATCTTATTCCTCATAAATTCACCAAAATAAATTCACTTATGAAGAAGTGTTTGTTTAGGCCATATAAAATAAGTAGCATTAAGGAATATAATCTAGATAAAAGGGTCACATGGAGTAATTAAATTTGACTAAGAAGCATTTTAATCTGCATCTTCTGATAGAATTGAGTACCTGAAATAATACAACTAATATACCTTATGACCGATTTCTACTGATGCAAAATACATCGTTATTATTGTCTCTCCTCCGCCATCTACATAAAAAGTCAAAGTCATTTCCTGGCCTACTGATGGAATACAAGAATAAAGTAAAAGTGGTACACGATATTTCTTACCAGCTTCAATAACATCATTTTCAACAAATGCAGATTCGTCTCCATCAGTGTTAGTTCCGTCTAAAAATGTCATTTCAGCACTTACCATATCGTTTGAATCAAATTGTAGAGTATCAGATTCACCACAAATAATAAGGAATTTTATGTCTTGTGCATGGACATTTAATGATCCTGGAGTCATTTCCCATGTCAATAATAATTCTTTACTATCCATTATAAAGCAAGATTTGGTATGTCCAACATGAGGATCTCCAAATACTCCATTGGTACAAGGAGTTCCTCCGGTAAGTTCCAAATCAAAGAATTTTGATGAATCGTCGTTGGAAACGTAACGAATCAATTTAGTTCCAACAAAATCACAATTATCATTTTCAGTGGCACAAAATAACTCTCCATCACCTTCTCCAATGATAGTTATGCTAGTTGGGCGGGGTTTGGTGTTTACTGTTGCACTTACATCGGAACCAGTATTTTCTCCCTTCTGTTGTAGACTCTCTATTGTCTCCATGATAACAGTTGAAGCTACAGCAGCAACTAAAATAAGTGCAATAAATACAATCATGGCTCCAATTCCAATGGAGCCGTCTCTTGATTTTATGCATGAATTGGAGGTAACCATTCTCTGCATATCGTATGTTAGAATGCCTCGTGTATAGTTCTATCTAAATACAAGAGAAGCAAAAATACACATTGGTAATATCTAACTTATTGACCGGAGGTAATATGGATGAAGTAAGGAAGAACAGTCGGAAGATACGAGATAAAGTAGATGAAAACTCACTGGATTGGTTTGAAGAACTTTATGCATCTGCTAATGGAGATGGTTATTGGATTCCTTGGTCAAATGGCTTACCACACCATTTTCTTGTAGAATGGATAAAGAAATCTAAAGTTAGAGGGCGTGCTTTAGTAGTTGGTTGTGGACTTGGAGAGGATGCTGTATATTTATCTCAGCAGGGGTGGAACGTGACGGCGTTCGATATTTCGCCATCTGCAATTAATTGGGCAAGGAAGAATTATCCTTTAGAAAATATTGATTGGCAAGTGGCTGACCTACTTTCACTTCCTGGGCATTGGAATGGTTTATTCGACTTGGTAGTAGAAGTTCATATTCTACAAGCAATTCCTGAGTCCCTTCGTATTATTGCTGCTCCGAATATGCCACCTTTACTTGCGTCATCTGGACATCTAGTCTGCATAGGTAGATTAAATGAAAAAGAAGAAGAATATGATGGCCCTCCTTGGCCTCTTTCTCCCGATTTCATTGACTCTATTGGAATAAATTTAGACAAAGTAGATTTTATGAAAGGGAATCTTTCTCATGATGATCCCGAAGTTATTAGATATCGAGCTGTATGGAAAAATGAGGCGTGAGGGAGATAATAGATTATATTATGATTAATCAATTATCTTCTTTAATGAATTGAATTATTCTCTGAATTACTTCTTCGTCGCCCAAAATTCTCCTGTGCCCTAGGTTTTTGGTTTTGAATAATTTACTATTTTCCATATCATTACATACGGATTCAGATATCATGATATTGGCCTCTTTATCATCTTCACAATGGATAAGGAGGGTACGATTTTTAATTTTTGAGACAAATTGATCTGGCCCATAATCAATAGGATTCTCGCCTTTCTCGGATATTAATTTTCTAAACATTCTTTCTACATAAAATTCACTTGGTAAATTAAATAGTTCAATAAAACCAGAAAAAATTGGATTTATCCTATATGCTCCCAAGCTTATCAATACTACTTTTTCAAACCTCGCCCCTAAACGAATAGAATTTAGGCATGCTAAAGCCCCCATTGAATGGCTAATTACTATATCGAAAGGTCCTTGAGATTTTTCTAAATCACGGATAACATCTGTAAATTCAGGTAAATTACTTCTATTTGATTCAGATTTACCGTGTGCAGGAAGATCGAATACAGTAATGTCATATCCTTCAAAAATACATTGATTTACAATTTTATAAAATTGACTTCCTCTCCCACTCCAGCCATGAATGAATAATACTTTCCTCCCCTTTTGAGGAATTTTGTAAACTTCGATATTTTTTTGAATGTATTCAGAATAGAATTTTGAGGAAGTAACTTTATTGTAAAAATTCAATTCTCTGCTTGGGATTTGAAATTTCAAAGGTCTTGTAAATAAATACCATAGAAAATTCGTAGTCATTTTTTTTGATACTACATGTAAAAATCTCATAAAAAATAAAAGCCATATTGGAAGATTATAATAGGATTTGATTTTCTGCTTATCGGCGTCCATGATGCGTCGCATGGTAGAAAGCATTTATTCTATTGGGATAGTTTATGATGGATTTTTAACCAGATAGTCTATGTATTCAATTACCTCTATTAATTTATTATCAGGTATTTCTTTATAGGATTGTCCAAACTTATTCTTAACACAAATAGCTACATGAGCATATGGATTTCTTCCCTTAGGATGATAATCGGATGGTGGAAGTTTTCCTGTCAATTTATCTCCTGCCTCTTGGATATATGTCCAAATTTTCTTCATATTTTCTTCATTCACAGACCTTGCAAGATAACATTAAAAAAAGATTTTTCTATAGTCATGAAGATATTGAGATATGAAATATATTTTCACTTCTTTTGAGAAGAAATAAAATTCTCGACTCTAATGAAAAATTTATTTTCTAAAGATATTAATTTTGTAATCATCTTGTTGGTTGATGGTTGTTCTTTGTTCCAGAGTGGCACCATAGATGACCAAATGCCCTCTCCTTTGATTCGAGAATAGAGTGCTGCACCAATATGAATTGCTATGAGAATATAACTAAGATCGGCAGAAAAGCCATGTAAATCAAGTATAGAGTCTTGCATTGGTCCATCAGTAATTCCTTGTGTGAACATGGCTGCAATCAATAATCCCGTAACAGGTAGAAGAACCAAACATAAATACATACTTTTATGAATTATTTTTGCAATATACTTGTGGGCTAAAGGTATGGGATCCTGCGCACCGAGGAAAGTCTCGAATTGTTGCATATAAAAATAGCGTATAATAACAATAATGAGAAAAAGAATTGCGAAGAATACCTCAAATACAAGTAATCTTGAATTCTCTAATTCAGATATATCATCGAGTTGTTTGAATATCCCATAAGCATAAAGAAGTATAAATCCCCAATGGAATATCTTGGCAGGTAGTTTATGCTTACCCTCCACTACAGCCATTTCTACTTTGCAGTACTGTGTGATATATTAGTATTAGGCTTTTATTTACTTCATAGAAATGTAGAATAATATTTTATTAGTTAATATTGTAAAATTACTTTATTTTTTCAGTTTCATAACTTTTTAATAATAAATAACTAAGTGCTTTGATACAAGACAGAAAGTATGACACCATCAAAAGGAGCAGCACGTAGTCAAAGTGTATTTTTTATATCGATTTTATTTTTCATCATATTCATTCCAAATACTGCTCATGGATTATGTATCAATGCAGAAGCATGTGGGATCCTAGGAGGTACTTTACTATCCATGGTAACCGTACCATTATGCTTAATATTATTGATTTTTGGATTTTGGAAAAAAACTAGACGATTACTTCAAGTCTTTGCAATATTACCTGGATTTATGTCATTACTTACAGGCTACCTAATGGTCATACAAGTAAATAGATTTGATTTATTATTTATTCCCTTGATTCATATCTTAATAGCCATCTTGATGATAGGTCTTGGTCGTTTAGATACATTAAACGGAACAAAAAATATTGAATTATAGAGACTATTATGGTCGAAATAAGGCTATTCAAGATTCTAGAGATGTTTAATATTTAATTACCAATTAATTTATAATCATCAGAAAGTGGAGTAGCACCAGTTTCCATAGAGATTATTTTACCATCTTTGAAACGCATAAATGATAAGACGGCTTCGGAGTCTGAATTGTTAGCAAAGTGAACAATGGAATGTGCAACACCTACTTCATCATTCTCGAATAGAATACGGTTATGTTCTGAAGTTGGTGTGTTTTCGCCACCTGCAAAACCTAAAATATCTGCCTTACTCATAGTAATTCCACCAACATGTGGATTAAATATACATTCATCATGAATGATATTTGCTAGTGCGTCTACATTTCCGTTATCCCAAGCTTCGTTATATGCTGCTATAATTGACATGAATTTCCCAAATAACATCTATTATTAATTTAATCGGATTAATGATCTCAAATTATTTTTTATAATATATTCTTTTAATGAGATTTTCAATCAATAAGAGTATATTATTAGTATTGGCAAAGTAGACATAAATTGACTTATTATTAATATGATTTGTTATAATTCTGAAATTTCATACAATATACTTTTTTAATCAATACTATTTGGGTTAATCAATGAAATCAACAGGTCTAACTTTTACAGTTTTTCTGTTGCTATTAACACCTCTCTCTGGCTGTATTGAGTTCAAGGATGAAGATATTGAAACCTCAGATAATCAAGAATTAATTGAAAATAGTATTTATTCCATCCATTGTCAGGAATATGATTATCTGGAAAGATGCTGGAAATTGCTTATCCCAGACAGTGTAAATAAAGACACTCTTGTTCCACTCGTAGTAGATATACATGGTTATACTCAAGACATGGATAAGCATAATAATATGACTGGTTTTGATGAAATTGCAATAGAAGAAGGTTTCATTGTAGTCTATCCAGATGGATATGAGAATTCTTGGAATGCTGGCGATATTTGTTGTGGAGTTGCCCATGAAGAGGGAATAGATGATTTAAGCTTCCTTTTAGGATTAGTTCAGAATTTGATAGAAACACAACCTGTTGATAAAGATAGAATATATGTCTCAGGATGGTCGAATGGATGCGGTATGACACAGATGCTAGCAGTTGAGGCTAGTGAATTATTCGCAGCTGCTGGGTGCATGTCATTCTATCTGATCGCCCCTCCGTCTTCTAACTATACTCCAATACCATTTATGGAAATTCATGGATTATTAGATGATTTAATTGTGTATGGAAATGCAGGTTTACTCACTATTTTTGGACAAGATACCGAATGGACTGAAGAAGGAGCAATTCAGAATCTTGAGGATTGGAAGAATCTGAACAATTGTGAGGGCATAACACCTGAAATAATTATTACCGAGGATGATTATGATATTCGAGGATATTCAGATTGTGAAAACGGAGCAGAAGTTCGTCTCATGACCTTGTACTATGGAGGGCATAATCCGTATGCAAAAGACTGTCCAGACTATCAGTTAGATTCTCCTGAAGATGTAATTTGGTCATGTCGGAAAAATCCAACAGGCATAGAATCTACACGCATTCTGTGGGATTTTATGAATGATTTCTCAAAAAGTGATCTAGAATAGTATAATTTTGATATTAATGCCTCATACTGAAATTAGATTTCTGCGGGCATGGAAGAATGATGCAGATGGATACGTAGATTCCCAGAGGAATCTACAATATATCCAAAGGAGAATTCGACTTTGACTTCATTATCTTCTGATGCCGTAAAGAAATAGTTCCCCATAGCCATAGAGGTTGTTCCATTTATGATGATATCTTCATTTTCAAAACGTACTTTTTTCCAGCCTTTGATAGCGAATCCTTTATCTTCGGGATATGCACTATTACTTCCAATAAAATATGATAATGCACCCTCAAAGGTTGGACGAAATTGTTTACTTGAAGCAAAGGTTGGTTTGAATAAAACCGGGCCAATATCGTAGGCGTAAAGAGATTCTACATGAGTACGAGCAAGTTCTAAATAGTCCATTCCAGCACTTTGTGCTGCTGATATTGAAACTATACCCTCTCCCCATGCTTGTTGGGCTTTCTCTATATCCTCTACAGTAACCATGTTAACATTCCTACATTATGTCAGTACTTATCTGATCCTCAAACAAACTAGTATACAAATTATACTAATGAGAATTCAAACTGAACCTCTCTTCATATTAATGCATAAAGAGAGTTACTATATTAGATATTTGTAATTGAAATAGTATTTCTTCTCCTCAGTAATGCAGTAGATATCATGACAAAAATAACAATTATCACGCTAGGAGCCGGGAGGTTGTTTCGAGTGGCATAAATTTAGTTACCATACTACAGAGATATTGAGTATCGCATTCATTATATAGTCACTTACAGTATGGTAATTTGAGTAAATGAGTCCGACAAAGGAGGATTTTAAATTGAGGAGTTGGGGTAGATGATTAGAAGCGTACTTATCTCTCCAATTAAAAGATACTTTATCACAAAAAAGATGTTTGAAAATGCTGAAAAGCTTGCAAATGAAAAGAATAAGCGTCTCATGATGATTGGTGATCCTTGTAGTGGAAATTATTTTCAATTTATGTCCAGTATTTTTCCAAATAGCAATCATGGAGATGTTACTGTAGATCTTTTTGGATGTGAAAAATGTAATAAAATGGACATTAATGATTTGAGTGCATGGGAATCCTTCGAGGACGATTCATTTGTGGTGATGGAAACAGGAACACTTGGATATTCTGTAGATCTAAAAGCAGTACTCAAACAAATAAAGAGAGTTTCAGGTGGCGATTTCTTATCGGCTGGAGGTAATAGAGGGCTTTTATGGGAGCTTTTATTATACAAAACATATGATAAAAAATTAAATTACTCGATGGACCCCTTTGATTCAAGAAAGGATGATTATTACACTGGAAGAAAACTAGGTAGGAAAGGTCTTGTGAAAGAAAAATTCTAAATTTCAGAAGCAATATAAATCTGTTAAATTGAATAATAATTAATTTTATATAAGTTTATATAAGAAATATTATACCAATTTATATATGGTTAATTATGAAATTATTGATTCTGAAGAATTAAGGATGGTTAAAGCTACACTGAATGGAGAAACAGTACGTGCAGAGTCTGGTGCATTACATTATATGATTGGAAATATAGAAATGAAAACCAAAGCACCTAGTGTTGGTGGATTTTTAAAATCATTAGCAACTAGTGAATCTGTATTCAGGCCAACATACACCGGTACTGGAGAAGTAATCTTTGGGCCACCAACATTTGGAGAATACCATATTATGGAGTTAAATGGTAATTCAATGATTCTGGATAAAGGAGCATATATCTGTTCAGATGAGGAAATTGAAGTAGGAATTATTAGAAATAAAGGGCTTAAGACAATGGCATTTGGCGGAGAAGGAATATGGCAAACATCTGTTTCAGGAACTGGAACCCTAGTTTATTATTCACAGGGGCCTATCCAAGTGGTGAATTTGGTAAATGACACAATCACGGTAGATGGTAACTTTGCGGTTGCAAGAGATGCGAATTTAAAATATGAGACAAAGCTCCTTGGAAAAGGTCTTTTGTCAAAATTTGCCGGAGGAGAAGGATTTGTTAATATCATTTCAGGAACAGGTAAAGTATATCTTTCACCAATTCCAAGTACATTCAATAATTTAGCAAGTAGAGTCATTGGCGATACAATTTCCGGACTTGTTCCCTTTATTGGCAAAAATTGAGTTATATATTGAGTTTTTTTAATATAATTTCATAAAATTGTATTAATTTCCGCATCCACAGCCAGGAGTATCACAAGAAGTGTCAACAGTTTTTTCTACTACCGGTTTATTCTTTTTTGCCTTAGTAATTTTTGGCATCTTGAATTTTCTTTGACTCCTTTGGGTACGGGGATTCATAAACTTTCTAAAATGGTGTACCTTTTGAATATTTTTAATATAATTTTAAAAAAAATTACTTAAAATTGTGAGTAAAAAACATTATTTTAAAATTTAATAAAGATGATAATGAAAGGGAATAGACTAAATCCAATTTGCAAGGCGGCGGGCTTGATGACAAGTTGGATTATGACAATGACAGAAGTTGGATTGACGAGAATAAGATTGGATGCAATATGCGCATATCAAGAAATAGATAAAGGAACTAAACTATTGGTTTACACAAAGGATAATTCTCTTTTTGAAATAGTAGAAGATATTGCATCGACTATTGCCGAACTAGATTCTGAATTCAATATTAATTAATTTTATAATTATTTTTCATTGAAAATAGATATAATCGCAAATTACTATCAGAGTTAAAAAATAGTATATATTTACCTTAGATATAAAAAATAATTAAGTAATTATATTGTATCAGGTTAATATGGCCATACTATTTAATCGGATAAAATCTGCCCCTGCAGAAGGAATGCTCTTACTGACCGCCCTTGTAACACTTGTATATTCGTTGAACTTTATGTTCTTATCAAATTGCTATGTTACTGGTGGAGAAGGATGTTTTACAATACTCAGTAATGACACAACAATTGCTGATGCTGCTTGGGGAAATGGTGCTCCTGAATTTGCATTTAATGGCCTACTTATGTTTGGAGTACTAATATCAACTCTATTAATTCTAAATGAAGGGGCAAAAGGCAAATGGACTGTGATGCTGCCTGTGCTTGCTGGATTCATTGTAGGAGTTATTGTACTATGGACTATGTGGGAAGATAATGGTTCAAGTGAAGTTCCAAAATTTATCACTCCAATTATTACTTTAGTCTATGGGGCTGCTTATTATTTACTGATATCAGAAGATGAGGTAAATGATGGATTAAGTGATTTCAAAATAGGTATCGGCGTTAAGGATCCAGTTTCTATCGTTGGGCTTCTTTTTGTTATTGCTACCGGTTTATTTTACGTTTTTAGACAAATACTTGATCCAGAATCAGTCATTGAAGCAGTAACTGCTGGACCCCTTTCAGATGGGCTAGGTGCACCTTCCAAGACCACGGTTGCCTTCTCAGGTGCTCTACTTCTTACCTATGTATTATGGGCCATAGTTTTGTTAATGAAAGGAGCATCAGGAATGTGGCCAATAGCTCATCCTCCACTCTTTGCATTCTTAGCAATTACAATTGCTAATTATTTTGCGTTTGTTTTTGGACCTGTGCGTGAATTTAGTGATCAAAATGAAATGGATGCACTTGCTGGTCCAATGACAATGTTAGTTTTTCTCTTAGTCTATCTACGTCTTCGGTCAGAAGGAATTGAAGATGATATGACATTCCAAGGAGAACCTATGAATTCAAATGGTTTTGACATTATGTTTACTGGAATGACCATTTTAATTTGTGCTTTGTATTTCATTGAAAATATGGTTTAGATGGGTAGTAAAAAATGTTTTATCAAATTCTAATAAAATTAATTGTCTAACAATGGATCTGCCATTCTATTTTCAATCTCATCGAGATTGATATTGATATCGATTATTTTTTGTTTAATTGTACTTAATTCGGCCTGATTAAGGATTTTTTTTAGACTATCAGATTTTCTAATTAATGAATTAATATTTTTTTTATCTAATTTTTGGTAGTTTGGAGAGTCATCTTCCATACCCTACGGAGGTAGATATCTGTAATCTTATTTGCGTTAGATTGAGCAACGGGTTGAAGAAGGTAAATACTAACCCATATACATGAGAGAGCAAGAAAGACGTAGTAGGAGTTTACTACTTCCATTGATTTTCTTGTTTATCATATACCAAATAAGTAATTCATTACTTGTGGTCATTACAATCGCTGTTTGGTACTTTGGTTTAATAATGTTAGAGGAAAATGGAATTTTAGATAAATGGGATGCTACAAGAGTTCTTGGAATTATTTTAATGTTAAGAACTAGGCAAGGACAAAAAATATTAGATACAGTTTCTAGGAATAGGAAATTTTGGAGAATATATGGTGAAATTTCTATTTGGATTTGTTTATTTGTAATGGCAGGAGTCATATTATTACTTTTGTTAAGTTTTGGAAGTAGTGTTACAAGTCCCCCCAGTGAACCAATTCCTGCTCAAGATTTGTTACTAATACCAGGTGTAACTAGCTTTGTTCCTTTCTGGTGGCCAGTTTTGGCACTAATAGTAGCCATAATAATTCATGAATATAGTCATGGAATTCAGGCTAGAGCACATGGAATGAAAATTAGAAGTTTTGGATTACTACTAGTTGGTCCATTACCTATGGGCGCTTTTGCGGAACCAGAACAAGAAGAGATGTACAGGGCCCCTCGTCGTGATAGAATGAGATTATTTGCTGCTGGACCATCAATTAATCTAATTGCTACTTACATAGTCATTATTCTTTTATCGTCAACTGCTAATGGATTTGTAGCAAAAAATGCAGGAGTACATGCAGTAGAAATAATTGAGGACACAGGGGCTGAAGAATCTGGGCTTTTGCCTTATGAAATAATCACTCATATGAATGGTTTTCCAGTATATGAATATGATACTTTTAGTGAAGAAATGGATAAGTTTTCACCTGGAGATGAAATAATACTAACAGTACTTTCAGGGCCTTGGAGTGCGGCTAATTTTGATCAAAAAACTAAGGAAGAGGTAAGAGAAATTCCTGTAACTCTTATGGATCGTCATGATTGGTACATAGGTTTGTGTGAACAGAACGAGGATTGTGATATGGAAGCAACGGAGGAATACCTAAACTCGATAGGTGTTGGCCCTGACTCTAACATCCCCTTCCTTGGAGTTAGTGGTTTAAGTGATGGATTAGTTGGAGTTGAGAGTTATGGTTCAATTTTGAATGCAGTAAAAGATAATAATATTCTTGGGGCATTAATAATAACTGCAATAATGCCACTTCTTATGCTAGGTGTTCCACTAGTAGGCGAGGGACAAGTAATGAACTTAAGAGAACAAGCAATGCTTTCAGCAGGAGATGGAGTGGTTGCATCAATTCTTGGAACATCTGGTATGATTATGCTATTTACTTTCTTATTTTGGTTAGCCTGGATTAATTTTTTACTCGGTTTTGCCAATCTAATCCCAATGGTTCCATTTGATGGAGGACATATTGTAAAAGATGGTGTACATTCTTCATTGGTATTTTATAATAATATTTTTGATAGGGGCATTAACCCAGTAAAAATAGAGTCTTGGGCAAATAAAATAAGTAATAATAGTAGTTTTATATTTCTAATTATTCTCATAATTCCTGTAATTATGTCATACTTATGATTATTCTTCTTCAGAATTTAAATCTGTAATCTTTTTTCTGAATACTGATTCGTAAATCATTGGAGAACATATCACAAAAAGAATTGTAAAGGATAAATTTGTCCATGTTTCTCCAGTAACAAAATGATGAGTATTGGATGTGAATAATTTAATTGCACCTATCCAAGGTATTTCAGACGATGCTACTCCCACTACCCATTCATCCTTAACTGCGGTTACTGGGTTTCCTTGGTCATCTTTTAGGCCATTCCTACCATCTTGTCCAGTAGCTACTAATTGATCTATTTTACATCCATTACTGTTTGGATTATCTCCGGTAGTTAGATACCCTGAATGGTTTGGAATCCAATCTTTTATTTCTAAATTGTAAGTACCACTATGATATTCACATGGATAATTAATTGTTAAATTAATACTTTTAACATTTTTTAAAGAAGTTCCTTTCACATCCCATGTTTCCTCTCCTACTTGGGTATTATTTGTAACGGCTTTAAGAATTGCGCGGTGGATTACTGGAGTATCGCTACCGCCATTCTTACTGTATATTATCACATCACCTTCCATGCCATGACTAGTATACCCAAAATTTTCATTATTCTCTTGCATTGCTTCAACATATGTTATTATTTCTACTCTATCTGGATTCATTACTAATACTAAATCGCCAGGATCTATTGCTCCCAGTGAACCATCTTCTGTATCATGCATCATAGATCCTGATTCAACCACAACCATAGGAGGGAATTGCCCGGTTGCAATCCATAAAGATCCTAGAATTAGTAAAACTAAACCTATTGCTAAAAACGCCTCTCGAATAAAATCATTAACAGGATTTGTATAAGATAAGTCTATTTTATCGGAATTTTTTGAAGTTGACACCTCATTCCTCCTCTTCGGATTCTCCTGAGGAATTAGAGAATTTGTTCCTCTTAGAAGGTAATGATTTTATCGCAAATCTTTTGCCTTTTACCTTAATTCCTAGCTCTTCATAAAGTCCTTTTAATCTGGCTCTATATTTACTCCCTAGCAAATCTGCCGCATTTTCTGCTTCTTTTCTTCTCTTAAGTACTTCCGACCTAGAATCAAGATTCAAAATATCTTGTAAATTTTGTCTTTGATTTAAGAAATAAAGAAATTCTGGAAGGACATAAAATGAAATAATAATTGATATAATGAGACCCAACCAATGATGTGGTACTAGGTGGTCTCTATCAGGATCTGTCGTTCCTCCAAGAATAAATAGAAATGCCATTGTCCAAAGGAATGTTGCAATTGATATTATGGAAATTATTCCTATAATTTGAAAGTGGTTTTCGCTCTGTGAATTCCACCATTTTCTTAATGGGCCAACTTGATTTCTTCTTGGGCGTGCCATTGCAATCATAATGCCGAATGAACAACTAGAGATAGTTCCTTTCATAATAAGTTCAGATAAAATTAATTCTTAATATTGAAAATTATTGAACATAGGGTTTTCTTATTAGTCCTTAGAGGAGGGGTTATGACTGGAGTCAAGGAGCACTTGCATTCGAGTGTAAATGGCTTGGTTCAGGACTTGGGGTGGACTTTGACGCCTATTCAAAATGTGGCAATACCTGATATTGTTAATGGGAAAGATAGGTTACTAGTAGCGCCAACCGGTAGTGGAAAAACTGAATCTGCAATTTTACCAATAATTTCTAAATGTCTGACTGAAAAATGGTCAGGACTTTCAATATTGTATATTACACCTTTAAGAGCTCTAAATAGAGATATAGATAGAAGATTGTCAAAGATGTTGGAGCCTGTTGGATTATCAGTTGGTCTCAGGCATGGCGATACATCACAAAAAGAAAGAACGAAACAATCGAAAAAACCTCCTAATTTGCTAATTACAACTCCAGAAACTGCTCAAATAATGCTCTTAGGAAGTCGTCTTAGAAAACATTTAGCAGGAGTGAGGGCAGTTATTTTAGATGAAGTACATGATATGGCTGGTTCTGAAAGAGGCTCGCAATTACTAGTTGGGCTACAAAGAATACAAGAGTATTGTCCAAAAAAAATTCAAATTATTGGACTATCTGCAACAGTAGGAAATCCAGAAGAGGTAGCTAAATGGTTTTCCGAAGAAGCTTTGCCTATTATTGGCCCTGCACCGAGAAAAACTGATGTTTTAGTACATAAGGAACTACCTAATACTGAAGATGAAATTTTATCTACAGAATGGCATATTTCTCCAGACTCAATAGCAGCATTCAGAAGATTAACTAGAGCCTTGAAAGAAGAATCTCCTGCATTAGTATTCGTTAATTCAAGAAGTACCGCAGAAACGGTTTCGCAGAGATTACGGAAAATAATGCCCGACTTGAATATAGGAGTCCATCATGGTAGTCTTGCAGCAGAAACTAGGAGAGATGTGGAAAGGGCTTTATTAAATGGTGAATTAAATGGTCTTATTTGCACAAGTAGCCTTGAATTAGGGATTGATATAGGCTCTATAAAAAAAGTTCATCAGTTACAGAGTCCAAGGTCTGTAGATAGTTTACTGCAAAGAGTAGGCAGAGCAGAACATTATCTTGGAGGAACTGGTGGAGGAGAAATTCTTGCATGGGAAGTTGATGGTATTTCGGAATGTAGCGTAATAGCACGTAGAGCAATGAATAGTGAAATTGGAGGAGTTAGTTGGCGCACTAATCCAAGAATTGTGGCAGCAAATCAATTTTTACAAATGGCAATAGAAAGAGGAGTTGTTCCTCTAGAAAAGCCAACACAAATATTAGAAAAAGTTTCTATTTTCAGAGAATGGGACCATGAATCTACTTTAGCCGTACTAAGAGTTCTTGATGATAGATGGTTGATTAGATTAATTGATGATCCTAAGAATTCTGATCCTACGAAATGGACGACGAGATTGTGGAAAGAGTTAGCAGAGAGAATTGGAGGAGATTTTCCAGCAGAAAGGCCTCACTGGGAAGAAGAATATTCCGATATACAAAAAAGTAAATGGTTGAATAAATTGATTAAGGTTCTGCCAAAATCACTCGAAAATGGTTGGTTTTCTCCTGCAGGAAGATTAGGTAAAACAAGAATGGATCATCTTTCAATGATACCTGATGAAACATCATACCGTGTAAGGGATGCAGTCACTAGAAAGATACTTGGATCTGTTGATGAGGCTTTTGTGCTGTCATTAGATGATAATAATGAAGATTCAATTAATAACGCTAGAAGATTTGTAATGGCGGGAAGGACATGGGAGATAGTTGATGCAGATCCGGAACAAGAAGAATTATTGGTAGGGCCGGTAAGAGAAAGTGGCTCTGCACCAGTATGGGCAGGAGAATTACCTCCTGTACCCAAAAAAATAGCTGAAGAAGTAGGTCTTTTAAGAAAAATTACTGCTATTTCAGTTGGGGCAATAGACGTAAAAGACATTACAGGTAAATTAGATGATTACCCACTAAGCGAATCTGCTAGAGATGTTTTAATTTCTTCTGTTGTGGAACATTTAGAAGCAACTGGTGAAATTCCTGATGGTGAAACAATGACGATAGAGGAACGGCAAGGAACTATAACACTGAATACTTGTAAAGGATCTAAAATAAATGAAACTTTAGCACATTTTATTCAATCTATGGGCTCGATGAGAGAAGGAAAAATGGGTAGAGTTTTGATAGACCCTTATAGAATTTCATTTCAGATACCAAGTACAAATGCATCAGATATAATAGGATGGTTGACAGAGACTCCGGCAATTGCTCTACCTTCGATACTAAGAATGACAGTACCAAATAGTCGTACTGTGAGGTGGAGAGTGGTTCAAGTAGCTAAAAAAATGGGCGTGTTAAAGAAAGGAATAGACCCTAGAAAAGTGAATCTGAGGGGATTGATGAAGAGATACAAAGGAACACCTGTGATAGAAGAGGCATTGGATAAGTTATTCCATGAAAGAATGGATATTGAAGGAACAATGGATGTATTGAAGTCTATACAGAATGAAAATATTAAATTGATTCATACTCCACCAGGCAAGTTAGGAATTTCTCCAAAAGCAGAAAGAGATTTACTATTGCCATCCTGGTCAGATAAAGAGTTACGAGAGCGTCTAGAAATAAGGCTATTAAATGAAAGAGTATCTTTAGTTTGTATTAATTGTCATGATAAAACTAGGAAAAGGGTTGCGCGAATAAATAAAAAATTAGAACCTTGTTCACTATGTGGTGGAACTATGTTGGCATGCTCTCCTGAAAGGATGGAAAAAAGACTAATGGAGATGGTTGAGAGTAAGGACTTTAAAATTAAGGACAAAGTGGTAAAAAATGCTGAATTGATTAAAACGCATGGTTTAGATGCCATTATCTGTCTGATGGGAAGGGGAGTTGGTGAAGAAACAGCTACCAGAATATTAAGAGGAAAGGTTCCTGGAGATCGTGCCTCTCTTTTACGATCAATTCATGAGGCAGAGCTCAAATATGCAAGTACTAGAAGATATTGGAGTTAACGAAATCAATATCTTCCTCCTCCCTGTAGGTGGTAATATGTTGATAGGCCTCACAGGTAGAAATGCATCCGGAAAATCGACTCTAGTTGATTGGTTTTCCAAAAAAGGAATGAAGAGTTTTTCTTGCTCAGACTCTATTAGAGCATGGTTGAGAGAACAAAACAAAGAGATTACCAGAGATACATTAATTGAAGGAGGGAGAGAACTTAGGAGACAAGGTGGCGGAGGGATTTTGGCTGATATGTTGATTAAAATATTAGATGGAGAAGATGCAGTAATAGATTCAATTAGAACTCCTGCGGAGGTTTCTTCATTAAGATCTAGAGGAGATTTTGTACTTATTGAAGTTAAAGCTAGTGAAGAGATGCGTTGGGCAAGATTACAGAGTAGAGCAAGACCTGGTGATCCAGTTCATAAAGAGATTTTTTTAGAGCAAGAAAATAAAGAAGCAAAGGCTAAAGATGCTGCAGGACAAGATCTAGATGCTACTGCTGAAATGTCTGATTTTAAAATAATCAATGATGGGTCCGTAGAAAATTTGTATAATAAATTAGAAGATTTATGGAAAAAAATATCATAAATCTTAGTCAGATATTAATTTAAGATACTCTGCCTCCATTTGACGAACTGAAAACATGGAACAGACCATAAAATAACTGCTAAAAACCATGCAATTAAAGATCCTAAGAAAATACCAAAATTAGGTAATGACCACATTGCTATGATTGCATATACTCCAACTGATGCCCCCCCTAATATCATTGGTCCTGCAGCACCCATTGGAACTGATGGCCCTTGAGAAATCCATAATGCAACCATACTGGTAAGAAAAATAGCAGGAAAAACTGATGCTAGTCCAGCAAGAAGAGAATATCCAAGACTAGAAATCCATACTGCAACCCCTATCGCAAATGCTGCCATGATACCTCTTGAAAATAAAACATACTTGTTAACTTTATTTTTCCCCCGAGGGGTTGAATCGATACGCCAGGACATTCCAACTCCAAGAATAACTAGTAATGATTGACCAAGTAACCCTATTTCAAAAGAAGACAGTGAAGAATCGTAACCTAATTCAATAATTCTTAAAATTACTAATCCAGATAAAGACCATATTGATAATGATATAATAGTAATAGTAAATAATGTGGTATATATCTTTTCAGTATTGTTAAAATAAGTGGGTAAAATTTTCCAATTTACTAAAAATAATCCATTGATAAGCATCCCTGCTGGGACAATTGCTAGGCTGATATTGAGATCAGTGTCATTAGTTGCCAGAGCCATTCCTGCGGCAGCAGGAACTATAGTAGTCGGGATAGTTCCCAAAATACCTCCAATCGCGCCACCATATCTTTCTATCAACAATGTAACTGCAATTGCCACAAAACCTGCAAATAAAGCTGCGGTAATAGTATTAAGAATTGTCAAATCAAGACCTATTCCTTACGTGTTCCTGTAACTATTATTGCAGTACCTACTATTGAAATAATCCCTAAAATGGATGTAAAGCCTGGCAATGGCAATCCTCTATTCTGATTTGTTTCACTATCTACCTCTCCCAGTACATAAATATGAGTAACTAAATTTGTTGAAGCGTCGTCACCAAGTATGGCCCTTAACATAACAGTCTGGTTTCCTTCAATCTGATTTCCGGGTAAATATTGTAGTCTATCAACCAACATTTTGTGACTGACCTCGATGGTTTGATCTCCTGAATTATAACTAGGATGGCTCATCCAATTATCTCTCATATCCCATGTCCTCCATTGTATTTCTACCGGCCCTCCCATTACAGAGACCTCAAAAGAATCGCTGGGGTTCAGATAAATTCTATTATCCTCAGAAACGCCAGTAGTTGTATTTAAAGTAATATTAGTGTTCAATCCATATACGTAATTAGCTGCCTCAAGTAATGCTGGTAAACCTTCAACATGGCCATGTCCATAAACATTATTTTGCCTATTTTTTGGAATTAGATCTTCAGCACACGGTTCATTTGCAGCCATGTAGTGGCACTCTCTGTAGGTTGCTGTTTCTTGCATAATATTCCTAATATCAAAAGGAGATAAATCAGGATTAGCCTGATACATTAATGCTGCAAGACCTGCTGCTCCCGGTGTAGCCATACTAGTACCAGAATATGCAACATATCCATCACCAGAATTTGCTTCTGGGGCATTAACACTAGATCCTACAAATGCGAGATTAGGTTTGACTCGTCCTTCTTCTGTAGGTCCTTGACTAGAATAAACGGCGATTGAGGTGTCTTTATCTAGGGCCCCAACAGTAATTACATCCTCAGCAGAACCTGGAGTTCCTATTTGGGCACTGAATGCACTATTTCCGGCCGCAATGAAAAGAGCTACTCCTGCCCTAACCATCTCATTTGCCATCCTATTGACACTTTCTTCTTCTGAGGATGTCCATTCTATTGCCCCAATTCCACCCAAGCTCATACTTGCAGCTCTTATATTGAAATCATGTCTCTTATCAACAGTCCATTCCATTCCTGCCATTACTGTTGCAAAAGATCCAGAACCTCCTGAATCGAGGACTTTTACCCCAACTAGTTGTGCTTGCGGAGCGACTCCTACATATTCGTAAGTAGGTGCTCCTGTTCCAGCCGTAATACCCGCACAATGAGTTCCATGCCCTTGGTCATCATATGCTTTTATCTCAGTCCCATTTGTCTTTTCAGGATTATTTACAGGATCATAAAAGGCTATTACTTTAAAGTCGTTAGTAGAATTATCATCATCTAGATCATCTAATCCAACATGTGAAGAGTCAATCCCAGTATCAATTATCGAAACTACACTTCCTTCACCAGTGTATCCAGTATCTTCCCAAATCATTGGTATTCCATGAACTTCGTTAACCTCATTCATCTGGATAGTGAGCATGCCATCTAACTCTACCATTACTACTCCCGGAAGATTGGAAAGTTGGATTATGTTGTCTATTGGTATCGTACCTGCAATACTATCTATCAAATGATATCTAAACTGAGTTTCAAAACCTACTTCATTTTCCAGTATATATTGATCTTCTATTGTTGGTTGATGATCAAAATCGACTATTACGCTTATCGTATTATCATCTCTAACCCAATCATAAAGATTACTATTGATAGCAATCCAAATAGCATCATGAATTCCATCACGGTCTTTGTCCATAGAGGTGGTTTCCCACCACGGGATATCGTCTTCAATGTAATCGGGAAGAGCTACACTGGAAGAAGAAAGTGGTAAAGCTACTAGTATCACTAAGACGGCCGCGATAACTGATTTCATAGACTTAAGACAACCATTATAGATTTGAAGGAAACGGTTTGTTGACTACTTAAAATATGTAAATAATTTATTAGATATTTTCTTTGGACCAACTACTTAGCCAATTCCATGCTATTCCATTTGTATCTACAGTTCCACCATTTCCTATGAAAACTAAAGGACCATCAGGATCGAAAGTATTCTCATAAGGATTGTGATCTGCCGCATAGAGAGTTACTAAAGATACCATAGAATTATTTTCACATTCTGTAAAGGTCTGTTGTGAATAAAATATTGATGGTGTATTTGAGTCAGGAGTTAGTCCCTCGCAGCCATTCATTTCTGCCCACATTAGTAAATTTTGTATGGCACCATGTTCTTGAGCTTCAATATTTGGAAGATGGATAGCGTCATTGGAATACAAAATTATTTGATCAACGAGTCCGTGTATTTCCATTATTGGAATTGGTGAATAGTTTGGAGCCGGATCTTCAAGTAGATAATACGACATACATGCAATAGCTGTAAAACGATCACTATGCTCATTTGCCAACTTCTGACTTAGAGAACATCCATTTGACCAACCAGTAAGATATATTCTACTTTCATCAACAGAATGATTGGAAATTATCTTATCTAATATCTTCATGATTAGGCCAGTATCATTTAATCCTAATTCTCCAGCTGTACTGCAACAATATCCTGAATTCCAGGAATTATCGAAACCTTGAGGCCAAACTGCAATCGCACCATTTTCAAAGGCAATGTCATCAAAGTCAGATAAATTTCTTTGATCTTGCATAGTCAGAGTATTCCCATGTAAATCAATAATCAGCGGAGAGCCTGACATATTTACGGAACTTGGAACAAAAACATTCCAGCATCTTTCAAGATCTTCATGTAACATACATTCTATATAATCAGAATTTTCGAATAATAAATCTTCTTCATCATCGGGATTTTCTGATAAATTTTTATTTTGAACTTCTAGGCAACCAGATGAAAAGCACAATATGATTATCACAGCATATGCATCAATTTTCATAGATATCCCATAAGTTATGTCCTTATATTCTTTCTTAGAAAAAGGGAAGGGAGAGAAAAAGGAGTCCAACGCGCAATTGCCTTATCTAATTCTCTGGAAGTTACTTTACTAACTTCTTTTACCTTTTTACCGGTATATTCTGTTGCAGCAATCATTTTCTCTTTCAAATTACTAAATTGTTCACCTGCAGTAGTTTGCCACGATACGCTGTCATCGGTGGTGTCTTCACTCATAGTAATACGTTCATCGAGAATGGCATCTAAACTTCAAATGTCTGTAAAAATGATTAGCAGATATACAAAGATATATATTTGATTACAACAAAAATAAACACTCTTTAATTAATACCTCGTCGATGGTAAGGATATGAACGTAGCACAAATACTTACTTTCCTTGTTG
>NTJP01000015.1 GCA_002457145.1 Marine Group II euryarchaeote MED-G38
CCTCCAACATCCCAAGACTGCATTGAATCTCCATTCAAATCGTCTACATATTGCCAATTATGTACTTCTCCATTCCTGCTAGCACAGTTATTTCTACCTGAATTACAACCATCTCCATCATTCAGGTCTGTACCAAAATCCGTCTGGTCCTTGAATGCCATTATTTCTTCTTTAGAACTTTTATGTCCATTAATACTCAATTCAACAACCACAGATAAAAAGTCTGCTTTCCCACTATATTGGTTATACCTATCACTCATATCTTCTGCTTCATTGTAACAATACGGACAATCTGTATCCAATACTTGAATATAAATCCACTTACCATTACTACCTTCGGACCAACTCCTGTCAAACATTGAATGTAAATCGAAATCTGTCCATTCTCCATTTTCATAAACATCTCCGCCTATGTTGGGTATTATTTCACCTTCTGCTGGGCCAATTTTGTAATCTGATGCCATACTGATAAAAATTATGATTACTACTGATATCACTCCGGAAGTCACCAAGAACGACGTCATTCTTGAATCTCCATTGTCAATGATGACCTGGGCTTGTTGTTTTCTTCTCCTTCTGGACATATCTCTCGTCATAATGGCAGCAGTTCATGCTTTCAAATATTCCTACTTGTGTTTATCTATATTTGGTCACTTTCAGTGAGAAATCAATTTTTCATCATTAATATGATAATTATGACGAAATGATGCGAACGCTTCATTTGTCTCCTATTATGCCTTATGCTTGTGCCAGACTCTTTCGATGAAGTCGAGTTAGATGACGAAGCTGTATTTTGGCAAAATTTTTTCTATCGTTTACAACCATTTCGTAACTCATATTCGAAATTTAAAACTACCATCTCATCCACATTTTTAGGTGAAATATATGATACATTAGGGCAATTATATGATGATATCTCAGATACTTTTAGTTCAATATCAAATAGAGTTACTGAATTGACGTATTCTACAATCCTAAGGAGTCCTGGTAGTATTATTGCCATACTCCTCCTTTCTACGATTCTTATTGGTAAGGATGCTCTAGATTTTGAACATCAAATTAACGGTGACGTTGAAATCTATCTTCCTGATGGTGCGGACTCAACTATCTTACTGGAAAATGTTCGTGAGCAGTGGGCCACTGACATAGTAATATTATATATTCAAACCAATAATGCAGCTTCGGGTTCTGAAAAGGGTGCCGAAAATATTACAGATGTAGAAATTCTCTCTCAAATTTCAAGAATAGAAGGAGATGATAATAATGTTCAATTATCTGGTTATCAAAGAGGATTAGATTACGATAAATCAGATAGAGGAACCAATGATGGAGTTATATGGATTTTATCTCCTGCTCAAATGATTAAAGAAGCTAATTCATCTAATTACAGATTCAGTTGTGCTGCTGAGAAATACGGTTTACCTACTGGGAATCAAGATGAATGCACTTTTGCTTCTTTAAATCCCTTTGAAGGATATTCGATACCTCAGGGAGATGATGCACAAGAAAGAATTGATAGATATGTTGAGAATTCTGGTGAGTTACTAAACCGTCCTGGTTGCAGGAGTAGCCTAGTATGCGATACTAATAATGATGGAATATGGGATACAGGCGTAGTAGTCATGGGAATAATATTCGATATGTCAAATACTGATATTGATGAGAGACCAGATCCAAAAAACCCTCAAGAAGAACTTCGAGATCATAAAGCGTTTTTACTGTACGTAGAAAAATTAACCCGTAATGATTGTAATTTACCTGAAAATTATGATTTATTACGTTGCAGGACTTATGAGAATCCTACTTCTACTATGGATAATGAAAGACTTGATACAATTTGTAGAAATTTACCTGGAGAGTCTCCTTATGAAGGATTTACTCAAACTAATGATAAATTTTGCAGAAATGCAATCACAATAACTGGACTCACTCCTGTACTTCATGATGTTTCCGATGCTATTTATATAGAATTAGTTGATACTATGTTACCTTTAAGCCTCCTTTTTGTAGCTTTGACCATGTTTATACTACATAGAAATCCCAAGGTAGTCATTATATGTGGACTGCCTATAATGATGAGTTTGGCAGTTACATTTGGAACTACTGTTATAGCAGATATTATGTTAACTCCCATGATAATTTCTGCTGGTCCTATCTTAGTTGGATTAGGTGTCGACTATGCTCTTCATTTGACAAATAGAATTGAGGAAAATAGAAGTCAACTCATTGCTGAACACCATGAATTATCCTGGAAAGCTCAAAGAGACGGTTTACAAACAAAAGAAATCGATCCATGGAATTCTTATATCAGTCTTACCGCTACTGTAAGATCAGCCAAGACGACTGGCCATGCAATTTTCCTATCAGCTTTGACTACAATAGTTGGTTTTAGTGTCTTAACCTGGACTGAAATAGTCCCTATAGAGCCTATGAGGACTGTTGGCACCACTCTTCTATTAGGGATTGCTTCAACATTTATACTTTCAATGCTAATGGTTCCTGCATTAGTTCATATTCTAAGATACAGGAGAGGTGAAATAGATTTTGAATTAACATCTAAACAGATTTGGCCTTCTGCAATTTTTATTTCTCTATGTTTGTATATTTTCCTAACTAGATTTTTGGATTATGTTTCAAACTTGAATAACATGGATTCAGATAATGCATTCCTTCTTTCTTTTTCTTTATGCCTAGTACTATTATTCTCTTTCCTACCGAAATTATGGGATAAAATTGGGGAAATACCCCTTAAAGCAACAATTTTGATATTACTTGTTGCTGGTGCTGTTACCCTCGGAGGAATTAGTATCTTTTCTGAAGAACTAGGAAAGGATATTACTGGATCATCAGATGAAGTACCTCCAGGATTAGAATCATACGAGTCTTTAAGAGAATACAGCATAGAGTTCAAGGGTGGACAAACTAATATGTTTATCGTTGATGCTTCTAATTATGTAAATCCTTCAGATAGCGCACCAATAAGAGATTTATCTATATTGGATGCTATTGAAGACGCACAAGTAAATAATTTGGATAACATTAGAAACACCTCTACAATAAGTTTAGTTAATATTCTAAAAGCAGTACATGTGGATGTCGAGTTTGAAGGCTTTGAATTATACGATCAAAGTCTTTGGGAATTACTTCATGATGAATGTTGGGATGAATCAAATAATCCCATTCGTCCTGATTGTTGGGCCTATTCGATATCTAATAGAGAAGATATTATCAATATAGTTTTTGATACTTTATCTCCAGAAATAAGATCTATGTTAATGAATGCAGATACTGGAATTGGTGAAACTAAGACATTGGTATATGTCAATCAACCATACATAAATTTGGGTGCTGCTGCCAGTTTAAGAGATTCTATAGATTCATATTTGACAGGTGATGGCTGTATATCGGCTTTAGATTGTAATACTTTAGGAATTAATGGAGTTTCCAATTCTCTCCTTACAGGAGGACTTCCGGTTTCTTTAGATATCAATAAAGGAATACATGATGCCCAATCCGATTCAACAATTGCTACAATGCTTATTCTTCTGTTTATTATGTCATTATTATTCCGTTCACCTAGATTATCAATTTTTACAATGATCGCTGTAGGAGCCGTAGTTTTATGGCAACCAATCCTTATGAAGTTAGGTTCAGTAAATGTAAACGTCTTTACTGCAATGATAGGTACAATAGTATTTGGGATAGGTGTTGATGATTCTATTCATATTGTAGATAGAATAAAAGATGAAAGAGAAACTCCATCTGGAATAGTTACTTCAATTTCTAGAACTGGTCACACAATTTTCGAAACTACTGCAACAACGTGTGCTGGACTTTCTGCAGGTCTTTTTGTTGCAATACCTGGTTTACAAAATTTCTTTATTCTAATGATGTTATTGTTAGTTTTAGCATTATTAACTAGTTCAATATTATTACCAACTATGATAGTTGCATATAATGAGTTTAAATCTAGAATAACTGGTAATGGTACTTGGCTGGATTATGAAAGTAGCGGAACTTTAGCTCTAGAGCCTACCATGGATGCTGTAGTACATGAATAACGTTAATTTTTAAATTACTATTTAGCGAGGGAGTAGGGAATAAGCCCCTTTCTGTTCACCTTACGGCTGGTCGCATTCATCTATGCATCCTACCCGGTCTTGTTGATGCCATACAGACCTGCTTGGACTTGCTCCGGTGGAGTTGCTCGTTCCAGCTAAGTTCAGGAAACCTCACCCTTTCAGGATCATTGTACGCCTGGCCTAGTTCGTTTCTGTTGCAGAGCTGACCCTCCCGGGCCTTCGGCTTGCACCGAACCACCTGCATCTTGGAGAGGGGACTTTCCTCAGTGTCGTACACTGTCAGCGACCCTCCTACTCCCTCAGACCCATCCTGTGAGGTTTTATCCATGAACTTCTCGGTTGAATGATTTTAAGATATTTTCATTAAATTGTATGATAATGATAGAAATTATCATTCACTGATTCTCATTGGGAGTGATATGAATGCAGTAGAAGTTCTGAAAAAAGAGGCCGGAATATCTGCATGTAATTATGTAAAAAATGGAATGAAAATAGGACTTGGCACTGGTTCAACTGTTAAATATACAATCATTGAACTAGGTAGAAGAATTGTTGAAGAGAATTTGGAAATTATCGGAGTACCAACCAGTGAGGATACTCAAAAATTAGCAAAATCATTGGGGATACCTCTATCTAATTTATCAGAAATAGATAGATTAGACCTAACTATAGATGGGGCTGATGAGTTTGATAATAATTATGATTTAATAAAAGGTGGAGGAGGAGCATTAACAAGGGAAAAAATAGTTGCATTAGCATCTAATGCCATGATAGTAGTAGCAGACGATAGAAAGAAAGTATCTACACTTGGACAATTCCCATTACCTGTTGAAGTACATATTTCTAATTGGGAAAATGTAAAAGAACACATAGAAAAATTATGTACTAATGAAGTATCTCTAAGGTATGATTCAGAAGAACCGTTTGTGACCGATAATGGCGGTTATATTCTAGATTGTAATTTCGGCCCCATTATATCAGATCCTTATACTCTGGAAAATAAAATAAAAACTATTGAAGGAGTAGTAGAAGTTGGTTTATTCGTTGGAATTTGCGATTTAGTAATTATTTCTTCAACGTCTGGAGTTAATATATTAACTAAACAAAACGGTAGATTATCTTAATTGTCTTTTCCGTCGTGATTAAATCGGTTTACCAATTCGGAGGGTTGGGTCTGTAGCTTAGTCAGGTAGAGCGCCCGGCTCTTAACCGGGCGGCCGCGGGTTCGAACCCCGTCAGACCCGCTATATTTTGTAACAATTAATCAAGGTTTCATAACTGTGATACGTGTGAGATGTAAAATAAGGAGTGAAGCACATGGCGAAGGATTGTTGGATTGGGGATATCCATAAAGGATATTTTGATGGCCAAGAAGTGGAGCTAAAAGGTTGGATTCATAGAACTAGAGGATCTAATAAAATTCGTTTCCTAGTCCTGCGCGATTCCACTGGCTTAATTCAATGTGTCATCAAAAGAGACTCTGTGGGCGATGAATCATTTGATTTAATTAAATCATCATTAATAGAATCAAGTATAATTTTGAAAGGACTAGTGGAAGTTACGGATCGTGAACACGGTTATGAAATTCAGGTAAATAACATAGAAATTATTGGAGCGGTAAATCCTGATAGGCCATTCCCAATAACCGAGTCAGCAATGATGGAAGCAGAAGGAGGGGAATCAGAATTTCTTCTTGACAATCGTCACTTGTATCTAAGAACTAGCAGGATGACTACCATGCTCAAAATCCGTTCAACGATATTTGGGACTATTCATTCATATTTTCGTAATCAAGATTTTATTGAGTATCAAGCACCAAACTTCGTTGCTGGAGCAGTTGAAGGAGGGAGCACACTATTTGAAGTACCTTATTTCGGTAAAAAAGCATATTTAACCCAATCATGGCAACTATATGCCGAGGCTGCGATGCCAGCTCTGGAAAGACTTTACACCATTGCTCCTTCATTTAGGGCAGAAAAAAGTCGTACTCGAAGACATTTGACTGAGTTTTGGCATGCTGAAATGGAAGTTGCTTGGGCATCTAATGAAGAAATAATGAAATATGGCGAAGGAGTTGTACGTGCAACAGCAAAGAACCTTTTGGAAGAAAGAGAAGCTGAATTGATTGATATTGGCAGGGATTTAGAGTTAATTGCAAGATATGCTGACAGTAAATATCCAATAATGAGGTATGATGAAGCTGTCGAGACTCTTCAAGGAAAAGGAATAGATATTGATTGGGGACAAGATCTTGATTATTCTAAAGAAAAGGTACTCACTGCCGATTTCGATGTTCCACATTTCTTAACTCATTACCCTAGGATTGCAAAACCATTCTATCACAGGCCGGATCCAGAAGATCCAAAATATGTCTTATGTCATGATTTACTAGCTCCAGAAGGTTATGGTGAAATTATTGGAGGAGGGGAAAGGACATGGTCTGAAGAGGAAATATTGGAGAGAATAGATGAGGAAGGGACACCTCGTGAACCATACGAGTTCTATATTGATACACGTCGTTACGGAGGAGTTCCTCATGGAGGCTTCGGTTTAGGAGTAGATAGGGTTTGTGCTTGGCTTGCAGGAGCTGATCATATCCGTGAAGTCATCCCATTCCCCAGAGATTCTAGAAGAGTTACGCCATAAAAAACATTATTATATATCTAATAACAATATCCTAGGCATATGGAGAGTAATGATGTATCTTCTTTAGCTCCTGTTATTGGACTATCTACCATAACTGCTAGTTTATGTTGCCTACCATCAATTATTTGGGTATTATTTGGAGGATCTTCTGCAATTGTAGCAGCAAATTCATTATCAGAAACACTGTACTATTCACCATTTAGATATTTTTTATATTCAATATCATTTATCATGCTTCTATTTGGATTAGTAATATATTTCAGAAAGAAAGGAATCTGTACATTAGATGAAGTAAAACAAAATCAACAACGTGTGATAAATACTAGTTTAGCAGTTTTCACAATAACTATACTATCATATCTGGTGTGGAACTTTGTTATCTTGGAAATATTAGGTATAGCTTTAGGGCTTCCGTGGGAAGATTCAGCATTTTGGAACTGACTACTTCCAATCGAATATCTCATAGGAGAATGTACGATGGCATGTGTATGGGAGTTGACTGGCGGGAACTCGATATTGCAAATCCAACGCAAGAGCATGCTATGCTGAGAGAAATGGTACGTAGTTTTGTTAAAGAAGAAGTAGAACCACAAGCATTGGAAAATGATAAAAATGAGAAGTTCAATGTTGATCTATTTCGAAAATTAGGTGAATATGGACTTCTAGGAATCTCTGTACCAGAAGAATACGGAGGGGCAGGGATGGATGCTACTGCTGTGGCTATTGTAAATGAAGAATTATCATATTCCGATCCAGCATTTTGTTTAGCTTATTTGGCACATGCACAACTCATGGTAAATAATCTTGCTCAAAACGGTTCAGAAGAACAAAAAAAACGTATTCTTCCCAAAGTATGTAGTGGTGAATGGATTGGTTGTATGGCTATGAGTGAACCTGGATATGGGACAGATGTACTTGGTATGCAGACAAATGCAGTACAAAGAGATGATGGGCAATGGTTGATTAATGGAAATAAAATGTGGATTACAAACGGCGTAATTGACGATAAAAAAACTCCTGCAGACGTAGTTTGGCTTTACGCGAGCACTGGTAAAGATGACTCTGGTCGAACACAAATAACTACTTTCTTAATTGAAAATGGAATGCCAGGATATTCTGTTGGTCAAAAAATATATGATAAAAGTGGCATGAGGGCAAGTAATACGGCTGAACTAGTTTTCGATAGTTGTGTTGTGCCTGCAGAAAATGTCGTTGGGAATCCTGGAGAATCTATGTTACATATGATGAGAAATCTAGAAATTGAGAGAATAGGACTTGCAGCCATGGCATTAGGGATCGCACGACGTAGTTTGTCGGCAATGAATAAATATGCAAGTGAAAGAGAAGCTTTTGGCCATCAAATTAGAAATTTCGGTCAAATACAAAGACATATAGGAGAATCATGGGCTGAGTATAGGGCGATAAGAGCATATGTTTATGATACTGCAGCAAGTACAAATTTAAATTCAGCAGGAAATAGATTAGATTCAGATGGAGTTAAATTATTTGCTACCACAGCTGCTAAAAACATAGCAGATAGAGCTATTCAAGTTATGGGCGGTTATGGTTATGTAGGAGAATACGTGGTTGAAAGACTTTGGAGAGATTCTAAACTACTCGAGATCGGAGGTGGAACTTTAGAAAGCCATCAGAAAAATATAACACGGGATTTAGTCAAAAACCACAGCGCTATAGACAAATAATTTTGGTAGTCCCGCCCGGATTCGAACCAGGGTCCCCAGGACCAAAACCTGAGATGATGGACCACTACACTACGGGACTTCGCGACCTACCGTGACGCTACTTCAATTTGTATTTGACGGGACATAATTGCGGTACCATCAAGGCGTACATAATTATCGCAAGGTTCGTGAAGGTACTCAATTCCCTATTCATGGTCCTATTATTGGTTTGTTGCCCACTTTCATCTATCGCCTCTAATGCCTCTAATGAGAATAAACAAATTTTTGTAAATAGTAACGAAACCATATTAGAAAAAAACCAAATTCCAGTAACAAATCCATGGATTGATTCCAGTATCTATCAGCGTATCAATTCAGGTGACTCAGAAGTACGAATTACTGCAATAACATGGTCTATTAAAAATTTGAATGACTGGCAACAAAAATACAATATTTTTGAAAGACAGGCACCTGCATCTGACGGTGAATTATTAGTTTACAATGAACCAAAAGATGGAGAAATTAATCATAGAACATTCTGGATAAATTCTAGTTTATTTCATAAATTAATTTCTATTAGGGGGATTATAGCGTTAATGGATGCAGAACGTACTCCTGAACCATATGATATTCAGCCATTTGAAAGACCAATTGATGTCAGTCCAGAATCAGTTAGATCAGGAATTATTCATGGAGCTAATGATGCATGGGATAAGGGTTATACCGGAGAAGGAATGATTGTAGCAGTAGCGGATACAGGAGTTGATTTCGGTCATCCTGATCTTAATGGTACTCAAGCTAGAGTTGAATATGCAAATTCCAATTATACGGGTTGGCCATTAATGTTTGATCACAATAGTATGTACAATTGGTTGGTAGATGGCAATTCCTACCCACAAACAAATACATGGTATGCCAATACTTCCTTTGTGGATTTTGATAATGACAGCGATGGCTTATTGGATAATACTGGATATAATATAACTGGAATAAATGCATCCTTATCTGGGATTTATCACCTAGGCGAGCATCCAGATTCTTCACTAAGGAATAAGGTCGGTGGAGATGTCCCTATTTTGGTTGTTGACGATATGACATTTGGATTATATGAAACTGTTTATCCCGACATAGATAGAGATGATTGGTTTGGTAATGAGACTCCTATGAGGCCTGGTGAAGAAACCTCTGGTAGAGATGTTGATGGTGATGGTCTATGGGATATTTCTGCTGGACTAGTTTATTGGGTTTCAGATGGACAAAATGGGGCACCTTATGCTGAGACATATGCTGCAAGACATGGCTACTCGAATAGAATTCCCGGATCAGGAAATTTAACTCTTTTTATGCTTGAATCAGGCAATCATGGTACTTTGTGTGCAAGCGCGATTGCAGCTCAAGGTATTGTCTCTGACGGAGCTATAAAGGGCATGGCACCTAATGCTACAATTTCATCTATAGGCAACCATTATTCTGGAGGTCATGCATTAGACGGCTGGAGGTTTATTGCGGAAGGTTATGATGGCGATCCAAATACTCCGGATCAACCTAATATTGGCTCTTTTTCCTTTGGTTATTCTTCAGTAGATGATTCTGGTTCAGATGGCTATTCATTATATTTGGATTGGCTAACTAGAATTTATAATAACAATACTTCCTATGCAGTAGCCATTGGTAATGGAGGGCATGGTTTCGGAACTACTAAAGTGCCCGGTGCTGCTCATGGAATTTTCTCAGTCGGCGCATTCAGTAGTCGATCTAGCGACTCATATGGGCAAAATGCTCCATGGTCAAATAGGGGCCCAAATGTTGTTGGTAGAATGGATCCTGATATTGTTTCTGTAGGTTGGTCAGCAACTGGAGATATGCCTTTGAACTCCTATGATTCAGCTAATTCTGCTTGGACTACATGGGGGGGGACTAGTTTAGCTACTCCTATAGCTGCTGGATTACTTGCTTTAGTAAGTGAAGCATGGCTGGAAAATAATCAAAATTATCCAAAATCACAGGAGTTGAGGGATTTTGTACTTTCAACTTCTGATGATAGAGGCTACGAACCATTTATACAAGGAGGAGGATGGTTTAATGCTTCAAGAGCAGTTTCCGCTTTAGATGGAGAGAATGGAACTTGGTGGGCCAGTCCTGCCCAGTGGAATAGTGGAACATTTCAAGGTAAACATAGAGATGCAAATATCAACTTATTGAAATCAGGAGAATCTCAGAATGTAGACATTAATTTTGCTAATTCTGGTGATTCTGATATAATGTTAAAATACACGCCAACGAAGTTTGCCCCACTTGAGCACACTACAATGGTTTGGAATAGTCTGGGTAATGGAAGTGAACAAGGAGATAATGATACTTGGAATGGACATCAGTCAAATGAGCCAGATTTACTAATTCCTTTACATATTACTAATAACTCTTCAATTCAATTGCATGAAAATACTACTCAGCTTAGAGCTCGTGCAACTATTGATTATGCCGCTTTTGACCCTAATAAAGAAAGAACAACCCATGAAAGAGTCTTCTTGCAGATTTATAGATGGACAGACTATGATTCTGATGGAGTATTTCATAATGATTCTGATGATGACGGAATGGTTGATTCAGGAGAATGGACTGAACCAGATGAAATGGAGGAAGTGACATATTGGTGGTCTAATGGACCTCAAGCAGAGGTTAGAGTTGGATTACCCTTTGAAGATGCAAGGGATGGTTTAATGTTAGGAGTTTGGAGGCATGTTGAAGAATTTTCATCTGAAGATCCTGTAAGGATAGAAATTGATTGGACTACATTTGGAAAGATAGAAGATAATTGGATTGATATACAAAATCAATCTTTAATTCTTGGAAAAAAGAATGAAACGGTAATTATGAATATATCAGTACCAGAAAATTCAACTCCTGGATTGTATCAACATAGTTTATTTATAGAAACTTTTACTGAAGATTCTGAAGGTAATTTTACAATTTCTGAAAATAATTGGAGTTTACCGATAGTAACAAATGTCCCTTGGGAAGGCCCATTTTCATTATTGCCAAAAGAACTAGATGGAAATGTGTCAAATCAAACTTTATATACAGAATCTTGGATTAGTGGAGCTACAAGGTGGGATTGGCGTGCCGAAAGCGGAGATTGGAGATTCCTGACTGTAGATTGGCCTTCAGAACTAGATACAGGCGGAATGGCGATTTTAGATGTTAATTGGGATGATAATCCTTACACAGACATTGATGTTCTTTGGCTTTCTGAAACACAGCATGGCTATCATCAAGAAGATACTGACGCTTACGGAAACTCTACATTTTTCATAGAATCTCGCTCAACAAATAACCATGCTGGCAGTGGTCAGCATAATTGGGGGACATTTACTGGTACTTCTCAGGAAGTTTTTGCAGTTCCAGTTTCAGAAGGAGTTCATCAAATGGTCCTTCATACAGCGTTACATGGGGTCGAAAGTAATGATAATCCCCTTAACATCTCTGTTGGCTATATTGTTTCAGAAAATGCTAGTCTACAGAAAACAGTAACCGATTGGGCCGAAGGAAGCGGTAACGATTCTCTATATTTGTTGTCTACAATCCCACTCCCGATTGAGTCAGTTGAGGCATACGGATGGAATTCTGAGTTAAGTTTCGATAACGAAACTGCTTTCGATGATGGCTCTAATAAAATGGATGCATCATGGTGGCATAATTTTTCACTGAGTAATGTTGAAGAAATTTCAATCAATATGGATTCATATGGCGATTCAGATTTAGATTTGTATCTATTTAGAGATTCTGATGGTGATGGTAATTTTAGTTCAAATGAAGAAGTGACTAGATCTTGGAGTAGCTCTTCTTCAGAATCTATTTCTGTTATGAATCCGGAAGATGGAAATTATTCTATAGCTGTTTTGGGTTGGTCTGTCCCGGGAGAAACAGTACAATTCTGGCTTAAAGGTGAAATTGTTGGGGGAGAGCAATTTAGAATATTAAATAATACGTTATTGTCGCCAGATTCTATATCACAGCTATGGCCTGATGGAGCTAATGAGTTAGGAGGAGATATTCCAAATAGCGTTTTACAAGTCAATATAGACTATGATATTCCCGAAGGTAAAGGAAATTGGACAGGATTTGTGAATGTAATTTTAGAAGGAGGAATAAATTTTAGATTACCATATTTTTACGAACTAATCGACCCATCTCCTGATATTTCCTTTTTGACTCCTACAAATATGACTTATACAAATGAATTACTTGATATACAGTTACATGCTATTGATATCGGTGATGGTTTCTATTTACATAATCTTGATTGCTTGAATCTCAGTAATGGCACTGGATCCTTATTTTCAAACCATGCATATGGTATAAGTTCTAATGGTGAGTTATTTAATTTGACTGATTCTTGGAATAATCAGAATTTTACGTATTATTCTAATATTTCATTTAGAGAAGTTATGATTAATTCGTCAATACCCGAAATAGAACAATGGCATGATTATAGTGCATCAGTATCTGATAATTATGGAAACTTTGATGATGCTTTCCTATCAGTTTCTTATGACATAACAGCACCAGTGTTATTCATAACTGGCGTTCCTTGGATAACAAATGAATCTGTTCTCACGATAGATATATTTACTGAACCAAATGCAATTTTGAGTATAGATGGAGAAAATATAGATACCGATCTAAATGGCTCTCTACAATACACTCTTAATTTATCTACGTCTCAAGCCGGATATTATCACAATGATGATGAAAATTTACCGTTCTTCTATCTAGAAGAGGAAAACATCTTCTCAATTAGCTCGTCAGATATCTCTGGAAATTCAAAAAATCGTTCCTTTCAAGTCGTTTATGACTCAGAATCACCCAATTTTAATCTAATTAAACTTACCGATCAAGCTGGATTTGATTATGATATATACAATTTAAACGGCCCTGTGAATATAACAAATGCTCAAATTTGGGTTAACATGCCTTCTGACTCTAGGCACTGGTGTCTGAAACTCTTAAACACAGATTCTAACGATCATTTCGAAGATTGTAATGAAAATAACATGGCTCCTTTATTATTTAATCAATCAACCGGTTTCCCAATAAATGGTATTTCCTTATATGAAAATTATTCGGATAAAATAATACAAATGAATATTCCAAATCTCGAAAATGGAGACTATGAAATGAGTTTAGAGGTAACTGATTGGGCAAATAATACAATTTTAGAGAGTTGGCTTATTTCCTTTGATACAATACTACCAATAGTTAGTTGGAATTCTAATCCTTCAGAAGATTTTTTACTAAATAGTCATTTACAAAATCTAAGTTGGGATTCTTCAGAAGATGTTAGAATAAATTTTAGTCTAAACGGTGAATCTATTTTGCTAAAAAATAATTCTAATAATGGTTATTTAAATTTCCAGTTAAATAACACTGGAGTCCATTTGTTGTGCTTTGAAGCTATAGATAATACATTCTGGCATGAAAACTATAATGTGTATAGGGATTGTAAATCAATGTTATTGGACTCCTCAATTTACGATACTCAAGTATCTACATTTACTAATGAAGGATTAGTTTCTTCTGATTCACTTCAAGTTATTCTCCAAAGAGAATCAACTCAAGAGATAAGATGGTATAGGATTAACTCAAATGAAGTAAATTTCATCCCTCCTGGTGAGGATGTGGTGGTTTTGAATATCGAATTAGAAGAAGGTTACAATGAATTTAAAATAGAAATTTATTCTCTTAACGAAACCGATGAATACTCAATTACCCTTGTCAAAGATTCCAAAGCACCTAATTTTTCTTTTTCTGAATATAATTTCCGAAATTCACCATTAAATACTTTGAAAACACTAGAAGGTTTTTGTGAAGCCAACTTACCAGTAACCATAAGTAGTGATTTAGAAAATCATGATTTCATTTGCCCCAATGAAGGTAATTTTAGTATTGATATTTCAATACCTTCAGAATCAGGAATTTATGAAATAGTTGGATTTACAACTGATGAAGCGAACAACAGAGCCGATTATCAAATAAATGTAGAAAAACAAGATTGGGGAGAATGGGCAATTGAAGATATTAAAGAACAAGGTCCAATTTTTATTTGGAGTGTCGTCCCAAGCACACTTTTACTAATTATAATATTAACAAATTATTTATTATCTCGTAGGAAAAAAACACTTAATCTGTAAAAATAATGAGAAGACTAATTTCTTAATGTCACTTCGAAGGGCTATGGTAATAAGACAGATCGGCGTAATAGGTGCCGGACAGATGGGCAATGGAATAGCACAGGTTGCTGCATGTGCAGGATTTAAAATAACATTAGTGGATATTAATCAGGATTTCCTCGATAAGGCTAGAAATAGTATCCAGAAATCATTAGAAAAATTAGTTAGTAAAGAAAGATTGACGGAATCAGAGTCGAATGAAGCTTTGTCCCGAATAAATTTTGACATATCTATGGAGGAAGTGTCAGATGCTGATTTAGTCATTGAAGCTGTTCCCGAAATATTTGAACTTAAACATTCTATATTTTCAAAACTTGATGAAATTTGCAAGCCTAGTGCAATACTTGCATCTAATACCTCTAGTATTAGTATTGATAAAATTGCTAATTGTACCAAACGACCAGAATTAGTCATAGGAATGCATTTTATGAATCCTGTACCTTTAATGAAATTAGTAGAAATTATTAACGGATCTAATACCTTACAAGAAGTAAATAATGTAGTTGTGAACGCTGCAGAAAAAATGGGTAAAATAGCACTTTCTTGTAATGATTCCCCTGGTTTCGTAAGTAATAGAATACTTTGCCCTATGTTAAATGAGGCCATATTAACCTTGCAAGAAGGTGTTGCAGAACCTGAAGCAATAGATGGTATTATGAAATTAGGCATGAATCATCCAATTGGCCCACTTGCACTAGCAGATCTAATAGGTCTGGATACACTATTACATATATTGGGGGTTTTACATGATGGATTTGGAGAAGATAAATATAAACCTGCTAATTTATTAGTAGAAATGGTCAATAATGGATATTTAGGTCGTAAAACAGGCAAAGGATTCTATAACTATTAATTTATGTTACTAAATATCCTTTTTAATCTACAAAAATACTGCCAAGGTTGAAATTTAAAGACCTTCTAGAGATGATAATGGTAAGTAAGGCTAAAGCAGCAATAATTATTTCATTTTTTATCCTCCATTTATTTACTGGAGTAGTTCAAGCTAATGATGCCGGTAGTGGTGGTGACGCTGGAGGATCGTTCTCTACTGCTACAAATATTGCCGCAACCAGTTCAACTTATTATGGAAATCTAAGTTCTACTAATGATACAGATGATTTTTATTCAATAAATATGTCAAATGATACAGGGATATATGTAGAACTTAATTTTGATAATTCAAATAATGATTTTGATCTATATTTATACTCCTCATCACAAGGAACTATCGACTCTAGTTATTCTTGGAATAGTAATGAATCTATCTCTTCAGGCAATACCAGTGTAGGAGGTACTACAGTATATTTACGTGCAGAAGCTTATTCAGGAGCAGGTAATTATACAATGATAGTTTCAATATTTTCGGTAAATTCTGCAACACAGAATGATGCAAATACAGGCGGAGATGCCTCCAATTCACAATCTACTCCTACTAATTTAAACTCAATCAATGCAACATATTATGGATTTGTAGATAAAAATACTGATGAATATGACTGGTATAGTTTTAATATTCCAAATAACTATTCAATTACTGCTAGCTTAGGTTGGAATAATACCTCTACCCAAATAGATTTAGATTTACACCTTTTTGATTCTAATAATACTTATCTTGATTACTCGTATAATGATAATCCTGAAAATGTCTCCAGTGGAAGCGCTACAATAGGGGGGACCTCAGTTACTTTGTTAGTAAGGGCTTGGACTGGTTCAGAGAACTATACTTTGTTAGTATATTTTGAAAATATTTCAAACTCAGAAGTTTATAATCAAAATGATGCTAATTCTGGAGGGGACGTTAGTGGTAATTTTTCCTTAGCATATAATTTAACAGCTAATAACACATATTATGGTTGGATATCAGATTCTGGAGATATAAATGACATATACTCTGTTTATGTCCCTCCTTTATTCGCTATTGAAGCTACAATGTTCTGGAATAACTCAGCAGATGACTATGATTTAGGTTTATTCGATGAAAGTGAAAATCTTATAGATTCAAGTTTCTATAGTAATCCAGAATTTGTTGAAAGTGGTGGAACAAATGTTAGTGATTCAATAGTTTATATTGTAATACAGGCAGGAACTGGCGAAGGAAATTATTCTGTTAATGTTTCATTAGTTAATCAAACTTCATTACCAGTTTTTAATCAGGATGATGCCTTCAGTGGAGGAGATGCAGGAGGTACCTTCTCAAATGCAACAACTGTAAATGCTAGTTCTGGGTCTTCTTATTGGCCAGGATATATTGACGATTCAACGGATGAATATGATTTTTATTCTCTGTATGTACCTGCGGATCATGGAATAACTACAAGTTTAACATATTCTCAAAGTCAGATAGTTGGGATTTATCTTTATGATTCTTCCAACAATCAGATTAATTATTCATTATCTCAACAACAGCCTGTAGTAATATCAACCAATAATACTGGGTACTACGTAGGAAATTCCAATATATTTATTGAATTATGGGGTTATTATGGTTCTGGAGACTATAATATCACAATATCAATATTTACTCTTGACTTGGATGGAGATGGATATTATGATGAAGTAGAAATTAATTGTGGTTCAGATATTAATGACTTTTCTAGCATCCCATTAGACACAGATGCTGATGGAATATGTGATCAAATGGATGATGATGATGATAATGATGGAGTAGATGATGGAAATGATAGTTTTACTACAGATCCAAATGAAAGTGCAGATACAGATAATGATGGGATAGGTGATAATTCCGATACTGATGATGATGGTGATGGTTGGTCAGATGTTGATGAGGCTAACTGTAATTCTGATCCATATGATAATTTTAACATCCCTCTAGATTTTGATCAGGATAGTATTTGCGATATAGAAGATGATGATGATGATGGAGATGGATGGTTAGATAACGAAGACGATTTCCAGCTAGACTCAAACGAATGGCTAGATACAGATTATGACGGTATAGGCGATAACGCTGACACTGATGATGATAATGATGGTTATCAAGATGAATTAGAGTTAGACTGCCTTTCTAATCCACTTCTTTCTTCCATAATTCCTCAAGACACTGACGATGATGGAACATGTGATGAATTAGATGATGACATAGATGGTGATGGTGCGCCTAATGATGTTGATTCTTCACCTTTAGACTCAACTGAACAATTGGATACCGATGATGATGGTATTGGAGACAATGCCGATACTGATGATGATAATGATGGCTATCCGGACTCTTATGATTTATTCCCGTTGGATGTAACAGAATGGGTTGATTATGATGAAGATGGAATCGGTGATAATTCAGATTCTGATGATGATAATGATGGTTGGCTAGACGATATAGAAATATTTTGTGAATCTAATCCATTAGACTTCAGTTCAAGGCCATTAGATTTTGATGGTGATTTATCTTGTGACAAGATGGACACTGATGATGATGATGATGGAGTATTAGATGAATCTGATGTTTTTCCCTTCGACGCTATGGAATGGTCTGATTTGGATTTAGATGGGATTGGAGATAGACAAGATACGGATGATGATGGTGATTCTTGGAGTGATACTGATGAACCAATCTGTGGAGCGGACCCATTGGATATTAATTCGATTCCTCTCGATTATGATTCAGATAACATATGCGACTCAATGGATTTAGATGATGATGATGATTCAGTACCGGATCTTTTAGATAAATTCCCATTTAATCCTACTGAATGGTCTGATATCGATGCTGATGGAATAGGAGATAATCTAGATACTGATGCTGATGGAGATAAATGGCCAGATTCTGCTGAACTAATTTGTACATCAGATCCATTAGATGCCGCTTCGACACCTATCGATACTGATTCTGATATGACTTGCGATTTAATCGATCCAGATGATGATTCAGATGGAATTATCGACATAAATGATATTTTCCCTAAAGATGGTACAGAATGGGAAGATCTGAATGGAGATGGACTTGGCGATAATAAATACCCATTAACACTATTAGATAAAATCAAATTAAATTCTAATCTTATAATCCCTGTTTTTATAGTTATTTTAACTACAGTTAGTATAATCTCTGTACTATTAACAAGAAAAACAAATATATCAGAAAAAGATATTCATAATGATGATAAATATGCTGATTTTAATATCGACATACAAACAGATTTGACTAATGAATTAAATTCTGATAATTCAGAAATTTATGTCAAAGATAATTATTCTGATTCAGCATTAAATGATGAGATAAAATTAGAAAAATTTGATGAATACCCAGGATGGCTATGGGACCCTTCAAAAGAAGAATGGATTCCCGAAGATTAATTTTCATAAATATGGATATTAATATGTTTTTATATTATTAAAATATGTTTTTTGTATAGTTGTATATAGTTATTTGAAGTTCAGTGCACTTTTTACACTTCATTTATTTTTTTTATCTACTTTTATGTAAATTTACTTTGACACTGATTTCCGCTTTAATGAAATATTTTCATACTATTTTACTGTTTTTAGAAATAAACTTCCGTAAAAATAAACATAAACTATTTTTATGGTAGTATACCGGAATCTATCCAAAAGTGAGCATCTATGAGTAACTTTATAGCAAATACAAGGTCTCATGTAAGTTAGTGACGCCCATGAACAAACAAACCACCCGTTCGTTAAGCCTAGCCCTGCTAATGATTGCCGCTGCTTTTCTGCCTCTACTGAGTGCACAAATTGACCCAGCAGAACTTCAAGAGAATCGCGATGCTGCATTTGCCCCTCCAAGCCCTTGTCTTGGTGCAGATGCATGTAGAGGATACGACTCTGGAGTATCTCCTAACGATCAGATTAATCTGACGGAAGATTTTGATTGGATTGATGGTGTTGAAACTAATTCTTATCCGGGTCAAATAAATGCCTCAGGTTATGCTTACAATACAGAAGATGGTAGAGATGTATATCAACTTGATATGCAACCTGGATATGCAGTATCATTTACTATATCTTGGAATGGTTCTAATTTGGCATTCATGGGAGCGATTGGAGAAATTGATGCTATGAATTATTGGTCATCTGGTTGGATGTATGGATATAATGCACCAAGTGGTACTTCATCAATCACATTCTCAACTTCTGCTGATCCCGGTTGCGATGCCGTATATACTTACGGTACTTGTAACACAAATATGGATTTGTTAGGCGGTGTGATAGCATTACAAGTAGCATGTTATTATTGTTCTTCAACACTTTCTAATATACCGGATTATACTATGAATATTTCAGTTTTCCCTGCCGATGGTGGTGCTGCAGGTGATGTTGAAACTCCTATGATGAATCCTTTACTTTCATTGCCTGATGAACCCTCATCATGGAGCTATCAATCTGATACCTTTACTTTAGACGGATCACAAGAGGCATTAGTTGAGATTACTTCTTGTGATTATTGGTGCCCTTCAGAATCTTCACTTGATATTACATTACCAGATGGTACTGTAGATAGCTTTGGCTACTGGGCAAATGGATATTCTGGTATAATTGCTAATTATAGTGATGCTGGAGAATATACAGTAGAAAAGATGGACAGTTTCGGAGATGGTGGTTACGGCTTAGATGTCGGAATTGCAATCGGTAACTTCTCAGGTTTACTAACAGGAGATATGTTCACTCTTGAAGATGCAGCATCAGGTCACGTAAATCAAACTGACGATATGGACGTTTATGCGGTAGTAGTTCCTGAAAATTTCTACTCTAACATTACAGTAAGCTGGGATGCAGATGTAGATTTGGACATATGGCTATATTCTGAATCGGATTTGACTGGATTATTTGACTACTCATGGTATGATAACCCGGAATTTGTAGATAATGGACAAACACAAGGTGGACAAATGTTCTTTGTTGTTGTAGAATATTATCAAGGATATTCCGATAATCATGCTGGTTATATGATAGAGTTGGCAATGGAGCCAGGTTCTCCTCCTCCATGTTGGTTCCAAGATGATGCATGGTCAGGTGATGATGCAGGAGATTCTTCCGCAGAAGCTTTGAATATCGATGGAATAGGAGTAACCGAATTTTCAGGAATGCTATGTCAAGGATATGACGATGTTGATTATTTTGAAATCACAGTTCCTGCTTATCATGGTTTATGGGCTTCATTAGACTGGGGTTATGAAAACGAATCAATTGACGGCCAATTATATTTCTATCAATATATGGACCTTGGATATTCTGCATTTGTATCTTCTAGTACAGGCCTATGGGACATGCAAGCAGTTGCAACGAATGAATCATACTCTTGGACAAATGATCTAGCGAGTGATTCAACAATTTGGCTTGGTGCAATGGTATCGAGTTTACCAGAAGATTATGAAATGAATTATACCATTTCATACTCTATATACAACGCTACTGAAGAACCATTAGACAGCATGTATCAGAATGATGGTCTTTTCGATGATTATATGGATGCAGGTGACGATTATGCCACAGCTATGGATTTAATTCCTATGAACATGACATTCGAAGGATATGGTCACGATAGTTTTGATTCATATGACTATTACAAAATATATATGCCTAATAATTATGCAATGCAAGTTACTGTCAGCTTCCCTGACCAAAACGATGTAGATGTAGCATTATTATACCAAAATCCTAATTGGGGATGGTACTCTACTATATCTTCCTCATATAATAATAATCCTGAAGTAGTATCTGCAAATTATGATTATGCAGATCAGGATATCTACCTTCGCGTACAAACAGATAGAGGAAGTGGAAACTATGAAGTAGAAATACTAATGTGGACACCTGGTTTAGATCCTGGATCAACTCAAGATGATTGCGGAACAGGAATGGATATGGATGCTCCTTACTATGCCGGTGGACTTGGTAATGAAGGCTCTTGGGCTAATGAAAGCACATCTGCTGGACTCAACCCTGATGATCCAACAAACCATACAGGTGGCGTTTGTCAAGGCTGGTTAGATACTGGTTGGGATAGATACGATGTATATCACATACCTGTACCTGTTGGTTCTTATGCTGTAATAAATCTATCAGTAATGACTCCAAGTACGTATGTATATGCCTACATGACTATGTGCCAAATTCAACACGAAGATTGTAGTGGTACTAATCCTATGTATTATGCTGGGCCTTTGTGTGGATATCAAACATACGAAGAATCTGCATGTGAATCAAATTCTGGATTATGGCCAGTAGGTCAAACAAATATCAATGGACAAAATGGTTGGATTAGTATGTTAATTTATACATATTCTACTAATGTAACTTATGAGATGAATATCTCATTCCCTGATCTTTCTGAGTTAGAAGGTGGTGTTCAAAATGATGCTAACTCTGGACAAGATGCTGGACCAGGAATCTTTACAGCTGTTCATGTGAACGATCATATGAATGCTACGCAAACTAATATGCTAACGAATGATAGTGTATTGGAGTGGGAAGGATGGAGTATGGCCGGACTAGACTCTACCGACAGATACTCATTTGACGTACCTGCAAACTCAGGAGTAGATATCTTCTTAGATTGTGGATATGATATCCCTGATAGATGGTGTATCCTTGATATCTTTGATAGCGCTGGAGGTCAGATTGCTGGAAGCTATTATACAAGTGGTTATCAACAGTATAACACTACTGCACAAGCATCACAATATGATACTACAATGATGGTTAACATGAGGAACTGGGGAACATATGATGATGAAGGTACG
>NTJP01000016.1 GCA_002457145.1 Marine Group II euryarchaeote MED-G38
TTCTAAACACCCCGATAAAGTAGTTGTTAAAAAAAATACTACGACAAATAATACTTGAATAGCTTTTTTCCCCATTTTAATCCCTCTGAGAATATCTAAATACTCTCCAATAAGTTACTCGAATCTTTCATAGTTATTCAATGTGAGTTTTAAATTATCATATTTATGTCAGAAACTTACTGGTCAACGAAAGGCGCTTAAATTGAATGTGTATTTCTAATTTATAACAGATGACGCTATTTTGATAACTGCCTAAATTTAATTTCTTTATATTCAACCTAAACAAATGAACGATATAGTAATGACCTCATGCCTCTTGTTGAGGTCGTGAATAAGGAAAAGCCAAGGGCATCTGTAATCATAATTTGTTTAATTTTCATTATGATAAGTTTTATGCCTTTTTTTAGTAATAATCAATCTCTTAGTCAAGATACTATTAGAATGGATCAACTTGGAGGTGGAGGAGAGGCAAGTTTTGAAGAGCGCTGCAGCAGAATAACCTTTGAAGATATTTTTGAATACACAAATGCTGAGTTTCATTTTCAAGTTAATGAGGACTGGCAATCTGCAGAAGTTTTTGCAACCGCATGGATAAATTGGTCAATGGCAGATGTAGTTAGAGAAAGGCTCGATAGTTATCTAGGAGGAATCTTTCCAAGTGGCGGTGATGGCTGGTTATCTACAGACGAAAGAGATGCAGTAATGTCTATTGCTGCTGATTGTATTGAGCATACTATTACTAGGATTGGAATTAGAGATGGACCGGCCCATAGAGGAGGAGTTGGTGTTGATTGGAAAAATACGACATGGGAAGGGGATAGTATACTTGTGAATGAAGTTAATGGTGTACCTTCAAAACATTCTGAGATAAGGAGTTGTGAGTCATGGGATCCAAATAATCCTTGTTATGAGATACCTGTTGCCCCTTCGGAGGATAGGGATTGTAATACGGATACAGATAATTCACTAGGATTAGATGAATGCCGCTTCATGTTATTCCTGAACTCGACTTTGGAATTATCAGGCATTAATAATCCAGATTCATTCACTATGGCATTTAATGCATCTAATATGAGCAACGCTGAATTAACTTTTACTTTTCCAGTAACTAATGACCTAAGACTAGATATGTGGGAAGAATGCGAAGGTAGAGATGTGGGATTGGACCAACATACAAATCCATTATATTCAACTCCATTAAGAGGCAGTTGTATTGGAGATGAATCTTCAAATTATTCCTTGAACCTGAATGAAGATGGGACTATCAGCTATTTTATATCGCCAAACTCAGAAAGAAGTAATTGGCCATCAGGCGAAGATATCTTTGCCGATTTTACTACTTTACCAGTACCTGTAGATAATCCCCCACTTTGGACTACAATTGCACCCACAAACGGTACATGGTTTCCTTTGTCAGAATATGGAGACGTAATGCTGGCAAGCTGGAATCAGATATCTTCTTGGTTAATTGATGAATCTGGAGTCTCAAATCTCATTATTATTTGTTATGGAGGTGAGGAATCAGATATTTGGCAAGAGTCTGATAAATCATTATGGGCCAATATTCAGTATCTGCAGGATATCAAATGTGAAGCTATTGATTCTTCAGGACAAACCTCTGGCAATAGAACATGGCATTTCGGTGTTCCAATATTATTATCTACTCCTTCTCAATATCTTCAAAATCCTCATCCAATTTCCATAGACTTATCGGATAATTGGCCGCCTTTATTGGTTTCAATTTCATTGTCTCAAGAGGGCAACCCTATATTCTCACAATTTTTGGTTGAATCATCGGTTTCTATCAATATATCCTCAATTGGTTTGATTCCAGGCGATATAAATACCCATATCATTATTGAAGGAGATAATATATATCAACTATCAACAATATATGATTTGGGAATAACCAAAAAGAGCTCACCTCCTGTACTCGTGGCAACTTCTATGGGATTTTCAACATCTAAAACCTCACATTGGACAGCTAATGGTCAATTCAGTGATCCCGATGGCGAAGATGTCTCCTTTTCATTTTACATCGATGATTCTTTGATGGGAACTGTAGAATCATCTGGAAACACATGGATTATCCCCGAGATAAATTTTAATTTATGGCCAGAAGGAGAATATAATATTAAGTTAGAAGGTTGTGATGCTTCAGGTGTCTGCAGCGTCTTATTGTTCGATTTAAATAATAGCCATCTTTACACCGAGGAATCAATTTTGGATATACCTGATAATTCTGATGATGATAGATCAATACCATTTGGTAATTTATATCTTACAATCATTTCCTTCGCCGGTGCTCTCATGTACACCACACGTCGCGATTAAGGTATGAGTTTCTCCGGGGAGGTATCTAAAAAATCCCATGAAGGAGGTATTTTGGCATCATTCGAAGGTAAACCACCTAGCCTTGGAACAAATATAAGAATCACAGGAGGAAAAACTCTTGGTAGGGTTCAAAGTGTAATTGGAAATATTGAAAATCCCATGATTCATATCTTTCCATTATCCAGAGGGATTGATAGTTTAACTGCAATAGGGGCTAATATAGAAATTGCTCCAAGAGACAGAACTCCAAAGTCTAAGAACACTAGAGGCAGAGGCAGTGATCGTAATAGAAATCATAAAAATAATGATAATATGAAGTCTGGAGATTGGATTTGTCCCAAATGTAAAAATCATAACTTCGCTAGTAAAAGTATATGTAACCGTAAAAATTGTAATATTAAAAAACCCAAAATATCCAACCAAAAAAATAAAGATAATCTTGATTCTAATATTAGGCCTGGTGATTGGATTTGTCCTAAATGCAAAAATCATAATTATGCTAGTAAAGATATCTGTAATCGTTCGAGTTGTGATACTAGGAAGCCACGAGAAGGTGTCGGGCCAAAGACAACTAAGAAAAGATATAGATCATCAAACCCAAGGTCAACATGGTCTCCTAAGAAAACAAGAAAATCCAATAATAGACGCCGTTAGATTAAATAATGGCCAAAGCATTCTTTTCTAATTGGTATTTCGGTTAATATATGTCTAAGAGTCCCGAGATGCTTTGGCTTGACGTTTTAGATTTAGAAGAAAGTGGAGATAGAGAAAATGCGTTAATAAATGCTAAATTAGTGGTAGAATTGGATGAAACCCATTCAGACGCGTGGATGGCAATAGCTCGTCTAAATCTCCCTCCTTTGTCTAGAGGCAAACCATTGATGCCAAATCTGAAACAATGTTCAATGGCCATGTCAGCATTGAAGAAAGTCACTCAATATGATTATGATAATGATCTTGCCTGGGAATTAGGAGGGGCTCTTCTTATAGATCATCTTGGTATGCTGGAACATGGACTAGAATGGTGGGAAAATCGTAGGAAAAACGAACCTTACCAAGTTACTCCTTTAGTTGAACAAATAGGTGTATTAGCAAGAATGGGATATTATGAAGAATGTGCAAAAAAACTTGATGAATTGTTCAGTGATGAAATGGATGCACCTTCAAATAAACAATTATTGAGAATGCAGGCCGTAAGGCAAATGGTTGAAAAAGCAGCAAAGATGGAATCCTCGGAAATTTTCAAACCTCAAGATAAATCAGATTCTAGGTGGGAAATAATTAGAAGAATGAAAAATAAGAAGCCAATTACTGAAAATAGATTCTTATTGACATTTACTGCACCAATTGTCTTTCTTCTTGGGATTGTTGTTATGGATATTTTAGGGGACACGGCGTTGGGGACAGTCGCAGTTTTTCTGATAATTCTCTTCTTATTTGCAACAATAAGTAGACTATCTAACAGTCTATTGAATAATTTAAATCGTCATGCTTTAGACTTAGATCGTGCAATAGATTTTGAATCAACTTCTGGAAAAATATGTATTCCTGTTGACATTAGAGAATCTAAACTATACATCTCAATGTTAGAACTAAAAACTCCTGCTTTAAAAGAAAGAATGGAAATGATTATTGATTCAGATGAGAAATTATCTAAAAAATGGTCACTGAATATCCCCTAATTTATTTTAATAATTTTCAGAACTGTAAACCGATGATTTGACTAATGATGAACTTCTCGCATCATTATGGCCAAATCAACTAATGTTGAGTCAATTTCTGGTGTGCAGAAAAAAAAAGTACCGAGTCAGTTAATAAATAACTTACCTACTTTATATTGTTACGAAACCTGTCCATTTTGTTTTAAAGTCAAAGCATTACTAGGCTCAAGGAAAATAGAATATTCTAAGGTCGAAGTTAATCCAATGAAACATACAGAATTAGAATGGTCTGACTGGAAAAAAGTCCCCGTTTTTGTCGATTCTGATGGTACTCAGGTAAACGATTCTAACTATATTTTACATTATATTGACGAGAAAGGAGATAATGATTTTCCTCGCCATGGTAGTAATTCAAAACAAGACGAATGGATGGATTTCTCTAATTCGATTCTAGGAAAATCTATAGTTGCAGTGATATATTCATCATATTTTTCCTCATTAAAGGCTCTAGATTATGTAACTAAGGTTGATAATTTTTCCTTTTCAAGTCGTATCATAAATAAATGGTTGGGTGCATTCATAATGTTTTTTGTAGGGAGAAGCCGTGCAAAATTATTTTCAATGAAACCACGTGAAAATTTACAATTTCAGTTGGATAAAATGGCTCAAGGTTTTGAAGGAGAATACTTTGGAGGAAAACGTCCAAATGGTGCAGATTATGCTAATTATGGAATTCTTAGATCCATGGAAGGACTCCATGGATTTGATATATTGGAAAATCATGATTTAGTTCAGCCATGGTATATTAGGATGCAAAAATTGTCTGGGATTTGAATTTATTTCGTAATTTCCATTCATGTTGACTAATATGAACAATGTTAAAATTAGTAAATTACCTATCTTCTAAATCTTTATTGTAGTGAAGTCCTATGTTATTATTTCTAGAAATAGATGCCTTAACAACAAGATTAGCCACATCAATAAGATTTCTTAACTCCACTAAATCCTGTGTTGGCTTACATGATTTCCATATCATATTGACCTCATCTGAAATATGTTGTATCCTTCTTTTGGCTCTCTGTAATCTGTCATAACTTTTGACGATTCCAACATCTGAACTCATTGTAACTCTCAAAGCTTCTAAATCAGTTCTTAATGGTGCATGTTCAATCAATACATCCAAGTCATCCGCTCTCCACATGGGTTTATTACTAATTTTATCCTTTTCATTTAAGTCGATATTATTTATTATATTTTTAGCAGCTCTATTTGAATAAACTACTGCTTCTAAGAGGCTATTAGAAGCTAATCTATTTGCACCATGAAGTCCTGTACAAGCAACTTCTCCTATTGCATAAAGGTTCTCGACAATGTAACCATTTGATTTCGTCTGCCCCTCATAATTGACTGCAACTCCTCCTACCATGTAATGGGCAGCAGGTGTAACTGGTATCGGATCGACTCCTAGTTTAATTCCATGCCCTTCTAACTTTTCTGTTATTGTTGGAAATTCTCCGACTAAACTTGTAGAATCCAAATGCTCTGTTACCAGAAATACATAACCATCGCCACTTTTTTTCATTTCTGCATCAGTAGCTCTAGCTACAACATCTCTGGTCCCCAAGCTACCTAGGGAAGAGTAATTATGCATATATGATAATCTATCTGGGTTAACTCCTCCGTCTTCTTTCCATTTTTCATACTCAGAGATAGTCATTAATATGGCCCCATGTCCCCTTAATGCTTCAGTTATTAGAAAAGTACCTTCTGTATCTAATCCTATTGCTGTAGGATGAAATTGAAAAAATTCCATGTCTCTAATTTCTACGCCTGTTCTATTTGCCATGGCCACACCATCTCCAGTAGCTACGTTAGGATTAGTGGTTCGTTTGTATAATATCCCTGACCCGCCCGTTGCTAGAACAACATTTGTTGCAGGAAGAGTATGCACCATACCATTCGGATCAAGGCACCAAACTCCCGATACTCCTTCTCTTGTATTACCATATTCTTTTTGTATCAAGTCTACTGCCATCCAATTTTCTAGAATATTAAAATTTTCATCAATTTCGGCATTAGCATCTTCTGTTAAAGCCCTTTCAATTTCAGCACCTGTACGATCTTTTGTATGTAATATCCTGTCATCCGAATGCCCTCCTTCTCTATTCATATCGTATTTTCCCTCTGGCCCTATGTCAAATCGAACTCCATGTTTTACCAAGTCATTTATTCTGTATGCAGCTTCATTAACAACTGAGCGCACTACATCTTCATCACAAAAACCACCTCCGCATTCTAATGTATCTTGTATATGCATCTCTAAAGCCTCCTTATTTTCGGTATCTAATACGCCTGCAATACCTCCTTGTGCCCAGTTCGTCGACGAAGTAGATATTTCTTTTTTAGTAATCACTGCAACTTTCAATCCAGCCTTTGCACATTTTACTGCGAGAAACAAACCAGCAATTCCTGATCCTATGACTGCAACATCTACGGACTTCATCAACATAGGTTGGGGAGTTGTCATAAATTTCCCTAATGGCTTCCAAACAAGAATCTTCGTACTATTAATTCTGCATGCTTTGGCATTTCTGTATTCCTACAAAAATCGTATTCAGCCAACTAAGTCCTCCTCAACCTTCATAATCTTCAAGGTCCCGAGCCGATAAATGTCATCAGCGTTTTTTCGTAGATGATTAAGGTGATGGGATGCATCTCACTAGAATAGAATTGGAAAATTTCAAATCATTTGGAGGGTTTGTCAACATTCCTTTGGAGGAGGGATTTACTGGGATTACTGGTCCAAATGGGTCAGGAAAGAGTAATTGTGGAGATGCAATACAATTTGTTTTAGGTCCTAAATCCACTAGATCCTTGCGAGCATCTAATGTTACAGAATTGATTTTCAATGGAGGAGGAAGTAGAAAACCGGCAAAAAATATGAGTGCAACATTAGTTTTCTCAAATACTCCTGAGTCCGATGGCCGAAGACGTCTCAGAATAGAGACTGAGGAAGTATCATTTACTCGTTCAGTTAGATTAAATAGAAAGGGAGATCCTATTTCTTCATATTCAATTAATGAAAATCCGTGTACCGCTACCGAAATGCGTAGAATACTGGCAGAGGCAGGACTAAGGGGTGACGGATACAATATCGTCCTACAAGGAGATGTCACTAATCTTGCAACTATGACACCTCATAAAAGAAGGGGCATATTAGAAGAAGTGGCAGGAGTAACGGCTTATGACGAAGAAATAAAAAAAGCCAATAATCAAAGAAAAAAGGTAGAAAATAGTATTGAGACAATTGATATTTTTGAAGATGATCAGAAGAAAAGACTGAAAGATTTAGGTAAAGAAAGGGAACAGGCATTAAAATTTAAAGACCTAAAAGATGAATTAGATGAAGCAAAGATAACCCTTAACCAATCTAGATTTAAAAATAAAGTAGATGAATTAAGATTACTTGGAGATGAAAGGTCAAGATACATAGATGAAAAAGATATTATATCTTCTGAACTTACTATCGGAGCAAAAAAAGTTAATGATTATGATGAAGAAATGGTCAAAGTATCTAACACTCTTGATGAGATGTTGGGAGGGGATGCCAAAGAAATTTTGGATAAGATTAAAGAATTTGAAATTTTAATTGAATCTGGAGCAGATAGAATTGGTGATCAAGAAAATAAAATTCTTCTTGCAAATCAGGAGATTAATATATCCAGAAAAGAATTATCGAAAGCTGAAAAAGCTCACAAAGACGCAGAAATTAATCTTACAAAAGCTAATAAAGCAGTTTCTGATGCTATGGAATCTCTCCGAAGTGCTGATAAAAATGAAAAAGAAGCTAGGAAAGCAATACAATCAGGAGATAAACACGGACGCGATCTAAATAGACAATTAGGCCAAGCCACCGAATCTGAAAATCTTGCACAGACAAAATATGCAGAATCTCAATTAAATTATGACAGGGCTGAGCAATTATGCCACATAGCATCTGATAAATTAGCAGATCTGGAAGCAGAATATGAATCTGTCACATTAGATAGGGACGATCAAGAATTATTAGGAGAAGATTTACAGGAAAAAAACCCTCTTATTGATCGTGCTTCACTTGCAGAAGATTTAAGAAAAATTCAGAAACAAGATGTGCTTTTATGTGGAGATAGGGAAAAATCGGAAGCCAAACTAAGGAATTCTGAACGTGAATTGGAGAAGGCACGTGCAAGGCAAGAGGCTAAATCTTCCCGGCCAGGATCTGCATCAACAATTGCTGCATTATCAAAATTAAGGCAAAGTGGCGAGATTAGTGGAATTTTAGGTACGCTTGGAGAATTAGCAACTCCTAAAGATCCTGCTCATGAAAGCGCATTAGCACATGCTCTAGGAGGGGGCCTACGTAGTATCGTTGTAAAAAATGATGATGTTGCCTCGAAATGTATTTCTTGGCTTAGTAAAAATGGAGGAGGTAGGGCTACCTTCCTCCCTCTTAACAAATTAATAATCAATAGGCCACAAGGTAGGACTTTATTAGTAGCTAGAAATCCTGGAATAATTGGTTTCGTTCATGATTTACTAGATTATGATATTGAAATTGAAACAGCCATAAAATATGCTGGAAGAAATACATTAATCGTCCAAAATATGGATATTGCCAGAAAAAATATGGGAGGAGTCAGAATGGTCACCATAGGAGGCTCTGTGATAGAAAGTTCAGGTGCAATGACAGGTGGATCAAAAATTAGAAATGATCAACTTTCTTTTGGAGGAGGCAGTTCAATTAATAATTTAGATAAATTTGAACGCGCAGTCGATGAAGCAAGCCTGATTTACTCAACTGTAGAGGCCGCATTAAAGGAGTTGAGAGGTAATGAACAATTATTAAGGGCAAAAATTCACGGTTTAGATGATAGCGATCATTCAGTAAAACTCCGCAATTGGAAGGCTGATATGGAGAGATCACAACGTTTAGTTACAGATGTTAGTAAGAAACTCAAAGAGGCTAGAAAGGAGTTCCAAAAACTTGACAATAATAGGAAAGAATTATATCAAGAGTGTGAAAATAATAATATTTCTCTAAAAGAATACAAACAAAAACGTATCAGGTGCGCAGAAGATCTTCAAAACCATACTCCAGATCATTTATCTGAAATATTGAGAAGTGCCGAGATTACTAGAACCGAAGCCGAGAGGACAATGCTTGCGTCAGATGCAGAGATACATACTGGTAAACATACATTGGAGATTTTAAAAATTAGAGTTAATGATATTTCTCGCCAAATTTCTTTACAAGAGGATATATTAAAATCATCTGAATTAGAAATTAAGAATATAAATAATTCTATAAATAACGCTGATAAGGAATTAATTCAACTAAAAGCTAAATCTTCTCAATTCGATGAGGAGCAACAAATACTCCATGATAGGAGGGACGTTATCGTTGAAGAACGTGCTAGTTTACGTGCACATGTTGCAAAATTATCTCAAGACAGGCAGACATTATCTTCCAGAGTGGACGAATTAAATTCTCAAATTAAACAGAAGGGGTTACTCGTCAATGAAATGGCTGAAGAATTAAAATATTCACAAATTGCTTTACCTTCAGGAGATATTCTACTTCCAACTGTGTCTGAGGCGGAAAAGAGTGTGCAGGGACTTGAACGCCGCCTCAGTCATCTCGGAGATGTAAACATGTTAGCAATAGAACAATATGATATTGCAGTTGAGAGAATAGCTGATTTAATTTCGGATGGGAAACTATTGAGAGAGCGAAAAACTCAATTAATTTCAATTGCTGACCAATTGGAAAAAGAACGAAAAACAAGACTCCTTTCAGTATTTTCTCATGTGAATAAAAATTTCAGTAGAGTTTATGAGATATTACAACCATTAGGCCATGGTTCGTTAAAGCTTGAAAATATGAAAAATCCATTTGAAGGAGGCTTAGAAATGGCTTGCGTCCCTCCTGGTAAAAGTCGTAATACTAGGAGAACAGCATTATCTGGAGGTGAAAAATCCATGGCTGCACTTGCGTTGATATTTGCAATACAGGATTACGAACCCTCTCCCTTTTATTACTTTGATGAAGTTGATCAAAATCTTGATCCATTTAACTCTGAAAGGATTGCAACACTTTGTAGAATGAGAAGTAAAAGGGCACAATTCATTATGGTAACTTTGAGAAAAGTAAGCCTAACTCTAGCAGATCATCACATAGGAATAACTCATGCAGGAGATGGTTGTAGTCGTAGAATAACTGACTTCGATAGAGCCGCTGCTCTACAATTGGGTGAAGAATTAGAGGCTGAACAAAAAGCCAGAGCAGCTTCTGATGCAGAAAAAGAAGCAATGCCTGATCTGCCTAATGCAGAAAATATGCCCCGAACTCCCGAACCATTGAGCGCACCAAAGAGTCTTGGTGGATTAGTAGATAGAGCTGGAATAGAAAATTCTGAAGAAAAAATCGATAACGGCCTTAATTCTTTAAGAGAAAGAACTGACGAATTATCGGAAGAAATTGAAACAAAAGAAAATATTGAAATTTTAAATAATCAAAAAGCCGAAGAGTTATCACTTAAATTAAAGGAGGTTTAATTTTGTCTATCTTCGAGACAAATATGCGTGAAGATATTGTTACAAAATTACTTGGAGGCAATATCGACTTAGAGACTAGTCGTTATCTGGATAGATTACTCGAATTATCCTCTCTTGAAGAAGCAGAGCACCAGTTCCTAATAGATCCTTTTGATCGTTCAGTGGCTTTAGTATTCCAATTATTCAATTCATCCGATCTTGATCCTTGGGACGTTGATCTAAGTAGTTTTTTAGAGATGTTCAATGAAAGAATTGAAAATGCAGAAAATATAGATCTACCAACTTGTGGTAAATTAGTCCGAATGGCATGGTCTATACTAAGGAATCAAGCATCTTCACTCATTGAAAGACAAGAAAGATCACTTCAATATGATGAAGAAGACGTATGGGATTTTGAAGGAGGTTGGGAAACTGAATTTGATGATGAAGATTATAATTTTTCTCTAGGGATATTGTCCGGTGCTGCTGATGAAACATTACCTTCAATATTCGAAGGAAGAATCCATCGTGATGAAAGTAGGCCAGTTACTCTTGTAGAATTATTAATGGGATTACAGTCTGCAGGTAAGTTAGCAGAAGAACAACGATTAAGGGAAAAAATTGCTAGAGAACGAAGAGAGTCTAATGATCGCGCGAGAGCAAGATTTGGCGGTAGTTTACATGTAGAAAATTTAGAAAATGATCTAAAAAGAACATGGAATGCTCTTAAAAATAATACAAGCAAGACTTCTCAATCCGTTGAACTTAGAGAAATCGTCTCAACTCTCAATAAAACATCTATACAGTCAGGATTGAGTGAAGAAGAAGCAAAAGCAGAAGCCCAAGTAACGGCATTAGTATCTGCTTTATTTTTAACAAATAGAGGTTATGTTGATATATCCCAAGAAGAAGGAAGGGACGGTAAAATAATACTTAGAAATCTATGGGAAAATGCTGAAGATTTTTCTAGCCTAACTAATCAATTACATCCTAAATCAATTCTGGAGGATAATAAAATTGTCTGAGCCAAGCCTAAATATGATATTGGAAGCCATAGTTTTTGGCGCAGGAAAATCTATGTCTATTATCGAATTATCTGAATTAGTTGATAAATCACACTCAGAAGTAGAGGATGCAATGAATAGTTTACGTTCAACATTGAAGAGAAGAAAAGATAGCGCTTTGCAATTAACTGAAGTATCAGGACGATGGATACTTGAAGTAAAAACTGGACTTTCTCCATTTTTACCAGAATCCTTCAGGGCAGATATTCCTCAAAGACTGCTACCTGCTGCGGCTTTGATTGCTTATCACCAACCAATGAGTCAAGCCCAACTCGTTGATATGTTAGGCCAACGTGCTTATGATCATGTCCGGGATTTATCTAATAGAGGATTAATAGATAGAAGAAGAGATGGACTAACTAGGAGGCTAACTACAACAAGAAGATTTGCCGAGTATTTTGGATGTCCAGAAATAGAATTTCGCAAAGTTCGTACCTGGTTCAGGGAAGAAGCAAGTAAAATGGGACTAACTAGTGCACAATTAGCTGCTTCACTTGCTCCAGATGAACAAATGACTATTTCCGAATTCTCTGAGAATAATTCCACTTCTCCGGAAATTAAATAATATGTATTGCAGGCCTATTTCATTCTTATTTCTTTCAATTCTTCATTGACAGCAACTTGCGTTATTCTAATTCCCTTTTCCCTTAGATTAGAAGCCACAATATCAATCTCTTTACCTTCAGCACCTGCTGTTACAGCCATATTTCTTACATGTAATTTCATATGTCCTGCTTGTATTCCTACGGTAGCCAGTGCTCTTAAAGCACCTAAATTTTGTACTAATCCTGAGGCTGCTATAACTTTAGATAATTCGTCAGCACTTTCCACGCCAATTAATGCTACATTCGCTTGAGCAGCAGGATGAACTCTCACCGCCCCTCCTACTAACCCCACGGCCATTGGTAGTTCAATAGACCCAACTAAATTACCCTCAGAATCTTTTTCCCAATGTGTTAGTGATCCATAACTGTCGCCCTTGTACGAGGCATAACTATGCGCCCCAGACTCTATTGCTCTCCAATCTTGGCCACATGCAACAGCAACAGATGATATTGCATTCATTATTCCTTTATTGTGAGTTGTTGCTCTAAATGGATCTGCTTTTGCAAAATGGTATGCTTGTATGACTCCATCAATAATTTCTCGCCCTCTGACTTCATCATTTCCTTTATCAGACATTTCTTCTGGAGTAAATATGGCATTTATTCTTGCTAGTCTGTGTACTGCGAGGTTACTAATTATTCTTAATATTGAAGTCCCATTAGATATTGTTTCAAGTAAGGGTGCAATTGTCTCTGCCATGGTGTTTACTGCATTAGCACCCATGGCATCTCTACAATCAACTAAAAGGTGTACGATGACCATAGCACCGGATTCAGTATCTATTATTCTAACTTCTATATCTCTACACCCTCCTCCAAATTTTACTAGAATAGGATCTACCTCATTACATTTTTTAATCAACATCTCCTTAGATGATAGAATATTTTCTTTTGCCTCATTTGGATTATCACAGTTTACTATCTGTATCTGACCAATCATAACAGGTTCATCATTGTCCGACGTAAAACCTCCCTTTACGATACATCTCTTCGCCATATTACTAGCAGCAGCTACTACACTAGGTTCTTCTAGTACAAATGGTATTAGGTAATGCTTACCATCTATTATGAAGTTAGTTGCCACGCCAATTGGTAGTGAATAAGTGCCAATAACATTCTCAATCATCCTATCTGCTGCATCTTCACTAAGCTCTCCATTTTGAGACCATGCTTCTACATGTTCCGGTTTAAGATTGGCTATCTCTGCTAATTTCATTCTTCTTTCTGCTACCGATAGTTTGTAAAAACCCTCTAAGCGACTATTGTCTACTGGCATATTAATCAACCAGTCCTAATGGTGCGTACTTCTAATATTTACGAATTATAAATTATATTTTTTACAATTTTTTCTTTCAATATTTCCATTAACGCTTTATTAACGGTTTATTAATACGTTAATAATACGTTAATAATACGTTAATTTTTTTTATATAAAAACATGCTACTAAGAAGATATGTCTTATATTATTCTATTCGGATTTAAGAAAAAACCCGTTAATTAGGCTCTTTGATACCGTTAGCAAGCGTCAATATTATATGCTCCTCCTTTCACTGGAGGGTTATGGTATTAGAAAGCAAATCTATACTTTCAATCCCCATGTTGCGTGGAAATCCTTTCGATAGCCGTCCCATAGAATCTTCTAGAGTAAATGAAATAGTTGGTCGTGATGATTTACTATCCTCATGGGCGGAGCTTGTACGATCTGGTTCAACAAGAATGTTATTACTAGTCGGAGAGAAAGGCTCGGGAAAAACATCTATCATTAATACAATAAGTACAATATCTCCTATTAGTACAATCTGTCAATATTGGCCCGAAGAAAATCAACTAGTGAAAGTACTACATGAATTATCTGTTTCATTAGAAGGTTTTGAAGTACCTTCTACAGTACATAGAATTTCAGAATCGTTAGTCAATTCACTGGAATCAAAATCAGGTTCTTTACCTTTAATCGCACTTGATTTTCCTTCAAATGTCTCTATGGACAAATTTTTACCAAGAATAATTCCTATCTTACAAAGATTAAGGGCTTTAGTTATAATTTCTTTAACCCCTCATCAATTTTCTTCATTAGATAATGAAATTCTGAATATTTTTGACACCCCGGTACATCTTGATGGTTTGAAAAAGGATAATATACAAACCTTAGTCGATAAAAGAATCAGGAAGAAAGCCAAAGAAAGATGGATATTGAGTCCAACGTTATTACAATTACTTTATGATAAAACTTCGGGAAATCCACGGGCTTTGGTAAATATTTTACAGAATTTAGTAGATGAGCATCGAGGTATCGGTGCGTTTGGTTCTTTGGATAAGTTGCACGGTTGGAAAAATGAAAATACCATCAAATCTATGGAAAAACAAAATGATATAGAAGATACTCATAAACCATCTTCAAATGCTGAAAGTATTCAAAAACACAAACAAGACATACTCAATCAAGAAGTTGAAAAAGACCAAAACGAGCAAGTTCAAATTCTAGAAGAATTAAACGTAGATAATAATGATTTCACTCTAATTAATTGGAGTGATGACTCCGAAATTAATCAACTTGAAGAAGACTCTGTTGAAATTATTACTAAAGAAGAAATTAAGATTACTGAATCAGAGAAAAGATTAGATTACCTTTGGAAGGAAGAAGAAGAACTAGTAGAAGAAGAACAAGAAGAAGGTGAAGGAATATTTAATCCATCTCCGCCGAAATCAAATATTGTTAATTTTGGCGCATTTGGGGCAATGATTGCTAGATCAAGAGATTTATCAGAAAATATTAATTTACCAGGAAAAAAATTTAATGAAGAATATATTGATGCAAGCTCTTTTGAAATTAAGGATAAATTAACTCAAAAAGATTATGGCAAATTAGAAGAAAATATAATAGCCAATGCAGTCACAAAAAAGGAAAGTTATAATTTATCTGTTGATAAATTAGTCGCAGATACCGATGGAGAAGTGTGGACAGTTGATCAAGAAAATGAGCAATCTCTTCCTATAAGTTCTATTCCTAATAAAAAAATTACTACTTCTGATAATATCTCTGAACAAAATATTTTACATGAAACTATTTCTGACCAAATTTTCTTTGATTCACCTGTAAATGATCAAGATATTAATGATGAAGACAATTATCAAAGAGTAACTCAGAAAATTAAAACAAAAAACCTCCTAAGCCCTAAGTGGGATACAGACATGCCATTTAATTTAGATTACGCCTCTCAATTATCTGATACTGAAAATATTGTTGTATCTAAAGCAATGGAAAGAGATATTTCACCTTCAGATAGTGAATTACAGGCCCTTCTTCAAGTTGGGAGGCCCAGGCTATCTCAGATATACAATGGTTTGAATAAAGCCGGCATACTTTCGGTAAGAAAAAAAGGACGCTCTAGATTATTCAAAATCAGTGCTGCCGCTAAATCTTACTTTTGATGGTGTTTGATATGACAGAGAATTTATTGACAGTTGAAAAAATAGAAAGATACCTTCTAATTACCTCAAAGGCTAGGGAAAAAGCATCCTCAATAACGAAAAATATTGATGATGAAAATAAACTTTCTATAATGTTAAAAATGTGTGATGATTATGCTTCAGATGCTAGGCACTTCCTAAGATCTGGGAATTTAATTGATGCATTTGGCGCAATTAATTACGCCCATGCTTGGATAGATGCGGCAGTTAAGATAGGACTTTTGGACGGTCATGATGATGACACTTTATTCACCCTTCCTTAATCCAATAATCCTTAAAATCCTACTTGAAGTGACTTCAATATAAGATCCTCCTGATTTTATTAACCGTTCTTTAAGTTCTTTATCTACAGTTAATACCGGCCAAGAATTCTCCAGAGAAATATTTACCAACATATCATCCGTATAACTCATATTTTCAATGTTTGGGATAATTTCACATTTCATTTCAAGTAATTTAAGTGATAATTTTCTTCTTTTAAGAGGTACTCTCTGAAGCTCATCATTAACATTTTCAATAACTTTGAATTCAAACTCCCCTAAAATATCCGTCATTACAGCATCTATATTCAATTCAGCATCCATCAGAGCGGCCCATCCACATGCGTCAACCAAGACGCCTACCAAAAAATCACCCAGTTATAGATCCATGGCCAATTAAACGCCACCTTGTACCAATTCTTCTCGATAAAGTTACCCTACTTCCTGATTTTGCGCATATTGGCAATCTAAGCTTAATACTAGCTTTCTTCCCTTTAATTGCTGAAACAGATCCTACACTTGTTGCCGTGGCTGAGTTAACCATTAACATTTCATTTGGTTGCAATGGTCGTACTTTATTCGGTTTTTCGTCAGATCCCGAAACCATATACTCCAGCAATTCTAAATCGACATTTAATTCACTCCAAATAGGAGGTAACTCTCCTTCTCTAGCCATTACTTGCCCTGATAGTTCATCAGCTTTAGTTGATACTGGGTCCATTGGGGTCGCAATTCCACAAAGACCTCCTGCATGTATATTTTCCAAATCCAAACCACCACCCTTTACACTTTCAATAATTGTTCTCAATGGCTCCCATCTGATTTTATTACCTTCCTTAATTCTTCTCCCTGGTGCAATAAGTATTTTGTCACCTACGCTAAATGAACCTTCTACTACACTACCGCCAATTATTCCTCCTTTGAGTTTATCCGGCCTAGTGCCAGGCCTATTAATATCGAAAGAACGTGCAACATACATCAATCCCTGATCTTCATTTGTTCGATTGGGCGTCGGAATAGTTTCTTCTATCGTCTTTATTAACATGTCCAAGTTTACATCATGATGTGCAGAAACCGGTATTATTGGGGCATTTTCTGCTATTGTTCCTTTGACAAAACTCTCAATTTCTTTATGAGAATTAATAGCTCGATCTCTAGTTACTATATCGATTTTATTTTGTACAATAACTATGTTCGATATCCCTGCAATTTCTAACGCAGCTAGATGTTCCCTTGTTTGAGGTTGAGGGCATTTTTCAGTGGCTGAAATTAGAAGCAAAGCACCGTCCATGATTGCAGCCCCAGAAATCATTACTGCCATCAAAGTTTCATGGCCAGGCGCATCTACAAAGGATACTGACCTCAAAAACTCTTCTTCTAGATCTTTTTTGCCATTCGGATTTTTCCCTTTAGCATAGTACTCTCCACTCTTTGTTGAGTAAAAAGCAGTATCAGCATAGCCTAATTTAATACTTATTCCCCTCTTCATTTCTTCAGAATGAGTATCTGTCCAAGTTCCAGATAGTGCCTTTGTCAACGTAGTTTTACCATGGTCTACATGGCCGACCATTCCGATGTTTACTTCTGGTTGTTTGAGGTGAGTTTTCGCCAGACTTAATCACTCCTGACGTTTCACTCCTCTTCAGATTGAGAATCTTCTAATCCAAATATTGAACCTAGATTTCTTTTTCCGACTTCTACGACCTTCAGATTTATTTGCCTAGTTTCCTGGCTAATGACATTGCCACGGATTCTTCTCCTTCTCCTTAAACCGTCTTTTTTATAGATATATAATTTTCCATTTTTCTTAACATATTTCTTTCCTTTGTAACCTGTACCGGCAGTTACTAAGACAGATTTTATTGCGCCACCGTCTAAGTCCGGGCGCATAGGCCTACCAGTAACATCCGACCCTCCAGTTATTTGTAATTTATATCCGGTTAGATTCTTATCGCCTTCTCCTACGAATCCTCCATCTACTGAATCTCCTATTTTTTTACCTATGAAATGATTGTAATTCGAGCCTGTTATTTCCATTGGAAAAGACCTACCATTGAAGGAAGGATTTGTATCATTAATTATAGCTTTGAATGTTTGCTCGCCTGCCATAAGAACACCTTGGACAGGATTCCGACATAAGGTCCCTATAAGAGCGGTTCGGATATCTTTGACATTCACCTATTGCCTAATCAAAGCCTTCTCAATCCTACTTTCCAATTCTCCAGGTGATGCATTTGTTATCGTAATATGTTGTGTACGTCCTCTTCCAGTTGCTGAATTTGCCGTTTTCGTATCAATAAGCCCCTGTATCTCTAGTGTCTTGAGATGCTTCCAAAATGTAGTATGGCCTTTGGCTTTCACTCCATATTCCTCACAAACTACCATGTACAACTTTTTCGCATCACCACTAGAGACTGTATCTTTCTTTTTCAGCCTTCTACAAATTCCAAGTAATACCATTCTTTGATGCTTAGATAATACATCAACTTGACTAGGCTCAATTGTTGTTACTCTGAATTCACTAGGCTCCACATCCTCGATAATGACTTCGTCTCTTCCCTCCATTTCTGCTCTACGAATTGAAGCTTCTAATATTTCTATACTTAATCTTGCATCCCCAGTTACTGCAGAATATCTTCCAATTTTTTCTAAAATTTCTTCTGATATTGACCCCTTTCGGCATCCTAAATTTGCTCTTTGTTTAGCGATTTCAATCAATTGTTTTTTATTGTATGGTTGTAATTTTAATATATTGCTCATACCTAATCTTGAAACTATTGCAGATTCAAATCTACCCATCAATCCCAGTTCTTGACTCACAAGTATTAATGATATTGTTCCCTTTTCCTCTCTTCCTTCGTCAATTCTTAACAATCTATAAATTAAATCTGAACTATCTTTACGAATTAATACATCAACTTCATCTAATATTAAAATTAGATGTTTACCATGTGCCAATAGATTCCTTCTGATGGTTTGAATTATTTCTCCTGAACTAAATCCTCTTTCTGGATGTCGCGGATCTAGGGATGTAGCTATCCTTTGAAGTACCTGTATCGTACTAGAATAATTCCTACAATTAACATGCGTCAAAGTAATATCTCTTAATCCTTCTAATTTTTCACATAATTTCTTACTAAACGTAGTTGTAAGAACAGTCTTTCCAGAACCAACAGGGCCCATTATTACGGATTTACAACTTATATTTTGACCTTCTATACCATAAAACATCGACGCCAATTCTCTCAATTCATCATTTCTGCCAACTATTTCTGGAGGTGTCCAATCGAATGAAAAAACCTCTTTCTTAATCAGAATCTTTCCAGCACCGATACGGTCCAGATATTCCGCCATTGCTAAGTTCTTAACGACCTCGTTATTAGTCCTATTCAGACATTATCTTAGATTGGTTTTTTTTCGGTGTTTTCATAGACTATACGGTGTTGCGATAGATGGGGGCGGGGACAGTGGCAAGCATATTTTCTGAACCAACATCCAGAACAATTGCCTTTGCAACATTTATAGCGCTATTCGAATTAGTTAATATTACTGGCCAAATGGATTCAGTTGTATCACTAATAAATAATGCCAATATTCTACCTGAATTTACTATTTTAGAAGGTAAAGAGAAATTAATACTTATTCCAACTTCATTAAAAACGGCCTCTTTGATGTATTCCGACCTTCCGATTTCATTATGGGCTGATTTAAAATTCCATAATCAGGATTATATAATCGGTGCATATTTATTTTATGTACTCCTGAGAATATGGATTCATCGTCCTTCTAAAATATCTACAAAGAGGAAAAAACCAAAATTAATTACCTTTAAATCTAGAAGATGGTTTTTCTTATCCTTACTTTCTCTAATAAGTTCATCATTATTCATAACTAATAAATTTGGAAAACTAGCATCTCTGTATTCAAAAACAGGTTTCAAAACTTTCCCCGAAGGAGCTAGACTTAATTCTCCGTGGGGAGATCCACGGTGGATAGAGCCTTTACCAAAAATCTCGTTTTTTGATTTTTTGGAAGTTTTTTTAGTATTACTATTTGTTGTATTTTGTCTGAATAAAACATTTAAAATAACTCTACCAAAAAGAATTAGAGAAGATAATTTAACCTCCATAGAACGAGTTTGGAAAAATACCGATGATGCAATTTCTTTGGGCATGGATAAATCTGATAAAGCATTGCCTATGGTAAACAAGGCATTTTCTGAACTAGTCGATCTCTTATCTGCTTCTGCATCAATGAATATAGCAGCTACTGCCTTGGAAGATGGAGATGTAAAAACATCATTTGATCGTTGGTCTATGCTTACAGCAGAAAAGGGCAGAGAAGCAGATAAATGGATAGGGCTCTCTAATTCATTATCAGATATTGGAATTTTTAATGAAGGAGATGAAGAAGAATAATATTATTCTGAAAAATAATTATAGGAGTTGCTAAAAATGGCCGATAAGTTGACACGTGAAGAAACCGCTGAAATTCTTGAAAAAGTATACATGGATAACTTTGAAGGAACTGAACTAGCCAAAAAAATTACTAGTATACCAAAGCTTCTAGATAAATTTGAAGGTAAATATGAAAAAATGGTCTCTGCTTTGAAAAAGAAATATCCCAAAAAAGGAGATACTTCAGATAATCCTCTTGCAGATTATGCTAGTGTTGTTAAAGGCCAATCTAAAATCGAAACGCGAGAACCTGAAGAAGAACCTGAAGAAGAACCTGAAGATGAACCTGAAGAAGAACCTGAAGATGAACCCGAAGAAGAACCTGAAGAAGAACCTGAAGATGAACCCGAAGAAGAACCTGAAGATGAACCTGAAGAAGAACCTGAAGATGAAGACTTGACTTGGGAAAAGCCCGGAGAAGATGATTCTGAAGAAAAACCACTCGTAGAAATAGAATTATCAGAAGGGGAATTAACTAGAGTAAAGGTTTCAGTTTTAATTGAAGAGGCCTATCGTCAGAATCTAGATAATCCAGATAAAAAAATT
>NTJP01000017.1 GCA_002457145.1 Marine Group II euryarchaeote MED-G38
TTGAACACTGAACGTATTTACTTCTTCTATATTCCAATTAGATCCATCATTAAAAGCGTATTTTATAGAATTACCGTTTTCTCCGTAGTATGCTATTTGGGTTAAATCATAAGAATCAATTTGTAGGCTAGAATATATTCCTGTAGTTCCAGTAGCAGGATCATCGACCTTTTCAAAGATCCAACCTGAACCATCCCATATTGCTAATTCTAAATTTGTACCTGTGACATTATAGTATGCAATTCTAGGGTAATCATTACTATCTAAGCCAATTGAGCCATGTCGCCCTCTGTCATTGCCATCATCTGTTGTTACAGTAGTATCAATCCATGCCGCTCCGTCATAGTAAGAATACCCTAAAGTATCATTTTTATCATCATAATATGCTATATGAGGGTGATCATTTGAATCTATTTCTAAGGAAGTTTCTAATTTACCAACCCAAGTATTTAATGCATTTGAAATCGTAATATCCCGAATTTGTGTTTTATTCCAAGAAGTTCCATTGTATGTGGCATACTTCAAATATAAAATATCGTTAGACGGATTAGAATCCCAAATAAAATAACTTAGATGTAAATTCCCGATCGAATCAATTTCCAAATCTTTAATTCCCCAACCAGCACGATATCCACTAGCTCCCGACTCAATAATAATCGGTGTTGACCATTCTGTCCCGTTAAAGAAGGTATATTTCATATCCTTATTATCGTGATGATAATAAACTACATGTTTATTCCCATTTGGGCTAACTACAGTAGTCGCAAAATAATTATTAGTTGCAGTAACTGGTGTTGATTCGGAACTATTAGTTAGTCCTTCAAAATGAACCAAAGTATCATTAGTTAAGTCGTATGCTATTAAATTGGTCCTATTAGTTGAATCTAAATTTACTGTAACTCCTCTGCCAATATCATTACTACCTGAATATACTGAATTAGTATTCCATACACTTCCATCAAATATCGCATAACCCAAATCTCCATTTAGTGATTCATAGTAAGCTACACTCCATCTATTTTCAGAATACATCAGTGCGGGGTACTTTCCATCTGAAATGACTATATTCGAACTTGGATTAACGTACTCAGTTTGAGAAGATTTTCCCCAGCAAATAGATTCTAAATTATCCATAATTACACAAGTAGAATCACTACCTGCATTGATGCTATCAACATTATAACTATCCCAAACAGAAGAAACAAGACTTCTCGATGATGAAAGGTCTACAAGTTGGGGCTCATAACTATCTAGGCCACCGAATCTATGGTTTCCCAATACATTGGAAAATCTTCCGCCATTGTAACCCCAACAATAAGTTTCATCACTTCCAATAACATTTGTGTTTTTACTAATACACGAATGGCGATTCCCTAGCGCTATTTCGGATATTGAGCCAGCATTTGTTAATGCCAATTTCACAGGAGTATTTTGATCTTCGACAGATCCAAATGCATAATTCTTAGTAGATAAATCGTCTATTCTCAATTGACATCTATAGCAATATACTTGAAACCTTAAAGAACGACTTACATCAGAATAATCTTCAGGTACTGTCATAGTGATTGTTGTCTTTCCTTCATCAAAGCTTAACCATGAATTATCATCCCACCTAGTTGAGTAATTATCGAATATTGTTCCTATCAAAACATCACCGGACCAAACTTTGAGCCATTCACCACCATTGTTTCCAAAATCACGAGCATCAAACTCGAATTGTATTTTCGATCCAGGAACTAGGTTTAGTGTATCATCTGGTAATTGATATGAAGTATCTATCCAACCATTGTAATAGCTTTTACTTAATATTTTATTTTCACCATCAGTTACTATACTCCAACCGCTATCAGTAATCCATCCCAATTGAGTGGTATCATCGAAATTTTCATTGATATCATTCTGAAGGTTTATATTACTTATTTTCCCAAGTCTTTCATCATCACTTTCACCCCAACAATACACTTCTCCAGTAATTGTTTTGATGCAATTATGTGATGTTCCAACAGCTAAATCTCTGACTAATATGTCATTTGGTAGGGTTACAAATCCTGGCTCTTCATAAGCAGAAAATGTACCTCTACCTAATTCTCCTGCAGTATTCCTTCCCCAGCAAACAAGGGTAAAATCTTCTCCAATTGAACATGCATGCCCAGCACCAGTATCTATTGTAGATGCTTTGAATCCTTCAGGAAAATCTACCATTACAGCATAGTCACTACTTGTTCCTACTGAAGTATTTCCAAGTTGTCCTTCGGAATTATCTCCCCAACATGCAACTGAATTATTTGATAATAGTGAACATCCAAAATTTTCACCTAATGCTAATGCATTAGATTCCCCCAAACTCAATTCACCAGTTTGTGCGCCATCCAATTCCTCACAAATACCATCTAGATCTGTGTCGATAGGATGATTTGTACTATCTTTGAAATCCGTACCGCAATTTTCTTCTTCAGCCCTTGTCCATCCATCACCATCAATATCTAGATTAAGGCCAGCACTAGTCATCCCCTTTTGTCGTAATAGGTAAAATGGATTTGGATCACCTGGATAATATGCAAATCCCCACATTTGTCCAAGATCCGTAATTTCTATTCCTGTCCATCCAGAATCTCCAATATTTTTTACTTCATTATAATACCATTGGTTATTCTTTTTATGAAGTGTAAATTCTCCATCCGATGTCCCAGCAAGAATCACAACTGTTGTATCAGGTCCGGTTGCAATATCTACGACTCCAGTACTATACTCTGATGCTATTTCTTCAGTTGTCCATGAAGAGGATGAAGTACACGTATCTTCACAGTGTGAATATTGCAATCCATTAGTCATATTATTATGTACGATATGAATAGATTTATCTGCTCCAATGTCTATCGCTAAAGATGCATTCAAACTAGACACAATTCCAAAATTACTAATTGTCCTTTCAACCCAATTACTCATTGACGAATAACAAAGATTGGAACATGTCGAAGCCATCATATAAGTATTAAAATTCACATGAGTATATGTAATCCAAATCTCATCATCATATGAGATGTCACTATCTAGTCCATAACCTCCTGAGATTATGTTATGAGAACCAACTTTAGACCAGGATGTAGGACTTGTACAATCTGCTGATTCCAAACAAGTAATAATCATCATCTCCGTTGTACTCAATGTAAAAAGATAGAAATTGCCGGAACTATCAACTTCTGCGCTTAAAGTGGTGCCTTTCCAATCTGAATCAAGCTCTACAGAGGACCACGAACTACCTGCTTTGGTTAGATAAACAGGTCCATCATCTCTCATGAAAAAAATATGTGGATTATCGTTTGAGTCGAGTAAAATACTTGTATCATATATTTCAGTATCCCATATAATCACATCTTCCAATGTCCACTTATTATTATCAAATATTCCAAATTTTAATTTATTTGAGTCATCATCCACATATGCCATACTCGCACAATTTTTCGAGGTTAAGGTAGTTGAAACTTTGTTACCAACATTACTGGATGTACTATCAAGTGCAACCTTTTCTGCACTAGTTCCTTCTGCTTGTGTATCACATTCAATATTGAAAACAGATAATGGCATAAATAGTTCTACATATTCTAAATTATCTCCCATTTCTCCAGCTTCATCGCCTGTTGCTCCAGTCTTTCCCAAACCTGTTCTGCCATCTTCCCCAGTTCCCCAGCATTTGACTTGTGCATTATTCAGTAATGAACAACTAAAACCATTACCAGATTGAACAGATATTGCTGTTAATCCCGAACCGAGAGAAATTGCATCCAACTCATTACCCATTTCATTATCATCATCTCCTCTGGCGTAACCATCTTCATATCCCAGTTGTCCAAATGCATTATTTCCCCAACATTTTAATTGATTATTTGTTAGTATGGCGCAAACATGAGAGTCTCCAGCGTCTATTGAATTAGCACCGAGGTTAGTTCCCAAATTAACAATATTTAGACTATCTCCGATTTCATCAGATTCGTCACCTTCATCACCAGTAGATCCTGTTCCCAATCTTCCATTAGCTCCATCTCCCCAACAAGCAACACTGGAATCATCCAGAACTGCACAAGTAAAATCATTTCCCGCAGTAATTGCAGTTGCAGTTCTAGAAGAAGGTAAATCGACTAATATCAAATTAGAATTCATTTCATTAGATTCATCCCCAATGGTATCAGTATTGCCAATTCCTAACTGTCCAGCTGAATTATCTCCCCAGCACCCTATTTCGCCATCATTCCAAAGTACGCATGTATGTTCATGGCCCAAAGCACTACTTGCTATATCTCCTCTCTCTGGCAAATCTACATGAGGTAATTCACCTCCTACTAAGTCTCCAGAATCATCTCCTATTGTATTGGTATGGCCTAGTCCAAGTTGACCTTTTGAATTACCTCCCCAACATACCAAAGAATCACTAGTGCCATTATTGACGATGGCGCAAGCATGTTCAGCACCCGCTTCTATAGATGTGGCATTCCAAGATCCAATGTTTACAGGAATAATATTTGCACCCATTTCACGATAACCGTCCCCTATTGCCCCTGATCCAGACAATCCTGCACTATTGCCTAACTTGTCATTCTCCCCCCAGCATCTTATTGCACTATCATTGGTTAATGCACAAGAAAATGTTTCACCAAGTGCAATATCTGAGAATGTCAGGTCCTCTCCAACATCTGTAAAATACAAGTAACGCCCCATCTCAAGATCTTCATCGCCATAATCTTCTGTATTTCCATGCCCAGTTTTACCAAGCGTACCATCGCCCCAACATTTCATTTTTTGGTTAGTTCCTATGGCGCATGCCTGAGCATCACCAAGCGATATAATACTCACATCTGCATTATTTGTGTGAAAAATATTATTATTATCTGGTAAATCTCTTGAACTAAAATCTAATTCACTTATTGTACCTATTTGTGTACTAAGAATCATTAAAAATACAAGCATGAACGCTTTGAATTCTTTTTTTCCGTACATGCCCGTCCGTGCGACTAGTTTTATACTAATAATCATGTTACCTATCATGAATGGGTTTTCTCGAAATTAATTCCCAATCATAAATACTTTCATATATCAATGAAGATTACATCAGGCAATATAATTTATTAATCGCATTCACGGTTAACCGAATAAGTGATAATATGGAGAAAGAAGAAGGCTCGAATTTACGATATATGCAAATTCACATATCTATAGATTCAGGAATAAATTTACCAGGTTCAAAATTGATTAATTTCTTTTCTAAAGTAGAATTTCTATCTACAATTGAAAAAAATTCAAAAGGATTAATTTGTTATGCTTCATTGGAATTCGATAATCCTGACGCTCTATCAAATACCTATGAAGGGTTAGAAATAATCAAAATATTATCAAAAAATAATAGTTCTGCATTAACAAAAACCCACCTCACTGGTCCAGTTGCACGTTTATTTACTGATGATTTAGATTGTTGGTGGGTCACTCCATCTCACCTTACGAGCTCTGGTATGACATTATCCTTGCAGGGCACTAAGAATAGTTTTCAAATATTGAGAAATAAGTTCTCAGAATTAGTAGGTAATGGTTTTACGGTGAAAATTGGCCAAGAAAGTATAAGAAAACCTATTTCATTAAAAATATTGAATTTTAAGCAAAAATTAGTTTTAGATAATGCAATTAAAATGGGATATTACAATCGACCAAGAGAATGTACACAAAGAGATATTGCAAAAATCCTCAATCTGAAACAGTCAACTGTGTGCGAGCATTTGCAATTAGCAGAATCTAAAATTTTCAACCTTATGGGGATTGAATAAGATAATCTCTAGTGAAATATTAACTTACCGGCCCTCTAATTAAGAAACCAATCATTAGTAGAATCAATAAAATACCACAGATTGAAAAAATTGTTTTATTATATTTAGGTTCTGAGAAAAATTCTGATAGGCTATTTCCAAAAAAAGTCCAAGCAATCATTGCTGGTATACAAATGCCCAGTGTTATAAAAATTATTATCATAATACCTCCAATCCCTCCTCCAAATGGGTCAATAAATTGACTCATTATCATTATCACGAATGCCCATTCTTTACCATTAACAAATTGCATCAATATTCCAGATTTTAAGCCTAATTTACCATTATCAGTGCTTAGATTTATCGACTCTAAATCAAACCTAAACATTGCTAATCCCATTATAAATAAAAAAACTAAACCTATCCAGTGAAGAGCAATTTTCCAATTATCATTATTTACTAAGGATTCTATTGTCAATCCTACTATTAATTCCATTATTGCTAGTCCAATTGCCATTCCTGTGATTAATGAGATATTACTTCTCTTTCCAAATAATCCGCTATGTACAAAGGAAGTGAGCGCATTTGGGCCTGGAATCGCCAAACCAATGAAAATTATAATTAATAATTCAAAAATTGCTGTATTTATTCCCATATTTGCTCCTAGAGATATAATGACTTAGCATTATAAATAATTTATAACGTATTAAATAAATTATCCTCGATTATTACTTTAGCCTGTTGTACCCAACCCTGTCTCCTAATTCTACCTGGGAAATGCTCTATTGCATCATTAAGTACATCTGCAATATCATCATTCATTTTTGATATTTGATCAAAAGTTGTAATTCCTATTAAATTCAACCTTTCTTCTAAGTTGTTGTCTATCCCCTTAATCATTTGCAAATCATCATGCCTTCCTCTGGATCTTCCAATTACATCAAAATCTACTAAATGACCCTTTGCATCTACTCTAGCCATTATATATTCCTTTGGAGTCATTTTATCTTCTTCACCCCTAAGTCTTTCTAATTCAGTACTAATTTCTTCTTCTAACTCTCTCTTTATGCGTTCGTTTTCAGATTCTTGCATTCGCTTATTCATTCTCTCTTCTTCTTCTTTCTTCTTTCTTGCATCAGCCTTTTTCTTGACATCATCTCTTGCTTTTTGCATAGCCTTTCTTTCAGCTAGTATTCTTTCTTCAACACTCATCTTAGATTTGTCTTCTCTTTCGGCTATTCTAATTGCCCTTAATCTAATTTTTTCGTCTTCTTCTATTTGTTTTTCAAGATTACTTCTCTCTTCTTTCGCCTTCTCTTCTTCTTTCTCAGCCGCAGCCTTCCCTCTCATCGCTTCTTTGGCTTTCTTTTCTTCCTCAATTCTTGATACTTTCATATCACTCGCCTTTTTCGACATTTCTGCACGGGCCTTAGTTTCAATATTTTCTTTTCGTTCTGCCTCTTCTCTAGCTAGTGTTTCTACTCCAACCTGAGACATTGCTTCGATATATCTCTCAGTTTCTTCTTTGAGCACTCTCTCCGTTGCTTTTCTTTTCTTAATTTCCTCTTGAGAACGCCTCTCAGCTTCTAATTTTTGTTTATTCTGCTCTTCTAGTTGTTTCTTCAATTCTGCGATTGTATTCTTTTGTTTCACAGTCTTTTGTTCTAATTCTCTTCTAACTTTTGCTTCTTCGAGAACTTGTCTTTCAATATCCTGTTTAGTTTTCTTTGCAATTTCATATTTCTTCTTAGATTCTTCAAAAGATTTCTTTAGCTTCTTAATTTCTTCATTTAATTTTTTACTCTTCTTTTCATCTTCTTCAGCTTTTCTTTCGGCCTCTTTGGCTAATTTTTCTTCATTATTAGCATCTAATGTCATTTTTTCATTATTTTTCTTGTAAGTGTTTAGTTTTTTTTCTATTTCTTCTCTTCTTACTAAGATACTAACTGCGATTTTTTCAGCTTCTTTGTGCTTCAATTTTGCTGCTTCTAAAACATCTTTCTTTTCTTCAGATATCACTCTTTCAGATTTAACTTCGTTGTGTAATTCTTCAACTTTTTTGCGTTTCTCATCATTTTCATTATGAATTTTTTCTAATTTTTTATCCTGTTCTATTAGTTTCTCCTCAACTTTCTTCCTATCTGCGATGTTCGTTTGAATTAACTCTTCAACATTTTCCAACTCAATTTTTGTCTTTTTTAATTTTATACTAAGATCATGCTCTTCAATTTCGAGTGCTTTTAGTCTCCTTTCAGCCTCTACTCTTGGTTTAACCTCAGCCTGATATTTAATGTCTCTTTCAGCTCTTAATTTTGTAGCAACTTTTCCTTCAGCTATTGCATTCTCTTTCTTTCTTTTTATTTCTATAATTTTCTTTTTAGCAACTTCTAATTTATGTTTTTCTTTTCCAATATCTACTTCCATTTTCTTCCTGGCTTTAGTATCATCGGCTATTTTCTCATTAAGTTGTTTTACATCTTTTACCAACTTATCTAATGATTTAGTCGCTTCATTACTCGTTTTACTCACTGATGCTAATTTTTTATCTAATATCTTATTTTTCTTTGTTATTTCTGAAATTTCTTTCTCTAGTATAGATTTTTTTCTTGCATTTTCTTTTAATGCTTCTCTGGACTTAGCTATTGAACCAGTTAGTTTTTCAATATCACTTTCATTATTATTCTTTTTATCTTTTTCATTCTTTAATTTAGATTCAATACTTTCTACAATTTCGGCGGATTTTTGAGATTGTTCTTTCGCTTTAGCCGTCACAGTAGCTACTTTTTTCTTTTCTTTTAGTTCTGCTACTTGTTTTGTTTTGTGTGCCTTAGCTTTGGCCATTGCAACCTCTTTTTCTGCCTTTTCTTTTGCATCTGAAGCCTTTTTCATTTCCTTTGCTTTAGCAATGGCAGCTTCTTTTTCTGCCTTTTCTTTAGCAATGGCGGCTTTTTTCATTTCCTTTGCTTTAGTAATAGCAGCTTCTTTTTCTGCCTTTTCTTTAGCAATGGCAGCCTTTTTCATTTCTTTTGCTTTAGCAATAGCTGCCTTTTTTGCAGCTTTATCATTAATTGGAACTTCTACTTCCTTCTGTTCAGTGATTTTTTGTTCCTTCTTCCCATATTTTCTACTCATTGCTTCCAATAATTTATCATACTTGCCATCATATTTATCTAAAAGTTTAGGAATATTTTTTTTTCTTTTTTCATAATCCTCTCCGCTGAATTGATTTTTATAGATCAAGTCTATTTCTTTTTCAGCATTTTTTCTATCCATATATTTTATCTCCTAAAATATTACTCCCGGTCATGAACAATTGTATCGCGGCCCGTCACTGCGTTAGGCTCTCTTCAACACACCAATTATATTTACAATACGGACAATATGCTCAGTAGTGTATGCTCGAATGTCATTTTTATTCAAATTTATTCTACATTAGGACGTAAATCAATATCTTTGAACTTTTTATTCTTTAACACCCCGATTACATATGAGATTTTCTCAACATGCACTTCTACAATTGTATTTTCACTATCTTGTATTATTTCTCCTATTGCCAATTCAGGTATTTTAGTCATATTAATAATCCAGTCACAAATTGTTTTCTTTGAAGCCCCTTTTTCCCCAACTTGAAGATTTAATTTGACCATTCCAAAGACATCTGACACCTCCCCCCAGTCCTCTCTTTTCTTTATTGGATCTCTATCAAAATTAGGGTTTAGATTTGGAACTTCTACCATTGGAATTTCCATGTTCCATGTTGATGCTATTTTATTTAGCATTGTCACGTCTTCTTTTGTAACAAAACTCCATGATTCACCCTTCTTGCCCATTCTTCCTGTACGCCCAATTCTGTGAACATATGACTCTGTATCATCGGGTAAGTCATAATTTATTACGTGAGTGATTCCATCTACATCCAATCCTCTAGCGGCCACATCAGTAGCAACAACTATTCTATACTCTCCATCACGGAATAATCCAAGTATCTTCTCTCTTTTTCCTTGAGCTATGTCTCCATGTAATCCTATTGCCTTAATCTTTGATCTTTCAAGTCTCTCAACTAAAATATCGACCATCCTTTTAGTATTTGCAAATATCAACATTTGGTCGCCTTCATTCAGATTACTGATTATTCTACCCAATGCCCAGAGTTTATTCATTCTTCCAATCATAATTCCATATTGATTTATCTCTGGTACTTCTACGTCTAAATCTTCACTCATTATATGAACTGCTTCGCTCATAAATTCGTCAGCAGCATCTAAAATTTCCTGAGGAAAAGTTGCACTAAATAACATAGTTTGTTTTCTGTTTTCCATTTTTTCAAATATCCATAATACATCAGGGAAAAAGCCCATATCTAACATTCTATCTGCTTCATCTAAGCAAAATATTTCAACATTCTCAAGGTTAAGAAATTTCCTCTTGGTCATATCAATTACTCTGCCAGGAGTGCCAACTACAATGTCAACGCCCTGTGATAATTTCTTTGCTTGTTTTTCTAGATCCACCCCACCATAAACAGTTTGAATTTCTAATCCTTTTTTGCCTTGTAATGAATCCATTTCTTCAGCAACTTGAACTGCTAATTCTCTAGTTGGACATAAAACTACAGCTTGTACATTTCCTGATTTTGAACATTTTTCTAATAGTGGTATCCCAAATGCAGCAGTCTTTCCTGAACCTGTTTTGGCCTGACCAACTATATCTAAACCCTTCCTGCCTATTGGAATAGCTTCTAATTGAATTTCCGTAGGTTTTGTCCAACCTTTACTTTCAATAGCTGAAATTATATCAGATTCTAAATCCCACAACGAAAAACCACTGACAGGATTCATCTAATCGCCTCAGAAGGTTTCTGCATCTTTAATTTCCTTCTGAAGTTCACCCATCCAATACTTCTTACAATTTTCTCTAGTTAAAAATTGGTCATCACTAGAGAAACTATGGTTGTAGTGTCCTTTATCTGCAGTTGAAGTCTGTTCTTGATTTCTTTTATGGAACTTTTGTAATACATGATTTTTCATATATTGTCTAAATTTTAGTCTTTTTGACCTGTTTTCACTATCCCAAAGTTTGTCGAATTGAGATTCCTTCTCATCAAAGTCATCAGTCATCTTGAGCCCTCTCCGTTTGGCCGACCCAACTCTTGTTTATCATCCTCACCCTTACTTAATTTATTGATTTTAGTAGAATTTAGTTCTTTTTCTATTTCATCCTCAACATATTCTAGGGGGGCCAAGAATTTATTTTTCTCCCCCTCAGTACCTTCCATAGCAATATCTACAGATAGAGATGTTAGTTTTTTACGCATCTCAGGGTTAGTTTCATGACGTAATAATTCTTCAGCAATTTCCCTTAATCTATCGCCACTCAATATAATTGATAATTGACTTATACACGCCTTTCGCATTTCAATATCTCTAGATCGAGCACCATCAATTATCATTCTAGTCACTCTAGGATTCTGTAAATCTAATTTCTTTAGAGTCTTGATGACATTTTTTCTTATTACTCTGTCTTCCTCTCCAATTGCCGACTCTACTAAGATTGTTGCTATTCTGGGCTCTGAATTGGATAGTGCAATAAACGTTTGAGAAGCATTCCTTCGGACTTGAACATCCTCATCTTGTAATGACCAACTAATCAAATCCCAACCAGTAGCTCCGCCTGATGCAGCTATCGTTTTGAGTATCTTTGAACCCCGACGACGTAAATCTGGATCTTCTTCTCTTATCAACTCATCTAGATGTAAGCACCCAGTTTCTGGCCATCTCTTTGCAGTCAATCTTAAGGCTTCAAATGCTTCAGTTCTGCATTCTTTATTCGGATTACGTAATTCTCTTCGTAGGATATTCTCACATCCTGAAGGAAAGATAGGTGCTAAAAGTTTTAGACAGTCTCTAGAAGCTTCTCTGACTGATTCTTCTTCGTCAGTTAATCTATCTGAAAGAAATTGAAATATAGCAACACTTTTTCTTAAAGAAAATGAAGGCATAGCTTTCAATGCGGCTATTCTTACATCTGGGTAATCATCATCTAATGCGTTCAATAATTCAGCATGGCCTTTATCAATATCCCTATCAAGGACTCTATTTAATGCTTTTATTCCATCAATTCTTCCCGCGAAACCACTTCTTCCCTCACTCAAAGGCAATTCAATTTTTTTTATCTTACCACTCGCAAGCGAGAGTATATCCATTACAGGTATTCTTTGCCACGGTCCAGACATAGGTAATAGCATTCTAATATCTTCATCTTTGTATGACAAAATACTGGTATTGATTGCTTTACCGGTACGAGGGTCTCGAGCAACGTAGTCTCTAGGCATACTTATTCCGCACCGCGCATAACAACTTCATTATTCAATCAAACTAATTATCGCTTCAAATTTCTATGTTAACTTTATTAATTTAATTACAAGGGGCTTTTTGTGAATAGTGATTATACGGAAATTTCAAAATTATTATTTTCTAGTTTTAATAATAACCTTCCTAATATCAACAGTGAAGATATGGTACGCCTTTGGTCTTTAGAATTACAATGGTTTAATCCGGCAGATTCTAACTTAGTATTATCACATTTATTACATAATGACTGGTTATTGGAATCCATGAATATTCTGTATCCGAATCCTAATCTTGAGTTAATTTCTCCTACATTGGGTTGGCAACCTATACTACGTGAAATATTAAAACTACCACGGTTTAAACCAACTAATAATGCCTCAGAAAAAGAGATAGAAAAATTTGTAAAAATCATAACTCCAAAAAAAACCGATGAATCAGAAAATCTAGAAAGTGTTGAAAGCAAAACCATGTCATTGATTAATTATGTTTCTAAAAATTCGGGCTTAACCTCTAGAGAAGTCGTTAGAAGATCCCAAAGAAAACGAAAAGCATTAGGGCCAATTACACTATGGTTATGTGTAGCACTTCTAGCCAGAGAACAGGGATTGGATATGGTTAAAATTATCCAGATTATTGATGGATAATATATGTTAATATCACTTTATCAATGTATTTAGAACTATTTTAATCTATTAATTTATATTTATCCCGTTACAATATATCAATCAACGCTAAAAAGGGTGCATCACTCGGCGGCCCCATAGAGGATTGCTAATGTCGCAAAAAACCAGACTATGTACTTCATCCGGAGTCCCACTAGTTAGTAACCGTGATACATATTTCAAGTGTCCAGAATGTGCCCATCAAATAGGTCGCAGTGAACAATGCAGAGTTCAGGGAATAAAGTACATTTGTCCGGATTGTAGTTTTCAGGGTCCTTGATAAGAGTAGGTAATAATATGGGGCAAGTTGTTGTTAAATATAAGGTAACTATGGATCAGCCAGAAGATGAAATGCCTGACTATGAGGCTATAGCAGGACTAATAGATAATCTGACTGAAGTCCAAACAGTTGAGATTAAACCATTAGCCTTTGGGATGATGTTTATTGAAGTTCAAGCCGTCCTAGGTGAGGGCGAAGGAATAGTTGATGGATTTGAAGAAAAAATTCGTTCAGTTAATTCTTTGGTTAGTCAAATAGAGACTTTAGAAATGGGAAGACTCTGAATAGAAATTTTAAATGAATTTTTTTATTCATTCAATAATGATCTAATGGTGACTTCATAAATTCCCTCATTAATACAGTAGCATATGTCCCAGGCGGAAGTGAAAATTTTAATTTTAAACATGAACCTTCAGGATTCCACCTATCTCCTTCATTTTTTCCCTCAATCCAACGATTTGAAGTTAAATTAGTAACCTCTGGGGCCTCACTAACGCTAAATTCTCTGAAGAAAACAGATAATGGCCTCCTAGTTCCAGAGGAAGTTAACCTTGGAATTTTTTCAATTCTCCAATCAACCTTATCTAGTTTAGTTTGTTTTAATGCTAAATTCTCTACTTCTCCTGGAATTTCCTTTGCTAAAGCAGATTCTAAACCAGGTAACGGGCCTGTTACGGCCAGTCTACTTGAATCACAATTTCTCTTACATCTTTCAAGATTAGTTTCGGAAACATATGCCATTTTTCCTGCATCAATTCTTCCATTTGGATTTACAGGAGCAACAATATCTCCCAGAGTAGGATGAATAATTGGTAGGTTTTTCTTCATTCTCTCTCTAAGTGAATAATTAAAAGTCAGTGACTGTACAGAATGTACTGTTAGTAATTGTAAAGAATTTGGAAGAGCCATGAAAGCAGAAACATAATCTTCTGGTTTTTTTTGTAATTTTTCCAATATATTTCTTTCGTATCCTAAATGGTCAGGAATAATATCTAAACAAGCAGCTACATCTCTTGTATCTCTCCACAACTTTCTAAATTGTCCAACATCCAGTCTTGAATTTTTACCTTCCATTCCAAGATATAAGTCTACTGCTTGTTTATAATCTCCATTTACTATTGCTCTCCCAACCTCCGGAGTCACTGGCCTTGTAGATCCAAATCTCTGAGGGCCAATCCAGTTGGGAAATGCATCAGCACCAAGTTTCTTAGTCATATCTTCTCGAATCTTATTTACTCTTCTCATTGCTTCTTTACCATCTAGAGGCAACCCGTTGGAGTCACAACAGCCTCTGACGGTAATTGTAAATCTATTACCATCATGATCGCTCATCCCAATTTTTTGATGAGTCCTGCCTAGTATTTCGATAGTACTATCCGGAATTTTAATTTTTTCAACCTTGTACAACGGTGAATCTATTACGACAATTTGAGTAGTTACTGCTCTTTTGTCTTTCATCCCCGAAGAAAATATCCTATTCCTACTAATTCCACAAGCTTTGGAAAGCCTTTTCAAAAATCTATTAGTCTCCCAGTTAACCATTGTTATCCTAGTAACAGTGAATCTACCCTTTGGATCTAATGCAGGAATTTTTGATATCTCTTCTACTCTAAAATCTTCTACTCTTGATTTTAGTACTCCCCCAATACCATCGTTATTGGAGGTCCATTCTGATAATCCTAAGCGCTCTTCTAGAGAGCCTTCCATCAAGACTTCACCGCCTCAGAGTTTTATGCCAGAAATTTCTTTATTCAATTCTTTACAAAGATCTTTGAAAACCTTTTCCGCCTTTTTACCCTTTTCCGCTCGAATAAATATTTCTGGGTCATCTAAATCAGGATGATTTTGAAAGTAATTTGCATATTCTACATCTTTACTATCATTAAGTCTAGATCTAAACATTTGTAATGTTGTATGGCTCTCTCCACTGATTCTAACTCTCAGTTCACGTCCTTCATTTTTCAGTACTTTGATTGGCATAAGACAGGCTTTCGACCTGCCCCTCCTTTTTGAGGCCTTTCATATCTTTATGGCCAAACTACGATTCATATTCACCCTAAGTTATACATCAGCAGCCTCAGCGGAGGGTATGGCAGTTGCTGACCAACCGTCTGAAAAATTCTCTGAACTTTTCGAAAAAATGTCCCTTCCTATAGTTGTAATTAGTGTTTTAGCAACAATTTTTTTAGCGTCATTTCTTTCTCCCTTACCAAATTTTTCAACAGATTTGTCGTCTTTCGCACCCGATACAAAATATGATGATGCCAAATCAAATATTTATGATGAAATAACACAATCCGGAGAACTTATTTATATTAATATTGAAGCAAGTCAAGATGATTCTAGTGTACTAGAAATAGGTGCATTACAACAACTTAATAGTGATTTTTTGCTTATTCAGAATTATTCTAATTCCAATGGCGATTTTATTAAATCCCAGCTTAATGCAGCAAATATTTTAGAAAGGGCCATCGATCAAAGTAATTATTCAGGATCTTTAGATGATTTTGATGATTGGCAAGATTTACTTAATTCAGTATTTGAAAATAGTGAAAATTGTGATTCATCCTTTTCTAACGATGAAGAAAATGTGGCCTACGCCTCATTTGCTTCTTCTGTAATGTTACATCAAGATTTCAATTTTGAATCCCTTTGTGATTGGCTTCTTGACGGTTCGGGGAACCCTTTGCCCCATGCTTCTAGTACATTGTGGATTATTGAAATGAATGGAAATTTAGAAGAAGACGAGAATCTAAAATATGCCGATGATATAAGAGACATGCTGTACCTCGATGAAACTGATTCTAATACCTCTCCTCTAAAGTATGGTGTAATCTCTGATTCTTTGATAAGTAATGATATTAATGAATCTACACTTGATAATCTGATATATCTATTCTTTTTAGCAATTCTAATCGTTGTTTTACTTCTAGCTGTTACATTTAGATCTTTTATGATGGTGGCCGCTCCACTCCTTGGACTATCTGCATCTCTAGTATGGACATATGGAATAATATCGATGCTAGGTTTTGGTTTTACTATATTGGAAGTAGCAGTCGCACCTGTTGTATTAGGTCTGGGAATAGATTACTCGATTCACCTACAAACTGGATATGATAAAGCTAGATCTAAAACAGATAGTGCGGCTAAAGCTTGGATTCAATCTTTCATGAAAATAAGGATGGCATTATCTCTCGCCGTTGTAACTACAGTTTTCGCTTTCTTAGCAAACTCTTTTTCTCCATTACCGCCGTTACAGGCATTTGGATTTACACTAGCGTTAGGTGTAGTTTCAGCATTTATTGCGAGTACAGTTACTGTTGGTGCAGTTCACGTAGTAGTCGAAAAAATGACCGGAGAGACGCCTTCGAGAGGAATTAAATTAGACTATATCGCAGATATTGCCACTAATTTTCAGAGAAATAATACTGCCAGAGTTCTTCTAATGGTTGTTCTAATAACTACAGGTTCTGTGGTTGTCGCTCAAAATGGATTGGATACGAGTTTTGAATTAACTGATTTTTTATCTGAAGACGAGATGGAAATAATGCAAGTAAGAAACGATATTTACGATTCTTATGAAATTGATGCTCTAAAGTCAGTGCATATTTTAATTGAGCCTACTGAAAATAATCTATACTTTGATGATGAAAGTAGAATTCTAACCTCATTGAGGGGTTTCGATCAGTCTCTTCCACGAATTCCTTCTGTAGTTTCTACACAGGTTTCCGGATCAAGTAATGAATGGCCGTCGTATGACAGTCTTTATCTGATTCTGAAGGATATGCTAATCCAAAATAATCAATTTGGTGAAAGGCATAATCTGGAATTATTTGGAAACGAAATAGCAACTACTGAAAATTTTGAGGATGGAGATTTGACAGATGCTGTTATTGAGTTATTATCTAATGATAGTATTGGTGATCAATTAAGAGGGCTATCTTGGGCAGATAGAACTGAACTTTATGTTGCACTGGATGAATCCAATTCTGCCATAAAATTCCTATCAATAAGAGTAGATGTTGAAGCAGAGTCAAGTACTGAAGTAGAGAATATTGCCAAAGAATTCGAAGTAGAATTACAAATTATCGAAGAGGATATTGGAGGTAAGGCGTATGTTGATGGAAATTTGATAGTTCTTTCTAATGTTCTTTCTGGGTTAATCTCATCTATTCTATACTCAACAGCAATCAGCCTTGCAGTTTCCTTAGCAGTTTTAGTAATTCTTACAAGAAGTTTTGGCCAATCTTTAGTTGTCATATTACCTGTAGGTTTGGCAGGATCATGGGTCGTCGGTTCAATGGCAATATTGGGAATCAATTGGAACGTATTGACTATAATGATAACAGCATTAACTATAGGTCTTGGTATTGATTATTCAATACATGTTTGGAGGAGATTTGAAGAAAATAGACGAGAAGGTATGAAAATTTGGCCTGCGATGAGGGATATGTATGTCACTACTGGGGCATCATTATTGATATCTGCAGGTACTACAATATGTGGTTTCGCAGTTTTGCTTTTATCGCCGATTCCTGTAATAAGAGATTTTGGTATTGTGAGTGCAATCTCAGTTGCCTTTTCTTTAATTTTAGCATTATTAGTTCTTCCTGGATTATTAGCAGCTGAGGTAAGAACAAGTAACGGTAATGGGAATAATTAATCTTCTTTCTTTCTACTTAACTTCCTAAATCCTTTTACCGCTGGTGCTTCTTCAGTTTCTATGTTTTTTACTAATACGTCTATTTCTTCTAAATGCTCTTGTACTTGTTGATAAGCAGTTTTGCCTATTGCATCTTTCTTGGGCCGAGGTAGTTTATTTTGACAAATCAAATATGTCTCGGATGAAGACTTTCTACTTGCTGTAGGGGCATATCGTTGCACGTTAGAAAATCTTTGCTTGGCGGCTTTCATTAAACCCTCAATGCCAGTTCCTTGGAAAATTTTTGTGACAAAATTACCACCTGGTGCCAAGATCAGCATTGCAGTATCCATTACAAGTGTAGATAATTCTAAAGAAATCGCCTGA
>NTJP01000018.1 GCA_002457145.1 Marine Group II euryarchaeote MED-G38
CCATCATTATCATCATCAAGATCTAAGAAATCACAAATTTCATCTCCATCGGTATCAATGGGTATCGATAGTGGATTATCTGTAAGGTAGGAAACTCCCTCAGAGCTGCAGTTTATCTCATCACTATCTGACCATCCGTCATTATCATCATCTAGATCGGCGTTATTTCCAATTCCATCTTCATCAAAATCATACCATTCTTCAGGGTTGAAAGGAAATTCATCTTTCCATTGTACAATATCATTATTCAACCACAAATTTTGCTCTATATTGTCATATCCATCACCATCTTCATCTAAGACAGGATCTATTCTAACAACTTCATTTTTCTCATTATCGACATAGTATAAGTTACCATTTTGGCCGATTTCAATACCCATTATGGATGATGCTGATGTATTGATTGTATTCACCTCATCAGCACTTTTACCGTCTGAATCCAAGTTGTAAGATATGATACTGTTGTCTCCATTGAGTGAAATAAATAATTGGCCATCATCAAGAGCGATACCAGTTGGTCTATTCACTCCTTCAATCAGTACACCCCACTCGACACCAGAAATACGTGAATAATTAGAAAGTGTCTCCATTCTAGAGGGGTCGTTCATTATGTCTTCTGCTTGGTATGTTGTATCATCAGTATTTACCCAAAGGACGCGATTAGCTCCTGCATCTGAGATATAGAGAATATCTTTTTCCTTGTCAAGAACCATGTGACCAGGAGTTCCCAATAAATGAGTTAATTCAATTTCGGAATACCTATGAACTACTCCATCTGAATGGTCATGCCCTCCAGTATCATGGTCCATCATGAAATCATATCTGACAAGTTCTCCATAGTATCCATCATTATACCAATACACGTTACCATGGTCATGAGCAATTCCTACACCGTAAGGAGATTCATGAAGCATATCTATATGACTTCCCAGAAGGCCACCTTCATTATTTTGATTTTCAACTGCAAAATGGTCAAGAGAGGATGGCCATAGAGCAGGTCCCATGAAATAATTTGGATCCCCCTGTCCATTGTAAGTGTTCAGAGATTCTTGAGCTGAGCCCCATTGCCAATCAAACTCAGGATGATAAGCTCCGAATGAAATCGCACTGACTTCTTCCAAGAAGTGGTTCCGATTTACATCTAGTCTGATTTCAGAGTTCTGGTTTTCTAATCCCGTATTATGGACTATAGTTATACTATCAGTAGCCTGATTTGCTATCCAGAGTTCATTAGCCCTTCCAGGATGGAATTCTAAATCAGTAGGACTAGATATGTCATCTGATGAATCTGCTATCACTGTCTCATCAAAGCTAAAGCCAAATTGTGGAACATATTCTGTTTCCAATGTGGAATAATGATTATTTGGGAAGTCACTTTGATTTGTGTTCCCTACTACACCTGCTGGTAAATAAAGAATTAAAATTGTCATTAGTATAATGGTCACCCGTTTACTAGTCATATAAGGTCCATTTAATGATAGTTTATCACATATCTTACTAATGAGACTATTCCTTACTACAGCTAAGACAATTTGAAAGAGAAATATTATTTTATTTTCTTAATAATTAGTGTAATAAGAACTAAAATTAACCCTAAAGCGATAATTAACGATATGATTCCAACATCCTCTATTATTGATTTTTCATTTGTCTCGACTATATTTTCAGATAAATCATCATTTTCTGAATCAAAAATACAACTATGATTATCTATTCCCGCAGATAAATCAAAATTAATTGCATTCTCATTTGTGCAACCTAAGTATGGTTTTATCATCGGTTGCCAAGCTATTGATGCTCCTGCTCGCCATTGATTGGATATATTTGCCTCATATGCTCCTGCGCTTAAGTTATCCAATAATGAATTAATTTTAGGCCTAAAATCATAATTATCTGGATCAACAAGCATGTCATAAACCATCATTCTATTGTCTAAATATCCATTGAAATTATTCGAATAATGACCAGGCACTATATTATTGGAATATGATTGTGCTCGGTGTGCTGAAATCTTATCAGCAGCATTATTTGAAGTTGTAGAGTTTTCATTTCCTGCCTCATTCTCATACAAAATAATTATTTGATTTTTCCCGAATCCTAAATCACTACCAAATACAGTATTATTATGTATTTCATGATAATCTCCTTTGGCCATTATTCCTGATTTGATATTCCATAGTACATTATGATGGACAGTAGCATTATTTCCGGTGTTTGTACCTCCCATAGGACCATCCATTCTAATTCCATATTTAGACACGTCATGAATCCAATTATACGCAATTTCAGAATCTGATTGCTCATTCATCATTAACTGAACAATCGCACCATCACTTTGAATGAGGCCTGTATTAGAAATATCATTATGTAAAATTCTAGGAGAATCGCCAATACTTAATGTAGAAGATGCTCCTGTACGATGAACAGTATTATTTGTAAAACTATTTCTTGATCCTCCATCATAAATAGTTACCATTAATCCAGGTAAATCTGATGATGACCAATCAATAAACTCAAAATTTGAATTATTAATTACATTATTGTATGATCTTGAAGCTGAACCATGAAATTCAATTGCTGAACCATCAGTATGAGCGAAAGAACAGTTGTCCACCAAACAATTTGTACATCTATCCATTCGGGTTACCCAACGGTCATCTGTAGATTCTCCAGCAATTCCTAAGCTTCTCTTTGAAGTACTTGGGTACATCAATTGTGTATTTTTAACCGAACAGCCATCACAATCATAAATTTTGTAAGTAGTAGAGAAAAATTCTAGATTTTCGAGTGTTACATTGTTGCTATTGGATATATCAAAAGCATAGGCTTGTGTCTTGACTCGTATATCTAATTCATTTGGGTTTACTCCTTCATCAAACATCATGTAAATGGTTTGTTCTACAGGATCAAACCACCATTCATTGGGTACATCAATTAACTCTTTTTTACCTTCAAGGAAGTAATTATGATGCTTATCTCTCCAAGTTGGAACTTCTTCGTAGGTAAAAGTAGAAGATGGGGTATCATATGTTTGAACAGTTCTACTATATGTCTTGAAAGAACCAACATTCAGTATCGCAATCGCTCCAACAGGATCTATCCCACTCTCATTTAGTCCAAGATATGACTCAGCTACTCCTCCTGAATCTTGTAATTCCCCGTTAGTATATTCACCACCAGAATCTATTGTACCATGGGCCCAATTATGCGTTAAATTGAGTACACTATAGTCGATAAAGTTAGCATTTGGCCATCTTGCAGGAACTTGTTCTTCATAATTTAGAAATAGTTGCCAAGCATTAGTACCAAGTTCTACTTGATATAATCCATCAGAATCTAAATTCCAGTTGGAATTTAAATCATCGGTAATACTATTCGTTCCATCAAATAATACTCTTTCTCCTTCTGAAGATCTTATTGTCAGGTTTTCAAAATTTTGGATATTAATATTCTCATGATATACTCCCTCATGTATTTCTATAATATCTGAGTTATTGGCCATTGAGATAGCATAATTTACACTTTTGAATGGACAAATTTTTGTCCCGGGGTTTGAATCATTTCCTAATTGATTATCGACATGTATTTTAGTATTAGATAAACGTTTTACTTCATTACAATCAACAGAGGAATCTGTAAAAAAAATCTCATTATTAGTCTCTAACGAATAAAATTCTTCAGCAATGGGGGCGATTAAAATTGAGGAAATAAATATTCCAAATAATAGATTGGAAATCCTATATTCCAAGGCCATCTAATCTACTGGAGAACATGTTCCTTTTAGTTTCCATAGTTAAGTAATAATTAATTGAACCGTTTCAAGATAATTAGAATGTGACTCCAAAAGCCATCAAAGAAAAACCGACAATAAGAGCGGGAATAGTAGTGTGAACTGTTGCCCAAATACTTGCTGCACGATGTCTAACTAATAATGGAAATAATGCATCCCCATCTTGACTGATGGCATTTGCTGCAAGTGCTGGAAATGAGATGAGGTCTTTGGTATATGCAGTAATTGCGATTATTTGTGGACCACATCCTGGAATTAATCCTATGAATGATGCAAGAATTACAGCAGTGAATCCATCGCCATATCGAGCTATATCAGCCTCAGTCATTCCAGAAAATAACATTGAAAACTCGAAAATAAGATAGGCTGACATGACCCAAAAAGTGACAAATGCAGTTTCACTTGCAGAATGAATCATTGTTTCACGCATCGAATAGAGTTTGTCACCAATAGATGCTTCTGTATCATCACTGATCCAATTTTTCTGTGAAACATAGAGAATGACCGATAAGGAAGTTCCAATCAAACCAATCCATGTAATAATACCATTCAGAGTAAATGGATTGTAGTCAATTTCAAGAGTGAAATCTGCATCTTGTGCACTCCATACCAATAGTAAAACTGCAAATATAAGTCCAAGAGCAGTTACAATCCACCAAACAGTATAACCTTGGTGAAGTAAGAAGTATCCCCAACCACTTTCATCTTCCCTACCTAAATCATCCAAGATTTCTTTAGCATCTTCATTTTTGTTTTCAGGCAAATTTCTAGGTGGATTATTATTTTCAAATGTTGGACCGTATTTACCTAACGGATTACGGGGTGTTATCTTCATTCCATCAACAAGATATCCCCAGGAGATTCCTATGATAAATGAAATAAAATGTACGGCAAGCACTGGTGCAATAAATGCTGAATCGGTAACTGCTGCACCGATTAAAACGAAAGCAGCATCTCCTAAAGTAGCAATAAGAGTGGCTATTACTGTCCCATAGGTTACATACCCACGGGCATACATTGGCATCATGACAATAGCTCCACCACATCCGGGAGTGATTCCCATTAGAGCTCCAATGACAGGTTGCCAACGAGTATTTGATCGAATTATATCTACAAACTTTCCAGCAGTAATGTACTGCAACCAACTGAATAAGAAAATCATTGCAGCAACAAAAACGGTTACTGCAAGAAAGGCATCACGCATACTTACAACAATGACTTCAAAAACTTCAGCCATGGTCACCATAAATTGAATTCATCATAGAGTTCTATAAGTAATTATGGAGACTATGGCTATTTCTTTAAGATTGGTAATTATGCTTTAGACATCATTCTTCTGAAAATTGTTGATCTTTGACAGAATTAATATTAGACACTTCTTGGTACATACCCGTGGATGGATCAAAAGAAAACTTTGGTTTAAATGAATCAACAGCAAAAGTTAATGCTGTTCCTAGAGCTACTAAAGGTACTCCAATGGAAAGGAATACAATTGCTGGTATTATATCAAATCCAAAATAACTGGTTCCAGTTATACCAAAAACAATCATTAAGAAATATAATCCAAAGAGTGTTGAAGGAATTCCTAAAATCAACAAAAATATTCCAATGACTGGCATTAGGCTTCCTTTCTTTACTGAAGAATTACTCGTACTTGATACAATTTTTTTATCAGTTAATCCACTCTTATGTCTTAAACAATATCCAGAGGTTCGAAATTCCAATGCATTGCAACCTTCGAAAGCACACTTTCTTTCCCCCATACTTATCCCTACTACGGTGCTCCTTGATTATACTATGGAAATACATCTCAAATCGGATATGACTTTCGATAGTGTCATATGTCCAAGGAGTCCATTGTATTACAATGACAACGGGAACGATAGGCAAGGTTGCCATGATGGTAAATCTCTATGCGTCCATGGGATATGGTTTTTTTCTGATTCTTGTACCTGATTTATTCTGTGATATTCTCCAAGCAGAGGCAGTCAACACTGCATGGTTGAGGACAATCGGGGCAGCTTTACTCGGAACCAATGTTCTCGGGAGTTGGTTGTGGCTCAAATCTCCCAGTCTCGATATGGGTCGCGTTCAAACTGCAACTGCTGGACTTGAGGCGTTTGCTATGTCCATATCACTTCTACTAGGTGAGTTTACTGCTGATAATATATGGATGGTGCAGGCTTCTGTAGTTCTCGCTATATTTGTCACGATAGGCCTATTTCCGACTGCAAACGAAGACTTTTACGATAATCAGATTGATATTTAATTTTAATAAAATAGAATAGTTCATCATAGTTCCATAAGTGACTGTATTACTCTCAAACCATCAGTAAGACTCGCAGGTCCGGGCTGCAGAATTATACTTGGATCTAATTCATGAATCCTATGATTCTTCACCGCTGAAATCGATTCCCAACCAGGTCTTTCTCTCATAGATTGTATGTCAACAGGTTTGCCGCACCACGATGCAAGGATGATATCAGGATCTTTCTCAATAACATCTTGCCATTGAATTTCTCTCTCACTAGCCAACTTACCATGGGACTTTTCGGCGAATACGTCTGTACCCCCTGCTATCTCTATTAGCTCACTAACCCATCTGATTGCTGAGAAGGTCGGCTTGTCCCACTCCTCGAAATAGACTCTAGGTCTTCTGGGAAGCGTATTTCCTTTCTTCTTCGTCTCGTCAATCAAAGCCCTGTAACTATCTACAAGTTTCTCGGCTTTCTCTTCAGCCGATACAATTCTCCCTATTGTGAGGATAACCTCCAATATCTCCTCGATACTCCTTTGATTGAAGATGAGGACTTGTTGATTGGCCCTAATTAGCTTGGCAGCCAAATCGGCCTGTATGTCACTGAAACCTATTATTAGATCTGGTTCTAACTCGCAAATCCTCTTGACACTTCCATCAACGAACGCAGATACCACAGGATGTCTTGCTTTCGCCTCTGGTGGCCTAACTGTGTAAACTGTGATTCCAACAATCCTATGCTCTTCACCAAGCAGGTACAAGATTTCTGTCGGCTCCTCGGTCAGACAGATGATACGTTGCGGGCCCTTGGTATTCATTTACATCCATCAGGCTGTGAATCGGACTAATAGAGTATTCCTAACCTTAGCGTAGACCACTAAAATTTGTCTAAGGTGAGTTACTGAACAGAATTTTCGCAGTTGAATTAAACAGAATATCATCGGCGATTTCGAAACCCGCGGCAACAAATGATTGGACGATATTTCTTTCTTTGATCATGTAGTCTTCTGATGAACGAAACTGCTCCAATATCATCTCGTCTAACCATGTTGTGTATACGATTATGCGCTCTTCGTCTTCGGCAAATGTTGAACCAATGCAACCATTCTGAATTGCAATTGAAAGAAACGCTTCCATAGATTCTCTCATACCTACTGTAATTTCCCTATTATTTTTGTTAGTAATCCACATACGAACAACCGGCGATCTTTCCATATGATAACTATGAGCTGGAAGTTTTTACTCTTTCCGAAGAATATGTCAGTAAGGGTATCTTGTTTGACGAATCTATGATATACTAACTAATTGTGGGAGTGTTTGTGCGTATCTTATTGCCAGTGATGATTCTTATTTTGATATCTTCAGTTTTGTCTGGGTGCATTGTAGCGGAATTCGTACAGTCACCATGATGTATAAATTAGGTTAGGTAATTAACAATATCATATTATTTATTTTCTAGGCCTAAATAGTATAGCACCAAAGAGTAATGACACCATCATTAAAGATGCTCCAAAACCTGGTAATCCTGCATTTTCTGCCTCAACAGAAGCACTATACTTTCCTTCATCCAGTGGGTAGTCATCAGCCGAATCCAAGAAACCGTCGCCATCTGTATCAGAATTTAGAGGATCTGTTCCTAATGTAATTTCTGCCTCATCACTTATTAGATCGTTATCATCATCTGTATCTGCATTATTACCAATAGTATCACTATCTGTATCCAGAGATTCATTAGAATCTAGTGGGAATGCGTCTTCACTATCAATCACGCCATCCCCATCATCATCAGTATCTGCATTATTACCAATATTATCGCCATCTGTATCCAGAGATTCAGTAGAATCTAGTGGGAATGCGTCTTCACTATCAATCACGCCATCCCTATCATCATCAGTATCTGCATTATTACCAATAGTATCGCCATCTGTATCCAGAGATTCAGTAGAGTCTAGTGGGAATACATCTACATCATCTGTGAATCCATCACCGTCATCATCTGTATCTTCTAGATTGAAACAACCATCATTATCTGTATCTCCTTGATCTAAAATAGTTAGTAAAGTGGTTAATCCGATACCATATTCAGTCATTAGAGAATAAACTCCTAAATTTTCTACGGTTTCATTATTAGGGCTCATTGGACATGAATCATCAATATCTGGAAATCCATCCCCATCATCATCAGTATCTGCATTATTACCAATAGTATCGCCATCTGTATCCAGAGATTCAGTAGAATCTAATGGGAATACATCTACATCATCTGTGAATCCATCACCATCATCATCAGTGTCTGCATTATCTCCAATACCATCATTATCAAAGTCTGCATACTCTGTTGCATCTTCTGGGAATGCATCTATATCATCTGTAAATCCATCCCCATCATCATCATTATCTGTCAAATCTCCAATTCCATCGCCATCTGTATCTAGAGATTCAGTAGAATCTAATGGAAAAGCATCTTCAATATCATATACTCCATCATTATCATCATCAATGTCTTCTTCTAAAGTAGTTGTACAATTAGATAATAATGTGTCAGGATATCCGTCTTGATCGGTATCTGTATCTGCACAATTATCATTAGGAAAATCGTCAAATATGTCATAAATACCATCCCCATCGGTGTCTTGAAGGCTAAAAACATCATATCCATATAATTCATTATCAGGAATGAAATTAAATGAGTCTGGGACATAAATTTCGGGACAATTTAATGTTAATGAAGAATTAGAATAATCGAATTCGCATATCTCAATACCACGACCTGTAACATCTCCATCTATGTTGAATGTGATATTACTTGATGCACCTTCCCATTCATATCCAATGTAATGTATAGCATCTGATAAATTTATATTTTCTACTTCTGTTAGTATAAAGGATTCCATCATAATAGAAAATGCATCATATGTTTCGGCAGTAAAGATTCCTGCTGCACAATCACTATTATTACTACAATCAGTATTGAATTCTATCGCCCTTGATGACGTATGCGGTGTTGTCAAGGGGCGGGTACATATCACACCATCCAAATCGGATTCGTCGCTTATTTCGTCACCCATGCTCACAGAACATATGCCATCTGCTCCATAAATTTCACCAGAAAAACCCACATCTGCCGCCTGTTCAATTATCATTGCACCATCCGCTGCATATGATACTAATACAATTGAAGTACATCCAGCATCTATTATCTCCTGGATATAGGAAGAGAAATCAGTATCTCCTTGATAATATTCAAGTTGTGCACATAATGTATTGTTAGATTCTTCATAAATATTAGCAAAATTGTCCGCTACTCCCTGACCATAGTTATTGTCCATGTGGAGTATAGCAACTGTCTCATCTGCTGGCATATTAGCTGTAACTACTGCATTTAGAGCTTCACTTTGCAGCGCATCACTTGGCACAACACGGAAGAAATCAGGATAAGAGGCTTCATCACTTAAGACTGGGCTTGTTGAAGTAGGAGAAATTTGTGGAATACCTGCAGCAGATAATACTGCATTGGAACCCAGAGATGCGCCAGAACATAGAGCGCCGACGACCAAAAAGAGTCCGTCGTCTATTATATCTTCTGCAGAAGAGGCTGCAGTGGATTGACTACATCCAGTATCATAAGTAGAAAATCCGAAATTATAATCATCTTGTTTATCATTTAGATGGTCGATAGCAATACTAGCTGCTGCCAAAAAACCAGGAGCATACATCGATATGGCTGGACTAGATGTATCTAAGAGAAAGGCAACATCAATATCAGTCGGTGGATCTTTAGTACTATTTTCTCCACTAGCATTACCAATAGGGGCAACTGAAATTAATAATAAAAATAAAATAATAATTGATACTGTAGATTCTTTCATAGAAGCATCAAATAAAGTGATGGTTTAAAGGTTCCTCATATTGTAATGTAGAGTGATATGAACCTGAGGAATTATAAGAAAAACAAATACTGATGATGATGTCTTTATGTCATTTGACTCTGATTATGAGCCGTGGTTTCAACCACCTGGATGGGTTATCGGACCTATTTGGCTAGTACTTTACACAATGATCGCAATTAGTTTCATGATAGTATTATCTAAAAAAGAAGAAGTTTCCAATAGTAATATAATAATCACTCTATTTTTAATTCAACTATTAGTGAATATAATGTGGCCGAGTGTGTTTAATTCGGCAGAATATCTGATATCTTTAATGATGATAGTAGTTATGGTGGTTTTTACGGTCATATATGCCTATCTGACTTACGGGTCAGCCAAAGAAGCATCGATCTTAGTTTGGCCATATATTCTATGGGTAAGTTTTGCTGGAATGATTAATTTTGCTTATTATCTAAATGCAAGATGAGTCATTGGTCAACCTGAGAATTAGAGGTTACTCAGGAGATGAAGGAAAACACTGCTTCTCCAAAAGATATCTCAGGCGCTGCTGCCATATATGGCATCATGTTCGCCATAAGCTCACTGAATTCTTTTTGTGATGCTTCCAAATGCTCCTTGCTCTCATAAGCAGCAACTCCTATCATTTCTGTTTCACTTACTCGTATGAGGTTGCTACTTACAAGACCGTTAATCTTACCGATGTTTTCTCTCAATGACTCCATTGTCGACATTGCTTCCTTTAACTTATCAGATTGCACTGTTGCTTTGGTAATCCTGTAATACATAACCTTTTGGAAATGGGCTCAAATTTTAACTATTTGGGAAACCGAAATCGATACTCGAGTAATTTTATGAAGATGAAAATATGATACATACATTTGTATCTAAGGTTTGATAGCATAAAATATGAATAAAAAAAAATTGGGATTAATTATTTTAGTAATTTCAGGATTCATGGTTGTAATTGCTTTTATGACTTTCATAGTTGGAGGGGCCAATATTGAAGAAATAGATATTGAGGAAAAATCTATTTTTAAAGGAATAGATGGAGATATAAATGTAAATAAATATGATATTTATTCAGTTTTTGTTACATCTGAATATTCTTGTAAAGATGTTGAATTAAGTATTTATAAAGATGATTGGGAATATTTTTTTGAGGATTGTGACGCATTATTCAATGAAGATGGTTGGAATTATATTGGATACTTTAGCCCTGATTTTGACGGAAACATAGAAATTGATTCTAATCAACAAATCCTGATAATTAATGATGATATATATTTTGATGAAGGTGGATTTGAAATAATCATATCACTATTATTTTGTTGCTTAGGTTTTCTTGGTGTAATTATAAGTATAATTATGATACTTTCATCTTCTAATAAAGCAACTTTTATGGATAATAAACAAGAAATTGTTATCATCAATCCGGAAGTTTCTGAAGTTGTAATGAATGGTGATGTAGAAACTGAAAAAACTCCAGAATGGTGGGAAATAAGTGATGAAAAAAAACTATAGAATTAACTCTAAACAGATATACTTTCCCAAAATAGATGCTCTTGAAATATGAATTGAATAATATAATACTTAGTATTCCCATAGTTATGGAAAACAACTCATTCTACAAGATGCCTGCAATCGAGATGAACGCTGAATCGGCGCTGAGGATAGCCCAACTAGGTTTATTCGCTACATTTGCTTACTTCTCATTAGCCGAGGAAGAGCCAGATTTCATAGGTGCGCTGGTATTTTCTCTGCTTGGATTGGGTACCTTTCTATCGGTGAGATACGTCAGAGTAATTTTGAGTTTCGGAATTCCGTCTGTGATAGTGATATTCAGCATTTTGGATGGAGATCCGGGATTCGTGGTTTGGGCAATCATCATCACGATCATTATTGCTGGGGTTTGCTATCTTCCGGACATGGTCACGGGAGTGAAGATTTCTTGGATGAATGAAGACACAAGTAGGAGAGCAATAGGGCCTATATGGATACTATTTGCTATTGCTACTATCTTTATGTTCACAGTTGGGGATGTAATTGAACAGGGAGGAGATCAATTGACCCAGGGAGAGGGTGAAGATATGATCACAGTAACCCTTGACTCTACCCAGATGAACATGGTGTATGCTGGAACAACGATAGGCGTTCTGGGCATCGTTGTATTCCTGTTAACCGCTATCCTTGACTTTAGTATCGGATCGATTCGTCCTTGGTATGCTGGGGTTATGGCCTCAGGAGGAGGATGGATAGGTATTGCGATGGTCTACACAATAGAGGAATTCGCATTTGATATTGGCGACTCCCTATTCATGCTCTGTTTATCGGGTATACTGACTCTGGTCCCATTCTTGGCCTACAAAACCTCGGACGCATAGACAGTAGAGTATTCGTCTACATCGAAACGAACCGCCATTGGCTTTGGATACATGAATTAGGGTTCCTTTGGTCAAACCATTGTTGTTACATTGGGATACTCGATTCCCTAAAGAGTATGATGTCCGTATCCAGGAGACGCATACTTGCGTATACATCATGAAGGGAGCTGTATGACGTAACATGTGTAGGAGATTAGAGTGGACGTCATTATTTGGTTGAAAGAAATGTTCCGACGAGAGTTAGATCTAAGGCCTCCTTCTCTAGCAAAAATAAATGAAAAAAGCATAATTATTTATGACAAAGAAAACATTCCAATTGCTCATGCTATTAGGACAAATAGATGGAAAGGGTTTGAAATTAATAGTCTCGTAGTTGACCCAACACATAGAGGCAAAGGAATATCGCATAAATTATTGGAAAAATGCGGTAATGGACGTCTTTTCGCATATACACGAGACGTTCGGCTTCAATCTGCATTAGAAAAGGCGGGTTTTGAAAGATCGGCAACTCCGGGATTTTTGTGTTCTTTGAACATATTAATCAGTAGACTAGCAATAGTCTCTTGGATGATATTATCATTGGAATTTAAACGAATTATGCACCAGATAAAACATATTCGAGATTACAAACTATACGTAAGAGAATAGTTGGAATAAAGAGTAGCCCATGCGTTAGTAGTAGAAAGCGTACCCTATGATACGCATGCGACTCAGAGAGTTTCGTTTGTTCCGTGCCTGAAAAATGCAAGAACGTCCTCATACGTCTCATCGTCCGAAGATGGTAGGTGGTGATCCGCTGTGCTGCTGATTATGGTCGTAGGCTCAGAGTAAACACCTGCGAGCTCTTCCACCCCGAATATGAAGACATCATTGTCCCCTCCGAAGATAAGCGCGTCTACACTCAGGGGGGCCACTTCATTGATTGTGTCGTTGAGGCCGGAGTGAGTCGTGGGCAGGTATCCGTTGAAGAGGAAGGCTTTCTCAAAGGATGTATTGGAGTTGGCGATGTAAACAGTCGCCATCGGGCACCCTTGTGAGTATCCGAGGATTCCGTAGAAGGGGCCATGATCCTCCACTATCCTGTCGAGGTACTCTATCGATATGTCAGCCCAGGTTCTATCCTCATTGGGCTCTCCCTTCCCCCCGGGAGGATCAGCGTACCAACATTGATCGCACAAGCTGTCATCGTCAGGAGCATCTGCGAAGAAAAACTCGAACTCTGGAAGGTCGGACATCAGGTCCTGCATTCCAGGCTGCCCCATTAGCCCCTCTGGACTATCTCCACCTCCATGCAAAGCAAGTACCTTGTAATCGCCGGTGTAAGTTTCTGTCTGTACCGAGTCTTCTTCCGAGCCGGTACACCCTGTAAGCGTAGCTAGGAATATGAGTAAGAATAAATTTAGTGCATTGGCCTTCATGGTGCCTGCAAAGTGTACCTAGTTTATGATGAGTCTGCTTACTTGGGTAGGGAATATGACGTACCAGTAAAGAAGGGCCCCCCAATCGTATCACATGAGTCCCGGGAATAGTGATGGCGACCAAGATCCAATTTCCAAAAATAACTGGATTGGTCCAGATGGGACTGAGAGTGGTCCGGATGTCCCCGAAGATTGGTATTTGACGTACGATGGGCCTGCACCAGTCGTAGAGGATGTTTACGATGAGAACTATGCCGTAGACAGGGGGAATGGCGCTGTTCCCGTTGATTTCTACATCAAGAAATGGGGCGTTCCGGAGGGTTTCGGAAAAACAGACCATGAGAAAAAATGGTCTATGGACCAGCCTTGGTGGAAGGGGCGAGACTCAGGCATGGGAGACGACGACGAAGCCGTTATTCTGAAACTCGACAAGGATTTCACAACGGAACCCATCTCGGTAATAGGCTTCATCGCCTTGTCCATTTTTACAGTTCCAGGAGCGGTTATTTTCGGAGGGTTGGGGGTCTGGTTACTGTTCTTCTCGATAATGAATCCATATCACGAAGACGGGGGATTAGAGGGATTTTTTTGTTTTGGGATCCCCCTCATATTTGTTGGATTGGTCTCCCTCTTAATTTGGATTTCCGGCGTAATCAAAGAACGCCTGCGCGTGCAGCACAGCAGGGATCGGCTGACCTTCCAGGCTACGATTCTCGGGCTCGGGCTCCCTCCGCTTAGGGGGCTCAGTTTACTCTCCGAGAAGAGGCGCCTCTCAGAAGCAGTTTACCTCGAGACCGACAAAGATGGGGACGATGCAATGGTCCACGGCCGCTCGAGCGAGGGGGTGGAGTGGGAGCTTGATATCTGTGGTGTGGTTCGCGGATTGGGGGAATCCGAGAATGCATACAACCCACCCTACCAAAAAAAGGCGAGAGAGATAGCGGAAGCAATTGGCATTGAGTTCCGAATAGGCGTGGAAGAGAAGCCTGAAACTATCCCTTTTGGCCAGGATCGGGAATTCATATCGGATGCCTGGGGAGCAGTGTCCGGGACCATTGCCGTATTATTCGCCTCCATCTTCTGTGTTGCTTTTCTACCTCCAATAGTAGATTCGGTTGTTAATCTTACGAATTTATTAACTGGAGAGCTGGAGCTGGAAGCGCAGCAATTGGCAAATTTGTTATTTCAAATGTCATTCCTTTTGGTTCCCCTGATCGCGCTTGGCTGGCTTTTCAAAAAATTCTCCGTCCATCGTCTGCGTGTACAGCACGGCACCGACCTATTGATTTTTGATAGCACGTTTCGGGGGCGCAGTTGGAGAGTCAAGGAGAGGCGCCTGTCGGAATCACTCTACCTGAGATACCACAAATGGACGGAAACAGGCACCGACTCGGATGGGAACAGAACCACCACAACGCATCGCGAATACGAAATCCACGGACACTCCGATGAAGAGGGTGAATGGAAATTGGACATCACGAGCATGGTGGAAACATTCGACGATTCCACAAAAATGGCACGAGAAATAGCGAGAGCAATTGGTATTGAGTTCCGAAGAGAGTGACTTACACTCCAACGTGAGTACCAACAGCATCATCTAGGGTAGCGAATACGCTGTATTGCAGTGCATCGGTTACTATCGTCAAATCTGAACTGTTGGGTTTTCCATTGTA
>NTJP01000019.1 GCA_002457145.1 Marine Group II euryarchaeote MED-G38
TCCGCCACCCCCTCCCGGATTCAATCCTCCACCGCCTCCTGGATTCACTCCGCCACCCCCTCCCGGATTCAATCCTCCACCCTCTCCAGGCTTCTCTCTCTCTCCCTCAATTCCAAATTCCACATCAGAAAAAGAAAATATGAATGAAATAATGGATTCAAAAGATAAAATAATTTCTCCTCCTAATGAAGCAAATGATGAATCAACATCCGAATCTAATATTTTAAATTCTCAAACTTCTGATGATGTTCAATCTTCATTTTCGCAGTCATTAGACAATCCTGTAGATTCTAATGAAAAACCAAAACTTCATGTTAATTCTGAATCCGAAAATAAATTAGATTCTCTTAAGTCACTGGCAGACTCATTATCAATATTTTCTGATGAATCTAAAGTTGATGAGCAATATAAGGGGGAATCTTCAGACTCTGATGTAGAGTCTACCACTGAGTCATTTTCAATAATGTTTGACTCTGATGAGCAACAATTTGCGGCAGAAAAAGAAACCAAGTTTTCAATTTTAAGACCTTCAAATGAAGTGGATTCAATTCCGGGAGATAAATTACATGCTATTCTAAAAGAATCAGAAGTATCCTCTCTAAATCCAAATGGTTCTGTAAGAAATCAGACTATAAAAGGAGAACTCATCCTTAGAAATGCAAGTAAAAAACATCGCGCTTGGGATATTGAAATACAACTCAAAAATACCGACTCTACTGATTTTGGTGAAGCTATAATACCTATTAGAGAACTGGATGCAACCGAAGAAAAAATTATCAAATATGGGGCTCAAGGCCCTAGAATGGTTATAATGACCGAATCAATAGATACAGATTCTGAAAGAAATGAAGAATCAAGCCTTTCGTTGGTATATTTAGATAATCCTCAGGATATACTAATTTCTATTGAATTAGAGAATGTGTCTTCAGTACCTCTAAACGATGTTCAAGTAACTAGAACTATGCCTGAATCATTTATACACGCAGAAGATGCGGAATATGTTATAGAAGATAATAAATTAGTTTGGAACATTGGCCGGTTAAACCCAGGTGAAAAAAAGCCATTATCTTTATCTGTTTCTGCCAGCATATCCTCAGTAGAGAAAATCTCTGCTGGAATATGTACCGCAACATACTCTGCCGATGCAACAATATCGCGATCTCAATTTGAGAAAGTTACGAGTTCAGGTAGACAATTTTCTTATGTCAATGCAAAGGAACAAGATAGACCAGGTGTTTGGGACTGTAAATGTGTTTTTGAGAATAAATCCTCATTCGTTGTAGCTCTTTCTGGGGCGACTGTACGATTAGTAGGAAGAGATGAGCCAATTCTTGATGTTTCAGATATTCGACAAGATATTCCTCCCGAGGGAAGATGGGATTCTATGATTAAAAGAGTTGAGTCAGAGGAACAACCTAGTTTCACTCAAGAAGTTAGATATTCCATATTACCTAGAATATCTGTTGAATCCAAAGGCAAAGTATCATTAAAAGAACAAAAATTAACAATACTTGACGCAATAATCAACAAGAGATATGATAAATCTAGGATTAAGTCTTATGTGTCTTCAGATGTAGAGGCAGTCATTACAATAGAAAATACAGGCTCCGCGGTGATGAATGTTGTTAGGATTTTAGACGATATACCTGGTATATTCAAACCTCCCTCTCACAGTCAGATATCAATAGAAATAGAAGGACTGGAATTAAAACCAGAACAATATCAAGTCGAGATAATCAGTGGCATTCAAATTGAAGAGAAATTAATATCTCCCGACTCGAATGGACATGGTTTGCGTGCTACTATTGGTACGTCGGCACCACTTGGATTAAGGCCCAGTAAAACAATGATAATTCGTTATCCTCTACATGCGCCCGATCCTTCTCCACAGAATAAATTACTATCAGCCCCTGTAAAAGCTTATTTCAGCTCAGAACGTTTCGGACCTGTGGCAGAAAGATTGGTAAAAAAACCTCCTCAAATAAAAGTTGTTCATCGAAGAAGAAATATTAGTACAGGGAAAGAAGTATTTCCAGGTGGCGGTCTTGGAAAGTATGAAATAATGCTAATGTTTGATAATAATTCTGATAGTGCTTTAGATGATTTGGCATTACATGATGTAGTTCCAGGGACATTTTCAATTGAAGACTCTAGTGTACGCTCTTCAATAAGTGGTGAGCGTAAAGCATCAACTACAAAAGAATCAGCTAGAGAAGGAACACATGTTACTTGGAAAATTGGAAGAATAGAAAAAGATGAGAGAATTGAAGTAGTTTATATTATTCAAGGAGATCCTGAATCAGAATATAAGATGTCAGATGTACAAGACTTCCATGGCGCTACATTCGGCGATGAAGTTGATGAAGATCCGAATTTACCTGAGTGGGTCGAAGAATCAAATTCCAATGAATTATTAAATGCTGATAATGATATAATACTTTATCCCGACTCAACAGACTTTGAAGAAAATACTGTAGAAGAAAATACTGTAGAAGAAAATACTGAAGATGAAAATACTGTAGAAGAAAATACTGAAGATGAAAATACTGTAGAAGAAAATACTGTAGAAGAAAATAATGTAGAAGAAAACGAACATACCAAATCTATTCAAGATTGTCCTACCTGTGGATCTGAAAATCCAATTGGATCTTCACAATGTATATTGTGTGGCTATTCTTTTAGTTAATGATGTCATTTTTTTAACTTTTAAACCGAAGTATTCATTCTAGATAGTAACGGCCGTAATATCATGGTTACCGCAGAACCCGGAGGAGATGCCCAAACTGACGCTATGTCAGCTATGCTGTTACCTATGTTATTTTTGATAGGCATGATGGTTCTTTTGATGTTTTTCCCAGGATTTAGGGATGCATTATCCGATGGTGCTGGAGTGGTGATAGAACCAATCTTACCATTCCATAACCAATATTTTATACCTACAGTATTTTTTCTTGGCTCATCAATTATGGTTGTTAACACTATAATAAGGTCATTTTTCTTAGATCCAATAAGGCAGGCACACTATTCCCATAGATCAAGACAAATAGGACAAAAAACTAGAGAAGCCAGAATAGCTAGAGATATGGCTACAACAGAGAAAATGCAAAAATTACAGATGCAAATGATGCCCGAACAGATGGCTATGCAAGCTGCAATGATGAAGCCAATGATGTTTACTATGATTTTTATTATTGCTATTTTTAGTTGGATGGCAACATCTACAGAGAGTTTTAGGGTTGACTATGTTAGCACGCCATGGTCTGCGACATGGAATTTTGAAAATAAAGTATTTTGGATTTTTCCTGCATGGATAGCAACTTATATTTCTATGAGTGCACCATTGGGAAGAATAGTTGACAGACATATCAAGTTAGTTAGGTACAAAACACATCCATTAGTTACATCTGGTGAATCAATACCTGAGCCATTATTGTATTTATTAGAAGAAAATAAGAATAACAAAAATAATAATTCACGTAATCAGCGTTCCCAAAGAAAAAGAGCAGGACCTAGGAAAACCGGTGATTCTAATATATCTAAAAATCCAAGAAGATCATCAGGAAATTTGCACGTAGCACCTCCAAAAGATGGAACAACTTGTAAGTCATGTAATTCCGATATGGTTTACAGGACATCTAATGGAAAGTTAAGATGTGAAATGTGTCGCTATGAATGGAGATGAACACATTGCTTAGAGTTACCATTAGTGGTCCACCTGGGAGCGGTACATCAACACTAGTTTCAAGATTATCCAAAGAAAGAGATTGGAGTTACATCAATGGAGGAGAAATCTTCAGATCTGCTGCAAATAAGAGAAATATAAGTATAGAAGAATTTAGCGCATTATGTAAGAATAATTTGGATGTAGATAGATCCTTAGATGTCTCTCTGAAAGAAATAATGATTTCTTCAGATTCTCCAGAAATAGTTGAAAGTAGATTATGCGGCTGGTGGGCCAAAGAATTGAAATTAAATTGCAATAGAATATGGTTATCTGTCTCCGATAATGAAAGGGCAAAAAGAATTCAGAATAGAGAGGGAGGAGATTTCTCAGATTGCTTGGATAAATCTAGGAATCGTCAAAAAGATGACATGGATAGGTATAAACTATTATATGGAATTAATTTGGACGATTTATCTCCATACGATCTCATAGTAGAAGCAGATGATAAAGATGAAGATGAAGTATTTAAAATTGTAAATAAATATCTGGGGTTTTAGAATAATGACAAATCAAGATTATTGGATTTTCGATGAAAATCCAGAAACTAACAATAAGTATGGTTGCCATCCAAACGATCGTACCATTACAGAACTATTAGATTCTGGAGTTGTACTAATCAATAAACCCGCAGGCCCAACTAGTCATCAATTAACTGCATGGGCTAGGAATTTACTCGGCCTTAACCGTTTAGGCCACGGAGGTACTCTTGATCCTTTTGCAACAGGATTACTTACATTGCTATGTGGTAAAGCTACAAAAATAACTAACATTGTTCTTAGCTCCAATAAAAGTTACACTGCTGTACTAAAATTCGCAGATGTAGTCAAAAGAGAAGAATTGAATAACATTCTAGATGAAATAACCGGAGAAGTATATAATGTACCTCCAAAAGATTCAGCAGTTAAAGTACAAGTTCGGTCAAGAATGATTTTTTCCAATAAATTATTAGATTTGGATGATGATGGTAAATTAGCAATTATTCGGATTTCTTGTAATGCCGGTACTTATGTGCGTACTTTAGCGAAGGATATTGGATTAATCATAGGTACGAGATGTGATTTAATAGAACTTCACAGGGATAAAACAGGTAGTTTTGAGGAAGGTATGGCTTGTACTATGCATCAATTAACTGATGCGGTATTTTTATGGAATAATCAAGGTGACGACAAGGGTCTTAAAAAATTAATATCTCCAATTGAATCTATTTTAGCAAATTTACCAAGGGCATATGTCAAAGATGGAGCAGCTTCTGCGGTATCTCATGGGGCGCCTCTTGCTAGGCCAGGATTAGTTAGGATAGAAAAAGGAATTAAGAAAGGTGATACTATTATAATTATGAGTGTCAAAGAAGAAGCTGTAGCGATTGCTACATTAGAATTAAATTCTGATGATTTAAAGGATATTAAATCAGGTCAAATTGCAACATCTCAATCAGTACTTATGGCTCCTGGAACATATCCGCGGAGTTGGACTATAAAGTAATTAGAATTAAAAATTTAAATTAATTCATGTTCTTCGTAAACCCATTCTTCTGTTTCTAAACGAATTTTTAGTTTCATCATTTTTCACACACACCACTAGCACATTAGTCATTCAACTTATGTACTTAGTAGATTGATTTCGCCAACCATTATGATATAACTATTCCCTAGTTTAGGTTGATTATCGGCCAAACGTATCGTCTTTTAAATTAAAAAAACTATTTTTTATTGCTAAACTCTCTCTTTACTTTCTTTGGCCCTATTTGAAATGCTACAAACGATATTGATATTATCATAAATGATGAAAGTAATAATAATGATCCACTATCTAATACATTTTTTCCATCTGAATTAATATTGCCTACTTCAATTATGATATCCATTACATTATTATCTTCATTGGTCTCTAGTATTTCTATCGTACTATCAACTTCTACTCTAACTTCTAGATTTTTACTCTCATAATCAAATTGAGTATCACAAGTAGAAACTCCTAATCCTCCAGGGGCAATGGTGTCAATGGTATTTTGACCTACTAATACTCCATCAACAGTACACTGGACATTTATGTTATTAGCTGCAGTTCTCCCAATATTTCTAACATATGATACTATTTGTACGATGTCTCCTTTCTCCAACGTATCGTATTTTATACCATCTTTCGTAACTTCTATTTCATCTATTATCAGATCTGGTTTCGCGGATACTATAACTTCTAAAGTTTCTCTTAACTCAAAAATACCATCATTTATTATTATTTCAACTGTGAATGTACCACTTTGTATTGGTGTTAAGACTAAATTTCGTGATGAATCAATCGTTGCCCAACTTTTGCTAACTGAGATATTTAATTCATCTGTGTCTACATCTGTTATTGAAATATTTACAACTTCTGTTTCTCCCAATTCGACATACGCAGTTAGAGGTAACCCACTCAAGATAGGAGAATCATAAATAGAATTTATTTTTATTGTGAATGTATCATTCCAAGTATTTCCTCTTTCGTCAATAATACTAATTTTAATTTCAGATTCTCCAAACATATTCTCTATCGGCTGTATTCTCAAATCCCCCTCATCAGATGAAGCTATAACTAATTCTTCATTCATACTTATAGCGGATAAAATAAGATTGTTTTCTGGGGTAATATCATCTATGCATCTACTGGAAATCGGTATTATCAAGCCTCCTTGATCTTCATTAATTTCTATATTAGTTAATGGAATACATTCCGGATCATAATCCCATTCGATATGATATCCTCCTTTTATAGATAGAGATTTTATATGTACAACAGTTGTTTCTCTAGTGCCATCTGATGCCCACTGAAACCTTGTGGCTATCCCGACGTCAAAGTCGCCTACTTCAGGGAATGAATGGCCTATTGGTATGGAGTATGAGAAATTTCCTAATTCCATAGCCATTGTGAAAACTAAATCATCATTAATAGCAAATAAAATTTGAGATGAATCTGCTAACCCATCAACTTTTCCTGTTACTTCTCCTTCAATTATTAATACAGGATTATTAATATCTATTCTTATTTTTTCTATACATCCATCATGAATTGTTATCTTTAAGTCTATTTTTTGTTCTAAAACAGATAATAAATCTCCTGAATCAATTATCTGAAAATCTCCTCCTGACACTTTATATTCCAAAGTAAAATTACCATTACCATAAGAATGAATTCTACCAAATTCCTGAGAAAAAGGTTTCTCTATTTCATCAATGCTCCATATGCCATCTTCAATTTCATTTTCCTTTTCTAGGCCACATGTCGAATAAATTAATTTTTCTTTTATTCCATCATAGGGGCCGAAGTCAATAATTGGTAATTCTTCTCCTGATATAACAGTTTCAACTTTTACATTTTCAAAGGAATACCATGGCTGATTATATTTGACTTTAATTCCAACTGCGTCTATTCTAACTTCTGAATCATCCAATCCAATATTGTCTGAAGAATAATCTATAGTAAATTGGGTATTTTCTATTTTTTCCCAATCCCACTCCACTAAATCATCAAGTGAAAGTATTAATGGATTATTCATTCGATTTAAACCGCCAGGAGTATCTACATTGGTCAATACTCTGATTAATTTATCAGTTCCATGATTTTGAAGTATGATGTACACCTCATCTTGATATAATTCTTCAGGGATACTAATATGTAAAACTACAGAAACATTCTCTATAATAAAAGAATCATAATTAGTAAAATCATAACCATTCATTGTCATATTTGGTCCTTTTGACCATGTATAGTATGAATCCGGAGTTCCAAGCGTATTATTGGAATTTGTAGGGCTGAAACTTGCCCACTCAGTATGCGTACCATAATTATCAGGTCTGGAGTGAGTTATAGATAACTCATTATCTGCGACCATACCAACACTATAATCTGCATTATCTCCTGAAAATCCGGCCGTAGTTGTTATTTCCCATTCTTCTGGGTCCTCAAAATCTCCACTCTTCATTATCTCGTTTTCTTCCACTGAAATAACTTCATCAGCATTAGATATTGGCATAGGTAAAACTAGACTTAGGATGATAATTGTAGTCAAACAATATAGCTCCCTCCGTTCCATGATACCTAGCGCAGGTATTCTATGCTTCAATACGTTGGTTATCGGTGTAAATATTTAGAACATACGGTTGATATATGTGACATAATGCGCTAGACCTACGTACGGCTGTGATGGTGTAGTGGTTAGCACGGTGGGTTGTGGTCCCGCCGGTCCGGGTTCAATTCCCGGTCACGGCCCCAAAAATATTAATTTAGTAAATTTTCATCTATTGAATGACCCATTCGGTCTATTTTTGTGGCCAAATACTCTCTATTTTCCTCTACTACTCCAACTATTAAAGGAGTAGTTTTGTAAACTTCTATCCCATATTTCTCCAATTGATTTACCTTTTCTGGATTATTAGTCATAAGACATATTTTTTTAATGCCAATTGAATTAAGAATTACTGATGCTATATTGTAATTTCTTGCATCTACTGGATGACCTAACATTAAATTTGCATCATGGGTGTCTGCACCCTTATCTTGTAAATTATATGCTTGTATTTTGGCATGAAGGCCAATACCTCTACCTTCTTGACGTAAATATACTAAGCACCCCCAACCTATTTTTTGTATTTGTTTCAATGCAGCGTCTAACTGCGCACCACAATCACATCTTAGGCTGCTGAAAGCATCACCCGTGAGACATTCAGAATGAACTCTTACAAGTACTGGATCCGGTCCATTCATATCTCCTAGAGTTAATGCAACATGATCAAAGCCAGTATTCGTTTCATGGAATACTCTAATTCTAAATTCTCCATATATTGTTGGTAGTTTTGCATCAGCGGGAACTTTAGTTTCAGACACTATCTCTCGTTCCTTCATATGCTTACCAAACACTATCCATTTATTGAACCATCTAGTATTCAATATGACTTAGGAATTAGTTTTTGTTATTCTAAAATGATATTCTCCGGATTTTTCTGATACACTCTCTAGCTCGACCCCCATTCTATCACAGAGTGCCGGTATGTCGTGTAATGTTTCAGGATCATCACATACTAATTCAAAGATAGATTCTTGTCGTGTTGAATTGATTGCTTTCCTCAATTCATGAACCGGTATCGGACAGTAAAAGCCCAATAAATCAAGATAAATTATCTTTTTATTGATGATATCACCCTATTTTTCATTCTTCTTCATGTAATGAATTGCTGTTGCTTCGGCTAGGGTTTCTTCATTTGTAAATCCCTGCCTTTGTAAATCATCTGATTTAATCATTTTTGATGCCTCTAACCACCTTTTATGAAAAATACCTTTTTCCCAGTCTTCTAAGAACATCGGTCTAATGTATGATGATCTACATACAGTTCTAGTATTTCCTAAGTCAGCCGCAACAGTATCTACAACTGCCAGCATTGTGGCCATTCTTTCTTTTTCAGTTTTCCCTGGTAATTTATAATTTTGCGCTAATTTAACCAATCCTTCGGGTCTTTTTAATCTGGCGCCCTTCCATTCTATCATGGGCTCAAATTCATGTGGGTTATCCATTTCATTCCATTTTTCATACAATTCAGGTATCTGTGAAATTTCCTCCTCAGTGGCTTCAGTAACCAATGCCAATCTTGCGCCTGCTTTCCAAGAAGCTGCCCATGTTCTGAAATTTTTTGCAGTATATCCTTTTTTTGTTGCATCTTGGATATATTTGTTAATATGATCTGCTTTTATGTCTGCAACGTCCCCCATTTCATCTGTGTAACTAAACAAATCCGTATCATCTTTGTTATCTCCTATATTCTTGGATTCTTGAATCATTTTCACAATATCATCATCTCTGATTAATAATTTCCAAGGCTTTCCAGACTTTCCTGTAAAACTAAATATTGCATCTATCTTTCCTTCAATAGCATTTTTCCCTCTTAAAAGAGTAAAATGACCGTTTGTGATTGTAGTCAGTCCGTAAGATTCATTTTCTGCTGCGTATTGATCTGAACCGACTCGAATATGATATCTATCCATCAAGTATACTACTAGAGCAACAGCTTTATGGAATGGCATATTTCCTTTTTGACTTTTCATCTCTAAATCACTCCAGTACCTATCTCTTATTTCTTGGAGCGCGATGCCGAATTCATCAACATCATCAAATTTCATGTCTGATCTTTTCTTTATCCATTCCGGATGATATCTATACTGCAATCTGCCTTTATCGTCCTTGCCGGTTGCTTGTATATGTCCCTTAGGATCTCTATCAAACCATACATCTGTCCAAGCAGGTGGTACTGCTAGAGAATTTAGAAAACTTATCCTTTCTTTTTTCTCCAATATCTTTCCATCCGGATTAATATATTTCCAATCTATTTTTATTTTTTCATCTTCTTTAGATTTAATTTCTACTTTTTCTCTAGTAATTCCAGGGACTTTCCTATTGGATATTTTCAAGCCAGCACTTTTTGCAGATGTTGCGGTATCTATCTCCATATATGTCGCATGTGTAGGAGGGCTAAATCAATTACGAAAATTAATCTGAGAATTGGGCCAATAACGTCTCAAGATTTCTTATATCGCTTTCTATAGTTTCTCTTTCGATTCGCTTTAAATCTCCTTGTGAAAGTTGCGTTTGGAGATACTCCAAATCTTCTCTCATACTTTCTCTTTCATCCTTAACTCTAGCCTCATCTCGTTCCATGCTCATAGTAGCTATGTGCTGTCTGCTAGCCTTTCTTCTACGTCGTCTACCGACAGCTGTTTCATCATTATCTAACTTTCCAGAAGCATCATATCCAAATGGAGATGTCTTATCAGAAAGCTCTACTGATACAGGATATGGGATACTTATGCTTTCAATTCCAAAGCGAATATCTATTTCTCTTAATAGCCAGTCCCTGGCCAAGAATTCATCACTATAATCTTCTATCCACGCATAAAGACGGTAAACTTTTGCAAAATCTCCTAATTCTCTTAGCAATACTATTGGTTGAGGATCAGATAATACATATTCACATTTACTTGCAACATTCGTCATTACTTGTTTTACATGAGCAGAATTCTCATCATAATCTACTCCAATATCAATTCTCAGAGAGACTCTTGTAGCAACTCCATCCCCTCCGCCTCTTGCATAATTAGTAATAGTGGAATCTATGAGTCTATTGTTTGGTATGATAACTAATTGTTCTGAGATTGTAATTATTTTCGTCGATAATATTCCGACTGATACTACATTTCCTTGTATTCCATCTACTTCAATTCTATCTCCAACTTCAAACGGCTGATCAATAGCTAGCATGAATGAATTCACTATATTGCCTAGTGTTTGCTGTACTGCAAGACCAATTATTAGAGAGAAAACTGCTAAAGATGCTAATATTCCAAGTAGTTCGATTCCTATAGTGTTAAGTGCCAAGTTCAACCCAATAAACCAAATTATTGCTCTGGAAATGAAAACCATTATTGGATTTCCACCAGTAACTGTTACGGATCTATTAACGGTATATTTTTCAAAAATTGCTGGGACCACATACTTTATGCCAACGCTAATTAGAGAAGTTGTTAATAGAATATAAGTTGCAGAAAAATAAGGCTCTATGCCCGAATAAAATGCACTATCACTCCCAGTATCAATCCAATCGATTGATAGTTCTGTACCAGCCGCTAGAACAAATATGTACAATCTATTTGTTACCGGCCCTAAAGCTGCATTATCCCATTCATTCTCAGTTTTTTTTACAATTCTCCATGCTATTCTAGCGAATCCATATCTGACGCTAAGCATTGCAATAAAAACAAGAATAATACTAAATCCGATTTGATACAGAACACCCATCTCTTCAATATCGCTCAATCCTTCAGTTAATGGAGATAAAATACTCTCTATTTCTCCTGCCATGTTATCACCTCTAATCTGTCCTTTTCAACTTCTATTAAATGTTTATCTCTTAACTTTCGTCGTTATTGATGAAATCATATGCTTGTTTTGCCCATTCATCTCTTCTAACTCTTCCAGGGAAAAATTCTATTGCCACATTCACTTGTTCTTCAATCTCAAAATTCATATTTGCTATCTGCCTAAACGTATATATCCCTAATGCATTTAATTTTTCTTCTATAAATGGACCAACTCCTTTAATATCCTGAAGATTATCTTTCTCGATAATTATAGCTCCGACTGGTGGTTTTTTTGTTATGCCACTTATTCCAAGTAAAGTATTATCTTCCTTTCCTTCCCATTTTAGTGTAATATTACCACTTGGATCATAAATATATGCACTACCGCTTTCAGGGAATGCAGATGCATCAGACAGAGTTATTTTTGTAGATTCGGTTGTAATCTCCGAAACAGCATCCGAAGTCGCGGCGACACCAATTGTAGCAAAATCAATATTTTCAGCTTTTGCAGCGACCCTTTGCAGCAATTTACGTTTCTTTTCTTCTGCAGCGGCAGCCTTTTCCGCAGCGGCTCTTTCATCTTCATTCATCTTCGCTAATTCTTTTTCTGCTTCTTCTTGTGCAATTCTTGATGCCTTTTCTTGAGCTGCTTTCAAACTGGCTCTGGCAGCAGCCCTTGCAGCCGCTTCTTCTTCCTCAGCAGCCCTTGCAGCCGCTTCTTCTTCCTCAGCAGCCCTTGCAGCCGCTTCTTCTTCCTCAGCAGCCCTTGCAGCCGCTT
>NTJP01000002.1 GCA_002457145.1 Marine Group II euryarchaeote MED-G38
CTCACGAACATAAAGAAGAACTTCGTAAAGCAGGTCATAGAAAAGGTATTTCTGAACTCGAAAAATTATTGAACCAGCGTGATGAGTTAGATGTTAGAATTAGAGAACTATCTAACGAATTAGAAAGAGTTGGCTTTTGGTCCAGCAGAGATGGAGGAGGAATCTTTCCTTCATTTTGGATTACCGATAATGACCCAGAAATAATTGATTACAACTCTTCAGGATCTTAAGAAATTGGTAGTCCCTCCCGGATTCGAACCAGGGTCGTGGGATCCAGAACCCCACATGATGGACCACTACACTAAGGGACTATACTTAGTCCGAGATGGGTTTTCTATTTCAACAAATCCGAATCTACTATTTTATCTATCAGGATCCTCTAAATCTAGCATTAACTTTCACTAGACTTTGTTCATTAGGTCGACCTTCTTCTTCATTAAGTTGTGACAATGGAGTATCCGTAAGTCCTAATGTTTCAGTAGTGGTTGGTATACTTCCATTATAATACAATAATCCTGTCACATGTTTATCATTTTTTTCTGCTTCATGTACTGCAGCAAGAGCTGAAACCACATTTGTTGTATCATGATTAGAGCCTATTGTTTCAAGAATTATCTTGGAACCATCAAATAATTCAATTTCCCTATATTGTCCTTCTGGAATATCTACTTCTTCTATTGGCGAATAATGAGATATATAATCCACAATATGCAATACTTCATCGTTTTCCTTTACATAATTATAAGATTTGTATGATTCATCATTATTTGCAAAAGTGACGCAGGGAGATATGACATCAATTATTGCCATCCCTTTGTGACTCATTGCGGCACGTATCAAAGCTGTAAGCTGTTTTTTACTTCCTGAGAACGATCGTGCTACAAAACCACATCCAAGATTTAACGCCATTGCACAAAGATCAATCGGATTTTGAGAATTTATAGAACCCTTCTTTTTCTTTGATCCTTTTTCTACTGTAGCACTGTATTGTCCTTTGGTTAATCCATACACGCCATTATTTTCAATAATGTATACCATATCCAAATTTCTGCGTATCGCATGAACAAACTGCCCCATTCCGATACTTGCGGTATCTCCATCGCCGGAAACTGCAATAAACGCCAAATCTTTATTCACCATATTCGCCCCAGTTGTGACTGATGGCATTCTGCCATGGACCGTGTTAAATCCATGACTTTTCCCCAAAAAGTAAGCGGGAGTTTTTGATGAACAACCTATTCCACTCATTTTTGCTATACCTTCTGGAGGTAGTCCATTTTCCCAAGCAGCTTGTATGATGACATTAGATATTTGATCATGACCACAACCAGGACATAAGGATGATTTACCTCCTTTATACTCTGATTTTTCAAGATCTATCACATTTAATTTAACAATCGCCATTACATCTCCTCCAATACGTTAACAATTTTCTCAGAATAAAGTCTTGCCCTTGGAGGCATACCATCACTATATGCTACGCTATGTAACTTACCAAGAAGTGAAGTAGGTAATTCTTTTCTCAATATTCCAAATAGTTGGCCATCTCTATTCATTTCTAGTACAATATTTTGATTATGTCTAGATATGAACGACTCTACTTCGGAATGATAAGGGAGAGCTCTAACTCTACAAGTACTTACTGAAAGGCCTTTAGATTCTAAAATATCATCAATTTCTTTGATTGTATTCTCCATTGAGCCATAAAAAATTATTCCTAACTCTTTTCTCTCTTCTTCACGAAGTATGGGGGCCGGAAGATCATCTCTAGATCCGTCAATTTTCCTTTTAAGTCTCTCCATGGTTTTCTGATAAACTATTGGATCTTCAGAATAAATGCCATCCTCATCATGACCAGTTCCACGATATAATATTGGGTCTATTCCACTTCCAGGCAAGGTTCTGTAAGGTATTCCATCTCCATCAACATCTCTATATCTGCCATAATTTGGTACAGCATCCAATTCTTTTTGATTCCGAATTAACTTTCCCCTATCCATTTTCGTTTCAGGATATACAAAACCTTCAGTTGGCCACCTATTCATTCCTAAATCTAAGTCACTAAATCCAAAGATCATAGTCTGATATTTTTCCGCATAATCAAAAGCACGCCAACCAAATTCAAAACACTCATCTACAGTTCCTGGTATTAGGACTATATGTTGGGTATCTCCGTGACTTGCTTCATATAACATAGATAAATCACCTTGTTGTGTTCTTGTTGGCAATCCGGTCGAAGGGCCAACTCTATTAACGTCCCAAATAACTCCTGGAACTTCAGCAAAATATGATAATCCAATAAATTCTGACATTAACGATATTCCCGGGCCACTTGTACATGTCATTCCTCTTCCTCCTGCCCAACCTGCGCCCAAAACCATGCCTGCAGCAGCCAATTCATCTTCTGCTTGTATTACAGCACAAGTTATGCCACCATCTTTTGCTGTACGTAACTCTGGTAACCATTTAATGATCCCTTCTGCAACTGAAGAAGATGGAGTAATTGGATACCATGATAGCATATTTATTCCTCCATATACAGAACCGAGTGCAGTAGCCTCATTTCCTTCGATTAGAAATGTATCAGGATTTTTTGTTCTGGATTCAGCTTTAAATTCTGTTTCAATATTCCAATTTTCTGCTGCAAATGCAATCCCTTCATTTATGGCTTGCATATTCATTTCGATAGCTTTTTCTTTACCTTTAAATTGAGATTCAACCGCCTTTATTACATCATCCACATTTATTCCAAGTATGTGTGCCAATCCGCCCACATAATACATATTAGCCATCAATTTAGCCATTTTTGGATTAATTTTTCTTGCCATTTTTGTCATAGGCATTCCAAATGCTAAACAATCTTCTCTTTCAATAGGAAGTTTGACATCTTCATTGTAGATTATTATCGTCCCTGATTCAAGTGCTGCTACATCCTTAGCCCATGTATCTTTATTCATTATTATCTGAATATCTGTCTTATCACCTGGGGCTTGATAACCAGCTTCACTTGCACGTATTATAAACCAAGTAGGAAGACCTGAAATATTGCTTGGAAATAAATTTTTTCCACTAACTGGAATACCCATTTCAAACATTGTATGTAGTATAATCAGATTAGAAGATTGCGAACCGGTACCATTAGCAGTAGCAATATTTATTACAAAATTATTCACATTTGAATTCATCTTTTTTCCTGACTCCACTTCAATGACTGAGTAGGACCTTACTCACTAACTATCTTGCGGGCAAGTAAAGGCTTTAGCCATTACCATTAAGATTTCTTTTTTGCTATTTAATATGAGTATTGTTTCCGTTGGCATTTTGAATGATTAGTTGTCCGCAGGGTACAATGCCAGCATCGGAGACTCTACAAAAAGCCTGGGATGAAGCCAATTCTCTAATAGAAAATGGTGAACCAGAGAAGGCACTAGGAATACTTAGAGATGTTGCTTGGTCAGAATGTAAGAACGATACACAAAGATCTCAAACATCTCGTTATGCTGCTGATGCAGGTATGCTCTGGGGTGAAATGGATGCCAACGCTCAAAAGAAGAGATGGCAAAAAGCGTACAAGAATTATAAAACATCATTAGATTTCAATCCAAAAGATAAAGAAACAAGGAGAAGAATGAATAAACTAGCCTCAATGATGGATGAAAATGGAATATCCATAAACAGCGGCTTCCAGATGTTTAGCGAAGGTAACCCAACTCCTATTGGAATACTTACGATAGTTGTGGCATCTATGATTTTCCTAACATCTTTCAAAGTCGTTACGGAAGCAATCGATCCTGAAGGTATCGGTTTATGGAATGCGCTTTCTGGAGATGACTCTTCAAATATTGTTTTAATGAATAGTACTGTAGTTTTAGAGATATCGTATGTAGATTCATCAGATACTCGTATTGATGTTGATGTTGAAATCGAAATGAAGCCGGATTTTGCTCCAATACATGTTGAAAATTTTCTAAAACTAACTTCTGATGGGAAATATGATAACACTGAATTTCACAGAATTATTGATGATTTTATGATTCAAGGAGGAGATATAGATCATTTAGAGGGAAGGGGCGGCTATGCTGGACAATGGTTTGGTTTCTGTGATGGTCAAGCAAGAAATTCTTCTGATGATTGCGATTCTAGTTCATGGACTATCCCTGATGAAACATCATCTGAAAATCCAGGACTATTACATGAAAGTTGTACAATTTCGATGGCCAAAACTAGCCCACCAAATACTGGAGGAAGTCAATTCTTTTTGATTCCAGAAGATAGTGAACCTCATCACTTAGATGGAGTACACACGGTATTCGGAGAAATAGTTAGTGGCTGTAATCATATTACTGCAATAAGTGAAGTACCAACTACTGGCTCAGACAATCCGGTCAATACTGTCCAGTTGAAAAACGCATATATTATGATGTAGAAGTAATTTCCTGAATAGTAGAGTTAAAATTACTTTATGTTCCCGCATACTTTGAGAGCCATATGAGTGCTAAAAATCCGTTTGAGTCTTTATCGAGATTTGAAACTAATGATGGTCAATATTCTGAATATTTGAGATTACAAAAATTAGAAGAACTAGGCCACTGTAATTTGGATAATCTCCCTTTTACTATTAGGATACTTTTGGAATCTGCATTAAGGAATTGTGATGACTTCCTTATAAAAGAAGATGATGTTATTCGTATTGCATCATGGTCTCCAAACATGATTCCAGAAGAAATACCCTTTAGTCCAAGTAGGGTATTACTTCAAGATTTTACAGGCGTTCCAGCTGTCGTAGATATAGCGGCCTTGAGAGATGCTATGGTTGAATTAGGAGGAGATCCAGAAAAAGTTAATCCCCAAGTCCCAGTTGATTTAGTTATCGATCATTCTGTCCAAGTAGATTTTTCTGGTCTTTTTCCTGATGCTAAGGAACGTAATCTTGATATTGAGTACCAGAGAAATATGGAGAGATATAAATTCCTCAAATGGGGTCAAAATTCATTAGATAATTTCAGAGCAGTCCCTCCTGGAAGGGGTATCGTCCATCAAGTAAATCTTGAGTGGATAGCATCTGTAGCTATGGAGGAAAATGATGTTTGGTTTCCAGATTCTTTAGTTGGTACTGACTCGCATACAACCATGATAAACGGGCTAGGAGTTTTAGGCTGGGGTGTTGGAGGAATCGAAGCAGAAGCAGTAATGCTCGGTCAACCAATTTACATGCTACTTCCTGAGGTCGTTGGATTCAAATTAACAGGTAAATTAAGTCCCGGAGTTACTGCTACTGATATGACTCTCAGGATTGTAGAAATGTTACGTAAACATGATTGTGTAGGTAAATTTGTTGAATTCTACGGCCCGGGAGTTTCCAATCTAAATCTTCCTGACAGAGCAACAATTGCTAACATGGCTCCTGAATATGGTGCAACTTGTGGTTTTTTCCCAGTGGATGATAAAACTCTAGATTATATGAAACTTTCAGGTAGAGATTTAAATCACGTAGACAATGTCAAAAGATATTTAGAAAATCAAGGATTATTTCTAACAAAAGATACTAAGGAGCCTACCTTCACATCCTCCATTTCTCTGGATTTATCAGAGGTAATTCCTGCTATGGCAGGGCCTAAGAGGCCCCAAGATAGAGTTAATTTATCAGATATGAAATCTCATTTTAAATCCTCATTAAATTCACCATTAGGTTACCAAGGCCATGGTATTGCGATTAAAAATAATAATGATAAATCAAATATTCAAGGTACTGTAGATAATTTAAAACATGGTGATGTAGTGATTGCCGCGATTACAAGCTGTACAAACACTAGCAATCCAAGCGTTATGATGTCTGCAGGTTTGTTAGCAAGAAATGCTCGTAATATGGGCCTTGAAATAAAACCATGGGTTAAACCAAGTTTAGCCCCAGGCAGTAGAGTTGTAACGGAATATTATGATGCTGCAGGCTTAACCGAAGATCTTTCTTCTTTGGGATTCAACGTAGTTGGTTATGGGTGTACAACATGCATAGGAAATTCTGGACCCCTCGATCCAAAGATAGAATCTGCTATTGATAAATCCAATTTGATTGTAGGAAGTGTACTATCCGGTAATAGGAATTTCGAAGGGAGAATACATCAAAAAGTTAAGGCCAACTATCTTGCTAGTCCACCTTTAGTGGTTGCATACGCATTGGCAGGTACTTTGGATTTTGATTTTAAATCCGATCCACTTGGTTTTTCAGATTCTGGAGTTCCAATAATGCTTGCCGATATATGGCCGTCCGATGAAGAAATTAACGCAGTAATTTCAAAAGTTATTACTCCTGAAATGTTTAAGAAAAGATATGAAGATATTCTTGAAGAGCCAAGATGGGAATCAATACCAAGTAAAAAATCTGCACAATATGATTGGGACATTTCATCAACATACGTCCGCTTGCCTACATTTTTTGATGGAATAAAAGAAAAGCCAGAAGATGTAGAGGGAATAGAAAATGCTAGAGTATTATTGAAATTAGGGGATTCAATAACAACTGATCATATCAGTCCGGCTGGAGCATTCTCTTCTCATGGGCCGGCAGGGAGATATTTGACAGAAAAAGGAGTCGAACCCCGGGATTTTAACTCCTTTGGAAGTAGACGCGGTAATCATGAAGTAATGATGCGTGGTACCTTTGCAAATGTTCGAATAAGAAATGAATTAGCACCCGGAACTGAAGGGGGAATCACAAATTATCTCCCATCAAATGAAATAATTTCAATATATGAGGCCAGTGAGAGATATCAAAATACAAATACACCATTAGTTGTCTTAGCAGGTTCTCAATATGGAACAGGAAGTAGTAGAGACTGGGCTGCAAAAGGAACTTTATTATTAGGTGTAAAAGCAGTTATCGCGACATCATTTGAGAGGATTCACCGCTCTAACCTTGTAGGAATGGGGGTTCTTCCTTTGACATTCATAGACGGTGAAGATGCAAATATGTTAGGATTAGATGGTACGGAATTTTTTGATATCCCAATTTCCACATCAATAGCGCCACTTTCTATGATTAAAGTAACGGCTACTAAAATAGATGGTTCTAAAATAGAATTTGATGCTAAAGTACGACTTGATACATCAGTTGAAGCAGAATATTTCAGAAATGGCGGAATATTACAAACTGTCTTGAGAAATTTAGCTAAAAAATAATTAGAGAGACATTTATGTTGTAGTGCAAGTGAGGATAATACATGAGCGAAGTTGAAGAAGGTGAAGAAGGAGAAAATACCTCCTCTTTACCGGGGCCCCCTCCAAATCCATCAAGCATACCCTCCGTTGTTAGGGCAGTCGGAAATTTGGACCTAAATTCTAAAGTCGATGAATTAGGATTTTCTAAAAAGACTGAGCCGAATATAAATGCTATTATTGAATTTTTAAATGAAGTTGAAATGCCACTTCCATTATCAAATAATCTATCTGGTGACCCTCAAGCAGAATCTTGGCTACAATTATTGATGACTTTAGTTGTGAGGGAACATGGCCACTCCTCTTTACCTATCAGTTCAATCGAGAAGGCAATAGGTGAAAAGATGAATCGTGAAGGAGTAGAACTAGAGATTTTCTTAGATAGGCTCTGGATAATGGGGAGATTGGAAAGAATTTATGGTGGTGCAGAAGTCCAATATTCTCCAAATCCTAGTTGGTTAGAATCTCAGTAAAATACTTATTTTTTCCTAATCAGAATGCAATAAGGCATAATAATAAGATGAAAGTCGCAAGTGGTATGCAGAGAGATAATAATCACCGTGACCGCAACATGAAGAGTGGTAAAGCAATAATGCTTGTTCTCATTATGGTATCTTCAACACTCATTGCATTGATACCTTCTGTTTACGCTTCACATACCACTCAATATGCAGTTCAACGAGATCCTTCTGCCATAGCAATAGGTGACTTAGATTGTGATGGAGATAATGACATTATTGCTGCAAGTACTATGGGGCATTTCCTTAGCGTTTTATATAACGATGGTTTTGGTACTGCAGAAAGCACTCCTACGGGAACTTTCGCCGATAGACAAGATATTTACATATCAAATAACGATACTCGTAGGGCAGGTTTTAGAGATACTGCTGATGGTACTAGGGCAGAGATAGCTGATGTAGATGGCGATGAAATAAATGATATTATTTACTATCAACAAAATATCAGGTTTGTTGGAGAATCATTTGTCAGACCTGCAAATCTTACTGTATTGAAAGGAGTTTGCGATGACCGTGTCAATTTATGGGAAGATATGGCGTCAATTACAGTTACTAACCCGTACCTTTTAGACTTAGATGTCGCTGATATTAACGGAGATGGAAATGCTGATACAGTCTTTGCCACTCAAGATGCTACAGGAGCAAACCAATATATTCAAGTATACATGGGTCCAGATTATACTCTACCCATTAATCAACAAACTATTCCTGTCCCTCTCACAAATGGAATTTATACAGATCTCATGTTAGGCCATTGGGGAGAGACTGTCCAATCTAGCGGTACTCCTGGAATTCCTTCTACTGACTGCGAAGATCTTGACTTATGGCTTCTCCGCACTCCTCCATTCAATGTGGGTGTTGGATATTCTGTTGGCCATTTCGATAATATGACAGTTTTAGAATTCAATTGCCTTCCTACAGCAGGGAATGTATTCTTTTCCAATCCTATGGATCCTGCCGCTCAAGGGATGCATGAGTTCAAATTAGATGCAGAACACAATTACCCGCTTTATGGGATAGATATAGCAGATACCACTCCTGATGATGAAGATAATGAGATTGATTTAATTGCAGTCATAGATGGAATAGAAGGTAGAGTAAACTATGCTACTAAATCTGGAAGTACTTGGAATACTCAAAATTACGTTAATGAATTAGGAGATTACCTTGGAGCATCACTGACTATTGCTGATGTCAATAGAGATGGAGAAATGGATTTCTTCATCCCAACAGAATTAACCTTGGAAATCATTCAAGATTCCTCTGCTCAAAATCAAACATATCTAAGTTTAGAAAATTTAAGAGCTACAAATACTGTAGAAATTATACTTGCTAATCCTGATGGAGCAGGTTATCTTCCTTCACTTTCATTTGACGTCGGAAGACGCCCCAGTGTTGCAATGCCTGGTCAGTTACAAGGAGGTTCGGACAGTGCACTTGAAATTGTAATAGGACAGAGAGATTATGCATACAGATTTGCAAACAATGCGATGTGGCTTGATACTCAAGGTTGGCCAGGTGCAGGAGATTATCTTTCAGTTTTGACTTTGGATAATTTCGATTTAGGACTTACTGGAGTGACTATAGAACCCTCTTCTGTAGATCCTTCTACTGGTCAAGCGATGCTTGGAGAAGGCAATAGATGGGTCAATGTCACCGTCAGAAATACTGGCCTAAATGCAATTGCAAGTGGGAGTGTAGATGTCAATCTTCAAGTTAAAGAAGTACTCGGTGGTGACGATACAATAGTTTATTCAAATGACTTTGAAGATGGCGATAATCCAACAATTAATATAGCAAATGCACAATTTTCTAAATATTCATACACCGGAGAATATCCAGAAGGACACTCATCTTGGCATCTTGAATCAAATTCTACGGCCGCTTCTGAAAATGTTTCTTGGTACGAAGCTGACAGTAATCCAACTACTTACTTTTGGGCTGGATTAGATTATGAAGATGAATCAGGAAATTATACTTCAGGATATGTTAATCATATGGATGAAGCATTAATATTGGAAAATATAGATTTAACAGGCGCAGATGCTGCATTTATGGATATTTCAATGATGTGTAGTGCAGGCTTTTTTGAACTATTCTTGGCTGAGGCTTATTCAGTAGTTGAGAGGTGGTTGTATGAAGATGCATGTGGAATAGAAGTATGGAGTGAAGGTACTGGATGGAGGGAAGTCTCTAGAATGGGAGGATGGGATAATGAACGAGTTATACGCCTATATGCTCTTGACCAAGATCCTGAATATAACAACTACAATGTCAACTTTGGAGGAAATAACTATGCTTCTGGATGGATAAATTATACTGAAGGAGGAGGTACTTCTGATGATCCATCCGAGACAGAATCAATAGATTTGACTCCTTATGCAGGAGAAGTAATAGATATAAGATTCAGATTCCGCAGCGGACTAGAGGGAACCGTAGGCCCAACAGGTTCTTCTGATAATTCAGGATTGGACGGATTCGCCTTCGATAATATAACGATAAGAAAAAGAAATGTCGAATTTGGAAACATTACTGATGCAAGTCAAGAATTATCATTTACCAATTTAGCCGCAGGTGAAAATCAAATAGTTCAGTTAAATGCAGATTTTATCGATAATAAGACATATTATATATCTACCTCTTTGAATAATGTGGATATAGTAAATCCGTCCGGTGCAGAAGATCAAGACGAAACTAATGATGAGATAAAATTCCAACTAACTGTAAAAAATCTCTTTGATCCCGGGCTAGCTGAAAGTGCATGGCCAAGTTTGGAAAATGGACAAAGATATGCTTCTGGAGAAAGAGATATTGAAGTTATGGTCCAAAATTGGGGCAATACGGTAGTTGATTTTGATGTGGAAGCATTCATTCAAAATGCAGAACCAGAATTAATAGCAATTGAAGATTTTTCTGGATTTGAACCTATATGGTTTGATGATAACGATGTAGAGGGTTATGAAAACGGAAGTAGATTAGACGATTCATCAGGAAGTAATGCAATGCTACCTCAAAATGTTGGAATTTTTAATAGTGATGCATATTGGCTAGGTCACCCTAATGACGGGTATGGCGATAGTTGGAACGAATCATTCTCTCTTGAACCGATTCCCGTTGGAGAATCGGGAGCAGATTTCACCTATTTGACGTTCGATTACTATGCTGAGGGAGATTTCTTGCAGAATAATCAAGGTCAAGTATTGGCCGAAAGAGACGTGGCGTTTTTAGAAATAGAATGGACAAAGGATGGAGAACTGTTTAATGGAGTAGTTTATGGAAGTTGGACCGATTTAAATGAAAATGGCCTTCTTCTCGCCAGAGGTTCAGGTGGTAATTTATATCATTATTGTGAGGACTTTGATGGTAACGGCTATGATGAAGTCGAATACTTCGGCGACCATTCTGATCAATATGATTCAGTTTCCTGGTATGATTCTGAGAGTTTAATGAAATCCGTAACATTAGATTTAACACATATTACTGTATTAAATCAAACAAATGAAGACTCATTTACATGGACCGAAGAATGTACTACTTTAGCGGGCTCAGAGGTTTCTTTGACTTGGAGATTTAGATCTAACGATGATGGTGTACATGGTAACGCAGGATTAGCAGGATTTGCTGTAGATAATATAAGGGTAGAGGAATTCACTTTCGAAGATGACGGTACTTACTCAGTCCCTGTTACAGGCATGGATGCCTCAGAACGTCAAAAAGTAACTGTCACTAATCATGATTTTAATAGTGGAATTTACAAAATAGATGTCAATACTATTTTTAATAATTCAATAATTGATACTCCTTGGTACAATAAGTCAGAAGTAAACGTTGCTAACAATTTTTCGTCAATTATTCTTAGTATTGCCAGCGCAGACATTACATTGATGCAACCAAATGTCCTCGACTGTGCAACTGATATAACATACAAGTGCGTATATCCTACTAATCCGGATGGAGATTGGGAAAGTTCTCACGACTTCTCTGTCCCATTGTTAAATGGTGTTATCGCCGGTGAGTATATACTAACTATGAAGATAGTAGATTTGACAACAGGGGCTACCGTTCTTGAGAAAACAGCTGATAATGGGCCATTCGACTTAGAACCTCACAATAGGGCTACGGCTAATTGGTCTAGTCCCTATTCCGGTTGGGAAGATGGGCATTCATATAATATCAGTTTCTCTGCTGTTTTAGGCTCTGATGGAGAAAAATCAGGAAATGACAGATACTTTGAAATATTATTCGAAGATGAAATAGATGTATTAATTCTATCCAACCCAACAGATCAGAATCGACTACAGAGAGTTAAGATGGATTTAGAATCAATGGGTAAGTCCTATACTCAACTAAGAGTTAACGATTGGGAAATTTATGCAACTCCTGATTGGATTGAGCATTACGATAAAGTATTGATGCCTTGGCAAACCGATTACAATGTTGTTTATGGAAATTATTATAATATGATGTCTACAAATAGAGATTCTGATGGTTTAAGTCTCACTCAAACTTTGGAATCTTACATGTATGATGGCGGAACAGTACAAATGCATTTAGGTCCATATAGGAATGACTACATGCCAGAAAAATTACCTTTTGGAATTGATATTGCTATGAGGAATCAATATAATTTTACTATGGATAATAGAATAGGTTATGATAATATTTCCATTGAAGATCCTTTCCATCCAATTTTGAAAGATATCGATACTTCTGCATTGGCAATAGCCCATGGAGGGGACTATGTCGCATTATCAGGATTAGATATATCACAAGTTTCTCAATCTCAAATGCCACAAGTTTGTGGCGGTAGAATAAATGAACCAAGTGGTACTTTCCATACGTTGATTAGGGATATTGACAATCCCACTCAATCACTTATGTCAGTTTGTAATTATTATTCAGGCGGACTTATTGTAACTACAATGGACGTTGAAAATCCTAGTATGTCGGAGTCATTTAATGGAACTTCTATTCCATTATTATCAAGAATGTTAGACTTCCATCTCACTCCATGGGAGGACTCTGATAGTAACGGTGAGCCTGATTTTGGCATCATTAGGGAAGGATTCCAAATGACTATTGATGGGAAACAACCAATTTTCGATGGAGCTTTAGGTAATTATAGAACTACTGCCATAAAAAGTAATGCAAATTTATCATTTAGTTTCGATACCGATGTAGAAGGGATTTTTGCAGATTGGACCTTAGAATCCGGAAATAATGATTCAGTAACGGATTGGAATGGAGATATTTTAGATGCAGGTAAAATAAGTTCTAGGCACCAAGAAGATAAATCTATTCCTATCAATGCCACATTCTGTGTTTCTGATGCCAATTCTGATACAGGTTGCAAAATAGATGCTCAATGGATATTGAGCTTATATCTTCATAATGAATTAGGACATACTAGGACAGCAAAGATAACTCTGTACACTAACGATGTAGATGCTGATTCTACAGCTCCTATTGCAAGTGCTTCTATCATAAATAATGCTATATCTTTAGAAAATCTAGAATTTTCTGAGACAAAACGTGTCCCAATAGGTGTAGACAGTAATAATGATCCAGTGTATGAGGAGTATCCAGTTTATATTGTTCGTTTATCGGAATCTGGAGATACGACTATATCATTTACTGCGGAGAATAGTAGTGACGTAGGAACAGGAATAAAGACATTCATTTGGACAATGGTCGATGATGTTCAGCTCGATATGGTTGGTCAAGTATCAAACACTAAGCATACATTCGAACTCCCAATAGGAGCAGGCCCGGAATGGAGCTACACATTCAAAAACGTAACATCAAACGGCATTCAATCTAATCAAGTCAGAATGGAGTTACAGGTTAAAGACTATACAGGTTTGACAAGTGAAAAATTCAGACTTTTCTTCATTGTTGTTGGAGAATTATTTGGAGACGAACCTCCTGTGGTAGATTCAGATAATCTATTCACAACCGATGGACAAAGATTTGATGCTTTAGACGCACTTGATATATTAGAAATATCAGGAATTGTAACAGGTGGTGCTGAAGAAGATTGTAATGTTGTTGTCGAAATATCGCTGAATGATAATGCAATATTTGACAAAGGCGATGCATCCAAAACTACACAAAAACAATTAGGCCTATATGATAAGATAACTGGATTATGCGATGGAGATTCTTATCTATTATCTCTAAATATTTCTCATCTTTATGATGAAAATGAGGGCAATACTGGAGATATTTTTGTTAGAGTTTCTGAGGGAAGTTATGTAATAGAGGATTCAATTGCAATATTTACGCTACCTAGGTCTACAGATAATTGTGCCCAAAATCCGGATTCTTGCGAGTCAGAAGAAAGTAGTAATACCCTAATATTTAGTGGAATTGCTGCTTTGGTATTACTTCTCGTAGTTGGGGCTACTTTAGTTTTGAGAAATAGATCCTCTTCTGAAGATGATTTGAGTGAAGACTCCATAGAAGTATTTGGTGGAGTTGAGCAAATGGATCCAATAGAGGCTTATGTCCAACAAATGGTTGGACAGGGATATGAGGAGAGTGTGGCTAGGCAATATGCTGAACAATACTATGCCCAATATTATGAGCAACAACGACAAGGCAAAAGTTGACAAAAATAATTAGGGAATACTCCGCAGTTAACTTTCATTTATTGATTATTACTAAGAGCTTAATTCTCTACTAATGATTAATCTTTGTATCTGGCTTGTACCTTCAAATATTTGATAGACTTTTGCACCCCTCATTCTTCGAGCAACGGGATATTCTTCAGAATAACCATATCCTCCAAAAACCTGTACCGCGTCCGTAGTTACTTCCATACATATATCAGCTGCGAATCTTTTGGCATGTGCAGCTTCCAGTGTATTTCGATTTCCATTATCTAAAACTGATGCCGCTTTCCAACATAATAGTCGCGCAGCTTCTATTTTAGTGGCCATATCTGCTATCATAAAGGATATCGATTGATGACTAAAAATAGGCTTTCCCATTGTTTCACGTTCTTTTGAGTATTGCAATGCTTCTTCCATAGCACCTCTGGCATTCCCTACTGCATGTGATGATATTGCCGGTCTAGAATGATCAAATGCTTTCATGGCATTAATCCAACCATCATTTTCCCTACCTCCAATTAGATTTTCAATTGGTACTCTAACATCAGTAAATGTAACAGAACGAGTATCAGAACATCTTTGCCCCATATTCATTTCCTTTTTACCTAATTCTATACCTTCTGAATCTGCATCTATGATGAAGCCACTCATTCCTTTATATCCTGCCTTCTTATTTGTATACGCCAATACGAAGAACCACTCTGCATGACCAGCTCCTGTAATCCACATTTTACTCCCATTAATTATATATTCATCCCCTTCTCTTACTGCTTCAGTTTTTATTCCTCTTACGTCACTTCCTGCATTTGGTTCTGTAACGCAGTATGATGCAATGACTCCATTAGCAGTTTTAGAGAGATATTTTTCTTTTTGCTCTTCAGTCCCTCCAGTAATTATTGGATAAGATGCTAGTATGGTACTGCCAGCAGCAGTTGCAAAACCAGGATCTCCTCTTCCAATTTCTTCAGAAATAATGACGTCTTCTATTGACCCCATCCCTCCTCCTCCATATTTTTCAGGAATCTTGACTGTTAATAGTCCAATATCTGAAGCATTTTTTATCGCTTCCAAAGGATATATACTTTCTAAATCCCATTTAGATGCATTTGGTATTATTTCTTCATCTACAAAATCACGAGCAAGCTGTTGCAACATCTTTTGCTCTTCTGATAACCTAAAGTCTACCACGACATTTGCGTAGTGTCTCCTCTTTTAGAGGTACAGGTAGTAATATCTCCAATATTCAAGATATTTATTCTATGTGAAAGTAAAATTATCTTTAATCGATCTTTTTTACATTGACTGCATTAGGGCCTTTCGGACCTTCTCCAACCTCAAATTCGACAGAGTCTCCATCAGTGAGTTCTCCTTCAACTTGGGATTTATGTACAAATAAATCATCTCCCTCATCTCTTTCAATAAATCCGAATCCTTTAATTCGATTAAACCATTTTACTGTTCCTTGTGCCATATTATCCTGTTCCACCATCATGTAGTATTTCATGTTACCTTGTATATATGTGAATAGTAACGTTATTACTATGATGCAAATAATATCCAATTAATAAATTTATTATTTATTTAGGACAATATTCATTTGTATAATTGCCATCTAGTGAATTAAGATGACCGCCGCACTACCTCACAAACTATTCGCTGAATTTATTGGAACATTCTTTCTTACACTCACTATATGCCTAACGGCAGTTTTTGCCACTTCCGGAGAAACAAGTGCTGCTTTTCCAATTGCTGCAGTACTCATGTTGATGATTTATTCTCTTGGTCATATTTCTGGTGCCCATTTTAACCCAGCCGTTACTCTAAGTATTTGGATGGGAGAAAAAATCAATAGAATAAATGCCTTGCTGTATATAGTAATACAGACAATAGCAGGAATAATTGGTGCTTTATGTTCTATAATAATTTATTATGGAGAATTTCAAACATCGTATAAACTAGTATCATTATTGGATAATAATAATTTTATTTCTATAATGTTATCAGAATATATTTTTACCTTTGCTCTGGTATTTGTAATTTTTAATGTAGCTGTTTCCCAAAAGACTGCCGGAAATAATTATTTTGGCGTGGCAATAGCATCAGTAGTTTTTACTGGTGCACTCACTGTTGGAACAGTTTCAATGGCATCTTTCAATCCTGCAGTTTCTATTTCTTTGGTTGCTGTTGGTAAACTAAAATTAAAAGAAATATTATGGTTACATATTACGCCTCAAATATTTGGAGCTATAAGCGCTATGTATGCATACAGTTACATTGAGGAAAATAATTAGTAATATTAATACTACATATTCCTTCGAAACTTTCCTCCAGTTTCGAATAGTGCTTGTGTGACTTGTCCAACAGTACAATAGTTCACAATGTCCATCATTACTTCAAATAAATTACCACCTTCTCGTGCCACTTTTTTCAATCTAGCCAAACCTTCCCGGGATTCTTTCAGATGTACTTTTTTGAATGCAATGTTACGTTCAATGACCATCATTCTTTCACTTTTATCTGAACGGGTTACTTCTACATCAAATCCTTCTATCGATAATGAATTATCCGTATCATCTTTGAAAGTATTCACTCCAATAATCGGTAATTCACCGGAGTGTTTTCTATGTTCATATATCATAGATTCATCTTGTATGCGGTTCCTCTGATAGTTTACTTCAAGCGCACCCAAAACCCCTCCACGCCTATTCATTTCTTCAAATATCTTCAAAATTTCCTCTTCTACAGAATCAGTTAACCAATCAGCGACATGCGATCCTTGTAATGGATTTTCATTTTGTAACCAACCATACTCTTTTGACAGTATTAATTGTATTGCTACTGCATCTCTTACAGTATCTTCTGTTGGTGTCCCGAATGCTTCATCACGAGAATTAGTATGTAATGAATTTGCATTATCTGCTAGTGCATAAAGTGCTTGTAATGTTGTTCGATAATCATTCCACGTATATTCTTGAGCATGTAGGGACCTTCCACTACTTTGAATATGATATTTCAGTTTTTGACCCCTTTCACTAACTCCGTACATATCTCTCATAGCGATAGACCATATTCTCCTACATACTCTGCCTATTACTGCATATTCCGGGTCCATACCATTTGAGAAAAACCAACTAAAATTTCTTAAGAATTTATCAGCATTAAGCCCTCTAGAGTTGAATAATTCAACATATGTCAAACCATTGGATAATGTCAGTGCTGCCTGAGATATTGGATTTGCACCAGCTTCAGCGATATGATATCCGGAAATAGAAACAAAGTAATGATTGCGAACTTCATTATCGACATAAAATTCTGCGACATCTCCCATCATTCTCAATGCAGTATCAAGATTGAAAACTAATGTATTCTGTCCCATTGATTCCTTTAATTGATCTGCTTGCACTGTACCTCTAACTGAACGCAAAGTCTTGGACTTTATTTCGGTGTGTTCTTTTTCATTTGGCTGACGTCCATTTTCTCTTTCAAATTTCTTAATTTGTTGCCTAATTGCTACATTGAAGAAGGCTGCTAAATGCCACCAATAATTTCCATTAATTGTCTTTGATACTGAGGTATTAGAAGCACATAAATCAAAACCTTCGAATAATTTTTCCATTTCATCTATTGTACTTATAGAAACTCCACTTTCACATACCTTTCCAAATATATCTAATCTTTCTTGGGGATCATTTCCATACAAACTAGGCGAATCAAATGCAACTGATAACCTATTAAAATCTTGATCTTTGGAAAGAAAGTGATATCTTTTATTTGTTCTTTCTGCACTTCCTTCTCCCGCAAACATTCTGACTGGCAACTCATCCTGTCTCTTGAATGGAAATACTCCTCCGGTGTAAGGAAAAGATCCTGGGATATTTTCTCTTCTTATCCAACTAAAAGTATCTCCCCAATCACTATATTCAGGCAACGCTACTCTTGGAATGTCCAGCCCTGAAAGTGTTTTTCTGGTTGTTTCTACAGCAATATCTTTATCTCTAACGGTATAACTAGTTGTCCCGGAACGGTACTGATTTGCTTTATTACTAAAAGTTTGTAGACTTTCCCAAGCACTATCCGGTATCTCTGAACGAATAACTTCTGCTTCTTGCATAAGATCCTCGAATACTCCTTTATTTTTATTTAATTTCATTTGTTTAGCTGCAGACTCTAGTTGTTGTAACAAGCGCATTTTCGAAGCAATTTTCTCCGTACTAAGGTGATAGTTTTTGATTACATTAGAAACTTCGGCCAAATAACCTTGTCTTTCAGAAGGTATTGGAGAAGATCTATGCGGCAACCCATCTGCTCCTAACCTAGGTTCTGCTGCAGAAAATGTCGACGAGTATTTATCGTTTATCAAAATAGATAGTTTTTTCCAAAGTTGATCCACTCCTGCATCTGCAAATTGACTGGCTATTGTTGGAACTACGGGAAGATTAGAATTATCAGTATCCCATATCTCTCTATTTCTTTTGAATTGTTTTTGAATTTCTAATAGGGCATCTTCCGCTCCAGGTCTATCAAATTTATTTAATACAACAATATCTGCAGAATCTAACATCTCTAACTTTTCTAATTGACTTGGTGCACCATATTCCCTTGTTGTAACATATAGAGAAATATCAGCAACTTCAGTAATTGCATCATTTCCTTGGCCTATGCCACTTGTTTCTACAATTACTAGATCGAAACCAACTGCTTTACATACTTCGATAGAGCGACCTATGCAATCTGCAATCTCTCTACCACTATTTCTACTGGCGAATGAACGCATGAATAAATTATCATCAGATAGTGAATTCATTCTTATTCTATCTCCCAATAATGCTCCTCCTGTTCTCTTACGAGTAGGATCAGTAGCTAATAAAGCGATTTTAGTCCCAGGATTATCTCTTTGTATCCTCAACATCAATTCATCAGTAAGACTTGATTTTCCTGCACCTCCAGTGCCAGTTAAACCAATAACTGGACATTTTAAACCATCTGTCGATCTGACTTTATCTAGAATATTATTGAATTTCTCTTCATCTTCATTTTCAGCCAATGTAAGTAATTTTGACACTGCAGAGTGTTCATCTGCAAATATCGGTTTTTTTAGTGACTCAAATCTTTTTGGATTAAGTAAGTCATTATCAGATGCCCTTTTCATGGCATCGGACACCATTCCCGTAAGCCCCAATTCTCTTCCATCTTCAGGAGAATATATCTTTGCTATATCAGAATCAAAAAGATGTTGTATTTCACTGGGAAGAATGGTCCCTCCTCCGCCTCCGACCAAACATACATGTCCAAATCCTGAATCATCGAGTATTTGCTTGGTATGCGTAAACATCTCTACAGCACCTCCTTGATATGAAGTAATAGCGATACAATGAGCATCTTCTTGAATAGCTGCTTTTGCTACGTCATTCGCGCCCCTGTCATGCCCTAAATGAATTACTTCACAACCCATGGACTGGAATATTCTTCTAAAAATACCAATCGCAGCATCATGGCCGTCAAATATCGCTGCTGCAGTAATGATTCGTAGAGGAATCTCTTCACGTTTGCCTCTGTTCACATGCACCCGAGAACACACATCCACAAAAATTAGTCGCATAATTGATTGTTTAGAATATCCCCGTGATTAGAAGTATTGCAAATATAAACATCAATATGCCCATTAAACCATCAATGATATGGGATATTGATTTAAGCTTCAATACCCTATCTCCTGTCGTCAACACAGTTGCTACGGTCACATACCAAGTGCCATCAATTACCATACCAAGAAAACCCATTCCTAAAAGAGTTTGAATATCTACATCAGCTTCTATAAAAGGAGTATATAATGCCAACATCCATGCTAAAATTTTTGGGTTTAATAATGCAATAAGGAAACCTTGTATGAATCCTTGCCGATTCTGAGGAATGAGATCATTTTCTTGAGAATCATTTCTTGGACCTTCTCCAGCACTCTTGATGAAAATATATCCAAGCCAAACTAGTATTACTACACCTCCGGTTTTCAATATAATTTCTGTAGACTCATGTATCGATAAGGCAGTAGCTATCCCTAAGGCTGCAAGAAACGCATAGATTCCAAAACCAATGCCATGCCCTATTCCTGTCATAATCCCCTGTTGTCGTCCTCCTGCCAAGGTATTTCTTAGTACCACTGCAAGAGATGGTCCAGGACTCATCGCCCCGAGAGTGAAAACTAGGGCAAGCCCAACCCATTCTTCAGGGCCCATTAAAACACCTTATGCGCCTTCATACATTGCTTCGATTTCTTTAACCCAATTTTCTCTAATTTGAATCCTTCTTATTTTGAGCGTTGGAGTTAATTCTCCAAAGTCAACATTTAGGTCTCTAGGTAAAATCTTAAATTTCTTTATTTGCTCAGGATTACTGAATTGCCCATTTAATAATGTTACATGTTCTTGCATTTCAGCATAGGTTTCTTCACTATCTGTGTAATCTGAAAGTACTTTCCCAAATCCTTCTAATGTGGTAATTTGTACTGCTGGGTCTTTAGGAATTTTTGCTGGATCCATGCCATGTTTATCCCTCAAAATAGCACCTACATCTAATGTGAATAATGCACTACAGTACTTCCTACCATCACCAATCAGCATACATTGAGAAACCATTGGAATCGACTTCATTGTTTCTTCAATCACTAATGGTGCAATATTTTTACCTCCAGAACTAACGTATAATTCTTTTATTCTTCCAGTAATTTTTACATATCCATCTTCATCTATTTCTCCTTTGTCTCCAGAGTGTAACCATCCATCAGAATCTATTGTTTCTGCGGTTGCTTCAGGATTCTTGTAGTATCCTTTCATAATGTGCCTTCCTCTGAAAAGAATTTCTCCTGTCTCCGAAATCATTAATTCTGTTCCACTAAATGGTTTACCTACAGTTCCAAATTTATGATTTTTCTTGTATCCCAAACTTGCTCCTGCAGTAGTTTCAGTCATACCATATCCCTCATAAAGTGGAATATCCAGTGTATGGAATAATTTCAGAATATCGGGATTAATTGGTGCAGCACCAGTGATAGCATAAATACAATTTGACATCCCAATTGCTTCCTTAGCCTTTTTCTTTATAATTCCACCAAGAATTGGTATTTTTGTTAGTTTTATCTTTCCTCCTAATTTAGCGACTAGATTACTGTAAACTTTTTCATAGATTCTCGGTACCCCAATAAACAAATGGGGTTGTACTTCTTTGGCATAATCAATAACATTCAGAGGCGCATCAACAACAGTCATGTGAAGCCCCCATCTAATGTGCGCATGACAATCTACCAATTGCCCAAAAACATGGGCACAAGGTAACCAAGAAACATACCCCCATCCTCTTTCAAATTCTTGTAATTTCCACACTTCTGCCAATTCAAAATCAATATTATCATGACTAAGCTCCACGCCTTTAGGTTGCCCGGTTGTACCTGATGTGTAAATTAAAGTAAACGTGTCCTCAGGAGTAATGCTACTTACTCTCTTTTCTATTTCTGAGTATTCGATATTATTTCCTTTTTCTATAAACTCAGACCAAGTAATACATTTGGGATGGTCGGGCATCTCAACTCCTTCCATTGTAACTACTACTTCGACTTTATCCAATCTATCCATTATTGCATGTAATCTGTGAGCACACATCTTTTCTGTATTGCCTCCGTCCATGGGATTGTCACCCACAAAAATAACTTTTGAATCAGAATTTCCTACCACCCATTCAACTTCTTCAGGAGAACAAGTATGGTAAACTCCAACAGCAGCTCCATTACACATGTTTGCTGCATGATATGAAGTATACCATTCCACTCTATTATAAGAATAAATACTCAATTTGTCACCTTCTTCAAAACCCAATGCAATTAATGATTTGGCAACTGATGCGGTTTGATCATGGAATTCTTTCCAATTAATATGATTCCATTCGCCATCGGAATTTTTTGTAGAAATGGCTTTTTCATTACCATGATTCTTTGCATTTGCTATCAGGTATTCGGGGGTGGTCATTGCCGACATGGTTTATTGGGAAAACTATTCATGGATAAATATTGGTGTAATATTCAACACTTAATTACCAAACTTACAGTTAAATATATTTTATTTTGGTAAAACTGATTTAAAATTCTCTCTCCAGTCTTTGCCATTATTTTTATTCGCAAGAGGAGATGCTGGAGATGGATGCCAACAACCTTTGAGATTAATATTGGCCCCACTGAATGCAATTGCTGATCTTTTCTGAGAGTATTTTCCAACACCAATTACAGTTTCTATATTCATTATTTCTACTACTTCTCTAAGGTAATCATCACAACGTTCAATAATTCTTTTTGAGACTATTCCAGGAATCTTATCTGGAGTAATATTCATAGCATTTTCACCCTTAAAAAACATAAGAGGGCAATGGTTAACAACAAAAACCTTTGTAAATATATTTTCTGCAGTTCCATAGTTATCTGATAAAGCACCCCACAATCTCGTACCAGAAATTTCTTCCTTATGCCATTTTAATCCTTTAACTTCTCTCTTTGGATGTGTTTTTTTTGGTTGATCAACTGATAAATTTTTAATCTTGAATAAATCTCTTACTACAGTTGTCGCAGCAAATGGTATTCCCATTTGCCCCATGCCATGAGGTCCAGGATTCATGCCGAGTAATATTGTTTTTGCACCTTTATCTCCTCCTAGTTTAATAAATTCTTTATGTATTTCCCAAGCATATATCAATGGATTGTATACATATTCAACAAAACCCTCTTCTAATAATAAATCAGTAAGAGGTTGCAAATCTTTTCTAAGATTATAAGAAGAGTTAATTAAAGATTCAATAACCATTTTAATCACTGTTTAATATCTGCTATTACTGCTCCACTTAGTTTAACTAATTCTTCTGGAGAAATGGGAAAAACTGTGTCAGATGTGCCTCCTGCTCCCCATAAAATATCATATTTTAATAAATCTTCATCACAAATGATTATACATTTTTCTAAATGCCCAAATGGAGGAATGCCACCAACAGAATAACCGGTTTTATTTAGGACATACTCTGGCGAAGCTTGACTTGGTTTATACCCCAATAATCTTTTTAGTTTCCTTTTCCTATCTACTTTATTGATACCTGAAGTTACTACTATGATTGCGGAATCTCTACCAACAAAAACAATCGATTTAGCGATATTCGATACTTCACAGCCTAATTGTTTGGCGGCATCTTCAGAAGATTTAGTGCCTTCTTTGTATCTTTTCGCTTTAGGTAAAAAACCTATTTTTTGACATTCTGCAACCCATACATCATGCCTATCCATATCAACCTCAAAAAGCCAATCAAATTTTATTATTCGGGTATCTCAAGTCTTTTTGTGTTAAAAAAACTCCAAATGCAACAATACTTCCGCATTATTCTTCACCAATGGTCGAGCGCGAAATGATACATGGATTGGCCCATCGGTCCTTATGAAACTTCAATGGGAGCACTTTTACTGTTGACTCTTCCAATACATTGGTTCTTGACAAGGGACGAACCAAAAAAAAGAATTCCTTTACGAAATTTAGCCAATGAAATTAAAGAAAAAGGATATTATTGGCATATTAGCTTATACTTATTGATGTTCCTCTATAAGGCGGCCATTGATCATCATAATGAGCCAATTAAAGCAAGGGTTGGAGGCTTCACTCATTGGATATATCGCATTGAAGGGAATTGGACTAATATTATACAAGAATTTTTTTTAAATGATAGTTTAACAAATTTACTTTCTGGTCATTATTTATTCATGTACTTATTTATGATATGGTTTTCTCCGATATATTATATATTAAGCAATGATAAAATGATGGCCGATAAGGCAGCTTTGAATTATTTTGTAATATATCTCCTCAGTGTCCCATTTTATCTTTTCTTTAATGTAGAAGTAACTTCTAGTTATATTAGTGGTATGGATGCTCTTTTGTATCATGATTCTTTTACATTATCATTTTTTACAGCTAATGATCCAATGGATAATGCTATCCCAAGTCTACACATAGGATTACCAATTGGTTTGTTAATAATCAATAGATTACATTGTAGAAAATTGGGAATAAGTATCAAAAAATGGAGGCATAGAGAATTTGATTTATTCATATCTGTTAATGTATTGGTTTATATTTTCTCCATTCAATATTTGGGAATACACTGGTTAGTAGACATTATTCCTGGTATAATATTAGCTTTCATAACTTCATATTTTGTTCACCATATCCAACCAAAACTAAGATCTAAAAAATATTCAATTATTAAATCACTATCACCGACAAGAAAACAATTATATTCTATAGTAGGAGTATCGTTCATTAGCTCATTTCTGATTTTTTTTATAATTATCTATGCACCAGGAGTTAATGAGGAAATTCCCAATTATAGAATTGGCTCAGATGATATAAATCTTGAAACTATAGAAGTACATAGCTTATCCAATCCCGTGGATGTTAAAGCAATCAATACAGGAGATGTAAGATTAGAATTGATGTTAGTAAAAACAAATATAGCAGAAAAACATGCTGAAAAGGGAATCTTTGATTGGAATGAATTATCCTTAAAAGGTCAAATATTCTCACTTTCCCCAAATAATATCACAAGTTTTAAGGTGAATACAGAAAGTATTTATGATTCATATGTAATTTTAATTAAATTATCGAATACTGAAAATTGTTTAGATTGTTTTATTTCAGATGAACAAGTTGGAGAGATTAGGATAACAACTCATTATTTCGATGAAGAATTAATTTGGACGGCATACATATTATGTCTCCCATCTTTCTATATCCTTGGTTATGTTCTAGGTATGAATTATAATGAAATAGTGAGCAAAAAAGCTCCCTATAAATAATCCTGAACAACTCCCCAATCCTATCCAAATTCCTATTCTAAATGCTGGAAAATTATATCTCCAAACATATATGGTTTGAGATGTCCATGCCAGAATTACTATCACAAACCATACAAAAAATACTAACTGCGGAATAATCCCAATAATTATCGAAGTAATACATCCGCCAATTAATTCATAACGATTACCAATATTTTTAGGTGAAAGATAAAGAAGAAAAGAAATTACTATCAGACAAATCATCGGCTTAAATAATGAACTTGAATTCTCTAAGATACCAAATATACAAGCTATTGAAAAACCAACTGTTAGCGGAATAATTATCGGCCATACAGGCATTGTCTCCCATCTCATATCGCTACGGAAACACTTTCCCTCCATCAATGCTATGAAAATATCCAAGCGATTAATTCATATTACTGTAGTTGCCCTACAGGCCATGAAGAAAGGCCAAGTAGTACTCGGATGTCTGGCACCACACCCTCCTCATTTGGTATATGCAGAGAATCCAGAACAGAATGAGCCTTTCTCAGAAGGAGGTTGGGAGACTCTAAGGTGGGGCTACAATCGTCTTGCAAGAAAATTGAAAAAAGTTGATTATGATGTTATGGTTATCTTTACTCCTCATTGGGCAACTTATATTGGCACTCACTTTCTAGGACTTCCCAAATTCAGTTCATTATCTGTAGATCCTATTTTTCCTAATATTTTTAGATATAAATATGATTTAGATGTAGATGTCGAATTAGCAGAAGAAATGCATAAAGCTGCTTCTGAAGCAGGAATAATAACAAAAATGATGACCAATCCAGATTTTAGAATTGACTATGGGACAATTACAAGTTGTCACATGTTAAACCCAGAATGGGATAAGCCAATAATCACCATAAGTAGTAATAGAAATGCACATTATTATTCTGGAGAAGTTATGAATGAGCAAGCGAAAGCTTTGGGAGAGGCATGTCTAAAGGCAATAGAGAAAAGTGGCAAAAAGGTAGTTCTCGTGAGTAGCCATAGTCTTTCGCATCGACATTTTGTCACAGAATCTCCATTGCCTGAAGATATGAGTAGAGAACATATATACAATCATAGTCAATATGTTTGGGACATGAAAATGATTAAAATGATGAGAGATGGAAAGATGAAAGAAGTTATTGATATTATGCCAGAGTATACTGAACAAACAATTGCCGAGACAGAAGCCGGAGGACTATCATGGATGATGGCTGCTATGGGTCTCCCGGATTATCCTGCAGAAATTTATGGATATCAATCAGTAATAGGTACTGGAAACGCTGTAGTTGCATGGGATCCTAACTCTAAAACAAGAGAAATAGTTCTGTGAGGTTTGAATATGGATAATGATCAAAATGTTCTATTTGGAATTTATTGCCCCCCTCATCCTCACCCCTTGCTTGCTCCAGAATTAAATGATGGATACAAAAATCTTAGAAATGCATATGATAATTTAAGAGATAAAATACAGGCTAGTGGGGCAGATATAATTTTGATTTATTCTACAACTTGGCCAAGTATAGTTGGCCACCAAATACAAGCCCATCCAGAGCCAGAGTGGACACATGTGGATGATGATTTTCATTACTTAGGAAGCATGCCTTACAAATTCAATATAGACACTGAATTTGCTGATGCCTACCGTGATGCTGCAGAATCCAGGGGACTGCATTCAAGGACTGTTGCATATGATGGTTTCCCAATAGATACCGGTTCAGTTGTAGCATTATCACTACTTAACCCAGATAATAATATTCCTGCTTGTATAGTTTCAAGCAATATGTATTCAAATAGGTCTGAAACAATGGTACTTGGTAAAGCCGCGAGGGATGCACTATCTAACCAAGGAAAGAAGGCTGTAGTAGTAGTCGTTGCAAGCTTGTCCAATAGAATGTTCACAGAACACATTAATCCAAGAGATGATAAAATTCATAGTCCAAAAGATGACGAGTGGAATAAGAAAATTTTAGAATTTTTTAGAGATGGAAGACTCGAAGATCTTAGTCAACTATCTAGAGATATCCATGGGCAAATTAGAATTCAGAAAGTAGCTGCATACAAACCAGTTTGGTGGATGGCAGCGACAATGGGTCAGCACAACAACTACCATGGAGAAGTTCTTGCTTATGAGCCACTTCATGGTTCAGGAGGTGCGGTGATTCAATTAACTCCATCTAATGAATCAATCGGAGATAAAGAATTTGATGAAGATGATGTTGAATATTATCACGGAGATCGAAATGTTCTTGATAGAGGGAATTTGTAATGCCTAGTCAAGATGGTACGCCAAACAATACTGATGAGGATATCATAGATAAAGTAATATCTGCACCTTCAGACGTCATTGAAAAAATATATGAAGAATTAGGTCCTTCAATGGTGAGTTCAGCAGGTAGTGCAATAGGTGCTACAGCAGGAGGGATGGCAGGCGGACCGGTAGGTGTAGCCATTGGTTCAGTAGTTGGTAAGAAGGTAGCAGGAAAATTAACTTCAAATAATGGTTATTTTATTGCTGAATCAGGACCTTCTGCTGTCGGGGCTTATCCACATCTCCACAGAGTTGGTGAGTTAATCTTTGTTAGCGGAATAGGTCCCAGATCACCTGAAACAAATGAAATAATTGGTGGACCAGTCAGAGATTCAGATGGTAAAAAACTAGATTATGACATTAAAGCTCAAACCAGATCTGTAATTGAAAATATCCGACTAATTTTGGAAGAGTATGGCTCGAGTCTAGAAAATGTAGTGGATGTTTATTCAATGTTGATTGATATGGATAGAGATTTCAAAGGATATAATGAAGTGTATGCCGAATACTTTTCAGAAATAATGCCAGCACGAACAACCTGTGCTGTTTTAGCATTACCAACTCCTATTGCAGTTGAACTGAAGGTAATTGCAAAGGCATAACTTCAAAGATATCCTTCTTCCCCATAATTCATGGCAAGACTATCTCCTAGTGACGTACTTGGAATAGTTTTACAGCCAATAGATAAAGTATCGGAAGCACTGGAAAGAAAGTTAGGATTATTTTCTGTAGTCATACTCTCCTTATCAGCAATGCTTGGTAGCGGTCTTTTCGTCCTTCCTTCCCTGGCAATGATGGAGTTGGGGGGAGGAGAATCTCCTCTGGGTGGTATCTGGTTAGCATATTTATTTGCAGGATTAGTAATTTTACCTGGTGCAATTTCAAAATCAGAACTCGCTTCAGCCATGCCCTCTTCAGGTGGTGCTTATGTGTACATCGAGAAAACATTTGGTCCCATTATTGGTACTATATCTGGTTTAGGATTATGGGCTAACTTCATGCTTAAATCAGCATTCGCTCTAATTGGATTTAGGGCATATTTATGGGTTCTAGAAGGAATTCTAGATATTTCTATAAATCTAGATTACGCTGTGATGATTATGTTATCATTAATAGTTGGAATAAATATTCTAGGTGCTAAAAGTATTAAGAAAGTACAAACTCCAGTGGTATTAATTTCAGTAGGATATCTCTTATGTGTTTGTTTTTGGGCCTTAGCAACATCGGAACTAAATTGGGATGCAGCAATATCCAGAGAATCTTTAGGGGCTGATTGGCATAGTTTTTCTTCAACTGCTGCTTTAGTCTTTGTTTCATATATAGGCGTCACAAAAGTCGCTGCAGTTGGGGGAGAAATTAAGAAACCAAGTAAAAATATGCCATATGGAATCCTAATTTCTTTACTTTTCAGTATAATTTTGTATGTGTTTGTTACCCTAACCATGGTGATTACCGTTGACCCAATTAATTATGTTGAAAATGGACATTCCAGAGAAGATCCAATCTATATTTTTGCATTGGAAGTAGGTGGCAAGACTGTTGGTGTAATAGCCGCTACATTCGCTGCAATTACTGTAGTTTCAGGAGCCCTTGCAGGTATTATGGCTGCATCACGTTTCCTTTTTGCAATGGCACGTGATAATCTATTGCCAGCTTTCCTGGAAGATGTTCATGGAAGATTCGAAACTCCTCATTGGGCAATAATCGTAACTGGACTTTCTATGGCCGCTGCAATACTTTTTTTACCTGTACATGATGTTGCAGAACTTGCTTCTGGATTCAATATAATGGTATTCATCGTGATCAATACTTGTGTTTTAGTTCTGAGGACATCAGCAAAATCTCATTGGTATGATCCCGCTTGGAAATCTCCATTTTTCCCTTTTGTGCAAATTTTTGGTATATTAGGTGGGTTAATATTGATCTACGCAATGGGAATGAAGGCAGTCATAGGAGGCCTTTCAGCGATAATAATTGGCATAATAATATACCAGTTTTATGGTAGTAGATTTGCCAAAGAAGAAATAACTCCTTGGGAAACATTCCGTTTGATGATGGTGAACCCTGATGAAGTCGAACATCGTCGAAGATGGGCAGCATTCCACGCTGCTGATACCGAAGGTACAAATCATCTAAATCTGAATGAGTTCATTGCAGCAATGTCGGCATTAGGTTATTTCGATCCTGATGATGAACAAAAATTCTCTATTTTGAGAGATTATTTCCACAAAGCAGATGAAGATGATAATGGAATAATTGATATTGATGAATTCTTGTCTTATGTCGAAGAAACTACATTTCAAGATTAGATATATAAGCGCGTATTTGAAGTCATTAACCTCCTCGCATCTACTCGAGTACCATGACAATAGCGAGTCGAGCAAAAAAAGTAACCACCCACACTCTTCATGAAATGAAGCAGGTAGGAGAAAAAATAACAATGCTAACATCTTATGATTATTCTTTAGCACGTCTTGTAGATGGAGCAGGAATAGATGTCATTTTGGTCGGTGATTCTGCTTCAAATGTTATGGCAGGTAATGATACAACAGTTCCAATAACTCTTGATCATATGATATATCATGCTCAGTGTGTAGTAAAAGCAGTTGATAGGGCCCTAGTTGTGGTGGATATGCCATTTGGGACTTATCAAGGTGATTCAAAAAATGCTTTAGACTCTGCAATAAGAATTATGAAAGAAACAGGAGGACATGCTGTAAAGCTTGAAGGAGGTATGGAAATACTAGATTCAGTAAAGAGAATAATGACCGCTGGAATCCCAGTAATGGGTCATTTAGGATTAACTCCACAGTCAATATACAAATTTGGAACATATACTGTCAGAGCCAAAGAAGATTTAGAAGCATCTAGGTTATTGGCAGACGCGAAAGCTCTGGAAGAGGCCGGTTGTTTTTCAATTGTATTTGAAAAAATTCCTGCTGATTTGGCCGAGAGAGTTACCAAACAATTGACTATACCCACTATAGGAATTGGAGCAGGCGTAGAATGTGATGGCCAAGTTTTGGTTTTACATGACATGCTTGGTATAACTAAAGACTTCAGCCCTCGTTTCCTTCGTCGCTATGCAGATTTAGGAACAGCCATAGACACTTCAGTTAAGTCATATATAAAAGATGTAAGGAATTCAGATTTTCCTAATAAAGATGAGGAATATTAAGGAAAATTTGATTAAAATATTTTGTAGAGAGGGAAATTTAACATGAGTGAATTATGGGTTGAAAGATATCGCCCTAGTACAGTATCCGAGATTAAGGGTCAACAGGCCGTTGTCGCAAGATTAACTGCATATTCCTCAAACAAAACCTTCCCTCATTTGTTATTCGCGGGGCCACCGGGTACTGGAAAAACTACTGCTGCATTAGCATTAACTAGAGATGTTTTTGGTACAGACTTTCGACGAAATATTCTAGAAATGAATGCTAGTGATGAAAGGAAATTAGAATCAATAAGGACAAAAGTAAAACAATTTGCTAGAACTGCACCAAGTCCAGGTACAACATTCAAGGTAATTTTTCTCGATGAAGCAGATGCCCTAACGCCAGATGCCCAGGGTGCTTTACGTAGAATTATGGAACAGAATTCAGAAACATGTAGATTCATATTATCATGTAATTATTCTTCAAAAATTATTGAACCTATCCAGTCAAGATGCGCAGTATTTAGATTTCGTCCTTTAGACAAAGAACAAATATTGGAAAGGATCTCAGTCGTTGCAAATAATGAGGGGATAAAAATCGAAAATCAAGCTGCAGATGCTATAGCAAAAGTAAGCTTAGGGGATTTAAGAAAGGCCATAACTTCACTACAAGTGGCTGCATCTTTAGATTCAAATGTCACCAGAGATTTAGTTTATGAGACTACTGCAACCGCCCCTCCTGAACAACTCCATCGGTTCTTTTTATCTTGTAAAGAAGATGGTTTCCAACCTGCCCGAAGAAGATTAAAAGATATTTTAAATAATTTTGGACTTGCAGGTACAGATTTTGTAAATCAATTACATCGTGAATTAAGTGCAGTATCATTCTTAGATGAAGTTCAAAAGTTAGCAATAACAGAAGTCATGGCTGAGGCTGATTTTAGGATGGTTGAAGGAGGAGGGGAATCTCTTCAACTAGATGCTATGACTGCTAAAATTTGCTCAATATTTTAGTTAAATACTCTCTGTTTGAATTAATTTCAAAGTAATGATCTTGGTCCATGAATTGACTCCAAAAGGCTCAACATGCCCTTCATCTTCTATTATTTCTATAAAAATTTCATATTCTCCTAAATTTACATTTTCTTTATTCAATTGTTCGGCTAAATCCCATGCCATACCAATATCTTTGGTATTTGATGCAACTTTGGGAAATCCTGTATTTTCCTTCTTGATATTTGTCGCCTCTCCTCTTGTCCAATTATCCACAGAATTGAACTTATCTATGGCTTCTATTTGTTGAATTACAGTACCATTTACTAAGATAATCGGCTCACTAAGCGAATTATGATTTAGAGTAACTAAGATTTTAGCATTTTCTGCATCAACATTATCCCTTACTGCCATACCAAGAACAATATTCGTACTATCTTCTCTAAGATTTATTTGATAGATATCATCATCCCATGAGTAACCAATTATTGCACTATCATCTGTATTTTCTATATCTATTCCTGAAGCCAAAGTAGGAGGGGCAATATCTGCTAGAGGAGGATTAAGAAGTAAAAATGAAAGAGCTAACCAAGAAAAAAGAAATAAGAAACTGCTCCTAAACCAATTTCCTCTTGTATATAGTTCACTGTATTTATTTGGTATAATTATTTTATGAAGTGAGGGTACTGTTGCTGTCAACATAACAGGTAGAAGCCATACTATTCCTTCCATAGATTCCTGGGTCGGCATAAAAAAATATCTCATCACAAATGCAATCATAAATCCATAAATAATCACAAGCCACATGGAATAAGCGTCAGCCACTTCCTTCGTTGCATGAACTTGAGGGTCAAATGGTTCCAATCCTTTTTTTGATGAATCTTTATTTTCACCTTCCCCACGTTTATTTCTCTTTCCAGAATAAGCGCTGGCACGAAGTGCAGAGTCTATATCTACCATACTTTTCATCTCGATGCGGAGATAACTAACACATCAACCCTATGCTAGAGTGGTAATTATTTTCACCTACTCGGGGCGAATGCTCAAATGGTGTTTTTGAGTGGCCAACATATCGCCGGGGTGGCGTAGTTGGTAGCGCGTCGGACTCATAGGGTATTTTTTACTAGAGAAAACTCTCTAGCAAAACTGATGATGAGCGTAACATAGCCCCTTAGTATGTCTGAGACATCCGAAGGTCGCGGGTTCAAGTCCCGCTCCCGGCACCAAATAAATTGATTAAAAAATAATTATTTTTGTCAATTAGTAGTATTTCTTACGAGTTGTTCATGGAGTAGATACACAACCCACATCTAATGTCTGATTGGCCGGAACTGGGAACTCTTGTCCAGTTAATTGTAAAAACATGGTCCGGAGATGGTGTTTACAAGGGAATAGTATTGCCAAATTCAGGGCCAAATCTTGTAACCATTAAACTACAAAATGGTTACAATATTTCATTTCCAGAGTCCTATGTCAAATCATTTGAAATCTTACCCGAATCTCCTGAAATAGCAGTTGTTAGTGATAATGATCATATTCAAGATAAAAAATTACCCTTAATTTATTTAATTCACACCGGAGGAACTATTGCTAGTAAAGTAGATTATAGGACTGGTGCGGTTTCAGCCACTTTCGAGCCAAATGATCTTTTAGATTCTATTCCAGAAATAAAAGAAATTGCACAAATAAAGGTCTTAAAATTAGGTAATATGTGGTCAGATGATTTGCGTCCAAGACATTGGAATAAAATGTTAAAGGCAACTGAAAAAGCGTTTTCTGATGGTGCAAAAGGAGTTGTCATAACTCATGGAACAGATACGCTCCATCTTTCTGCTGCTGCCATGGCATACGGATGGTCTGGTAACGGTCAGAGGCCTCCGGGCAGAATTGTTCTGACTGGTTCACAGCGTTCTCCCGACAGAGGATCATCAGATGCAGCAGAGAATATCATCGCCTCCGTTATGTGGGCTGCAAATGGCCCACAGACTTCTGGATACCGAGACACATCTGTTGTTATCTTACATGCTAAATCTTCAGATGGTAATTGTGTAGTCCTGCCTGGTTGCGCAAGTAGAAAGTTTCATTCATCAAGGAGAAATGCGTTCCAATCAATTAACCAAGATCCATTAGCATATATTACCATCAATAAAAAAGAAATAACAATTAAAATGAGTGATTTCGAACCCTTTGAAGCGAGATTCGAATCATCCAAACCAAACTTATTCGATGAAAAAATAAAAATTGCAGAATTTATTGCAGGACCTCATTTACAAGCATCTCTTGTTCAGTCAGCAATAAAATTAGACTTTAATGCTTTATTATTCCATGGAACTGGTTTGGGCCATCTGCCTATTTCTGATCCGGAAGACGATAGTATAGAAAATATCAAACTCAGAACTATTTTGGAAGATTACTGTAATCAAGGAGGAATAGCAGTAGTAGTTGCACAAACTGTACACGGGCCAGTTAACATGGACGTGTATTCAAAAGGACGACAACAACAAGAAATTGGAATATTGGGACATAAATCTTTTTGTCCTCCTGGGTCAGCTTTGGTAAAATTACACTATTTGTTATCAACAAATAAGGAAATAGAGTCTGTGAAAGATAAATGGACATTAGATCTGGTTGGAGAAAATCCCTCATTCTCTCTAGATTGAGATTTTAACCGTTTTAATGATGAACCTGTTATGCCTCCGAAGTATATGGCAGGACTTTCCCATGAAGAGAATTTAGATGCCATCAGATTTGATGCCAATAATGCTGGAGAAAGAAAAAGATTAGAAAATATAAGATTAGCAGGACAACAAACATCAAGAGAAAGAATCATGAATATTCTTGATGAAAAAACATTCGTTGAAGTAGATGCTTTTGTAAATCATCGTTCAGCAATTAATAATTTACAGCATCATCGTCCTTTAGGTGATGGAGTGGTCGCAGGTCACGGTATGATAGATGGAAGAAGAGTAGTTTGTTTTTCTCAAGATTCCTCAGTATTTGAAGGCTCAATCGGTGAGATGCACGCTAGAAAAATAGTTAAAATACTTGAATTTGCAGAAAAAACCCTTCTTCCTGTAATAGCAATATGGGACGGTAATGGGGAAAGGCCAGAAGAAGGAATATCTTCTCTAGGCCCTTCTGGAGAGATACTTAATGTCATGGTTGCATGTTCTGGTAGAATTCCTTTGATTTCAATTATTATGGGTAAAGTAACAGGAGTAAGTGCATTGGCCGTCGGCCTATCAGACTTTGTAATAATGAATTCTATAAATGGAAATATGGCTTTATCTGATGAGATTGATAGATCTGATTTTAATCTTAAAGAGGAAATCAAAGATTTTTCAAAAAATGCAACAAATCATTTTAGTAGAAGTGGAGTTGTATGTTTAATCGCAGAAGACGATACTTCTGCACTTGAATTAGCTTCAGATTTACTATCTTACTTCCCCGATAATATGCTTTCTAAATCGCCAGTATTGAAGAATGATGATATTTGGGATAGGAATTGTAATGAAATCAATAAAATCTTACCATATAGACAGGAAAAGACATATGATGTTAGAGAGATAATAAAAATAATTTTTGATAAAAAAACATTTTTAGAGTTATTTTCTGATTATGCAAGTAATATTGTGGTTGGATTAGCCCGTTTGGATGGTATATCCATTGGGATAGTTGCAAACCAATCTTCTGTACTAGAAGGTAGTCTTGACATAAAATCTTCAATAAAAGCAGCTAGATTTATCCGAACTTGTGATTGTTTTAATATTCCTATTGTGACATTAATAGATTCACCCGGTTTCCTCCCAGAGATAACTCAAGAATTTGGTGGGATAATTAATCATGGTGCAAAATTACCCTTTGCATATTCTGAAGCAACAGTACCAAAACTATCAGTAGTTATTGGGAAAGCATATGGAGGAGCATATTTAGCCATGGGCTGTAAACAACTCAATTCTGACTATAATATCTCCTGGCCATCTGGAGAAATTACTGTAATGGAGTCTAAAGATGCAGTAAACATAATTCATAGTGAAGAATTATCCAATTCAGAAAATCATCATGAAATTTATAAAAAATTATTAAATAATTATAAGGAAAAATTTGATGATCCTTATGCAGCGGCAAAAAAAGGATGGATTGATGATGTTGTAGAGCCAGAAATGACTAGAAGAAATCTAATTAAAGCTCTGCGCCCTCTATTATCAAAAAAGGAATGGTCTCCTTCCAAGAAGCATGGTAATATACCATTGTAAATTATAATTTATTTAATATATAATCTATGGAAGGAATATTTTCTATATTTTCAGTTAAGAAAAGAGTCTTCCATGCTTCTAGATGTTGAGCTACAAGCATAATTATGGCAAAATCTTCCCGATAATAATCTCTATTATATGATATTGTAGTATATTCCTTTGATAGGATATCTCCATTATTATTGGTTCCTGGCATTGAATCAAAATTTATTGATACATCAAATTCATTACACTTAATTATTGATCCACTCCAAGGTCCCATGCCAAGATCTCTTCTGCCCTTTACAACAATTATTTTTCCACCATTCTTCGTCCATTGGTATGCAATAGAACGTGCAGTTGAACCCCCTCCCTTCATTTTTAATACCGACTCATTTATTTCAATCCCACAATATTTTATTGCTTCAATAAATCCTAAACCATCCGTATTTACTCCTCTAAAATTCCCCTCAATATTTGTTATTTGATTTACTGCTTGTATTTCATTACCATCTTCAATTTCAAATTTTTTATATAATAAGTGCTTTAAAGGTGATGTAACTGAAAGCCAAAAATTACCACTTAAATGACCCATCTTCATGGTTAACTCTTCTATATTCCGGGCTTCAATAAAAACAGTTTCTGGACCCTCAATACCCATATAATCTCCAACAATTCTAAATAACTCTGGGGTTAAAGAATGTTCTACAGGAAATCCAATAATTCCCCAGTATTCGGGTACCTTCATAACCCTCCCTAGATGCTATTAGCAATGAAGGTTTCAAACATCATGAGTATTTCGATGTACCAATGGATAGTGACATAGACATCGCTAGAGCGGCAAATCCGATGCATATTGAAAATATAGCAAATCAACTTGGATTGTCTCGTAGTGACTTGATTATGCACGGCCCAAATGTAGCAAAAGTTTCATGGAATTCTTTGAAAAATAAAAGTAAAAATACTAATGGCTCATTAATTTTAGTAACTAGTGTTAATCCAACTCCTTTTGGAGAGGGTAAGACTGTTACAACAATTGGTCTTAATCAAGGTTTGAATCATCAAGGGCATAATGCTTGTTGTGTAATCCGCGAACCTTCACTTGGTCCGGTGTTTGGGATAAAAGGCGGAGCTGCTGGCGGAGGATTTTCTCAAGTTTTACCAATGGAACAGATTAATTTACATTTTACTGGAGATTTACATGCAATCACATCGGCCCATAACTTATGCTCTGCAATTTTAGATAACTGCCTCCATCGCGAAAATCATCTAAACATAAATACAAATAGGATATTTTGGCCTAGGGTTGTTGACATGAATGATAGGAGTTTAAGAGAAATAACAATAGGTTTGGGCGGCGCTTCAAACGGTTTAGATCGTACAGACAGATTTGATATAACTGCTGCAAGTGAAGTTATGGCAATACTATCACTTGCATCTGACTATAGTGATCTAAGGGCAAGACTTGGCCAAATAATAGTTGCAGAAAATAATCAAGGTCACCCAGTTACTGCTGAAGATATCGAAGCAGCAGGGGCAATGGCACTCCTTTTGAGAGAAGCATTTCTGCCTAATCTAGTTCAAACATTGGAAGGAAATCCTGCCTTCGTTCATTGCGGTCCTTTTGCAAATATAGCACATGGCAACTCTTCTGTGATAGCAGATAAAATAGCCCTTTCCTGTTCAGATTATGTAGTCACTGAAGCAGGTTTTGGGGCTGAAATGGGGGCGCAAAAAGCATTACATATCAAATCAGCCGCTTCAGGAGTTGTACCATCTTGCATAGTTTTAAATGTTACAATCAGAAGTATGAAACTTCATGGAGGAGGATTTTCAACAGGAGGAGGAGTCCGCCCATCTAAAGAAGAAATTGAAACAGAAAATATAGAAGCAGTACGTATGGGTGTTTCTTCAAATTTAAGGCGCCACGTGTTAAACTTAACTACTACTGAGATACCTGTAGTGGTATCAATAAATAAATTTTCATCAGACACATCCGCTGAAATAAATGTTATAAAAGAAGAAGCGAAAAAATTCGGAGCAATGGATGTTGTTGTATTCGAAGGCCATAATAAAGGAGGAAAAGGGGCCATTCAATTAGCGGATGCTGTGGTAGCCGCATGCAAAAAGCACACTCAAAATCAAAATCCATTTTGTCCTATTGTAGAACCTGGTACTGAAGTCGAACAAACTATTTTGAAGATTGCTACGAACATATACGGGGCCCAATCTGTAGATTTTAGTTCAGATGCCTTACGTATGCTGAAAACAATAAAAAAATGGGGCAAAAATAAACTCCCTGTTTGCATGGCTAAAAATCAATATTCATTTAGCCATGATAAAAAAATTCTAGGTGCTCCATCGGGCTTTAATATGCCGATAAGGGAACTTAGGATTAATGCCGGTGCCGGATTTATCGTGGCCGTTTGCGGTTCGATGATGACTATGCCCGGCCTACCAAGAAGGCCTGCCGCTTCAGATATGGACATGGATGAAAATGGCCATCTCACTGGTGTATTCGGATGAGTGGTATCAAGTGCGAAAAATTACTAATCTAGATGAAGGATTTAGGATCAAAATAGATGATGATGATGATCTATGGACATTATCTCAGATATGTTCACGTGGTTCCTATGTGGGTATGTTATCTCATCGCCGAGATTCTACGACTGGGACCCAAGAAAATAGCAGAGCAAAGGGGGCCGAGAGAAAGCCAATGTGGATAGTCTTAGAGGTCCAATCCTCCTCTTTTCACTCTTTTACGGAAAATTTACGCGTTCATGGAGTTATTTCCGATGCTAAAATAGATATCGGAAATCACCATACTCACGTTATAGTTTCAGGAAGCGAAATTGAGATATCAAGAGACGGAGGGTTTTCAGAAGCAGATATCGCCCTTCTTGAAAAATCATTCTCCTCAGGAAAAAATATTAAATCAGGTTTAATAGTTGTTGAAAATGATGAAATTTTGATATTTGAAATAACTCAATACGGCATGAGAGATATATCTCAATTTTCAATGAGAGGTGGAGGAAAAAGATATTCAGACACTACAAGTATAAGGAACAATTTTTTCTCTAAAACAGCTCAAGAAGTAATTTTACTATTCGAAGAAAATATACCTTTAATAATTTGTGGACCAGGTCTAGCAAGAGATAATTTTGAAAAAATTATCAGGAAATTAGGTGCTAATAATGAGATTATAAATTCTCCCTCTTCGATCGGAGGACGTTCTGCTGCTAATGAAATTTTAACGGACGGTTTGGCGGATTCCATAATAGGAAAAAATGCATTAATTAGGCAAATAAGAACTATTGAAGAGGGATTAAAAAGAATATCTACAAATGGTAATGTATGTTTTGGTCAAAAACAGATTATTGAAGCGGCAAAACAAGGAGCAATAGAAAAACTAGTTATTTTGGCTTCCCTGATAAGGAGTGAAGATAATGATAATAACTCTGTTTGGTCATCTATAATTGAAGATATAAAGATTTCAAAAGGCGAGCTAATACAGTCTTCATCAGATCACGATTTTGGAGAACAACTATCTAGTTTTGGAGGAGCTATAGCGCTGTTAAGGTGGAAATTAGAATGAGATAAGTCCTTGACCAAAGTACTCTTCGTATATTCATGTCTGCTCATTTTTCTATTGTAAATTTTCGTCATCCAGAAGGATCAGATGCAGGCTCATTGGTAACAGATTGCGCTATTGATTTGGGTGCTACGGTAGATATAATATCCTCACAAAAAGACGAACTTTTCAGTAATTTTAATTATGGAAATATAAATTGGCGAGATCTTCTTCAAAATAAGCATTGGTTAGTAAACTCTTCCACCACGGTACTACAAGGAATTTCTCCTTCTAATGCATGGGGCGCATCGATGATTTTCGGAGAATTAGAAGGAACAAAAACTGTAATGGTTGTAGATGTACCAGCGGATGTTAATCAATTATCGGAGATGTGGGGGTCTATAATTAATCGAATTCGTCAGATCCATATTTTGTTTTTTACGAGTAAAGCACTAGATTTAATTTCAAAATTAGAAAATACTTCAAATCAATTATTACTTTCTAAAATAAGACTCAAAGGCCTTGTACCTATTGTTTGTACGTATGATGATAATAAAAATATTGCCCAAATTGCCCATTCTTCAGGTGAAATATCTGTAAAATTGGAAATACAGTTAACATATTATTATTGGCTTGCTAATTTCATCAATGGCTTATCACTTATCAACTCAAATAAGGACGATATACTACATGCAGCCTCTTATCTAAATAATCGTAAAAATCAAATTATCTAAATTTATTTACTCATTTCGGAAGACCCCTTTTGAAGGGGGGGCAGTTCCGCAGACTCGGAGTACCACATCATGTCACTTAAATTAGGCCCTGCAGGAGTACCACTATCATGTAAGGGAAGGACAATTGTAGAGGGTATGGACGACATCACAGTATTGGGTTTAGATGCAATGGAAGTCCAAACAGTAAGGACAGTCCAACCTCATCACTTCGACCAATATTGGCAGGCTGGCATCCTGTCGTGGAAATCTGATTTTGAGATGAATATGCATGGTCCTTATTATGCCGAGTTACTAGGTAGTAAAAGAGAGAGGAATAGAACTTTATCCAAGATGGAAGCTAGTATGCAGGCTGGAAAACTAGTCAATGCAAGACATTTAACGTATCACGTAGGGCCATATGGAGATTTTGAACCTGGTTCTAAAGCTAATGAAGAATTAATTAACATATTTGCAGGAGTAGTGGATAGAGTACGTAGTATTTGGGGAGTAGAAGAAGAGGAAGAAGAATATTCAGCCTTTCCTTGGGTGCATGAGGCAGAACCATCTCTAGTTGGTATCGAAACATCTGGAAGACAGGAACTTTGGGGTACTGTTGATGAAGTTTTAGAGGTTTGTAACCACGTTGATGGTACTGTTCCTGTACTGAATATGGCACATATACATGCAAGAGGTCACGGTATAATGAGAACCAGTGAAGATTATGCCGAGTTATTTGATCGTGTAAGGGAATCATACGGTGGATCTAAATTTTATTGTCATTTTGCAGGCGTAGAACATAGGATGGGGAATGCATTACACTATACTCAAATTAAGAAATCTGATTTAAAATTTGAACCATTTGCAGAATACTTAGCAGAAGAAGGAGATTGGATGGATATCACAATCATATCTGATTCTCCTTTACTTGAACACGATGCGATGTACATGCTACAGCATTATGATAAAGCTAGACAAAGACTACTTGAGATACGTGCCAGAGATGATAGAGTAATGATTTCGGTACCAAAAAGTCCCATTAATGAAGATTCAGAGTCAAAAGATGAACAGATTATTAACTCTAAAACTACTAAATCAATTTCTGAAAAGAAAACACCTGTCAAAGTTTCCAAATCCAAAGAATCAAAAATGATTTCTTTTGAAGATGAAGATGAAGATGAAGATGACCTTTTTTGAAACTTCTTTGGAAGACTTGAAGTCATATCTACAATGGCGAGTCATTAAGGGACTGTAGCTCAGTAGGGAGAGCGCCGCACTGAAGATGCGGAGGCCGCCGGTTCAAGTCCGGCCAGTCCCACCATTTCCGTTTAAATTATAGAAGTCATAATTTCCTTTTGTAAATTATGAAGTTGTGTTATCCCTACAGTTGCAGAATTTAATAACATATCTAATTGCTCTCTTGAGTAAGTAGACTCTTCTCCTGTACCTTGGACTTCCACAAATTTACCATCGCTTGTCATAACCACATTCATATCTACATCTGCATTACTATCCAAGACATAATCCAAATCAGTCCAAACCTCTCCTTCTAGTAACCCTACGCTGAGTGCTGCTACATCATTCGGCATGACGATATATTCATGCCTTTCTCTTTCTTCATCAGTTAATGATGGTGCAACCCAACCATTTTTTATTTCATCTTTGGTGCCTCTTAACTTCTCAGGCAAACATTCTCCCTTTGCAATAAGCCTCCTTACCGCAACTCTCATTGCGATACATGCAGCTGTTATGGATGCACATCTTGTTCCTCCATCAGCATTTAATACATCACAATCTATTGTCAAAGCAATAGGTCCCAATGCACTCAAATCAATCGAACCTCTAAGGGATCTTGCAATTAATCGCTCAATCTCTTGGGTTCTTCCCTTTGCCCCATTTCTTTCTCTTCTAAATCTTGTATCTGTCGAGCCTGGCAATAGTGAATACTCTGCATGTACCCATCCTTTACTCGAATCTCTTGGAAACCACCTCGGTAAAGAGGGGGCTTTTGTAACACATACAAGGATAGTAGTATCGCCTTGGCTGTAAAGAATTGATGATAATGCATTTGAGGTAAAATCTATTTCGACTTTAATTTCTCTAAGTTCATCATTATCTCTTGAGACATCTATTCGGTCATTTTTTATTTTTACCATGTTATCCGGATGGCATACATCTGATGAACCATTCGTCTATTATAGTCATTTTTTTATAATTTTTTACTCGAAATATCTTTGGCGAATGGTGGCCATTTTCCAATATAAAGAGATATTAAAATTAATAAAATTTGCATAAAAAACCTTAGTACATGTTCAAATAAATTAAACCTAGTGCCTCCTATAGGAATATCATTTATCCACATATTAAGATTGGCCCAATATAATATTATAAGCATAATAGTTATTCCTAAAGATCCATATCTCCTTAACGGTTTTATTAACATCATAATCCCAAATATTATCTCAAAAAAACCACTTAAGTATACCCAAAATGTTGAATCACCAAGTATCAAGGGAACTATTGGTTCAAACCATTCCGGATCAAGAAAATGTTGAATACCGACATTAATAAAAAAAAGGCCAAAAATTATTGCTACTAATTCATTCATTATTTTCATTGCTAACTACTCTTAATTATTTTTTAGGCCTGAAAGATTTAATTATTTCAGGATTAGTATCTATGTAAGGTCCACCAATCAAATCTATACAATAGGGAATACTGGAAAAAATCTTTTCTAGTATTTCCCTAATCGATCGAGGGGAACCTGGTAAATTAATGACTAAACATTTGCCCCTAATTCCGGCCATTTGCCTTGAAAGTACTGCAGTAGGGACATATTCTAATGATATCCTTCTCATTTCTTCTCCAAACCCAGGTAATATTCTTTCGCAAATAGATATAGTTGCTTCAGGAGTAACATCTCTTGCCGCCGGCCCAGTCCCTCCTGTTGTTATTACCACACTACACATGTTATTATCTATTAAATCAATAATGGATTCTTCAATATCTTCTTTTACATCAGGAACTAACTTACGAAATATTTTCCAGGGGGTAATTAGAACTTCTTGTAAGAACTTCTCAATTTCTGGCCCACTTAAATCTTCATATACTCCTTTATCGGCCCTATCTGAAGCAGTCAAGATCCCAAAATGGCATACTGCTGGAGACGTCATGTTTTATCGAGGATTGACATCATAGAAAATTACATCGGTCTCCTTAATCCTTTTTTTGAGGTATGTTCAAAGACCGCCACTCTCTTAGACAAAACTCCAGAGGTGATGAAGTGTCGAGTCTTCCCCAAACTACACAAATTTTCATGACCATTGTAAAAAAAAGAATTATTTCCATGTTTTACGATGATTTATTAAATTTTATAGACTCAACACATTATTATTATTGATGTTGGTGATATTATGACAAATGAGAGTAAGTATGGTGTACAGATTATTGCAGTAAAGCAGGAATGCCCAGAAGCAGAAGAAAATGAAATTAGTGAAGAATTTAGAAGATATGAAGAAGAGTTTTTGATCCCTCCAGAAGATGCTCTAAGGTCAGTAATCAGAAAATTTCAATTAGCATCAGGAAAAGAAATTTCAACTCCTTCTTCTCCTCAAAGAGTCGAGAAAAAAGTTACTCAGTTTTCAGAACTTGCTTCTGATGACAAAAATGTTACTCTTGAAGTTGCGGTAATATCTTATACTCCTAGGATGCAAATGGTGAGGGGCGAGGAAAAGCAAATCGCATTTGGTTGGATTGAGGATAATCCTTGGAAAGAAAGCAGTAAGAGAGAACGTTGGGACTTCAAAGATTGGGGCCAACATTCCGCAAACCTAAGCCCCGGCTCCACAGTCCGTCTTGAGGGAGTTTCTGTTAACGAATGGAATGATAAAAAATCCATAAATATTAATCGCTCGAGTAGAGTGACGGTCCTTAGCGAAGGCGATCCGAATATTGTCAAATCAATCAATGAACCAGTAGAAATTTCAGATCTAATAAAAAATGAAGGTTTTGGAAGTACTTTAGGCAGAATTATCTCTATAAAACCAGACTTAATAGTTAAAAAAGATGGTACAGGAACTTTGGATATATTCAGAGGTAGAATTGCAGACTCAACTGGAAGCGTAGGTTTTTTATCCTGGGTGCCATTTAATTTTGAAATAGGCAATCTCATTAAAATGGAGAATATATCGATTCGTAAATTCCGTGATACTCCAGAAATAAACATAAGTAATGATGCAAAAGTAGAAATTTATATTGATAACTCGTTCCCTCAAATTGATGATTTAGTACATACAACTAAATCCAATATTTCTGAATTACGAAATGGTATGAGGGACATAAAAATTACAGTACAAATAGATTCATGGAGTCAACGAAAATTTACATCAGATGATGGCACTGAAAAAATAGTTCGTAGTGGCGACATCATCGACCCAAGCGGAAGGTGCCGCTTGACAGCTTGGTGTGATTTTAATCCAAATAAAGGTGATTTTGTTGAATTATCTGGTTCAAGAGTTCAGTATTGGCAAGGTTCACCAGATCTGGTCATTGACGACTTAAATCAAGTAAAAACTCTCAATAAACCACCTTGGGATGCGATAAATCCTGAAGATCACTGGGTAGAAGTAGGATTAGATGACCTTGTAAATGGAGGTTCAAGAAGAGGAATAAGCACATCCGGAACTATAGTCTCGGTGAGGCAAGACTCTGGGATAATATATAGATGTCCTGAGTGTAGACGCGTCTTAAGGGACGATATCTGTTCCGAGCATGGTGCGGTTAATGGCAACGAAGACCTAAGACTCAGATTTGTTTTAGATAATGGAATTTCAAATGCTTCATTATTACTATCAAAAGAACCTTCAGAAGAATTTCTTTCAATGAATTTCGAAGAAATAAAGGAGCAAATTTCTATTTCTGGTAAAGATAATTTCTTATCATCATTACGAAATAAACTTTTTTCAAAGAAAGTTAACATAAAAGGTAGGGCTTTAGTAGACACGCAAGGTACAATGATTATTGCGGAAAAAATGTCCTTGTTCGATCATGATGTCGTGAATGAGGCCAATGAAATGATGAATAAATGGGAGGTTATTTTATGATTTCAAACACTAGGGCCAAACGCCAAACGGCAATTAGGTTATTTGCTCAAGAATTTTCAGAATCAAATCTCACTGAGCAAGGTATGGGCGAATATGACCCTTCTTTTGTAATTACAAAACTAGGTATCAAAGTAAACAGGGCTTTGTTTTGTGGAGTAATCGATAGACTTGAAAAGAGAGAAGGAGATAATGGCCCTAGTTTTAATGGTCAATTAAGAGATCCGACCGGCGTCAATAGGTTCAATGTCGCCTCTTTCCAGCCAGAGTTACAACCAGAAATGGAAGAATTATTCGCAAGATTTGAATCTGGAGATAGATTTTTGATGGCTATCGTTGGTAAATCCAGATGGTTTGAAGGTGATGAGGGAGGTATTTTCACTTCATTTCGTGTTGAAGAGTTTACTGTAATAGATCAAGAATCATATATGAATTGGCTTATCGATACTTCAGATGCGACATTACGTAGACTAAAATTTTATGAATTGTCATTGGACATGGAACTCAATAAAGACTCGATGATTTCGTCAGGAATGCCGATTGAATTAGTAGACGGAACAATATTAGCAAGACAACACTATTCTAATGTCGATTCTGAAACTTACCGACTAGGAATCCTAAAAGCTCTTTCTAGGGCATCGGGAAGGATGGTTGATGAAACTTTAGAAAATGATAATATTGTCCTTGATAAAGATGAAATTACAGAACAAGTTAAAAATGATAAAACTGAAACTAACCCTGCAGATATTATTTTAGAAACTATAAAAAGATATGACACAGGAATTGGTGTTGAATATGATAAACTTGTAGAATCTTGTACTCTTTCCGGAGTTTCCCGTGAAACTGCTGAAGATTGTATTGAAGATTTGAGAGACGTACAAGGACAAATATTGGAACCTAGATTTGGCTTCTTTAGAATCTTAGAATAATTTTGGTAAACTATTTTTCCTTCTTTAAAAAATCTTCTGAATCTTTCATTTTCATCCTTATTCTATTTATCACTGGCTTTATTTCATATCGTAGGACTTTTTTATCACTTTCTAACTTATCTATTGATCCGCCCTTATTCTCTGCTATATCAGTAGCAACCAAAAGCAACCTCTCTCTTACTTTATTTTCATCAATCGGCCAACCTCTTCTTTCAATCAATCTAATCAGAAGATCTTTTTCTAGAACTCCCCACTTGCCTCCATATTCTCTCAATATTGTTCCAACCATACGTTCTAGCTCAGCAACCCTTGCTTGAATGGATAATAAATTACCTTGAACTATGGAATTTTCTTTATCTATGTCCATAATCATTAATTCCTTTGCATCTTCCAAATATGCCGTAGAAATATCTTCATCAAATTTCTCGATGGTCATACTTTCTTTTTTTTCATCTATCTTGTCATGTGTTTCAAAATCTATATTAATTTCTTGAATTCCATTCCTGTGTAGGCTACGTTTTATTCTCCCCCATCCTTTAGATTGATTTGTCAAAACTCCCGCTACCCTTCCCATTAATATTGTTCTAGTCCCACTCATTGGCATCTCAAGTCTACGGCATAATTCATGTAATGTATCTTTATCCATTTCCACCAATCTTTCTAGCGTCATTCTTCTTGAGTCATAATTTAGATGTAACCATATTCTTCGTCTACGTTCTTTGTGAGAGCCAGAAGATTTTATTCCAAATATTTTTAATATTTCACCAAGTTTCTTATGAGGAATAGCTTGTATTCCTTCCCAACTAAAATCTATTTCTGATAGTATTTTTTCCTTAATTATCCTTGCTCTCAGAACTTCAACAGAGCCACTTTTTTGAATTCCTTCCTTTTCAGCAATTTCTCTTAACTCAACAAGACTACTTTTGTAAAGTAAATTTAGCAATTTTATATCTACAATCAGTATTACTCCTCAAGTACTCGCCCAATGTCTTGACTGATATTGCTTACGCTATTTATTCAATAAATAACCTATTTTACAGCCTGTTAATTATTATTCATTATTCTTTCAAATTGATAAAAGCCTTGGCTGTTTCATCGTAATAAGAATCTTTTGGTATTTCTTGAGAAACTTCTTTTAATATCACTTCCCAATCCCTAATTAATGAAATAGTTGCATATTCATATTTTGAATAAGGTATGACTCTATGAATTCCTACTGTCCTCTTTCCATTTTTGGAAATTTTTTCAATTTTTACTTCTACATGGACCTCGGATTCTAAAACTTCCCCTTCAGAATCATGACATGCCTGCTCCAACGTCAAATCTTTGTATTTTTCAGCCTCTTCCATCAGTGACTTTACCTTTCTGTGTCTGACTAAAATAGCTGTATTTGCTAATTCTTCAAAATCTAAACTACCTAATATTTGATTTTGAACCCACCAAATAGTTTCTCCTTCTTTTTCACTAATACTCCTGATTAATGATTTTGGTGAACTTTTTCTAGTTAATAGTATTATCAAATCTGAGTAAGGTAATGGTAAGAAAATATTTCCACCTCCTTCTTTAGGATCTGGAAGTAATGTATGCCTTCTTCCATTTAAATTAAGTTTCATAAAAACTTCTTTGGATGCGATGAAACCATCTATTTTACCTAATTTTCTCTGATTCTCCATCCATTCAAATTTTTCATTTTCACTTGAATGTGTATCGTTGATATTTTGTATCGATTTGTATGCTTCGACACTTAATATACGTAAATCATTACGAGCCCTCCTCATTTGTCTTCTGATTACTTTTTGTTCACAAAGAATTATTGCAGATTTAGGCTGATAATCAATTTTATTTTCAGAAATTAATACCATATTTGGCCTTCGAGGGGTAATCGCGCCAGAAACATGGCATTCATATTGTAACATTTCTATTTCTCTTCCGTGAAGCATCTCAGCCGTCATGGCAATTACATCATATACTCCTTCGCTGAGATTTCTGATACAAGATGAAAAATCTGTTCCAATTTCTATTTTATTATTAATATTATTTTTTTCGTTTGATTGTTTAATTCTATTTATTACGTTTTCTATGTCGGTATGGGGTGAATCCAATGTAACAATTTTTATTTTGTTTTTCAAGGCAACCACCACAGGAGAGGGAGTACATACTGTACTCGTTCAATCCGTATACACACTTGTTGATATATGCGACCCCTAGCAGTTAGAGTGAAGGACATGGAAACAGAGTATTTTACTAATCCTAATTTATCTGCAATCAAAAATCGTTTTGATGATGCTTTAGAAGAATTAGTACTTGAGAAGTTATCGGATGAGGAAGCACCTGCTATGTCTCTTGCAAGAGACATACTTCTTTCCGGGGGTAAAAGATTTCGCCCTGTATTGGCATTATTAGCACATGAAGCTGCTGGAGGGAATGATGATTCAATGATTATGGACTTGGCTCTTGCTTCAGAAATAATACATACAGCAACATTAATCCATGATGATATTTATGACCAGTCTAAAACAAGAAGAGGTATGCCCACTTTGCATACTAGCCATGGACTATCTCATGCCATTATTGCCGGAGATTATTTATTTGTAATTGGTTTTTCATTAGGAGGGAGATATGACAATATAATAGTTGAGAAATTAGGTAAATCTGCCGCTAATTTAGCATCAGGAGAATTGCTACAATTCGAGCATATAGGAAATTTTAGCACAACTCCCGAAGATTACTACGCTATTGTTGATGGAAAAACAGCAGGACCTTTCGCCTCCGCCTGTGCTTGTGCCGGAATAATTGCAGGTGCAAATAATCAAATTATTAATTCATTAGAGACTTTTGGTATAGAAATAGGACGAGCATTTCAATTAGTAGATGATTTATTAGATCTTACAGGTGCTCCTTCAATGGGAAAACCACGAGGTACGGATGTTCATGATGGTAAAATGACACTACCATTAATACACGCATTAACATTACTTTATGGTCCAGAAAGAGAACAGTTAGAAGATATTTTGAATAATTTTAGTGATGACAGATGGCAAGAATTAACAGTTTTATTGAATAAGTCCAATTCATTAAATTATGCCAGACAGTTGATTAATAATCATATTAATAGAGCATTGGATAGTCTGAATACACTTCCAGATTCAAAGGCTAAGAGCATGATGATGGAAATCGCGATAGAATCCCAAAATAGAAAATTATGAGCTTTTTTAGAATCTAATGGCGGTACTAATATGGTTAAAGATAAATTATGGGACCTAGTAATTATTGGTGGTGGCCCTGCTGGGAGTACTACAGCTAGGTTTGCAGCAAAAAATGGCCTTAGTGTTCTCGTAGTTGACGGCCGCGAATCAATAGGTGAACCATTACAGTGCGGAGAATTAGTACCTTCGAATAATGAGATGAAACGGCTATGCCCAGATGTTCCGGATATAGATGAACTGTTTAAAACACCGGCTAATGTTATTTCTCAACACACTTCGGAAATGTACTTGGTTCCTCCATCTGGAAAGCCCCTAAAATATAATTTTGAAGGCTATATGCTAAACAGAGTTAAACATGATCAAGAATTAGTAAGTCTTGCAAAATCACATGGTGCTGAATTTTTGACAGGTAAAAGAGTTCAAGACATTACAGATAACTCTGTTATTTTGAAAGATGGTTCTAAAATTAATGCTAAGATAATAGTTGGTGCTGGAGGGCATAATGACCCATTGAGGAAAAAATATTGGGATGTCAAGTCTCTTAATATCCCTGTTAAATTTGTCCTTATGGATGGCGACTTTTCGAATGCTGTTGAACTACATTTTGGGTCCGTTGCACCCGGCGGATATGCTTGGGTTTTTCCAAAAGAAGGAGGGGCCAATATAGGCCTAGGAATACAAAGAAAATTCGCCAAAGGACAGAGTTTGAATATATTCGCGGATAAGTTTATTTCACAATACCAAGGAAATATTAGTTTCAAGGGAGCAGGTTCTTTGCCCATGTCTGGAACAATCGAATCCTTTGTGAAGGGTAATTATTTATTGGTAGGAGATTCAGCAGGCATGGTTTTACCATCAAATGGGGCAGGAATAACAATTGCTATGATTGGTGGAAGAATAGCTGGAGAAGTTATATCCGAACATATAAAATTTGGTACATCTCTATCGGAATATGAGAAAAGATGGAAATTTCAGATGGGCAATGTGATGAGAAATTCTCAAAGATCATTCAAACTAGGTAGTATTTTATTCAGATTGCCCGATTGGATTATAAATATCATTTTTAATAGAATAACAAAACCATTTATATGGAATGCTATTACCTGTAGGCCGCTACTCAAAATCTTTTGATATTGGCACTTTACCAGTCCAAATTGTTGCCATACCGGGAAAAATTACCTTACCGGTTACATTTTCAAATCCTTCCTCAGTCATCATTTTTGTATATTTTTTAGTCGTTCCAAAATTAATATACGTTTTGGTCAACCATTTCCATGGGTGTTCTTTTTGTTTACACACTACTCGCGCATAAGTTCCTACCCAATATTTCATCCAAAAATGACCTAAAAAGCCATGTATAAAATTTATTTTAGCTGGATCGACAATCATCAATGTACCTCCTGGTTTCAAAACACGCCTAACTTCTGAAAGTCCTTTTCTTTTATCATACCAATCTCGAAAAGAGAAGAGCGTGCAAACCATATCAAATTTATCATTCTGAAATGGTAAATCTTCAGCAGTCCCTTGTATAAATTCAGCTCTCGAATCTCCTCTTTCATCGCGTTTTTTATCAACTCTAATTTTAGCAATTCTTAGCATTTCTGGAATTGGATCTAAACATACTAATTTTTTTCCTTCTACATCCTCTGCAAAACTTCCTGGCCCACACCCAACTTCCAATATCAAACCATTATCAGGTAATTTTTTTCGTACTATTCTCCTCCACCTTGAAACTTGACCAAGTGTCGCGAAACGATTAATTTTATCATATACAGGTATTGTCGCTTCAAGATTTTTTTGAAGTTCACTCCAATCTTCTACGCCAATGATTTCAGAATCCATAATCCATCGCGAAAGTAACAAGTATTTGGTAAGTACTGATTCAAACGTCACAAATTTAAATGATTAAATGAACTCCTCTATCGGTTATTATCATAAACTAATTTTATGTCGCTCACTCATCCCGGTGCAGAGTATGGCAAGAAAAAAAGTTTTACGCGCAATAAAAGATGCTGAAAAAGCGGCTTCCGAAACTTTATCTAATGCAAAAAAAGAGGCAGCATCGATAATCTCACAGGCTCGTCAAAATGCTTCTGAAATTTTAAACTCAGAACGATCCAATTCTGATTCTACCAATCAAAATATGTTATCTAAAGCGCGGGAATCTGCCAATTCTGAAGCAAAATTAGTTTCAGATGATGGAAGTCTAGCCGAAAAGAATGTGCATGATTCAGGTAAGAAAAATCGAGCAAAAGCGGAAAAATTAGTAATTGATGCTTTCAAAAATTAAACATTAAGTTTGGAGATGAAGTCACATGTCACAGGTCCATACTCAAAAAATGGGCCGTTTAATTGCAGCAGGAAGTAAAGATAAACTAGAAGAGTTGATAGATTGTTTGGCGAATCTAAACGCACTTCATATTATAGAATATGATGGTTTAGAAGATGGTTTCAAACTCGGCTCTCCAAAAGAAGAAGCAGAAATAGTAGGTAAGCGTTTGAATAAACTTCGTTCTGCAGCTTCCATAGTTGAAGGAAAGAGCCCTAAAAAACCAATCTCTGTTGAAAAAATTCGATCAGAATTGCATAATTCTTTGCCCGATGCAGTAGAATTATTACTCGAAAAAAGTACAAGATTGGATTTACTTGAAAATAAAATCTCCTCCCTTTCTGAAAATAAAATATTCTTGGAACTAATATCTTCATTAGATTTAGACGTTGAGTTACTTTCAGGTTACGAAAATATTTCCTCATTCGTTGGAACTGTATCAGATTTGACTCTTCTCGATGATATTGATCAAGATAATCTAATTTTCACAGGGCAATTTAAAAGATCAAATGTAATAGCACTCTTTGTTAAAAATGAAGACTCGAGTTCAATCCAATCTATATTAAATGCATGTGGTTTTCAAGCAATAAGTATCTTAGAAAATTTACATGGTAATCCTGGGCATTTACTTTCTGAAATTATGGAAAATATAATTACTTTAGAATCAGAAAAATCATCTATAATTAAAGATTTAGAATTGTGGAATAATGAATTTGGGGTTTCATTAATATGTGGTTTGGAGTTACTAGAAAGAGAGCACGATATCTTGACTGCACCCGTTAAAATTGCAGTTTCGAATCACGCCTTTTTGGTTGACGGTTGGATTGAAATGTCTAGATCCGAAGAGGTAGAAAATGCCCTTTTAGATTGTTGCATATTTACTGAAATATCACCTTTCAAAATTAAAGCAGGAGAGGGAGGGCATGGACATTCAGATCATTCTCACAATCAAAAAATGCCACCTATTGCATATCAAAATAGGAACTTATCCAAACCAATGGAATTACTCACTGATGCCGTCGGTCGCCCAGCATATGGCAGGATAGATCCTACTCTCTTCATGTTTGTAACATATCCTATCTTCTTTGGAATGATGTTAGGCGATATGGCATATGGAATTATCACAATGTCTCTTGGGGCATTTATTATGGGTAAATCAGGATCTAATAATTTAATGAACTTGGGCGGTAAATTCCTCATCTATATCGGACTCGGTACATTTGTTTTTGGCTATCTATACGCTGAATTCGCAGGATGGGAGATATTCCCTCATGGCCATAGTAATCCAGCAGAGGTACTTTCTATTTTTTATCCTCCTGTAGATTCTCATGGTTCCGTATGGCATCATTCATACCCATTCGGCATAGAGTTAGCTTATCCATTCCACAGAGTTGTGTTAGTTGAGGATCACGGAAATCTTGAGCACCTGGTTCTTTTGACTATTTACTTAGGTTTGATTCATATCTTATTTGGCCGCTTGATAGGTTTCCGAGATGTAATGTTTTATGGTACTGATCATGGTCACATAGGATTCTTTGCAGCATTTTTTGAGCATGGTGTTTGGATAATATTATTGATAGGAGGATTCTTATTTTCATACGGATTTTTAGGGCCTAAAGAAGCAGAATATATGATGTTGCCTGGAATGTTTATCGCAATATCTGCAGTAATATTATTGATTTGGACCTTATTCAAATATCATGGCATCCCATTGGCTATTAGTTTAATACTCGCTCCAATAGAAGCGATAGGAATGATGCCTTCAGTGATATCTTATGTTCGTCTTTTTGCCGTAGGAGTAGTTGGAGTAAAAATTGCAGAAACAGGAAATATTAAACTTTTTGAACCAATGGTTCATGCTATTGAACATAGCGAATTTTTAGTAGTTCCATTTTTACTAATTGGATGGTTAGCAGTTCAATTCTTTGCATGGGGGCTAGGTGTCTTTAGTCCAAATATTCATGCAGCCAGACTTCATTTTGTAGAATGGATGAGGCAGTATTATGATTCTAGCGGAGAGGAATTTTCACCTTTCGGTTTCCGCTCGCACCACGTGGAGGTCGAGTGATATTACATTCCAAGCTTAAGGCTTAGATAAAATGGAGGAAAAAATATGAATAATAAAAATAAAATGAGAGGAATGAGTATGTTATTGACACTATCGTCAATTGTGATGATTGCAACTAGCGTACAAGCTGAAGCAAATGAAAGTACAGTAGAAGCATATGGTAAGTTAGGAGCAGGTATTGCTCTAGGTTTAGCAGGAATTGGGACTGGCTTAAGCCAAGGACCAATAGGTGCTGCTGCTGTAGGAATGATCGCTGAAGATAGTAGTAAGTTCGTTAATGGACTAATCTTCACAGCATTGCCTGAAACAATTGTACTTTTTGGATTTCTTGCATTATTCTTGCTCTAAGCAGAATTTTGTGTTTTATCCATAATTTAAAACTGAGGTATAATTAATGACATTAGATGCATTAGCAAATGAAATTGATAACCAGGCCAAAGCCGAAGCAAAATCTATTATTGATTCTGCAAAAGCCCAGGCGAAGGCAATAGAAGATGAAGCAAGAGATCAAGCAAATTCCTTGTCTTCTGAAATGAAGGCACGTGCGGAAAGGGAAAGTGCACAACTTTCAGTAGAAGTAGTTGCATCTGCTAAACAGGCTAATCAGAAACATCTATTGATTGCACGTCGAGAGGAACTAGATGAAACATGGAAATCTATTCGAAAATCAGTATCTTCTCCAGATCTTGATGGCCGTTCGAATATCTTGAAATCTCTATTATCCGAAGCGAAAAAATCAGGTAAAGGGATGCTGTTAAGGCCTGTTGCCACTGATAGGAAAGAACTCGAAAAAGAAAATTTTGACATCGGCGATGATATCGAAGGATTAGGAGGTTTCGTACTTGAATCAAAGGATGGATCGGTAGTTCTCGATTATAGATTTGATAGCCGATTAGAGAAATCCTGGCAAGAAAATCTTGGATTAGTTAATAGTACTTTATTCAGTAACTAAATGGTGTTTTTATGTCTAGAGTAGCAAGTGGTCGTTCAAATATCTATAATGCTGCAGCGCGAGCCAAAGCGCGCAAAGCATCGTTGATAGACTCGACAAGAATGTTACAATTATTACAACTAGGCCCTGAGTCTATTGGAGCAAGTATTGGAGAATTAGGTTACCGAAATGAAATGGATATTTATGCATCTAGAATGAGTGGTGCTGACGCCGTAGAGGCAGCATTAGTACATAATTTAGACAATGATTTATCGGAGATACTGAAGTTTTGTCAGGGTCCTCTGAAATCCATAGTGGCCATCTACATTGAACGTTTTTCCTATGAAAAGGCAAAAACTGTACTTAGATCAGTTAATGGAGGATGCTCAGATGAATTAATAGAATCACAAATATTGCCTTCAGAAAATCCAATGAATGCAATTTGGCTCGATATTGTAAGAAATACAGATACAGTAGAAGAGGCAGCAAGCGCAATGGCTGGTACTCCTTGGGGCAAAGAATTATCAAAACTAGAGGGCTCAGAAACTACTCTTGAAGAAATGGAAGATGCGTTAGATCGCCAATACTATTCTAACGCACTTCAGATATCAAGAGGAAAAGATTCCAATATACAATTGATGAAATATATTAGAACCGAGATAGATCATAGAAACATAATAAATCAATTCCGTGAATTACGTCAAAATATTTCTCCAGAAAAACGTTCACAAATGATTATCTTAGGGGGCAGAATTCAAAATTCTATTATGTTACAAGCATCGCAAACTACCAATCAAGAAACATTATTAGATACCTTCAGAAGAAGTATTTATTTTGATGATGAAGGCTTCGATGAGGCGTTAACAGAATCTAATAAAACTCAATCACTGGATTCAATAGCATCATTACTTACACATAAAAGACATGCGATGCTGAAACGTTTTTCATATCTCAATCCTGTTTCACCTTTCCCTGTAATTTATTACATTGAAAGAAAAGTATTGGAAATTCAAAATCTTCGTCTTCTTGTACGTGGGAAGGCAATCGGACTAACATCTGAGGTATTGGAATCACATATGGATTTTTGAGGTAGATAGTATGGAAATAGCAGTCGTAGGTTCTTTAGATTTTACCCTTGGTTTCCAACTAGCCGGAGTATTAAGACTATATAATCCAAAAAATATAGAAGAAACAGCTTCAACTATGAAAGATTTGTTGAATCAAAAAGAAATTGGCGTCATCGTTATAGATAATTCTGATTTATTAGAACTCCCTGAAAGATTGCGAATACAACTTTCAGAGAGCATAACTCCCACAGTATTGGGAATAGGGACAGAAGAGGATAATACCCTCAGAGAGTCGATCAAATCGGCACTAGGAGTCGATTTGTGGAAATAAATCCTAGAAAAAATAAATGGAAGTGAATTAAAAAATGAGTGAAGAAAAAGGAGTAATTTATCGCATCTCTGGGCCAGTAGTGACAGCAATAGGAATATCCCCAAGAATGTATGAAGTCGTACGCGTTGGAAATGAGGGTTTGATGGGAGAAGTAATCGAATTACATGGCGATCAGTCTGTGATTCAAGTTTATGAAGAAACATCAGGAGTTAGGCCAGGCGAGCCCGTGATAAGGACCGGGCAGACTCTGTCTGTTCAATTGGGACCTGGTCTTTTGACAAAAATATATGACGGCATTCAAAGACCTTTGCCAGAACTTGAGAAGACAATGGGAGTTTTTATCACAAGGGGTGTAGATGCTGATGGGCTCGATTTAGAAAAGAATTGGAATTTCAATCCAGTTGTAAAAGTTGGAGATAATGTTGCTTCAGGAGATGTAATAGGAACAGTGCAAGAAACTACTACTATTGAACATAGAGTAATGATTCCTCCTGGTATTTCAGGAGTTGTAAAAGAAATAAAATCTGGTGATTTTAATGTAACTCAAACAATATGCGTATTAGATGGCGGGGACGAAATAAAAATGATGCAGAAATGGCCAGTTAGGACTCCAAGACCTTTTACAAAGAAGCATGCTCCTGAAGTACCTTTACAAACAGGACAAAGAATTCTAGATTTCCTTTTTCCTTTGGCGAAAGGAGGTACTGCAGGTATTCCGGGACCTTTTGGTTCAGGAAAAACAGTTACTCAACAACAACTAGCAAAGTGGTCTGATGCAGACATCGTCGTTTACATTGGTTGTGGAGAGAGAGGTAATGAGATGACAGAAGTTCTTGATGAATTCCCTCATCTAATAGACCCTAAAACAGGTGAGGCTTTAATGAATAGGACCACTATGATTGCAAACACCTCTAACATGCCGGTTGCAGCTAGAGAAGCTTCAGTATATACTGGAATTACTATTGCTGAATATTTCCGAGACATGGGCTATGATGTCGCTCTAATGGCTGACTCTACGAGTCGTTGGGCAGAAGCAATGAGAGAAATTTCATCCAGACTCGAAGAGATGCCCGGTGAAGAAGGATATCCGGCCTATCTTTCTAGTCGTTTAGCAGAATTCTATGAAAGAGCAGGCCGTGTAGAAACACTTTCTGGCGGAGATGGTTCAGTTTCTGTAATAGGGGCTGTTTCACCTCCTGGAGGGGACATTTCCGAACCTGTAAGCCAAGGTACTTTACGTATTGTCAAAGTCTTTTGGGGCTTAGATGCCGGATTAGCACGCCAAAGACACTTCCCAGCAATTAATTGGCTTAATTCATATTCATTATATCCACCATCATTAGATCAATGGTATAGGGATAATATAAAAAGTGATTTTCCAGAAATTAGAACTCAGATAAGTTCACTTTTACAAGTAGAGGCAGAGTTACAAGAGATTGTACAACTGGTCGGTTCAGATGCACTTCCAGTGGATCAACAACTAACTCTCGAAGTTGCTCGTATGATTAGAGAATTTTTCTTACAGCAAAATGCTTTCCATGATGTTGACACATATAGTGACCTCAAACTTCAATATACTATGGCTAAAGCTATACTTTCTTTTCAAGAAGAATCCAAAAAAGCCCTTGCAGGTGGTTCCGCATTAGAAGATGTAGTGAATGTGCCTGCTAGGACCGATTTAATGAGAGGCAGATTTGAATCAGGATACGAAGACAGAATAGAAGAAATGTTAGATGATATGAGTAAACAAATTGCTGATACTATGGAGACTGATTAAGGAGTGGTATAAATGACTGGAAAAGAATATAGAACAATAACTGATGTAAAAGGACCTTTGGTGTTCCTAAATAAGACTGAACCTGTTGCCTTTGGAGAAATCGTCGAATTAAGACTTTCAGATGGTACATTGAAGAATGGACAAGTTCTTGATACCTCTGATGATCAAGTAATTGTACAAGTTTTTGAAGGAACTGCTTCAATAGATAAACAAACCGGCATTAAATTCCTTGGTGATGTTTTCAAATTACCTGTAAGTAAGGATATGATAGGTCGTATTTTAGATGGTGCAGGTAGGCCTAGAGACGGAGGACCTCCCATTGTTGCTGATGAAATGGCGGACATAATAGGTGCTGCTATAAATCCATATTCACGACAAAGCCCATCTTCTTTTATTCAGACGGGTATTTCGGCAATCGATGCCTGTACTTCATTGGTTAGAGGTCAAAAATTACCAATTTTTAGCGCATCCGGACTACCTCATAATGATATTGCATTACAAATCGCTAGACAAGCAAAACTAGTGGACAGCGATGATGATTTCGTAGTTGTATTCTGTGCAATGGGTATAACGGCAGAAGAATATAACTTCTTTGTCCATGATTTAGAGAGAACAGGGGCGCTTGAAAATGCCTGTTTATTCGTTAATTTGGCGGATGATCCAGCCGTTGAGAGATTAATTACTCCTAGATTAGCATTAACAGCTGCAGAATATCTTGCCTTTGAGCACGATTATCATGTTTTAGTAATTTATACTGATATGACGAACTATTGCGAATCATTACGTCAAATAGGTGCTGCTCGTGAAGAAGTTCCTGGTAGAAGAGGATATCCAGGATATATGTATACTGACTTAGCAATGCTGTACGAGCGTGCAGGATTGGTAAAGGGAAAGAAAGGCTCAATTACTCAATTCCCGATACTGACTATGCCTGGAGATGACATCACACATCCAATACCTGATCTTTCAGGATATATTACCGAAGGGCAAATTGTTATTTCTCGTGAATTACATCAGAAAGGAATTTATCCTCCGATAAATGTTCTTCCTTCGTTATCCAGGTTGATGAATGCGGGTATAGGCGATGGAAAGACACGTGAAGATCACAAATCTGTTTCTGACCAATTATATGCCGCTTATGCTCAAGGAAGAGAATTGAGAGGATTAGTCGCTATTGTAGGTGAAGATGCTCTTAATGAAAGAGATTTACAATTACTTAAGTTTGCAGATATTTTTGAGAATCAATTCCTTCGTCAAAGTAGAGATGAAGACAGAGACATAGGAAAAGGGACACTAGATTATGCATGGGAACTACTTTCTAATATAGACACAAAATATCTTGTTCGCCTGGATCAAAAGTGGATTGATAAATATCATCCAAATGATAAAAAGAATTAATCTATTTTTAAAAATATTATTGGAGATGAAAGATATGGCATTGGATATTAAGCCCACAAGATCCGAACTAATTAATTTAAAACGTAGAATTAAACAAACATCTAGTGGATATAATCTGCTAAAAATGAAAAGAGATGGTTTATTTTTTGAATTTAGAACATTATTGGCCGAAATGATTGCCGCAAAGGAAGAACTTGTAGGTACATATCGTGATGCCCTAAAATCAATCGCTCTTGCTTCTTCAATTGAAGGAGGACTTTCAGTTAAAAGTGCTGCAATAGCTGCAACATCCGGTCCGGAAGTAATGGTCTCAAGGAGAAATATTATGGGTGTTGTAGTTCCAAAGGTGGAAGGCACAAATCTAACTACTACTGTTGAAACTAGGCCTACGGGTATAATCGGCGGTTCTCCTTACATAGATGAAGCAGCAGATTCTTATTCCATATTAATTTCAAAAATTGTTAAAGCAGCCGAAATGGAGGCTACTTTGAAAAGATTATTAGAAGAGATAGAGGCAACCAAAAGAAGAGTAAATGCTTTGGAATTTGTTGTAATACCTGAGATGAAAGAAGCTCAAACCTTTATTCAATTACGTTTGGAAGAAATGGAAAGAGAAGAAACTTTCAGATTGAAACGTTTCAAGAATAAATAATCGAATAATATAGTTGTTCTTGGCGAGGTATCTTATTAGTCAACAATGACGGACAGTTGAGAGAGAGGATTTCTAATGGAAGATACTAATCCAATATCACTTGATACGGAAACGTGGAGCAATCAAGAATTAACTCAAGTCATAGCATCAAGATATTTTGTTTTGGGCCAAGAAACTAATCAACATTCTTCTTGGGAAATTAGTTATGTGAGTGAAATTGACGCCGCAAATTCACTATCTTTATTAAATAATCATCTAGAATCACTCGGCCTTATCGGAGTACTAAGTAACGACGACTTGCCGGTCCTAACCATAATTACGTTGCCCTCATCTTCTAGTGTCTCTAGTCGATGGCAACAAGTATCAATTTGGTTTTTAATGTCTATATTCTTAACTATTGTTGGCGCTGAGTGGTTTGGTAGGTACGATCAAAATAAGGGAATACTCAATAGCGATATTCTACAAGAATCATTGCTTTACTTTACCGTCCCTATAATAATTACGCTATTATTATGTAGTCATTTAAGATATTGGATTGCAAAATATAATTCAGTAGATAGTGGACATATAATTCCAATAATATTTCCCATATTGTATCCTATGTGGCCATTCGGTTTAACAGGAATTTTATCTCAGAAAAGGATGGATAATGTCCCTTTTCCAGATCGTAAAAAATTAGCTATTATTGAATCAATACTTCCTTTGTCTATATTCATTATAGGGTCATTATTCACTATAGTTGGCCTTAAAATAACCTCAAACGAACCACCAGAGTTAGAAACGTCACCTATAATATTTGAGGTAAATCAAATAACTCAGATAATATATTCATCACTATTTGATGATATAGAATTAAAATTACAATGGCTACATCCAATTGGAATAGCCGGAATAGGACTATCAATGATTGGTTGGATTCTTTTATTGCCAATTCCTGGATTCCCGGGCGATAGATTACTGTATTCTCTTTTCGGAACTTCTGAAATGTCTAAGGGTGAGTTACAAACATCATTATTTATTTCCTCTCTTACTATAATGATAATTATTTTCGCCTTTGTCAATTACCTTCCTTGGCTATTCCTAGTTGCATTTGCAACTTGGCAACGATTCAGTCCTGAGAATAATATCATCCCGTTTGTTGTCAATCAAAATATTGATTTAGGTAAGGATCTAAAATCAAAAATTACCATTATACTAGTATCTATATTGATTCTTGGCTTTCCTGGATTTAATCCTATTTCAGATTTAGAAGATTATGATTCAGGATTATCAACTAGCGATTGGATGGAAAATGCTGAAATACCTCAATTTGGTGAGACTAGCTTAGATTTTTTACTCCAACCAAATGGAATCATGCCAATTTCAGGGTTTTTACAGTTCAGTATTGAAGGTAGCCAATCAGAGTATTGGGAAATTAATTCAAGTTGTGGAGAAAATAACTCTTGTTATTTCAGTAATGTGACTCAAAATAGTAATCAATTAATCAATATAGGGGTAAAGGCTCCAAATTTTGTTTTTGAAGAAAAAATGTATTTGAGAATAGTTATTGATATTAATGATAATGAAAAGGAACATTTGATATTACTATATAATAGCGAATATTCTGGCCCAGAAAATGTATTTTGGACAATTTCTAGTGATAATAACAATCCCACAATCTGTACAAAAATAAATATCATTTCAGGAGATAGAGGTAACTTATCATTAACAAATCCATTTTGGAATTTTCAAAATTCCTCATTTGTGGAAGAAGGAATTAATGATTTATGTTTAATAGGTCATGAGGGAGCTTTATTTTCCTCAAACTCTACAGACGAGCAATTTCGTCATTATGGGCCATCTATTCAATTCAACAGGGAAAATAATACTACATTGGACTGGTGGATGCCTATTGAGAATACTGAACCTAATATTCTAATTTCAGGTACTGAATGGATAATACCTCCATGGATAAATTTACAAAATACTCAATATTCAATTGTTTATGGGTCCGATAATCCTGCATTTTGTAAGTCAAGTGATATAGTTACAGAAGTGAACGCAAATTGGACTCTACCACTGGAAGAATATACTCCAATAAAATTCTCAAAAGGGCCAGTAATTAATGGTACGATAATTGTTCCTTCTACCGGTTGGTTAATGATATGCAATGAAAGCACCCCAGTCTCAAAATATATCATTAAAGAAGGATTAGATGTTATTATCAATCAGGACTCAATTAATAATAAAATAATTACTAATTCGTTTTCAATAATTAATAGAGAGAATTTTTCAATACCAATTTCTGTAGAGTGGTACGGAGATTCAGTAAATTATGGTGCCTGGGGCGTCCAAAATATTCCAGGATTTGTAGGGGCCGATGAACAAATAGAAATAACCATGGAAGAAAAAGTTGATTCTTCATTATACTATTCATCATGGATTTCAATCGATAAAGATAGCCTAACAATACACATTTCAGTCAGATGTCCATTATATGGGTGTTCATGATGAGAATTGCAATTTTAGGAATTGGTTCCATTGGAGGGATATTTCTCTCTTCTCTTGCCGATTCAAATGTTGAATTAATTGCCGTTTCTAGAGGTTTAAGGGCATCCCAAATATCTGAAACAGGAATTATCTTACATACACCAGAAGGTACTATTGAACATTTTCCGCCTGAATTATTTACAGTATTTAATAGCGATTCTGGGCCACTTCCATCATCATTGACTAAATCTTGTGATTTTGTCTTAATTTGTGGAAAAAGCTATTCTATGCCTGAGTTAGCACCATTGGCCCTTCAATTACTTTCCTCGGATGGAATGGCTATCAGTACGCAAAATGGCCTTGGCCATGCCGAATATCTTTCAAGTATGATAGGGAGAAATAAGGTATTAGGTTGTACTGTAACCCATGGTGCATGGAAAGATGCTGACTCATTTCATTGGGAAGGGAGGGGCGAGATAATCCTTGGTAACTTAGATGGAATAGAACCATCCAAAATGGTGTATGAATTTATTTCTTTGCTTGAAGAATCTAAACTTTCTCCAAAATGGAGTGAACAAATTATAAAAGAAATTTGGATTAAATTACTAATTAATATAGCGATTAATCCAATTTGTGCCATTACAGGTTTACGTAATGGAGAGATACTAATTCAAGAAGACCTTTGGAATCAATCTGAATCCTGTATGAATGAAGCATCAATCATTGCCCATGCTTCAGGAATTAATTTAAATGACGTAGATTTGACTAAAAAACTTCGCTCGATAGTTATCTCAACTGAAAAAAATCGTTGTTCAATGCTACAAGATATTATGTCTGGAAAAAGAACAGAAATTGACTCTCTTTGTGGAGTAATAATATCTAAAGGAGATTCTTTTGGAATACCAACTCCTTTAAATTCAATGCTATTTTCTATGATAAAAGGAATAGAAAAATCATCAAAAATTCAATAATTTTAATTTCGTTATTTCTGACATTTTGGGCAGAAAAATGTTGATCTATTTGACTGTACAATTCTCTTTATGGTGCCATTACAAGATTTCTTTTTACAGCCCTGCCCTTCTCTGCCATAGACTACAAATGAGTTAGGAAAATAACCTAAGGCATCATCTCCATCTACTCCTCTAAAGTCTTGAAGTGTTGATCCTCCAGCATCTATCGCTTCTATCATAACAGAATGAATCTCAAAAACTATTTTTTCTATCCTTTTACTTATTCCCTTTTTCAATACCAATGATTCTGCCTTTATTTTTGGTGATATTCCAGCTCTATTAAGTATCTCGCAAACATAGATATTTCCTAATCCAGCAACGATTTTTTGATCAAGTAATGCATTTTTTATCGGTATTCTTCTTTTTCTTAAATTATTTGAGAGTATTTCAGGTGTTAACGAGCCCGGCATTGGTTCCGGCCCAATATCCTTTAGTAATTTATGAGTTTCTTGTTCTTCAGTTTCAAATACATCCATTATTCCAAATCTTCTATGGTCTGAATATACTCCTTTGCCTCCATCATCAAGATATATTACCACCCAATCATGAGGTCCTGAACCACTACCAATCTCAGCGCCATGAATGAATCTACCTGGAACTCCTTTTTTACCATCTCCAATGAGTGTCCATCTTCCAGTCATCCCTAAATGACATAACCAAGTTTTACCTCCTGATAATCTAATTAACAAGTACTTAGCTCTTCTTTCAATTTTAATTATTTTTTTACCACTTAATGTTTTTTCAAACTTATCGGGAAATGGAAATCGTAAATTATCTCTTCTCAATTCAATATCTACAATAACTCTATTTTTTATATGTTTTTCAAGTCCTCTTCGCACAGTCTCGACTTCTGGCAACTCTGGCATAATTATCCGTTAAGGTACCACTCAATGATAATAACTGTTTCATAAATATTTCAACTTACAGAAAAATAACATGTGTTGCTCCTCCAATCCTTTTAAATCAATCATTTCAATAATATTTAGATTAGAATTATTTATTATTTCCATTGCTTTTTCGAATTTATTTTCAGTATTGCCATCTGACATCCTTTCACTTGCAGCCTTAAGGCTTAACAGGGCAACTCCATTGTCTTTAAGAAATACTTCAACTACCTTTACAAATGTTTTTGCTTGATCAGAAATACTTAAGTCTTGATGTAACCAATCTACTTTTTTATTAACAAAAGGAGAAATCTCTGATATGTTTCTTGCATCGCCTAAAACTGGAATTATCCCTGGTCTTATTTCCGATAAAGCAACTAACTCCCTCATCATTCTGGTTGATACATCAATTGCAATTATCTGCCCTTTGTGATGATTTCCAGAGCCACAAACGCAGTCATGGATATGGCTAACCGTTCCGCCTACTGAAGCCCCAAGGTAAAGACAACTTTGTCCAGGCAGAGGTATTAAATCAATAGGATTTAATTTTGTCCTGATTATCGAAGCTGCAATTTTAGATTTTTTTGCATCCCAAAGGCGCCATTCGTTACGTCCATCTCTTTTCCTACGTTCTTTCCTCACTGAAACTCCTTTCACTGCATTTCGTGTCCAAATATTCCTACCTTCTTTCCTTACTCCCCATCCTAAGGACTTCACTCTTCGCTTCATGGTTTCATTTCCTTTTGGGTGGTTTAGGAAATTTATTTATAATATTCTTAATATCCTCATTAATTTTAGATATTTCTACATCATTCCACCTTTCACCACCAAAGTGATCAACTCTAACTGCTATACTAGCCTTACCGGCAATAAATCTGGCTATCTTACCTCTTACCCATTTTGGTGATTTTCCTACCTGTGGTAATGAAAATAGTACAGATCCATGCTTAGGAGGTGATGCACCATTTCTATGAGCGGCCATTGCAGCATGGGCTCCGAGTACCTGTAATGATCCTGATGGCATTCTTGCTAATCGCCCCCTACTGCCTGCTAATACCAATAGTTTAGATGCACCCAAAGGACCTATAAGAGCAGAAAGAGAAGGCATGTATTCTAATGCCATAATTCTAATTGAATCTTCTTGTTCTTTCAGCCTTTTTGTCAATATAGATACAGATTCACAATGTCTTTTAAGGGCATTCCATTCAATTTCCGAAGGCTCAAATAATGGCTTAATAGTTCCTAACTTATCCGCTACAGAAGTGATAGATTCTGATTCAATAATTGATTCAATAATTTCCTTTCTTCTCGTATCTAAGTTTATTTCTGTTAAAAAAAGTCCCGCCCATTCAATACATCTGGACTCACTTGTTGTCCAATTAGATCTTATCTCATTTGCAGATGATACTAACATATCTAATCTCTTATCCATATCTTCAGAAGATTCAGCAACTTTCAACCTTGCAATTGCTATTACTGCTTCATCAAAGAGTATTTTTTCATCATTATTATATTTAGGCCAATCATAATCTTCCAAATGTCCTTCTGGATTAATCTCAACATCTCCAAATCTTTCATACAAAATCCTTGCTTCTGGACTCATCCTGCCTTTTTGTAATGCAATTAGTCTTCTTACTAAAGTCTGAACAGTCACATTGGAAGTCCAATATATTTCATCAATAACTAAGTCATCATCATCTATTAGTCGTGCCAATCTCCAGTCGTAGTTGATTCGCATACTCCTCCGAGGAGTTATAGCGCTTGAACGGTACGGAAGCATGTATATGGATGGAAGTAATGAATAAGGTATCCTTATTAGACCAATCATGGATATCAGGCTAATTGTGATTGTAGGAATTGGAGGCGCATCAGGAGCAATACTAAGATATATCGCACCCACATTTCTTCCAAATCAATATGGAATCTCAGATACAATGATTATCAATTTACTAGGTTCTTTATTTATAGGCTTATTATTTGGTGCAATTTCTAATGGTTTAGAAATTACTGAGGAAACAATAATTTTGATTGGAACAGGTTTTTTGGGAGCATTTACGACTATGTCCACATTTGCAATTGAAACAGTAGATTTAATTCAAGAAAATACATTTAGCGCCATATTATATGTTTTCATTACTATTTTTGGGAGTATTTTTCTTGCATGGGTTGGTTATTTTATGGCAACTAGTTTCATCTCATGACTATCAAAATAGCACTTTTAATAGAATCATTGAATAATAATCCCATAGACGGCAATATGGTTCTAGTAATCTAAAGGAGTTGAGATTCAGATGTTTTGTCCAATATGCGGTTCACTTTCATTTCCCGATTCAAAAAATAATATCAAGTGCCCGGATTATAAATGCGGTTATGAAGGGCCGTTAGCAGGTCCAGATGGAAAAGGAGGAAAATTCATTGATCCTATGTCTGGGGAAGAAATAGATCTTACAAATGCAACTGCAAAGAATGCAACCAAATCACTGAAACATTTGACCGAGGTAGTCGAAGAAGAAGTAGCACGAGGGACCTTGAGAGTTGGCGATTATATTTGCCCTAATCCAAAGTGTCAAAAAAATAGAGTATATGTATGGATGCAACAAACCAGATCCTCGGATGAACCAGAAACTAAAATGTGTACATGCGAAAGCTGCGGTAAAAGATGGCGCGAATATCAATGATTTTTCTAGCAAAATATTACGAACCATCAATAACCTCCTACTACGACGTCATGAAGTAAGGTGCGATGATGCTAAGAGTAACTGCTAAACAACAATTGATGCGAGAAATTGTAGAACTTCTTTCAGTTCTAACCGAAGAGGCAAAATTGGTATGGAGTGAAAAGGGCTTGCATGTTACCGTTGTTGATGGCTCACATGTCGCGCTACTTTCTGCTACAATTGCCGATGAATGTTTTGAAACATATGAAGTTGAGAAGGTAGAAATAGGTTTAGAATTAGGAAAAATGCGTGATTTATTGACTTTAGCAGGACCAAATGATTTAGTAGAATTAGATTATGACGATTCGTTTGGAGCAATCAATGTCAGAGTAGGAGAAGTTCATAGAATATTAAGAGGCGTAGATCCAGCAACCATGAACAATCCGAATATACCTAACCTAGAATTCAATCATAAAGCAACTGTTGGTTCAGATAGACTTTCCCGTTCTTTAAGAGCTGCTAAGTTTGTCGGCGAAATAGTAGATCTAAGTCTAGATCAGACACACATGACTGTTTCAATCACTGTTGAAGCAGGTGAAGGTGTTAATGTCAAATTTGAATCTGGAGAATTAACTGAATTAGTCTGCCCTTCACCGACTCAATCATCATATTCTTTACAGTTTTTAGATCCTCTTACGAGGAAATTAGCAGGAGGACTGACCGAGAACATAACTCTTGAATTTCAAGAAAAATATCCTCTCCGATTGACTTGGAACAGCAATCAAGGAGGCGCTAGGTGGACCTATTTCTTGGCCCCTCGAGTGACTAATGACCCGTGAACTCTTGAATGATTACTCTGTGGCCGTAACAGATGGATTACACCACCTGCGTAATTATTCCTAGTGTAGGAAATTCTATTGAGCTAGGATTCGCATTAGATAGCCTTCTTGCTCAAGAAAAACCACTGGATGAGATAATTGTTGTTGGCCCTACTAATGATTTAGCCCGTCAGGTAGCGCAAGAAAGAAAAATTCGCTATATTGATGATCAAGGAGCGAAGACTCGTGCTGATGCATGTAATGTTGCCATTAGAGAATCAGATTCCGACATTATCCTATTTACAGATGATGATGTTATCGCCCCTGCCGATTGGTCAAAATTGATTTTGAGATGGTTTTCTAGGGATGATGTTGCAGGAGTCGGAGGGCCTAATTACGCTCCAGTAAATGAATCTTCATTATGGCAAAAAGTTATTGATGTAACATTTTGTAGTACTGTTTTTACATCTGGGACAAATTATGGTAGGTCAGGCATTGAAGAATTGGAGGAGGTCGAACAATTGCCAGGAGTAAATAGCGCATATAGACGTTCTAAAATTGAAGAAATAGGGGGTTTTGATGAAGGATCAATAGGGGCCGAAGATGTCATCCTAGATTATAGAATAAGAAAAAATGGTAATAAACTATGGTCTGATAAATCAGCAATAATGTGGCACCGAAGGAGAAATATAACAAAAGTAAAGAAACAGATTAGAAATTATGGGCTTGTAAGAGCATTAGCAAGTTATCAATACCCCGAACTTCGTAAACCTTCCCATACTGCTGTGGCATTTTTTCCTTTACTTGTCTTTTCATGCTTATTATTTTCTATTTGGGGTATTCTCAATGGAGGAGTAGCTTGGCCAGAATTTTGGGACATCCGCCTCTCAACAGTTCCAATGGGCCTCCCTAGAGTTGGTGTACATTTATTTATTACATTAATTATTTTGTACAATCTCATCTCTTGGTTTGGTTCTTGGAAGGGAAAATCTCCTAGTAAATCACTGATAACAATATTCCTGTCTCCCATTGTAACCTTTATTCTTCATTGGAATTATGGCATTGGAATATTGACAGGTTGGTTAAGGATTTCAAGAGGAAATACAGGGTTACAGGTTGATGACAAAACACGTTAATTATTCTATTTCGTATTCAATACGTCCTCAATCATCCATGTTTTAGTAGGTGGTCGCCAAAAAATTATAGTTGAAAAACCAAAAAACAAACCGCCAAATAATAGATTTAACCATCCTTCATAAATATAATTAGAACTAGCATTAAAATAAGCCCAAATAAACGAAGGTATTATTCCTACCAAAATACAAATTAATATCTCTTCAGTAAAAATTTGTGTTTTATTCGATGATGATGGTAAAATGTTAATTTGTTGTTTAGTACTAATTTTTTTCTTATTCCTAACCAGCCTGTGATATTCTACTTCATCATTTTCTTTTTCAATTTGAATAATATTATTCTTTCCTGATTTCCATTCACAACCAAGTCTAAAAATCCAGTCGTCGGATATAAATGGACTTCCATCACATATTTTTCCCCAATAAGAATTATTAATCCTATCAGAAAATTCTTCAATTTCATTGTTTCCAAAGATTTTATTTTGATTTAACGCCAAGAACCATTCAGATTCCGAAGCAATTTCACAACCTTCCAAAAGTAATTTTTCACAAATTTCCTTTTTTAATGGATATTTACATATTTCAAATTGGTAATCTATCTTGACTTCATGCCGGGGTCCAATGCCTCCGAAAAGAATCGTTCTATTATTCGTTCCTAGTAATATTCTACCGGGATTTATTATTTCCCATTCAACATTCAATCATATCCCTCCTAGGAATCAATTTCTCCAGTTTGGATTAGCCATTGCGAAGCATAAACATTGTTATTTTCTATTAATTGATCATGTTCTCCGCGTTCTACGATGGCCCCGTCCACTAATGCAATTATTTCATCTGAGTTTCTTATTGTTGCCAGTCTATGAGCAACTGCAATGGTAATTCTTTTCTTGTCCGTATTGGGACCTCCAAATAGTGACTGTTGAATTCTTTTTTCAGTTTCAGCATCCAAAGCAGCACTTGCTTCATCAAGAATTAGTAAATCTGGATTATTAAGTAGGGCACGAGCAAGACTAATGCGTGCTCTTTGACCTCCTGACAACATCACCCCACGATCTCCTACCATTGTATCAATTCCATCTGGAAGTTTGGATATGAAATCCCATGCTCCTGCGGTTTCTAATGCAGATTTTATTTCATCATCATTCGCATCTCTTGCATACGATATATTTTCACGTAATGTGCCAAAGAAAAGGAATGGTTCTTGTGAGACAAATCCTATTCTTTCTCTAATTGATTTAATTGAATAATCATTAATATTTATTCCATTGATGAGAATTTCACCGCTTTGGGGCTCATAAAATCTTTCTATTAGTTTCAATATAGTACTTTTTCCTGCACCCGTATGCCCCATAACTCCAATAAAGTCACCAGAATTCGCTTTAAATGAAATTCCATTTAATACATTTGCTTCTGAAGTAGGGTATGAAAAAGATACATTCTCGAAGGAAATTGATGTTATCGAACCATCTAATTTTTTAGCTTCTTTTTTGTCATAAATTGAAGGTTCTAAATCAACGATTGCAAATACTCTTTTTGATGCAGCTTCTCCTTTTTGTAATTGATTTAATAATAATCCAAGTATGAACATAGGCATTGTCATTCTAGTTGAGATTAAAAGAAAAGTAACAAACTGCCCTACTGTTATTTCTCCGGAAGCCATCACCCAACCTCCGGCTGAAACAAGTAAACCAAAAGATAAACCAGCAACTACGTATATTCCGGGTATAAATCTATTTCTTACAAATGCTGCATCTATGGACTGGTCACGATAATCGCCACTTTGCCTGCCTATTCTTGAACTTTCAAAATTAGTTGCGTTGTAGGCTTGAACAACTGTAATTCCAGATAATACATTTTCCAATATCGCCACAATTCCTCCGGTACTTTCTCTAGTTTTCCTATATTTTCGCTGAACTCTTGTTGAAAACCAAATTACCATGGGGACTATCAAGGTCAAGGGTGCAAATAAAATCAGGGCTAATGTTGGGGACATCCAAAACATTATCCCAAAAGCCGTTGCAAAAGTCATTATTAATCTGATAATACTTGTGCTCGCATCTGATATTATATCTTCTAATTGTGCAACATCTGCGGAAAGAACTGACATCAAATTACCAGTTTGTCTTGTTTCAAAATAAGAAGCTTCCATATTCATAAGTGAATTTGTTGCATCCATTCTTATGTCATGTTGTGCCATATATGCAGTTGACTGCCACAATTGATTACTGAGGCCCTGAAAAAGTGCCAAAAATGTAAAACAAATAACAATTACAAATCCAAATCCAAACTCTATTGAGGACATTGGTCCAAACCCAGGAAAAATTTCTGAAGAAACGAATTCTTTGATAATATTATTTGTAAATGTACCATCTCTATAATAGTCAGCGGCCATCCCTATCGCTATAAATGGTATTAAATCAAAAGCTCTAGCTATTCCATTAGTAAAAATTCCTCCAAAAACCCTTTTCCAATATTTTCCAAGATATGGAACGATTCTCCATATTTTACGACCTACTACTTGTTTTTTATCATCGGAATCAGTCTGATCTTTACTTATTTCACTCCCGCTGAATCGAAAGTCGTCACCATCGTCGTCTGACATAACCTATCGGAGGGACAAGGGTGTTTCAATATGGTAGTAAATATGAACTCAAATTGGTGCGCCCGCTGGGATTTGAACCCAGGACATGAGGTTGGAAACCTCAGGTGATAACCCCTTCACCACAGGCGCGTAATTATTGCGGAGACATGACCTTTCAAAACTAATTCGGTCACATTTATTCAAATGCTAGATACATCTCGCAACTATTATGATGATTAGACAAAGGTTTGGAATTTTATTGATGATTATATTCCTCCCCATTAATGGTCCCTTACTTAGGATGTCTTTAAACGCGTTTAATTTATCACTTCCTTTTGGAGAATTTTCGTTTTTCACCCTTTGTATAATTATGTTTATGGTAGGTGGAATAATGACATTTACTCCAAAATTAAAGTTTGAATCTATGAGTAAATCACCTTAGGCCATCTCGAATGAATATTCTCCATTAATTCTATTATTTGATTATCTGAATAATCTAATTCCCACATTTTTTTACATAAATGTTGTGTTCTTTTAGGGACGGTTTTGGGTCCAAGAACAGCGCCTGGTCTTTTCACATCATCTAAGAAATCTGTTTCCATCCCCCAAATCGATTCCGACTCTTTCATTGTGTCAATTATTCTCTCTATACTCCCTTTTCCAACACTAATTGTTGAACTTATTCCACATGTAAATTCTGAATTCAAATCTGGAGGAGCGAAATGTCTAATCGTTTTTTCTTTGGGCATCCCTGTCATTTCACATAATTTTGATATATCCGCATAAGTTTCTTTACCATTATCTTCAACATGTAATTGTATACTGACTTTTTCTTTTGCTGTAATTTTCATAATCTCCAGTAATAATTGATTTGCATTTTCCCAAGTTTTCTTGTTTACTTGATAATGAGGCCTACCAACTTCTCCAAGACAAACTGCATGCCCATCGGAAATGAATTCTAATGCCAACTCAACTGCCTCTAAATGTAATTTTGTAGAATTTACATCTCCTAATGTTTTTATTTGTTTTTCCCAAGATACAGGATGAGGCCCTAATATTACTGAAACATCAATATCAAAGCTATTTCTTATCTCATTCGCCATTTCTACAGTATCTTGGTACAAAATTCGATATTCGCTAATTTTTCTTGGAAGATTATTAAAATCAGGTTTATGGACTAAATTTATCGCAGTTCCTCCTACTTTAACAAATTCTTCTATAGCTTTCAGGTATAAGTTTCTTCTGTCTAAATGGATATGCTGATCCATTATAGGGCCATACCAAAATCCATCTTCTAACATTTTTCTCAGGCCAGTGCTCCTTCTTCTTCAAGCAAATTTTTCCAATAACTGATGGCCATATCAATCACTCTCTTTGATTTTTGCCCTAAAACTATTCCTTTACCATTATTGAATAAAATTATTCTACACTCATGTCTTTTAGCATCTATTCTTATTGCACCAATCCTTTCGTCTAAAGTTACGTCGTTAAATCTTTCATTTGCCAAATCAAGTAAAACTGCTTTACCCAATGAAAACTCTCCTAATATTTCTCCAGTCTCTGATTTAAGTCCCTCATCAGACATTCCAATACTGAGGAGAAATTTCTGTGTAACTAATTTAGCAACTGCCTGTCTTGAGATGTTGTGTACAATAATGGAACCTAACTTATCTATAATTATAGTTGATTTTGGGTCTTCATTAGAAATTAATGAATATTCTCCTTCTTTCATCCCTCCTGGTAAATTCAAGACATCTTCGTGCATAACAGGTTTAGAAGGAGTGAATTTAAATGTTTGAGTTTTAATTTTCAAAAAATTTGGTTCGGAATTCATATTCTCACTCAATTTCCATTATTTCTATCTTACTACAGTTAATTATCGCGTCATAAAGTTGTTCAAGGTATGCTTGGTGGACTGGTACCAATAATATAACGTCCGAACTACCGCTTTCATCAAGTCTTCTATTTCTTAAATCGTTTAATGCACCTTTTATCCGGGCCGCATAACGTTCATCACGCTCTTTGATTAGATCTTCAGTCAGTACTCTTTGTTCCTCAATCCACCAAGATGCACACGAGGCGGCTGCAGCTCCTATCTCGGAGTTTATTTTCTCAGATACTTCAACCATTTTTGAAGCTCTTAATCGATTTTTAGAATATCTTTTACTCTTATTAAGGACTTTAAGTAGATTGATTATTTTGACCTGATTATCTGCACATTTAGAATACCATTCTTCCCACTTCATATCAGTAATTTCAGGTATTATTGTATAAACAGGTTTTTTTCCTGAGTTTTCAGCATGTCTGAGTAATCTAATTGGTTCTGGATCCGGTATGCTTGGGCCATTAACTTCTAAGGTTTGTATATCTCTTAGCAAGAGCCCCATTGTTCCTCCTGATGCTAATACTGCTTGTACATTTATTCCTGGACTTTTAACTTCATCTTTTTCCTCTTCCTTAAGTATTGCAATATCATCTCTAGAATATAAAAGCGCTAAACCATCCCATTTTCTTATTCTAAGATTATTTGGCATAAGGATACATGGAAGATGAGGCCAAATAACTATTTTTCCTCCATTCGGATCCTCATAAGTGAGACACTCCCATTTTAATCTTGGTACCTCCATGGAGCTGCGAGGCGCTATCCCGAATCAATCATACCCCTGAAAACCATCAGATTTAATTAAATTTGATGTAGCATTCAAGGATGATGACGTATCATGGGGGTTCGATAGACCATGAATCACCCTCACTCTTTGGAGCCCGTCGTACTTTTGAATGAAGTTTTCCCTGGACATACTAATGCATTAAATACACTATTTGGAGGGCATCTGATGAGCATAATGGATACTAGCGCAGGAATGGTTGCTTCAAAGTTTGCCCATCGTGAATTTGTAACTATTTCTGTTGATGCACTCAAATTCCGTAAACCTGCTTTCCAAGGAGATATTATCAGAACAACTGCAAAAGTTGTTTGGACATCGCCTAGGACAGCAGGAATACATGTCACTTCTTGTAGAATGTCCAGATCAGAATGGCAAGGGGAGGAAATATGTTCAGGCTTTTTCTTCATGGTTGCTATTGATGAATCTATGAATGCAATAGAGATACCTCAATTTGAGCCTAATACGGATGAGGAAAAAGAATTATGGAATCAAGCTAAATCTGCTAGAGAAGCGATGAAATAAGTCATTATGACCATTCACTTGAACAAGTTAAACGTCACCCCGTTCTTATGTCCGTTCTGAATATTGCTCTAATTGGTTCTGAAGATTTTGCAAGAAGTTTGGCAAAAAAAAGTGATTCACGAGATATAGAATCTTATGTATTTAAAGAAGGATATGGCTCTGACGCAAACATACTATCTTTTTTGAGACCACTAAAATATCCAGATAGCATAAGGCCTCTACTATCCGTATTGAATGTTGCTAAGGCTGGAATCATTGAAATATCAAAATTAGATTCTTCATTAGGGGAAATTCTTGTTTCCTTTGCTTGCTCTGGAATAAAAAATGGAATAGCAATAATTAATCCTGAAGAAGGTAATTGGATAGATATAGATGAAATAAAAATCTATTTCTCACAACTGAATCTTGATTGGAAAATATATCAATCAATGCCAGAAATACATGAGTTAAGAGGTCTTTTGTTTGGGATGATGGATAATCATAAATCAAATGAAGAATTATTAATATTACCAATAGATCAACATTTTGTAGTTCAAGGTATAGGACTAGTGGGGATTGGCTATGTCCAATCTGGTCAAATAAAGAAACACGACACTATAGAAGTAATTTCCTTGGAGGAAAAAGGAATAATTAGAAGTTTACAAGTTATGGATGACGATGTTGAAATTGCACATTCAGGAGATAGAGTTGGGCTTGCTATTAGAAATTTACGTGAGGGGGCTTTACATAAAGGCTGTATAATAACCCATCCTGACTCCGAGGTAATGGAGAAGCATGATATCTCTTCTTTTAAATTGAATAAAGCACCTTTTCAGAAAAAACAAATTAAAAAAGATGATATCATTCATGCCTCAACAGACTTACAGTTCACCGTAGGAAGAGTTAGTAATATTGAAGAAGATAACTATCAAGTTCACTGGGAAAGTTCACTTTGGGTTCGTTCAAATCAAGAAACTGAAGTCATTCTAACACAGCTAGATGCAAAACCTATGAGAATTTTAGGGACAGCAAAAATATTAAAATCCGAGTAAATATTTTTCATTCAAAAATATGCCTAGTATCTAGTTATGTTTACATTCATTTTATACCATATGTACTATGCTGCGATATTCGGATGTATTCAGCTGGGCTTAATCGCCCAACTGGAGGAGGGGAGACCGAGTTACTCGGTAATCTTTCTCTTGTTGGGGTAAAAGGGGCATTTTGCGCAATCCTTTCCGATCGTGAATTAACTCTTGAAAGAAGTGATGGGAAGGGTTTGAGACTTTCATTGGCCGCTGTAAATAGAACTAGGCATTTAACAATACCACTACTACCTAATGGATTAGTCCCTCTTGGAGTAATTTCAATATTACTTGGAATAACGACAATTTCTTTTCCTTATGGCTTGGTCCCAATTTTACTAGGCTTTCTAGCTATTTCTCTAAATATATTTTCACGTCATTCAATAATTTCTATTGATACAAATTCTGGAGATAGACATCTAATCGCAGGAAGTGAAGGGTCGTTATTAAGATTAGCAACTATGATATCCAGATTAATACATGGCAGTACTATGAAAGAAGCCAGAGTAGGACTCGAAAATCTCGAGAAGGAAATGCCACTATTCCCTTCCTTCACATATGCCGGAGGGCAATTCACCAATCATGATAAGAATCTATTAACATACAATGATAAGTTATCCGAATCATCATTAAATGTAGGAATAGATACAATTAAAAATTCGAAAGTCTCTAATTTCCAAGATTTAAAATATGACACAAACCAATTTATTGATGAAAGTATTTTAACACAAAATATCCAAAAAACAGAAATAATCCCCAAAAAATCTGCATATGAAAGTGCTTGGAATACTCCGCCTCCTCCCTGGTACAAAGAGAAGGAAAAAGTAAGTGAAGATAATTTAAATTTATGCCCTGATAGTAAAAAAAATGAAACTAGAATGGACTCTGTTTTATCAGAGGCTGCAGGTCATTTGGATATGTTCGGTGGCGGACTAGATATGTTTGAAGAGGGAGGTTTATTTGATCAAGAAGTAAATGAGTATGATGAAAATCATATCTCTATTAAAGATACTTTTGATTCTGAACAAAGCAAAATTTCTTCGAATCAAATATCCAGTTCACAAATGATGAAAAAAGCATATGAAACTTATGGTCATCCGGTTTCAAATTATAAAGAATCATCTTATTTGCCTCAACCGACTGAGATTGCAGTTAGGGAAGAATGTAAGACTAGTATAGTAAAAGAAGCGAGAGCAAAACAAGAAATCAGGAACGATGATAATGAGCTAAATTATTCATATGAATCAACTAATCTTGATAGTTATCCATCACTAAAGAGAGCATTCAAAGGAAATAATAAAAATATCTCTCTAAAAAATAAATCACTAAGTATTTCATCAGTATTAATGAATAAATTACTACGTCCCTCAAATATTCCCTCAAAAAATAAAAACATAAATCAATCCAAAGATAATAGATTTCAAACCTCTCAATTTCTAAGATTAAGGAGTGATCAAGATCACCAATCAAATATTCAATCTAGAACAGTTAGGATAAAGAAAGATAATGAAAACAGTGATGCAATGCAAGTCATAAACTCAATAGTTACCAGAGTTTCTGAAGATAAACCCTCTAGAAGACAACTTTCCTTCAAACAAATGAGAAAAACATCATCTAGAGTCGAAGGCAATAAATTACCGGGAATAAGAAAATTAGGATAATCCAACAATCCTTCTATATTTATCTACTCTAGCATGATATTTTCCTTTTTGTAAATTTATTAAATTAATGGAACCCAATCCACCTATTATGAATGAAGAAGTAACTGTAGCATGAACTAATGCATTTCTCATTATTTCAATATCTTCCATAGCACCGACACACCCCACAATATTTGCCAAAAAAGTCCCTGCAAATGAATCTCCACATCCAGTTGGATCAATTACTTCCTTAGTAGGATATGAAGGGAGAGATATTGTACCACATGGGAGATAGGCTAATACTCCGCCACTCCCTCTTTTTATTATTAAACTTCTAGGACCTTTTCCTGCAGACTTTCCTCCATTCAAAACCTCTCCAGAAATTATTTTTTCCGCAGCTTTTGTTACAATATTCTCACCTGATATAGCGCAAACTTCCTCTTCATTAAGTATGGCTATATCTACTCTCCTTAGGGCCTCGGATAAAGCCTCAAACTCAGTATCAATCCACAGCATAAATGTATCTAAAACTGATATGTTAGGATTACACTCTCTGAGTATTTTTAGTTGAGATAAAGGATGCATATTCGCACAAAATAAAATATCTATATCATTCCAAAAATCAGGTATTTTTGGTTTAAAATCTCCTAAAACATTAATTTCTGTAGAAATCGTTTGGGCGTCATTCATTGTACCTTCATATTTTCCTGACCATCTGAAAGTTTTCCCAGACAGTTTTGATATTCCTTCTGTATTTATCCCCTTATCATTTAATAATTGTAAATCACTTTCTCGAAAATCCTTTCCAATTGGTCCAATTGCCCCTACTCTGGGCAACATCCCTGGCATCAATGGAAGGTGAAAAGCCGCAGAAATAGAAGAATGAATGGCAGAACCTCCTAATATATCCGCTCCGTAAGATGTAGGAGTTTGAATATGATCATATCCCATACTACCCACTATTACCAAATCTATTCCAAACCCTCCTTCATTAATTTAGGATGTTCTTCAAGATATTTAATAGTTATTTGCCTGTCATTAAAATCTTCTTCATTTAATATTTTTTTATGAAGTGGAATTAGAGTATCTACGCCTGTTAAAATTATCTCATCTATTGTAGAAGACATTTTCCTTATTGCTTGCTTTCTCGTTGGTGCCCAAACGATAACTTTGGCCAAGAGAGAATCAAATGACGCAGGTACATCATAGCCAGTGTGTACATGCGAATCTATTCTCACTCCATTACCTCCTGGCCAAATACATTCCCATATCCTGCCAGGTGAAGGCTCTAGGGTGAATGAATTTTCGGCATTTATACGTATTTCAATTGCGTGACCTGTTATTTTAATTTCATCCTGTGAAATATTAATTTCTTCACCAGAAGCCACTTTAATTCCTAATGATACCAAATCCTGTCCAACTATCATTTCCGTAACTGTATGTTCTACTTGTACTCTTGGATTAACCTCTAAGAAGTAAAAATTATCTTTCTCATCTCTTAAGAATTCGAAGGTAGCGAGTCCTTCATAACCGACTAATTTAGCTCCTTTAACTACTATTTCTCCCATTTTACTCCTGACCTCATCGTCAAGCCATGGGCCCTCTTCTAGTATTTTTTGATGCCTCCTTTGTATTGAACAAAATCGTTCGCCGAAGTGAATCGCATTTTTTCCATCACTTAACACTTGAAACTCAATATGTTGTGCACCTTCAATGAATTTCTCTATGAATACTCTATCGTCACCAAATGCCGATAAGGCCCTTCCTTGACATAAATTTAGAGCACTTTCAAAATTATCTTTACTATTTACAATTTGCATTCCTATGCCTCCTCCTCCTGCTGCGGCTTTGATTATAACAGGAAAACCAATCTGTCTTGCTATTTCCTCGGCTTCTTTAACGTTAGAAATTGGACTATCTGAGCCCTTCGCCACGGGCAGTCCTGCCTCAGCCATAATTTTTCTTGCAGAAATCTTATCTCCTAAGATTTTTAATACTTTAGAACTGGGGCCAATGAACTTGATTCCTTCTTCAGTTAACCTTCTAGCAAATGTAGGATTCTCTGCTAGAAAACCGTACCCCGGGTGTACAGCATCGGCTCCAAATTCTTTGGCTGATTTTACAATTGCTTCTATATCCAAATATGTCGCCAATGGATCATCCCGAGGAATATATATTCCTTCATCTGCTAATCTAACTGGTAATGATAAACGATCTTCCTTCCCATAAATAATAGCAACCTTGATGCCGAGAGAACGAAGTGACCTCATTATTCTTAGCGCAATTTCGCCTCTATTAGCAATTAGCACACGTCGAAACATTACACAACCTTTATTTTTTCCAATGGAAGACAGTCCTTAAAAATTCAGTATACATCTCTGAGATATCTTTTTTCAGTTTTCATCATTTTAGTCTCTACAAATTCAGTAGCCATTTCAATATTCATATTACCATGTTCAGAACATATTTTAATCAATGTCTTATGTACATCTTTTGCCATCCTTGATTTATCCCCACAAACATAGAAGTAAGCTCCATTATCTATCCATTCCCATATTTTTTCTCCATTTTTTTCCATTAAATGTTGGACATATACTTTTTCAGAACCAGTTCGTGACCATGCTAAATCATGTTTATTCAAAATCCCCTTCTTTTTCCAGTCTTCCATTTCTTCCTTGTAGTAATATTCATCTTCAGTCCAATCACCAAAAAACAACCAATTTTTTCCGGTTGCATCATCAATTTCTCTTTGCTCCAAGAATGCTCTAAAAGGGGCGATACCTGTGCCCGGCCCGACCATTATGATATCTTTTGTTTTATCTTCAGGCAATACAAAAGATCTGGTTGGCGACATAAATATGCCAATATCTGTATCTTTTACATCACACATATCTGATAAAAATCCAGTACACAAACCAGCTTTATTTCTGCCATGATGGGAATATCTTACTATTCCTACAGTAAGGTGAACAGTTCCTGGTTCAAATTCTGGACTACTTGCAATTGAATAAAGTCTTGGTTTTAATCTATCCATACCTTCAATTAATTGTTGTGCATTTAAGTTTATATTTCCAAAATCTGCATATGCATCAATATAATCTCTTGACCACATATAATCCTCCATTGATTCAGAATCAGATGATAATTCTTTCCATAATGCTAAACTGGGGTCAGAGACTGAACCAATTTCTTCATATCCTTTTGGTATATCATTATCTATCCCAGTACCTTTCCAGTCTAACATCAATTCTCCGGTATCTTCCGATATTCTTTTCCTCTTAATTATCTTAATTTCAACTTCTTCTGTTCCGCTATCTAGATATTCGCCCAATTTCATAATCCATTTTTTTGATATTCTATGAACTTCGTAACGGCTTGTCAAGGCTTCTTTCAAGCTACATTCACCTAGATGTGTCTCTACTTTTTCATCACCTGAAAAATTGTACAAAGTCAAAATATCTTCAACTAAATTAGGATGACAAAGAGGTATTACTCCTAACGCATCACCTGCCTTGTATTCTAAACCGGAATCTCCTAAATCAAAGACAATATGTCTAGTTTCTTTTCCTGAACCCTCTCGATTTAAAATAAAATTCTGTGTTAAATTTGATGAATAAGGTTTTTTTGCACTCCAATCAGACATGTTACCAACTCAGTATGTATTGACGGAAAGAACCTTGCTTATGAATAAATGCTGAACCAAATCTGTCTAAGCAGTATATCTATCAAGGCAACCCTTCTCGAGGTATTGTAATGACGGAAGTATTATTCCTAGGCACAGGTAATGCCTTTTCACCTCCAGGTAGGCTCCATGCTCTAGCTTTACTCGATAGAAAAGTTTTGATCGATGCCCCTCCAACTTTACTTACTCAGTTAAGAAAATATTCTATACACCCCTCAGAAATAAATCATTTATTGTTCACGCACTGGCATGCCGATCATATGTTTGGATTTCCATTTTTAATGCTAGAAAGAGAATGGATGCCCTATAATTCTGGAGACAAAAAACCTCTAAATGTTTATTCTAGAAATGGAGGAAAAGAAATATTATCACATCTTTGTAAAATAGGATTTCCAGGTAGTCTTGAGACTTCATTAAATAATGGAGTCATTTGGAATAATGAAAAAGAAAATATGCTAAAAGGAACGGATTGGAAATTTTACAGGTTCCCTGTATCTCATACTCCTGAAACGGACCCCCATGGCTATGAATTGATACATTCAACAGGATTCACGATACTCCATTGCGGAGACTCTGGACCATGTCATACAATAGAAGAAAGGGCAGTTAATGCCAATGTAGTGATATTAGAAATGGGTGTTCCAGATTTTGTCTCTAGTCCAAACCATCATAACCCATCTGATGTTATTGAATTTTCAAAAAGACATCCCAAAGTAAAAGTTCTAGTTACTCATAATTTTTCTCATTCCTCGGGTAACTCTGGAGGTTTTGAAATACCAAATCTACCAGATGATATTCACCAATTAGAAGATGGAGATATATTGAAAATTATTGATAAGAAAAAATTTAAAATAAATAGAATAACCAAATAATTTATAGAAATTTTATCTTAATTAAACTATCAAAAATAAAATCTTTTCTTTGAGTCTTAAGACACCCTTATTATCTTTGACTTATTCGCCGAAAGATATATGCTAGTGCGCCTTTAACTCGTAGGTTAAATTAGTGCTTTAGTATGTATTATTTTGGGTGTTGTTTGATAATGGACGGGAATATTTTTGAGAAAATTCTTGGCCAACAAAGTTTATTCATGAATAGAAAAATATTTGATCATGGTTTTGAACCATCCCGACTCCCTCACAGGGAAAATGAAATCAATTCTTTAGTCAAAAACCTTGTTGATGCACTAAATGGCCACATACCTTCAAACATGCTACTCTATGGAGTTCCTGGAGCAGGCAAAACAGTTGTTACTAGATATGTACTGAGACAGTTGAGAGAAAAAGGTAACGAACTCAATAAAAAGGTACAAGCCTATGAGATAAACTGTAGAAGTGTCGATACCAAATATCGTGTCGTACAGTATCTTGCTTCAGAACTTCATGAAAGAGGTGATGTCGTTGTTCCCTTCACTGGTTGGCCTACAGACCGTGTTTTAGAAACTTTAGTCAGTAGAATGGATAGAATTGGAGGGGTCCATATTATAGTACTTGATGAGATAGATAACTTAGTTTCAAGAGCAGGAGATGGCCTACTTTATAATTTAACGAATCTAAATACTAGATTATCAAATTCCAGATGTTGTATAATAGGAATCAGTAATGATTTGAATTTCACACAACAATTAGATCCTAGAGTAATGTCTAGACTCAGTCAAGAAGATATTGTATTCCATCCTTATGGTGCTTCAGAAATAGAGAATATTTTATTAAAAAGGGTTGAAGATGGCCTAAAACAAGGAATCTTACAAGAAGGAGTAGTTAGCCTTTGTGCAGCTTTAGCAGCACAGGAACATGGAGATGCCAGGAGGGCACTTGATTTACTGAGAATTTCAGTTCAAAAAGCAGAACAAAATTCACAAGAAAAAGTAGAAACTAGACATGTCAAGATAGCCCAAAGTCAGTTGGAATATGATCAAGTTACTCCGGTCCTGAAAACTCTACCATTACATCAGAAACTAGTCTTGTTGTCTATATGCCTAAATGAAGATAATGGACTAAAAAATATCTCAACAGGAGATATTTATCGAACATATGCTGATGCTTGTATTATGATTCATGTTGAACCTTTGACTACTCGTAGGGTCTCTTCTTTACTAAATGAATTAGATACTTTGGGCCTTATTATTGCTAGAAATGTTAGTAAAGGAAGAGGAGGGAGAAGTAAACAAGTAAATTTAACAACTCCTAAAGCAGTAGATTGTATTTCCTTAATGAGTGAAAATGAACCACTGATAGAAGAAGCTGCTCTTGGCAAATATAAGCTTCAATCAAAACTATAGTAGTTTGTTTCTCCTCGATAATCATTATACCAAAAGGGCAATTCGAGGTAATTAATGAGTGACGATGCGCTTGAATGGAAGGCCTCCTTATCCAGGCCAAGTATGACTCTTTCTAGAATCTCAGTTTTACTAGGAATGTGGGCTTTAACTCTGAGTGTAGTCAATTTAACAATCGGGGCTTATTCTGGAAAAAAAGCTCTTTGGTCTGGATTTTTATTATCTGGAGACTCAAATACTAATTCCTCAGATTTAGTCATTGATGATGTATTATTCTTGATATTTGGTCTTTCTCTTTGCTACTTAGGAATAATGGGAATACGTAAATCACTAGGTGAAAACGATGGAATATTAGATTCAATGTTAACAGATATATCTTCTTTTGCAGGTAACTTATTTTCGGTAGACAATACTTTAATGAGATTAATAGGCTCATGGTTAATTGTAATCGGGCTTGTATTCTATCTTCTATGGAGTATTTTTAATGAAACATGGGTAGATCCTGGCGTTTATTCGGTAATGATATCGTTAGTTTCTTTCGGATATGGAATTCTAATCTTTTTAGATTCAGAATCTTAATATTCAACAAAATTCAAAACTAGATAATATATCCCTACATCTCTTTTTTGTATCTTCTTTTGTTATTCTTACTACTACTCCTTTTCCTGGTTGCCCATATACGACTATAGTCCCGAGAGGAGCAATTAAATGAATCATTAATGGTGCCAAATCTTCCTCACCATCAACGATAATCAAACTAGTTGATTTATTTCGAATCCACTCTTCTAATGACTTTTTACAAGTTTCAAATAATGATTTAGTCAACTCTCCCGCTGGATTGTAACATGTAAAATTATTATTATATTTTTTCGAATCAATATTTTCAGATTGTGCCCATCTTTCTCTTTTAGTTTTACCATCTATCCAGGCAATATCTGCACTACAACCTAAATTTTCCAAAGTTAACGTTGTTACGTCTCCTACAGAAATCAATGGAACATCCTCTTTTAGATATTTTTCAATCATAATTTTCATAGCATATTCATAATCTTTATCTTTCCCTTCTATCAATTCCCCAAATGGTTGTTTAAGCATTATTTCAGCTTCTTTTGTCATAATAAGTTTTTTAGAAATTACATCATTATTCTTTTTTTCAAAATAGGAAGATGTCCATATTTGACCTTCTCTGTTAATCTCGCCATTTCTTATTCTGGTGCTTGAAATGGGAAAGCCATCCCATGCATTTTCATGGTCAATTTTGATAATTTCTAAAATTTTTAAATTATTATTTTCTCTCATCTCATTAATTTCTAAACACATATCATAAGTTTCTAAAGTACATATTATGGCATTCGCTTTAGGATGATTTGGTGCAGGCCCATAATTATCTTCTAATATTCCAAATTCAATCCTATTCATCAACTCTTTACCTAAACTATTGATTATCTCATTTTTACGACTTTCCCAACTCATTACCATAGTATTATTTTTCCTGGCAATTTCATCAGAAATAATCCATATCTCAATTTTTTTACATTTTTCTAATGCACCATTTATTAATTTCTTATGCCCGGTATGAAATCTATCAAAAGTACCTCCTATAAGCCCCAAATTATGCATTTAAATCACTACAGATGCTTCATTATATTTTTGTGCCCCGAGGTGTAACGGCTACCTTCACAGTATTACTCTGGCGCCTGACCCACCTCGGGACGTCTGTCGGACTGTGTGGTAGTCCCTTGATTCATTCCTTTCAGTCCTCAGGGGACCTATCACAATCCGGCCACTTGTTTTGCTCCATAATTCATTCCTATACGGTCTTCATGGTCTTCGACAAGTGGTTTCCCAAACGTGGTACCATAATTCATTCTCTTCCTCCGGCGTGGTGGTTTCGTCATCATGGTGTTGCCGTTTGGGCATTTAATCCTCGACTACTTCATTCAAGAATGTCTCGGTCAATGGTAAAACAAAACTATCATCATATCATTATGCTTGTATCGTTGTAACCAGATAGTTTTTTAATTATTCTTTCTCCAACTTCTTTCTTCCCATCTAGTATTTCATCAATAGAAAAATAAGGCCATTTTTCCACAGGTTGTGCCAACCAACCAATCAAATTATGAGTTTTTCCGGGGAGAGGAGGGACATTCTTAATTGCATTATTTATGGAATTATATAAATCCAAAATAGAATCACTTATTATTGAATTTTTTATTTTTGATAATTCATTAATTATTCTAAAATCACATCCTGGATGGGGCTTTGATGACAAACCCGGAATAGGACTTTTTTCTCCTTTAGGTCTTAATATAGTGGAGCACCAGGGCAAATCAATACTCAGTAGCCATTTCAAATCATCATCTTTAATCGCCTTCAGCAATATTTCTTGAGACTCAATAGCCCACCAATCTGATGGCATAGTATTAACTATATGTCGTATTTCTACTTCATTTAATTTCTTTCCTTTCAATATCATATCTAACATATTTGACCATATTTTAACATCATTAATGTCATCTAAATATTTATTTTTATTTTTTATTTTATGCATCAACTCATCTATTTTAATTAGATCATCATTATTTTTAGAATATAACCAATATACTCCCTTAATCGTATCCAAAGATTTAATTGGTGGATTTTTTAACCAGGCTTCTATTGCCCAATCTAACATATCTAGATGTATATTATCTGGCAACCATGGCGCATTAGAAAGAAATTGTGCTGCAATCCAAGATACTCCTTTTGAAGCATTTTTTGATTCTATCACCGGCCTAGATCGCAGGAATATGTCTGGATCTTTTCTCAACTTAATCTTTAAATTCTTTGAATATAAATTAAGCACTGAATCTGGGGCCTCATTAGATACTTCGACAATTCTTTCTATTGGTAAAAAATCTAGGTTCAATAATGCTAGCCATTCTGGATCAATTCGCTTTCGTAATCTTTGCCATCTTGGCCATCTTCCTTTATCGGGAGATGCTATCCAAGCCGCTATTGGATATCTTGCTTCCATTTGATTTGCCCAACTCTCATCTCCAAGAGGATATTGCGAAATAGACGACATAACGACAGACTTATATTCTTCATCTAATTTTTCTTTTTCATAGTTATTTTCTATCTCAAATCCTAAAACTGTCCAAGGAGTGATATTTTCATTAACAGTTTTCTCTTCTATCAAATTCTGATATTCTACTTCTATGAGTTTGAAGGGTAACTTAACTCCACTTTTCGTTACAAACTCTAACCATGGCAAAGCTCTTTTCGTATCGACTCTTAGGGTATCAAAGTCATTGAAATATATATTTTCATCTCCTATTATCAATAATCTTAATTTATTACATAGAGATAATTTTAGCATTGTATTACTTGAAATAATCTCAGTTAAATCTATTACTAAGTCTAGATTTTTATCAACTGATATGCTCCATTGTATTATCGAATCTATTGCATTTTTACCTAGGCCACGAGTTTCTATTTCATTAGAGTATTTTTTATCATCAAAAATAACATTATTCCAGTCTTTTCTAAATTTTCTCCAGGTTGAGTCTGATGTCTTAATTCTTTTTTTTGTAGATATTTTTTCTTTCAGTGAAATTAATCTCTTTTTCTTTTCTTGACTAGATATTCTAGGATGGGCAATTTCAATCCAATAATCTAGAACTTTTATTGGATAAATACTTTGATTAGAATCTATTCCTCTTAAATCACCTATTACTATTGAGTTTCCTTTAGCGGTCCTCAGTAACATTGATTTGTACAAATTATCATTCATTAACGCCACTAGAGGATTTTTCGGCCTTATGTCAGGCGATAAATGATGACATACTCCTAATGTCCAATTTCCACGGTGATAACTATTTTCAGGTAAAGGTGGCTTAGGCCTAAAATCTGGAAGCTCAAACCATCGCCCTATGGGTATTGACATAACTTCTTCTTCATGTATCAATCTACCTCTTGCAATTCCTACAATTTGTGTACTATTAGAATATGATTCTATATTTTGGGGATCAATTAAGATTGGCCCTTCATCACTAATAATTCTTTTGTCCAAATCAAACCATGTCAAACCATCTTCATTTAATTTGGCCCAACTCCATGACACCCCTTTATTTCCTCTGGAATCTGGTAATTTATCTGGGACTAATATCAGTGGTTCTTCTGGTTGTTGTAGAAATGCAAATAATATATCCACTCCTTCTCGATATAATATGCAATATTTCCCTTTTTCATGAGGGAGAGGAAAAGCCTTTTCTATCTTAAACCATTCATCCATTTGCAGTAATTTTCTACCTTTTTCTGTTAGTCTTATTTTCGCCCCTCTGCTCCCCATTTCTAGATCACTAGATACTAATTTTTCTCTCCTCATTCTCTTAATCTCGGCTGAAGCATGAGGCATCCTCAATCCTACCAATTTAGCTAATTCGCTTACAGTCTCTTGTCTTTCAACTAGCCTATTCATCAATCTAAGTCTATACTTACTTCGTATCTTCTTTGGTGTATTTTCTGCACCTTCCAATTCAGAATTTTTGAAATCTAATGACACTATTGTACGCCTCCGAATCAATCTAAATAGAATATATGTATAAATTTATCTTTTATAATTACAATTAGTTACATATTTCCTGTGGAAATTATAATTACTATCTTACATTACTATTTTATCTACGTCTTTTCACTAAATTAACGAAACAATATGTAACCAAATATTGTAATATCATACATAACCATTATATTACCCCCCGCTCTCCTCTTAAACATCCTTCGATTGCGGGGAGTTTGTGAGTTGGCTGTTGATAATTATGGACATGAATAATATTCGTACATCTATCAAAAAGTACTTGACCAAAAAACCTAGAAACACCGCTGAAATAACCACATGGCTATCTAGTAAAAATATCTCTTCTAATCATGGAATAGTGGAGATTTTAGAATCAGATGCATCTATTGTTAGAATCGGTGTTGTCAGGAAAAGTGGCATGATTGATAAAAAACTACCACTTTCAGAATGGGCAACAGAAGAATGGGTACAATACCATAAAAGATCAGTAATATAAAGAGGAAATTAATATGAGAACTACAAGATTAAGGCAGAAAATAAAGAAATTTTTAGACTTCAAAGGCGAAGCAAATACTACAGAAATATTGGAACATGTAAATTCAACTATGAGACATGGCACTACTCCTCAGCAACTAGGAAATGTTCTTTCGAAAGATAAAGATATACTAAAAATATCTACCACTAAGAGAGGTGGAGCACTATCTGGAAGATATGAAATCTGCGTGTGGCAGCTTAGACCTGGAACATTTGATAATCAAAACTTAGGCCAGAAATAAATAATTTTTATTCCAATTCTAATTCCCACTTGCCGTATCTTGCCCTATGATTCATTTCTGCTCTTTTTATGAATGCATTTTGACTAGATTCGGGAGTTCCAACTGCCCATTCCTTCAATGCCGATGCCTGTAATGCTCTGCCGTATGAATATGATAATTCCCATGGATATTCTTTATTCATTTTATTCATTATATCCAAATGTGCTGTAGCGTCTTGATCACTCTGTCCTCCAGATAAGAATACTATGCCGGGTATTTCTTTAGGGACATTTTCAGTCAAGCATTGAATAGTCATTTCAGCAACTCTATTTCTATCTATTTGATTATTATTATTTTTTCCTGAAATTATCATATTAGGCTTTAATAATGCACCTGGCAAATATACTCCATTTTTTTCACATTCTGCAAATGTTATATCTAATACCTTTGACGTAACTTCCATACATTTTTCTGCACTATGAGTTCCATCCATTAAAACTTCAGGTTCTATGATTGGAACTAGTCCTTCTTCTTGGCAAATTCTAGCATATTTAGCCAGTGATTCGGCATTAGCCTTTATGCATCTTTCACTAGGATTGTCTTCATCAATTGAGATTACAGCCCTCCATTTGGTAAATCTCGCACCCATTTCAAAATATTCTTTACATCTTTTGCTTAAACCATCCAAACCTTCTGTTATTTTTTCTCCAAAACTACCTTCTAATTCTTTTGTTCCAGTGTCTACTTTAATACCAGGATAAACTCCTCTTTCTTTCAATGCAGTAGGTATGTCTACTCCATCATCCATCTTCTGTCTAATGGTTTCATCATAGAGTATAACTCCACTTATTGCCTTCTCATAATTTTTAGATGAAAATAAATTAACTCTATATTTTCTTCTATTTTCTTCTGTAGGTTCAATCCCAACGGACTCTAAGCGCTTTGACATTGTTCCATTACTTTCATCCGCAGCCAATATTCCTTTACCGGGTGAGACCAAATTATTTGCTATTTTTTCTAGATTTTTAATATCCATGGTATTCTCTAAAGGCCGCGAGTGCGATTAAGAAAATGAATCCATCGATATATTATCTCATATTTTTCTCTCTGATGTGATGAACTTATGTTCTTTATTCATTACATCAATAATTTCTGAATGGACAATTATTTTTTCTTTTCCAGACATATCGACTCCCTTGGTCCTCCCCTCACATACTCCAGTCCCAATAAAAATTGAATCATCCGAAGAACATAATTCATCCCTTTTCCATAATCTTTCAATGTCTCCCTCTATCATTTTCTCTGCTCTTTCTCTATGTCCTTCATTTTTAAAAATTAATCTTCCTTCAAATGGAGCATCGAGGCCCCTTAATGCGGTTGCAGTTATCACTCCTTCAGGAGCAGCACCAATTCCCATTAACATATCTATGTTCGATTTAGGATCGGCAGCATCCAGCGCTGCAGATATATCGCCATCACCAATTTTAACAATATTTACACTATATTCTTTTAATTCTTTAATTAATTGTTTATGCCTAGGCCTATCCATAACTACCACATTTAGTTCATTTGTTCTTTTGTCCAACTTTGCAGAAGCAGCCTCAATATTATAAGATACCCCTGCATCTAAACTTATTTCTCCGAGAAGCTCATTAGGTCCTGAGATTTTATCCATGTAACAATCCGGTGCATGGAGTAAAGTACCCCTCGGAGCTGCTGCTAATACAGCCATTGCATTTGGTAAATCTGATGCAACATGATTTGTACATTCTAAAGGGTCAACGGCGATATCTATTGATAAAGCTCCTAATTCTCCTTGCATAGAACCCAAAGATTCGCCTATCCATAGCATTGGTGCATCATCACGTTCTCCTTCTCCTATTGCTACTCTTCCATCAAATGGTACATTATCAAATACATTCCTCATAGCCTCTACTGCAGCTCCGTCTGCGGCTTTCCCATCTCCAAGGCCTATCCAAGATGCTGCTGCAATTGCTGCTGATTCTGTCGCATCAAGAAAATATTTCTCTAAACTGTTTGTGCTCATATGTCTTCGCAGAGCATGGAGGCATTCAATCATATGGTTGTTGTTTTATTTTTTCTAATATCTTTATTTCAGTTATTAGAGTATTTGGATATTGTCCATTAGAATCTTTCTCTACTGATTTTAACATATCCAAGGCACATAGTAAACCATTGCTAACTCCACACAATGCTTCCATCTCTACTCCTGTATTCCAATTAGAAATAACAGAAACTGTACACCTCAATCCATTTTCTTCTATTTTCCAATTAACATTAGAGGCTTCTATGGGAATATTGTGGCAATGAGGAATCATTCTTGAGGTTTCTTTTATTGCTTGTATGGCCGCAATCGTGGAAGCTTCTAGTACATTACCCTTTTTTATCTCTCCTTTTCTTACTTTGTCTATTGATATTTTGCTCAATATCAATAACCCAGTAGCTATTGCTTCTCTTCTAACTTTTGGTTTATTACTGATGTCTACTATTGCATCCATGATGTCACTCCAATAAGCCGACCATTAACTTAGTATTTTACTAATTATGTATTAAATTATTAATTTATAATGTGTGATCAACCCAAACCTTGCTTCCAAAACACTCCATCTTCTCTTACTTCTTTCTTCCAAAGAGGGGCCTGCCTTTTCAATTCGTCTATTAACCAACTACATGCAGCAAATCCTTCTTTCCTATGTGCAGAACCGACATGAATGCTCACAATTGGCTCCATCGGGTTAACTGTTCCAATCCTATGTGCCAAAGAAACAGAATTAACTCCAAATTTATTAATAGATTTTTCTGCAATCTCTCTAAGTACTTTAGATAATTTTTTATCCCATGAATCGAATACTAATTTTTCTACTTTAGCATATTCCTCTATGCCTCTAACAATTCCGGTAAATGATACTATACTACCGCAGTCTTCTTGATCGATTAATTCAAGTAATTTTTCTGGTTCTAATTTTTCACTCTCAACCGATATCACAACTTTTGACATATAACTCCCATTCAGCCCTTGGTCTTGAATACAACGGAAATAACCCAATATTGAAATTAAGTATAACACTCGCAAATACATGACCGACCAAGCCATACATATCTTGGGTGCTGGTTTATCGGGCCTCTCTGCTGCAATAGTCTTGGCAAATGCGGGCAAAAAAGTACATGTTTATGAGGTTAGGAAAGATAGCGGTGCGCGTTTTGATGGAGATTTCCAAGGAATTGAGAATTGGACGTCCTCTCCAGACTTTTTTGATGAGATGAAAAGTTGGGGTATAGATCCAAATTCGTTCAAATCAAATGAGTTCAATGTAGTCGATTTAGCACACCCTGATGATGTGATTACTCAACCCAAAACAGAAAATATAGCGTTTAGAGTTGTAGAAAGAGGGACGGATGAACACTGTATAGATCAAGGTCTAAAAAAACTTGCACTAGAGGCAGGTGCTACTATTCATTACGGTTCAAAAAAATCTCCAGAAGAATGTGATATAATTGCTGCAGGCCCAAAGGATTCAAGTGCTGTGGCATTTGGAGAAATATTCCACACCGATCATCCTAATCATGTTACACTACAACTGAACGATAAACTCGCCCCAGGGGCTTATTCTTATCTAATAATCATAGATGGAGTAGGTCTAATATGCACATGTCTTTGGCGTCAACAGAAAAGAAGTAGCCGTTATCTGAATGAAACTATTGCATGGTATGAAGAACATTACAAATTAAATAGAAAACCCATTAAAAGAGTCGGAGGAAAAGGAGATTTTTCATTACCAAATAAGTATTTTCATGAAGGCCGCTACTACGTCGGTGAAGCCGGCGGTCTACAAGATTTCATGTGGGGATTCGGAATGAGATATGCAATAACAAGTGGGACTCTCGCAGCCCATAGTATACTGGGAAAATGTGATTATGAAGCTGAAATACGCAAGCGTTTAATTCCTCTAGTAAAATCAAGTGCAATAAATCGTTTCTTACTTAATAGAGTTGGAAATAGGGGATTCAAATTAGCCGCTAGATATTGGATGTGGGATCAGAAAAGAAGAGGAGATGGTCTAGCATTCATGCGCCGTCTTTATGCCCCTAGTATATTTCGAAATATATTATGGCCAATTACTAAGTTAAGTATGTTAAAGCGAAAAAAATTGGATGATGGGCGAGTAGTAAGTAGGATGCCATTTAGGAAGGCATTAAAAAGAGATATTTGGGAACCAAGTGCTAAGGCTGTAAGTATCGGTAAACAATGGGATGATATAAGAAAATCCGGTGCTAAGACATCTTTCACGGAATCAGATAGCTAGAAGTATATCATTAACATCCGTTTGGTTGAAATAATCAATCATAATGCCATGGCCATGTCCTCTTGGCCCGAGCTTGAATCAATGCCCAATAATTTGGTAAACTATGGAGTAACTGATAATGGAATAGCCATAATTGAACTTATTTCGGATACTGATGGAAAACCTCTCTCTGAAGGTCGAACATCCGTCAATACCTACACTAGAGAAATGTGGGAAGACATCGATCAAGCAATTCTCAATGCTCGCTTCGATGGCGATGTTTCAGTTATACTTTTGATTGGGCATGGTGAAAAATTCTTTTCAGCAGGAGCAAGTATAAACTATCTAAACACATTGTCACCAAGATATAAATATTTTTTCTGCCTTCATGCCAATGAAACACTTTCAAGATTGGAACAAACGCCCAAATTAGTCATAGCAGCTCTAAATGGGCATACTGTAGGAGGAGGCTTAGAAATAGCAATGGCAGCAGATATTAGGATCGCTCATAAAGGAAATTTTCAAATTGGATTACCAGAAGTTTCTCTTGGTGTTTTAGCAGGTACTGGAGGGACTGCTAGACTTGCTCGTTTAGTAGGTAAAGCTAGAGCAATGGAAATAATGGTCACAGGACGCAAATTCTCCTTCGAAGAAGCAAGGGATATGGATTTAATTCATGATATTTATGATAGTGTAGGTTTGGATGATTTTAGAACAGATGTATTAGATTATGCAGGACAATTCACTCTACCCTTAGCAGCTGCAAAGGCAATAGGTAATATTAAACGCAGCGTCCAAAGTGGTATTGAGATACCATTGGAATATCATTTGGCTCTAGAAAGAGAATTACAATCAGACTTGTTTCAATCCGAAGACGCAAAAGAAGGAATCGCATCTTACGTTGAAAGAAGAACTCCTAGATTCAAAGGTAAGTAATTTTTTTAATATTGTTATTTTTAGATACATTTATTCATATACTAATTGTGTATCGGCATTTTATGGCAGATACAGAGATAGTAGAGAAATATGCTCCCAACTTTGAGGCTTGGGTTCAAGATTTCACAGAATGGCAAACAAGAATCGGTTTTGACCCTTCATGGTTAGGAGATTATAGATTCGATATTAAATTTGATTGGGATACCGCAGGAGATGTAATTGAGTTCGGTGATTTCGAAGGAATGCCAAAATGGGAAAGGCGAATGCAGATACCTCAACAAAATATTAGAGATGCCATAATCAGTATGATTAGTGTACAAGGAGATACCGAATTCGCGAGCGTTGAGCAGCAAAATCACTTACTCGCCACAGCCCCTACTGAATATGACATGAAATCTGCTTTGAGAATAATGTGCGAAGAACAAAGACATGGTTGGCAAATGGCGTATGTTTTGTGTACATATTTTGGTGAGCAAGGCGTCAGAGAAGCAGCAAAATTACTAGAAAGAAATGCCCAAGATGGAACAAGGATTTTAGGTTCATTCAACGCCCCAATCGATCATTGGCTAGATTTTTTCTGCTTCACACATTTTATAGATAGAGATGGAAAATATCAATTGAAAATGTTGAGTACCTCTTCATTCAAACCACTTGCAGCGTCTATGGGGCCTATGTTAAAAGAAGAATCATTCCACCTCGGGACTGGTGCTAATGGACTCAGGAGAATAGTTAAACAAGGCGTAATCCCTTGTGAATTACTACAAAAATATCTGAATAAATGGATCAGTACAGGTTTAGATTTGTTCGGAACTGATGATTCGACGAGCGCTCAATGGGCTTATGTTTACGGTGTTAAAGGCCGATATGACGAAAGAGAGAGCGATGTCGAAGCCGACAGAGCCCATTTAAATGAAGCAAGTAGAGAACTATATTTTCAAGAATTAAGAGCAGAGATGAGAAGGATAAGTGCTGTTAGAAAAGAAGGAGAACCTGATTTATTTATACCATCAGACAAGTTTAATCGTGGCATAGGAATGCATGCAGGAGAAAATTATACAATTGTTGGTGATAAATTCGAAGGAACAGATGAAGAATATCAAGACTATCTCGCAAGTGTACTTCCGACCGATGAGGATGAAGATAAATTAATTAATGATTATATGAAAAAAGATTGGATTCAATATCGAGAATGGAAAGGAAAATGATTAGGAAGGTATAAACATGCAACATTTATCTCTTCTTGCTTTTAATAAAAAGAAATGCGAACCATTTTTTGATAGATTGACTGAATTATTTTATTCACATCACCATTCTGATGCACAAAAACCAGATGAATATGAGCGTTTACTGTACATGGTGAAAAGACCATATGATGAGAATATGTTAGATATGGTCGACGAGTGGATGGGACTCGGACCGAGAGGTTGGAAGGAAGAAACAACACGTGAAATTAAATTAGCCCTATATGCTATCAAATATCCAGACACACTGTTATTAGACAGTTTTACAGAAAAAGCTAGGTCCGATTTAACAAGACTATCTTCCTATCTCCATTTCACTCATCATACCTATGCAATTTGGGATGAAGATACTAGAAAAGGGTTGTCTAAGTTAGGAATCAATATACCAGCTACAGAAGTTGCAGATCCATTTATCTATGGCGCGTATGTTAGTGCGATAGAACTTCTGAAAGATGTCGCACCATTTACTTGTTTCCTGGAGCATGATGTTCCTCGCCAAAGATTATTTCAAGCCGCACTAGCATCATTCGGACGTGAAGATTGAGAAAATCCTATTGACTAGTATACAAACCACTCTACATGGATATCAACAATGTTGCAGTGATAGGGGCCGGTACGATGGGGGCGGGAATAGCCCAAATATGCGCCCAAAGAGGTTGGAATACTAGACTTTTTGATACATACGAATCAAGTCTAAAAAATGCTATTATTAATATAAATACATTCTGGAATAAGGGTGTTTCATTAGGTAAAAATGACAAAGAACAGGTTAATAAATGGTCTAATAATTTAGAAATCTATACAGATATCTCTAAAGCGGTTTTTGCGGCTGACTTAGTAATTGAAGCGGTACCAGAGAAAATGAGTTTAAAAAAAGAAATATTTTTAAAATTAGATAAATTAACCACAGCAGAAACATTATTGGCAACCAACACGTCTAGTTTATCTATTTCGGAAATTGCAAATGTAACAAATAATCCTGGAAGAGTTATTGGTATGCATTTCTTTAATCCTGTCCCTATAATGAAATTATTAGAAATAATTAGGCATGATAAATGTACCGAAAAAACAATACGTGCTGCAGAATCAATAGGATCTGAACTAGGTAAAACTACAATCCTTGTCAATGATTTTCCAGGTTTTGCTACTAGTAGATTAGGGGTCGTATTAGGTAATGAAGCAATAAGAATGCTATCCGAGGGGGTGGCTTCGGCCAGTGATATAGATACTGCTATGATGCTCGGTTATAAACATCCAATCGGGCCCTTAGAATTGACAGATTTGGTAGGTTTGGATGTCAGAAGGGATATTCTAAATAACCTTGCAGAATCTTTAGCTGATGACTCTTATTTACCACACCCTCTTCTTAATAAATTAGTTAATGATGGAGAACTTGGTAGCAAGACAAGTATGGGGATATATGATTGGTCTAATGGTGTAAAATCTGATCGTAACGATTTATGAGGTGATTTTTCCTGACTCTAGCTGTAGAATTAATAGGCTTGTTAGCCGGTTTTTTAGGAGTAATTGCATGGATCCCGCAAATTCGGGAAGTATGGATTGAAAAATCTCATCAAGGTATCTCACTTCCTACTTTTTTCCTTGTAGCCTCTGCACTAATATTATGGTTGATATATGGAATATTAATCATGTCATATTCCATAATAATAGCCAATATAGCAGCTTTAATATGTATATTAATGGTAATATCGGGAGTTTTGAAGATAAGAAATCTTGAAAAACAAACTTAAATATTTGTTAATATTCTATGGAAATGATGAACTCCTTTTTCCATACTAGGAGAATATCTTCCTCGAATATATGAAGAACTACTCATCCCTATCTGTACCGCCTCTACAATATTTCGATCCTCTTTCTCGACTTTATCTAAATCTCCTCCTGCTCCCTCCTCAATTAATGATGGATTATCAATATACCTTTGGTAAATTATTTTAGTCCTATCTACTGATATAGGAATCACCAAATTTACAGATAATCCCCAAGGATAGAAGTTAAGCATCAAACCAGGAAATATCCAAAAATAATACGCTGCTATTCTTTTTCCAAAATCTTTTGAATTTTCTGGTATTTGGAAAGCATTTTCTCCCTCTTTAGCAATGCCTATTTGTAATACTCCTCCTTCAAATATTTCAGTTTCATAATCTTCATAACTCAGTATTTCATTCAAATCCGAATGAACATATGGTATGTGAAAACCCTCGAGATAATTATCAACATATAAGGCCCAATTAGCTTTAACATCATATTTTTTATAATAATTAGTGTCATGGGTAAAATCTTCTATTCTCATCCATCCTATTCTATCTTCTAAAACCTTAATCCAACTGGGTAATTTAGTTTTTTTTGTAGATGTAAATATTAGTCCCTTCCATCTTACGGTTGAAAAATCTATTAGATCATCCGAACCTCTAGGAAAATTTTTTACTTCCTCAAATTTAGGCATATTTTTAAAATTACCACTTAAATCAAATGTTCTACCATGGTAGTTACATCTCATAGTTTTGGAATTACTAGGTTCATTATTTATTATCATCCCTCTATGAGTACAAACATTTGAAAGAGATTTAATGACTTTTTCTCTAGTTAGTTGAATTGCTTCTCCCATGAGTTCCTTAGAATGTCTTATTGGAACAATATTATTTTCTGATAATTGATCTTCATGTGCAGAAAAATGCCACATATTTACTATTTTATTTTTGATATTTTCAAAAATATCTCTATCTACATAATATTCTGAGGGTATAGTTTCGGCAATTTGAATATCTTTGTTAATCAATTCCTCCATAACCTTCTATACGCCGTAGATGCATTCCGTTGTAGTTATTTCTGCCCCCAGCATATGTTGTGTAAATGATTCAATCCTATCGTTATTAACGCCCAAATCACTAATGCCGAGCCTAGATTTAGAATAAACATACATGACTACTTGATCTTCATTACAATGTAAATTAACCAAAAAATCATCTGGAAACTTCCAAACAAATGTCCTAAAAACAACATGTACTTGATCCGGCCATTCTTGTAAGACTTCTCCAGAATTTAAATCAATCCATTTTAATACTTCAAACATTACGTTACTCATATTAGATTCAAATCTAATTTCAGAAATTCCCTCACCTCTGTGAGGATTTGGTCCAATAAGTGTACAATTTTTCGATTTCTCCGGACATGCCTCTGGAAATTCTTCAGGCCCTATTATCCTATTCGGTGCAATAACTTGAATAGTTGCAATAATTATTATATAAACCACTATCACTGTTAATAAAATCTGCATTAAATTCTTCTTATATTCTTTTTTTAGCAATAATTTCACCCTTCGTAAACAATCACTTTTGTAGCACGCAAAATTCTATCATGTATCTTATATCCATCTTGGATGATTTGAAATATCTTTCCTGACTCTTCTTCATTTGTACAGGGCACTGAGGCTATTGCTTCCATGCAAGTTGGATCAAACTTATCTTCTATAATTTCTATTTTCTGTACTCCTTCAATACTTAATGCAGAATACATACTTTCAAGTGTCAATTTTACTCCTTCAACAATGGATTCTGATATTTCATTTTCTCCACTACTTTCTACGGCTTTACTAAGATTATCAATTATTGGTATCAGTCTAGATGCTAAATTAGCACTACCATACTTAACAGCATCATTCTTATCTCTTATCGATCTCTGTCTAATATTAACAACTTCTGCAGCAGAGTATTTTATTTCTTTTTCCAATTCATTAATTCTCAATTCCATTTCTTGAATGGGATCTTTAACCTCTACTTCTACTTCCTCTTCCTCGGAGATTATTTCTTCAGGTTCTTCGGACATATCGCGCCGTCTCCTGCATCATTCAAGAATCCAATGGCTACTATTCGACATAGAAGTATTCCCCATCTATCTTTTGTTCTCTATCTTTTCTACTACCTGGTTTATTTATTCTCGGCCTATGTGAATCATGATCCCTTCTGAATGTTACATCTACATCGGAAAGGAATTTATTCATCCCCTTTCTTAAATTTAAAGGCCCAACAGCATTTCCTTTTTTCCCTCCTTCTCCCTCAAATACAAGTAAAGAATCACTTACAATATCAATGAAATATATGTCATGATCAATAACTAATGCCGCCTTTTCATTACTTTCCATTGTTCTCCTTATTGCTTTAGCAGTTTCCATTCTTGCATTAGCATCGAGGTGTGCACTAGGTTCATCTAATAGGTAAAGATCCGCTTCTCTGCCCAAGCATATAGCTATACTTACTGCTTGTAATTCTCCTCCTGATAACCTTCTTGCCTGTAAATCTAATAATTGATCAACCTGTAAAGGCCTTATTACTTGTGTATGAAATTCTCCACTACGCCATTTCATACCTAACTCTGAATCAAGCCAATTTTGGACACTTCCTTCAAAATTAGTGCTAACATGTTGTTGTTTGTAAGAGATTTTAGCATCCATTGTACACCATCCTGAATCAGGCTCAAATTCTCCTGCAATCATTTTTACCATTGTAGTTTTACCGGTAGCGTTTGGTCCAACTACTCCTACAACTTCTGCACTTCTGACCTTTCCTTCTCCAGTTTTCAAATGAAAATCTCCAAGCTTTTTTTCCATATCGCCCCATGACAAAATTGGTTGGCCAACTTCTTCCCCTCGAACTCTTCCTCTAAGGAATTGAATTGGCTTATCTCGTATTCTAACATTTTCTTCTGGCAAATATCCATCAAGATATGCATTTATTGCAGTTCTCGTATTTCTGGGCTGAGTGAAAATACCATATGCAGCGCGTTCACCATAAACAATTTGTAATAAATCACACATAACATCTAGAATTGCCAAATCATGTTCAATAACTAATATCCTTTTTCCTCTTTCAACCAATCCTTGAATAATTTTTACAATTCTCATTCTTTCATAGATATCGAGATAAGACGACGGTTCGTCAAAGAAATATACATCAGCTTCTTTTAGAAGTGTTGCTGCAATTGCCACTCGCTGTAATTCGCCTCCTGATAATTTATCCAGTGTACGCTCAATTATTCCTTCAATCGCAAGGAGTTTTGTATACTTTTCAATCTCTCCTCTATCATCCACACGTTCCAATAATTCACTAACTTTACCCTCAAATATTTTTGGTAATTTATCTATATATTGAGGCTTAACTGCAATTTTAACTCCCTCTTCTGCGACTGTAGTTAAGTAATCTCTTAATTCTCCTCGTGGGAATGAACCAATTATCTCATCCCATTCTTTAATTTCAGTAGCCCATTCTCCAAGATTAGGCCTTAATGAGCCTGATAGAATATTTATTGCTGTGGATTTACCCATCCCATTAGGGCCTAGGATTCCTATTACTTGTTCTTCTCTCGGTGCGGGTAATCGAAAAAGTCCAAATCCATTTTCGCCATATCGATGCGTCAAATCTGTATCAAGCTCTTTTGGGAGATTAATTATTTTAACAGCATCACCTGGACATAATTTAGCGCGGGTGAAGCAAACCGGACAAGCTGTTTCTAAAATTCTAAATTTATTCTCTTCAAATTGAATACACTCTGCCCCACAAGAACCAGCGTATTTTAGTAAATAATTAAACGCTGGACTGTTAGGCTTACAACGCTCATCTAGTAGTACGGCTACTCTCATCTCATCCCTCCGTACGATTCACCACGCCTCTTGTATTTAGATAGAATCTATTCTCATATGTTAAACTGCCAAGAATCTGTACCTTATGTAAACATATCCTGCTAATAGAATTTTTTCAGTTTTAGATAGTTGAATTCTTTTAGAAAATACATCTCCGTCATTTTTCTTAATCTTCTTAAGAATTGAACTGTAGAAAGCTGCCATTGCTGCAGGAGAGTATCTAGAAGATTTATCCAGTAAAGGAAGTAGTTTGAAAGCTTTATCTCTATATTCATTAGCTCTTCGAATATAATTTTCTACGAAAGGTTTCCAACCAGGATGATTATTTATCTCATTGTTATATAATATATCATCCTCAGTAATTCCATACTTCGCTAAATCATCTAAAGGCAAATATATTCTATTTCTCTCAGCATCTTCTTTAACATCTCTAAGGATATTAACAAGTTGCATAAAAACTCCCCATGATTCAGCATATTCCTTCGCTTTTATATTATCATAACCATAAATTTCAATACAAACTAAGCCAACAGTAGATGCAACTCTATAGCAATAAGCATAGAGATCTTCAAATGTCACGTATCTGTTACTATGAAAATCATCTTCCATGCCGCTGACCATGTCATCAAGCAGTTGTTTTGGTATTCCAAAATTATTGACAGTGTCTTTTATTGCCATAAAAATAGGATCCGTCGAAGTAACATCTTGATATGCGGTTGATAATTTCTTTCTGTAGTAGAATAATTGTGACATTTTTTCATTATAAGAAACTCTATCTAAAACGGTATTTTTATTACTCAGATTAAATATATTATCTCGATATTCTATTGATTCTGGATCATCCGATGACCCACCAGGAAAAATATCTATGAAATCACCATCTGCTATATCATCCGCTCTTCGGCAAAATGCATAATATGCACAAATAGCTTTTCTTTCATAGTCTGGAAGATACTTAAACGAGTGATAAAAATTACCCGCTTCCCTACGTGTCAACTCTTCACAATAATCATATGCAGTAGAAATCATATTATTAGGTACCTGTGATTCTTCCCATATAGGGGCATCAATATATCTAAATGGATTTGTCAATTCACCTCTTGAGCCTATGACTCCCATGAAAATAGCCCCCTCTCGTATTGTTTCAAGGGCAGTTATGCTAATTGCGCGTGTTGCATCTTTTGTCATTTTTACTGCAGAACGAACGAGATCAATCCTTTTAACAGAGTTTTCTGAATCAATTAAAGAAACACTGTCATCATCTGGAAAGATTCCACTGCCGATGATTTCTGGAATCTGCTCTTCCCTCATAGTCTACGTATCAAGCGAGAACGATTCTTTCTTGAAGTTCACTATGGCTTGTTCTATTAAATATCTTCACTTTCTATAATTATATCATATTCTTTTTGAGTAAATTTAAACTTTTATTTTTCGATAAAGATGCAAATAATGCCCTTCTAAATATCTTCTTAATATCTTTTCTAGAAACTTTAATTCTGTTTTCACCATCTAAAACGTTATTTTCAGTTAACATTCTTAATGTTCTTTGCCCTATTAATATGGGTAAAAGACACGATAACCTTAATCTATATTCATTATTAGGCAACAAACTTACATAATCTATTGCATCTTTAAGATAGCCATAGGTTTTAGAGATGTATGAATCATAAAGTGGCCTAAATTCATTCATTTTTTTCATATCTAGTAAATCATCTGGAATCAAATTATATCTTAGCAATTCATCTTCCGGTATGTAGCAACGCCCGATTAAGATATCTTCTGGAATATCTCTTAGAATATTTATTAATTGTAACGCCTTACCAAATTTTATTCCCTTTTCAAATAATTTCTTTCTTAATTTTTCGTTAGTAACAAATTGGTGATCTATAGTCATATGTGTCCAAAATTCACCAACTGAACCAGCCACTGAGTAAGTATAATCGTCTAATTCCTTTTCACTCTTTAGTGCAATAATATTTTCCTTTGTGGGCATCCCAAATCTTTCTAAATCAAGTTTTTGACCTTTAATTATAATTTCTAAACACTGTCTAATTTTCATCCTATCTGAATCGCTTATTGAGTTTGATTTTTCTAAATAATCAATAGGAATATTGATATTTTTTAATAATTCTTTTTCTGCTAGATTCTCTTGAAGTGCCGATAAGTCTGTTAAATCAGGTATTTCTTTTGTTATATTTTGGATTCTATCATTATATTTACTAATCAAATAACTAAGGTTTTTTGGATCTCCAACCCTTGAATCTGCAATGGTATCAGAAATTCTTGCAAGTAAATATGTTAAACCTATTTGCTTACGCATTTTTTTCGGGAGAACATTCAATGTTAGATAGAATGATCTAGAAGTATCTTTTAGTAGAATATCTATCTTTCTTTCCAATTCATTCACCTCGTTCGGAACTTCATCATTTTATTTTTCTGAACAGGTCATATATCTAAGAATCTCCGCTTTGTTACCATCATTGATAAGTTATTCATGAATATTCTTTAACAAATTTCTATCTCAAGCCTGCTTCTTCAAGAGCCTTTACAAGTACATTGCCAATTTCCGAAGGGTCTCGGGCAACATGTATGCCCGCCCTTTCAAATGCCGCAAATTTTTCTTCTGCAGTACCCTTTCCTCCTGATATTATCGCTCCTGCATGCCCCATTCTTTTACCAGGAGGTGCAGTCGAACCAGCAACAAAACCAACTATTGGTTTACTCATATTTTTGGATGCCCATTCAGCAGCTTCTTCTTCCGCAGATCCTCCAATTTCACCAATTAGAACCACCGCTTCTGTCTGAGAATCATTTTCAAATGCTCGTAAACAATCAATAAACCCTGTTCCATTTATAGGATCGCCTCCTATGCCTACGCAAGTAGACTGTCCTTCTCCAACACTCATTGTTTGTGCAACCGCCTCATAAGTCAATGTACCGCTTTTTGACACAATACCAATCCTTCCCTTTGCATGGATGAACCCAGGCATAATGCCAACTTTACAACCTCCTTTTTCTCTTGGCGTTATTATTCCAGGGCAATTTGGGCCTATCAGCCTAACATCAGGGCACTTTTCGACATTTGCAACCGCATTAACCATGTCAAGAATCGGAATCCCTTCTGTAATGCAAACTACTAATCCTCCACCATTTGCTTGGAAGGCATTAGCAGCCTCAATTATTGCCGCAGATGCAAAACGAGCTGGGACATATATTACACTTACATTTGCATTAGTTTTTTGTATGGCTTCTTGCATGCTGTCATAAACAGAGATTTCTTTTCCTGAGAAATTTAGTGTTTGACCTCCCTTTCCAGGGGTGACTCCTCCTACCACGTCAGTGTCATAATCTATCATCCTAGTTCCATGGAATGTACCTTGATTTCCAGTAATTCCTTGTATCAAAATTTTACTATTTTCATCAATCCAAATTGACATTATTGAGCCCCCCTTGTTAATGAAACAATCTTTTCCGCCCCTTCAGCAAGAGTATCTGCAGTAAAAACATTCAAATCACTATTATTTAGAATATTTTTACCTTCAACATGATTTGTACCTGAAAATCTTACTACTAATGGAACATCTAAACCGATTTCTTTCGATGCCTTAATTACACTTTTTGCTACCATGTCACATTGTATGATGCCTCCAAAAATATTTACTAATATACCTTCAACATTTTCATCTTCTAGAATTATTTCAAAAGCTGCAGTGATTGATTCGCTAGTCGCTCCTCCTCCTATGTCTAAGAAATTCGCTGGCTCACTCCCATAAAGTTTTATCACATCCATTGAAGCCATTGCAAGTCCTGCTCCATTTACCAGACAACCTATATTACCATCTAATTTGACATATGATAAACCATACTTATCGGCTCTAATTTCTACTTCTTCTTCTTCAGATAAATCTCTTAATTCATCCCTCCATGGATGTCTAAATTCTGCACTATCATCAAAACTAACCTTTCCATCTAATGCAATAATTTCACCAGATGAATTCTTCACAAGTGGATTAATTTCTATCATTGAACAGTCTTTATCTAAAAACATAGAATATAATGAATTCACCATTTCGACCATCTCATCTTTAGATTCACCAGTAAGTCCTAGTGACTCAGAGAATCTTATAACTTCTTCATTCTTTAGACCTTCCAGCGGATCTGCCCATATTTTATGAATTGCCTCGGGATTTTTTTCTGCTACTTCTTCAATATCAACTCCTCCTTCAGTTGAACCCATTATTAATACTGATTTTGTATCCCGATCAATTAGAAGTGCTAGATAATACTCATGAGATATTTCACATCCAGATTCGATATATAGATTATTCACTATTTTCCCCTCTTCTCCTGTTTGCTTTGTTACTAACTTATTCCCGATTATAGATGATGCATATTTTCTGACTTCTTCTCTTGAGAATGCAATTTTTACTCCCCCTTCCATTATTTTTTCATTAGTATTTGGGTCATAAAGTACACCTTTCCCTCTTCCACCTGCATGAATCTGACTTTTTACCGCTACTATGGTCGATTCTAATTCATCATATGCTTGTAATGCTTCATTTAGATTTGTACAATGTAATCCTTTAACCACCTTAACGCCCGAGTCATTGAAAATGGCCTTTGCCTGATATTCGTGAATATTCATGCCATTCCCACACCCCTCTTGTCTTTGAAAGATACTGTATATAGTAGTGATATAGGTCAAACCAACGAAGAACTCAAAGAGTAATTAGTCTAGCACAAAGTATGGAAGTTATTGTATTAGTAGGAGGATTTGGGACACGTCTACGACCTTGGACTGAAGATAGAGTTAAACCCTTACTTCCAATACTTGATAAAACATTATTGGAACGTGTTATAGAAGTAGTCCCTGAAGATTTAGTTTCAAGAGTAATCATCGCTGCAGGCCATGGTGTAAATCAAATTGAAAACTTCTTTGCAAATAATGATACCAATTATGAAGTAGTTATTTCAGTAGAAAAAGAGGCGTTGGGGACAGGAGGGGCCGTCGGATTAGCCGCCCAAAAACTGAAAGGAAAGGGGCCAGTATTGATTTTAAATGGCGATTTAATTTCAAGTGTTAACGTTCGTAGCCTATTAGAACATCACAATATAACTGGCGCCAGGGCAACATTATCTCTTTGGGAAGTAGAAGACCCAAGTCGCTTTGGAGTCTGCGATTTAGATGAGGAAGGCATGATAAGAAGATTCCAAGAAAAACCAGCCCCAGGAACGGAATTTTCCAACCTCATTAATGCTGGTTGTGTAGTAGTAAGTAGGGATTTGATTGAGAATTTTTCTAGTGATAAGCATAGTATGGAACGCGTAGTCTTCCCTCCTGTTGCCGAGTCTGGAGATATGGCAGGACTTGTTTTTTCAGGTTATTTCGTAGATGCAGGAACGCCTTCTTCTTACATTGAAGCAGCACAGACTTGTATTCAAAATAATAGATTTACTTCTGGAATTAGAGTTGCGGAATCATGGTATGGAGATGAAGTTTCAAATACTTCAAACTCTAATCGTTGCTCAATAGGAAGTAATGTAAATATCGAAGAATCAGCAACTTTACTAGACTGTGTTGTGTTAAAAAATGTTAAAATAGGCAAGGGTGTTAAATTGGAAAGATGCTTAATTGGCGAGGGGGCAATTATTTCTGATAATACAATCTTATCAGATGCAGTAGTAAATCATTATGCTATATTATAATGAATTACTCCCGGTATTGTCAAATTAGTTATCCTGTTCCGCAGTATATGGAAGAAAGACTGGTAGTGATTAATTTCAAAACTTATGAAGAAGCATTAGGCTTCTCTGCAGAGAAATTAGCAAGAATTATGAGTAATTTAGAAACGGAAATTAGACTCATAGCTGTAGTTTCTCCATTTGACCTTTCATCAGTAGTTAGTATAGCGCCAAATCTTGAAGTATGGACTCAACACTTAGATCCAATTTCATTTGGTTCGAATACAGGTTGGTTACATCCTGAAAATGCCATAGAAAGAGGTGCAAGTGGTACTTTAATAAATCATGCAGAACGCAAAGTGAGCATTGAACATATTGCCATGTTATTGGATCAAGTACCTGAGGACTTCACTGTCTGTGCTTGTGCCGCAAATATCAATGAGGCCGAAGCGATAAGTGCTTTGGAACCAACATTCGTTGCCGTTGAACCACCCGAATTGATAGGTGGAGATATTTCTGTAACTTCAGCAGATCCAAAAATTGTCTCCGGAACTGTAGCAGTTGTTAGAAAAATATCTAAAGATGTGCGTATATTATGTGGTGCAGGTGTGAAAAATGGTAATGACGTTGCTAAGGCAATAGAACTTGGGGCCTCGGGAGTTTTACTTGCTAGTGGAGTGACCAAATCATCTAACCCATCTAAATCGTTGCATGATTTACTTTCTAAAATATAATTTCTATTTTTATTTTATATATTTTCACCTCAATTTACATAAATAAACCGCAGCCCTTTTCTCTAACTCATTTATCCGTTGATGATTACAATGTCAGATGAGGGTGCGACTGAAATTCAAAAAGTGAAAAAGAAAAACTACCAAAAAGAACTTTTTAGATTACAATTGGAATTGATTAAATTACAAGAATGGGTCAAAGCTAAAGGACTCAAAGTTGTAGTAATATTTGAAGGAAGGGATGCAGCAGGAAAGGGTGGTGTAATAAAGAGAATAACTCAATATCTAAATCCTAGGGTTGTAAAAGTTGCAGCATTACCTGCGCCTACTGAAAGAGAGAAGACCGAATGGTATTTCCAGAGATATGTTGATCATTTACCAGCTGCAGGAGAAATTGTGTTATTTGATAGAAGTTGGTATAATCGTGCAGGTGTAGAACGCGTGATGGGTTTCTGTACAGATAAGGAATATGAAGGTTTTTTACGCGCCTGCCCTACCTTTGAAAGAATGCTGATTCGTTCAGATACCATTTTAATAAAATATTGGTTTTCAGTTTCAGACGAAGAACAATTGAAGAGATTCAAGGCTAGATTGGCAGAACCTCACAAGAGATGGAAATTAAGTCCAATGGATTTAGAATCTCTTACTAGGTGGGAGGATTATTCAGAAGCTAAGGATAATATGTTCGCATATACCGATACAAAGAGGTCACCATGGTATGTCGTTAATTCAGAAATCAAAAAACATGCTCATATAAATTGTATAAGTCATTTTTTATCTCTAATACCGTATGAAGATCTAACTCCAAAAGAAATAAAATTACCCAAAAGGAAAAAATCAACAGGATATATTCGCCCTCCGGAAGATGAGCAAACCTTTGTTCCTGATTTTCATCTTAAATTGTTGTGAAACTATGAAAATTTTATCTTCAATGATTGTTATTATCATACTTATCTCTAGTGGATGCTTAGGTATTTTCGAGGGTAATGTCGATAACGACAATGATGGTTTTTTGAATGTAATTGATGATTTTCCTAATGACCCAGAAGAATGGATTGATACCGATGGAGATGGTATTGGAAACAATGCAGACTTAGATGATGATAACGATGGTTTTACCGACTCTCTGGAATTTGATTGTATTTCCAATTCATTAAATAATTCCTCAAAACCAATAGATCTGGACAAAGATGGGATTTGTGATATATTAGATGGAGATATTGATGGCGATAACTTACCCAATATTTGGGAAATTAATAGAAACTTAAATCCCTTTGATGCCAATGATTCTATTCTATGCCATGGATATGCCGAATATTGTTTAAGAAGTTATGATAATTTCACCTTTCCAGAGACTCATAATGCTTATTCAGCCTTAGAAGACGGAGTATTCATGGGTGTAAATCATTATACTGGACTACAGGCACAATGGGATGGAGGAATCAGGGCTTTCATGGTTGACACACATCATGTTACAAGCGATAACACTGGCCCAGAAGATGTGAGATTCTGCCATGGTTCTCCTAACTCTTTTCCTCATCCCTGCTCATATTCTGAAATAGATGCGTTCGAGTGGCTTACACTTCTCAATTCATTAATGAATTCCAGTGGTAATAATTGTCCAATGTATTGTGGAGATGTTGTGACATTACTAATTGAAAATTATGTACCTGCAGAACATCTAAACAATCTCTTCAATAAAACTGGAATGTCCGATAGAATATACATACACAGTTTTGGAGACGTGTGGCCAGATATCGGCGACTTAATATTAAGTGGTAAAGATTTAGTCGTTTTTTGGGAACAAACAGGAAATCAACAATATCCTTGGTTACATGATTTTGGAGAATTTGGTTGGACTACTAATTACGGAGAAGATAATCAAGATGAAATGAAATGTACAATACATCGAGGTAACGGTTCTCAACCTGTTTGGCATCTCAATCATTGGTTAACAAGTATTTTCGGGGTAGCCGACCCTTCAAGAAGCAATGAAGTTAATGATTACTATTTCCTATTAAATAGATCATTAGAATGTTGGGAAATAATGGATAATCGTCCAACTTTTATTGCTGTAGATTATTGGGAAGACGGAGAAATAACCAACGTCACCATCACCTTAAACAAAATGGAACATTGGTCCTCAGAAATACCTCCACATCCTTAAGATTCCATAAGGATTGAAATAAACTAAATCATAAAGCAGATTATCTATTGACTCATCCGAATGTCCATGCAGAGGTGCGGTTCAAAGGAAGTCTCTGATGCTTTTGTCAATAATGAACAAATATATTTGATACTTGTACTTAGAAATTCAGATGACCCAGAGGTATCTCGTCTTGTCGCCTTAGCATCTAGTAAATCAATACCAATTAAAGAAGGCTCCGAAAGAGATATTTGGAGGATGGCTAGGGATAACAAAGGTGATAATAAACCCAAAATACTTGCTTTAGTTGGCAGAAATCCCTACGCAAGTATAGATGAAGTTTTTCAAACTGGTGGTATAATTTGGTTACTAGCTGGGGCCAAATACCCAGTTAATATTGGATTCACTATAAGGACCGCAGAAGTTAGTGGTGCTAATGCTGTATTTATTGATAGTAGCCTGAACAATAGCGAACGTAAGGGTGCATTACGTGCTTCGATGAAAGCACATCGTTTCATTCCATTACACTGGGCCGATGGTGTTTCGATAGTCGACAAAGCAAAAGATTTTGGTTACAGGATTATTTCTATAGAAGATGTAGGTTCCAAATCTCCTTGGGAAGTAGACTTTACTGGAAATGTATTATTAATAATCGGAGGAGAGAGAGCAGGAATTTCTCAATCAATTCTTGATAAATCTGATGTGATACTGAGAATCCCAATGACAGGTTTTGTTCCTTCCTTTAATTTACAAGCACCAATGGCAATTGTAGCCGCAGAAGCACAAAGGCAAAGATCTCCTTAAATTCAATTTTAACCCCTAGTTTCATGACCCTTAACCCAATCCTAGGTACATGGAAGTACCCACTGAACTCTTGTCTATGCTTCAAGGGGAACAAGGGCCAACTAAACAAAAAGCAGCCCGTCTGGTGATCGATCTTGCATCTACTGCAAACTCAAAACAATTTATCCGCTGCGATAATTCTCACGTTTCTGGTGTCAGTGTAATCACAGGTGGGCACGGTCTACGACGCTTTCTTTCAGATATTTCTGGCGACCCCCTGGGCAAAGTTGTTATTCCAACAACTCTAAACTCTGCTGGCTGTGATTTGGATAAATTAGAAGAAATGAATATTAATTATCCGGAATTTCTCAAATATCAGTTTGAAATTGTAGAGGCATATTCTGAATTAGGGATTGATGCTACACTTTCATGCACTCCATATGATAGAGGCATTGAATCCATTGAAGGGTTTGGTTCATGGGCAGAGTCAAATGCTGTTTGTTTCTCAAACTCATATACATCACTGATAACCAATCGTGAGTCTGGATTATCTGCTCTTGCTACAGCTTTGACTGGATGGGCACCATATTGGGGGCTACATATACCAGAAAATCGCATTCCAAATATATTTGTAAAGGTTGATTGCAATTTGTCCGATCCTACAGATTGGAGTATTCTGGGAGATTGGATAGGCAAACAAATAATGCCAGATTGGAAATTACCCTGGGGCCCTATGCCCTATATTGTTGGTTTACCCAAGAAAATCAATTTTGAGATGCGTAAAGCCCTCACTGCCGCAGCAGCAAATTATGGCTGCCCTATGTTATGGATTGATGACGGTACATCAGATTCACCTTATGTTGAGGAATATCAAGGTGAAATAACATTTGGAAAAGAAGAATTATCTCTAAGATATAGGGAACTTTCTCCTAAAGGAATTGTTGATTTAGTAGTTATAGGGTGCCCTCAGGCAAGTATTGGTGAAGCTAGATCTACGGCAGCAGCTGCACGTGCAAGGATGGAACTTGGAGAGAAAATAACTAATAAACGACTCTGGCTATTCACTAGCGGATATAATTATGAAATTCTAGAAGCAGATGGAACAATTGATATTTTAGAAGAAGCAGGAGCCTTAATTCTTAAAGATACATGTCCAGAAGTAACTCCTTACAATAGAGATATATACAATCATTTATTGACAAATTCCCTGAAAGCAGAACATTATCTTACAAGTGGACTTAATCGAATGCCTACTAGCGTAGCTAAAATAGTGGATTGTGTAGCGCATGCATTCGATGACCAATTAACAATTGGGCCTCGTCCTATTTTAGATTCTAGAAAACCTAAGCCTATACTTTCAGGAAAAACCAAAAAAATCTCTTCAGTTGATATTTATGGAAAAGGAGTTCCAAGTCAATCAGACTGGAAAGTGTCCGGTAAAGCATTAGTTACAGATGTTCCCATAACATATCTTGGTTATGTAAATAGAGATACTGGGATAATAGAAGAACCAGGACACCCACTGGATGGAAATAAAATAAAAGATACAATTTTTATTTATCCAAAAGGATCTGGTTCCACAGTCGCTCCTTTTGTATTGATGGGGTTGATATATACAAATCAAGGCCCTAAGGCAATAGTAAACACTGATGTCTGCCCACTAACAATTCCTGCTATATCGCTATTAAATGTACCCTATGCTCATGGTTTTAGCACAGATCCTACACTTGAAGTAAATTCTGGCGATGAGGTCGAATTATCTCTTAGTGATGGAGTCACTAATCTAAAAATTATAAATAGAAATAGCGAGGATTGATGACTCTAAACCCTCACAGACAATACATGAGTACCCGCCCTACTCCTCAGCCTTGTCAAAAACATGATCATGGTAAATTTGAAATCTTAACCAGAGATGGTGCTGCTAGAATAGGTCGCTTACATACAAATCATGGAGTATTAAATACTCCAATGTTACTTCCAGTTGTAAATCCAAATATCAGGACTATTGAGCCTAGAGAAATGTGGGAAGAGTATGGTATAGAGGGATTAATAACAAATTCATATATAATCTGGAAACATAAAAAACTAAAAGAATCAGCTCTATCACTAGGAATTCATAATCTTTTAGATTTCCCAGGCGTTGTAGTAACTGATTCGGGAACTTTTCAATCGTACATATACGGAGATATTGAGGTTGGTGTTAGTGAAATTATTGAATTTCAAAAAAACATTGGTGTCGATATAGGTACCATGTTGGATGTTTTTGGGCGCCCGGATATGTCATTATCCGAACTTGAATACGCTGTTGATGAGACTGCTAGAAGGGCCCCAGAATCATTAGAAATAGCTGGAAATAATTTATTGTTAAATGGCCCTATACAAGGAGGTACTAATGAAAAATTACGTGCTAAATCTGCATCATTAATGTCTTCATTTAGTAGTCAATATCATAATTTCACCATACATCCTATCGGAGGAATAGTTCCTTTAATGGAAAAACAGATGTATAAGGAATTATTTCAAATATTATTAGCTTCGAAGTCTAATATTCCTTCAAACCGGCCCATCCACTTATTCGGTTGTGGTCATCCAATACTTTTTCCATTATCAATTGCATTGGGTGTTGATATTTTTGATAGTGCTGCATATGTATTATTCGCTCGCGATGATCGTTTTTTTACCCCAACAGGAACAGTCAAGTTACAAGAAATTAGAGAATGGCCTGTAAGCTCACGCGCTTTTTTCGGATTAACTCCTGAACAGGTCAAAAATATGGATAAAGAAGAAAGAACAAGTATATTATCCAGGCATAATCTAGAGATTACTCAGGCCGAGTTGGCCAAATGTAGGGAAGCAATAAGAAGTGGTAAAATTTGGCAATTAGCCGAAGAAAGAAGTCATAGTTCTCCACAATTACGTGTAGCATTCCTTTGGGTTTTAGAACAACTTGCATATCCGGATGAAGGGCCTATTGGAGATAGTATCCTAGATATAATATCTTCAACCAATCCCGTGAGGAAGGGAGGTGAAAATATTAGTCATGATATTGAACTACGGCCACACATATTACATTCACAGGCTCTTATTGCCACTAGATGGAAAATCCCAGGTTCTTGGTGGGATAATTCTAAATCCAGTCCAAAAAATCTAATTATTATTGAGAAATCATCACCTCCTTGGAGATTATCTTCATTAAATAGTATTATTTCCCATCTCATTGAAACGCCAAATTCCATACCTTTGATATTGACTCCTCTTGGAATAATTCCTTATTCACTTGAAGACTTATCTCCATGGTGCCATTTAGATGGAGATAATGATATGTGGAATATTGAATATGACGATAAGGAAATATTAGAATTTCTTTCTGAACTAAATCTTGAGAATATACCTTTTGTAAAGATTAAACCAGAATCTGATTTACATATAAACTCTGATTCTATATCAAAAATTAGAGAGTGGCTCGATAGATGTTCCATAGTAGATAAATTATCAGTATTATGTTCTATTAATCCCAATGATGGTTGTAAACTTACATCATCGATGACTAGTCGAAAATCCAATACCGATAGAATGGTAAATGTTTATTCCGAAGGATTACATATCTTATCTCCAAGACTTAATGATGGCGGAATTTCACTAACTCTAGAGGGTGCAAAGAAACTTTCAGATAATAGAATTCCTAATTCATTCGATGATCATGATATTAATTCTGAATTTTTGGGTTTGCCTAAAGTTTGTATTAATGATGATGCAAAGCCCTTTGTAGGAATAGGAAGAAATGTAATGCATGGATATATTTTAGCTGCGGATGGTCATATAATACCTGGTCAGCCATGTTTAATTGTTGATTCTGATGGTAAATTAATAGCACATGGAATCGCGTTAACCTCTTCAAAGGAGATGAATTCCTTCAAGAAGGGAATTGCAGTAAAAGTTAGAGATGGAGCTCTAAAAAATAATTTATAGTTTCTAATCACAAAGGGGATTGATTGAAAAGATTAACATCTGAACATAATATAATCGCGTACGGAGAGGACGTCTAAAATGCAGGATAATAAAGATAATAATTGGGTAATAGAGACTGAAAATCTCTGTAAGATGTACGGCCCACATCTAGCTCTAGATAATATCAATCTAAAGATTCCTCGTGGGGCTGTAGGTGTTCTTGGACCAAATGGTGCCGGAAAATCTACATTCTTCAAATGTATTTTAGGATTAATTAAAACAACTTCTGGTAGTGGAAGGGTTCTCGGTCATGATGTTAGATCAGAAGGAGAATTAATACGTTCTAAAATAGGATATATGCCCGAATATGATGCATTAGATCCCGGTTTAACCGCAATAGATCAAGTTAGATACTCTGGTGAAATATTAGGTATGAATACTGATGTAGCGACCCAAAGAGCACATGAAGTGTTAGAATATGTAGGTCTCAAAGATCAAAGATATAGGAAAATAGAAACTTTTAGTACTGGAATGAAACAAGCAACAAAATTAGCCTGTGCAATAATTCATGATCCTTTAATATTAATTTGTGATGAACCAACTAATGGTTTGGATAAAAGAGCTAGGAAATTTATGTTAGATACTTTAAGAAGAACTGCCAATGAAGGACAACGAACAGTTCTCATGAGTAGCCATGTTATGGAAGACGTCCAAGAAGTTTGTGAAAGTATTTTGATGATCTACAAGGGCAAAGTCGTTCTACAGAAGAGTTTAGGAGAATTAGTAGATCAAGTAGATAGAGAAATAGAAATGACCATCTGGGGCGGTGCTTCAAAATTACAAGAGGAATTAGAAAATAGAGGCTTCTCTGTCCGGCGATTAGGGAGAATACTCAGAGTTACTTTAATCGATGAAAATACAATTACTGGAATAATTAAAACAGTTGCAGATTGTAAAGTTCAAGTACGGCAATTAAAAGAATATACTCCTGATTTAGAAGATATTTTCCTTCTAATAATGGATAAGTTGGGGGCTGAAATAAAATTAACTTCTGACTTAATGACTTCTGAGCATGTTGGTGGGACTTAGTATGACTGATGATAATATAGATATTTTAGGTAAGCAAACTAGGATGGAGGTTGCTTATGGTTCTGGAGAGGGTGATGAACAATTGTCAGCAGTAGTTGCCAAAAAAGAAGCAACTCTAGGGACAATTTTTGACCAGTCATACAAACAATGGAATGGCATACTTGGCCCAAGATGGATGAGAAATTATTCAATATATAGACACCATGTTTATGGTATCTTTACTAGTAAAGGACACAGATATTATCATCCATTTGTAAGACTTACAATATTAGTCATATTTTTGGCTTCTTTAGCTCCTATTCCTATGCTTTTCTTATCATCCCTTCTTCCCGGCCAAGATGGTGATTTTTTATCTAAAATGTGGGGTGTAAATAGGTATAATCTTTGGGGGCAAGTACTGGGTTATTTTCCTCGTAATCTCTGTATGTGGCCATTATTAACCGCACTGGTTGTTGGTGGTATTATTTCTGACGATAGAAGAAATGGTACAAGTGCTTTATATTTCTCTAGACCCATAAATCGTTTTGACTACACTATTATGAAATATATCAGTGTTTTTGTAATTCTAGGGTTTGTAATTGTATTTTCATATTTTGCTTATTATACTACTGCTATAGTTTTTAGAGGGGAAAGTTGGGCATATTTGATAGATACCTTACCTATGTTCCTTAGTGGAATTATTGCTGGAATTATTTTAGTAATAACTTATTCATCCCTTGGCTTGGCGTTATCTAGTGTAAGTCAAAGCAGATTCTTTGCAGCAATTGGTTTTCTAAGTATAATCTATGGTACGAAAATTATCGCACTCCTAATTGAAATGCAATTTGATACAACAATAATGTATATTTTAAGTCCTTATGATTGCCTTGCTCATTTTGGTCAATTTTTACTTGGTTTAGAATTAAACTACCAACATCCTCTAGGATTTTCTATTATTTCATTAATCTCTATGAATATTATTTCTATTGGTATCTTGGTATCAAGAATTAGTTCTATGGAGGTGACAAGAGAATGAATAAAGTCAATACAAAATCTCCAGCAGTAATGTTAGATCACGTTTCTAAATGGTATGGCGAAGTTATAGGAATAAATGATATTTCTTTAGCCATTGAAGGGGGAGTTACTGGAATTCTTGGTTCCAATGGTGCAGGTAAGTCTACACTTTTCAAGATATTAATGGGACGCTTGAAACCAAGTCAAGGCACTGTCCGCTTGTTTGGTATCGATCCATGGAAAAGTACCACTCCATATCGTAGAATAGGCTACGTAAGTGAATCTGAGAAAATGTATGATTGGATGACATCTCTCGATTTTATCTCGACATTAGCAAGATTGCATGGGATGTCTAGGGAAGAAGCAGTAGATCGATCAAAGCATGTACTAAATTTTGTAGGCCTAGGAGACGTACATCATAAAGAAATAGGAAAATATAGTAAAGGCATGAGGCAACGAGTCAAAATAGCACATGCATTAGTACATAATCCTGATTTAATAATTCTTGATGAGCCTTTACATGGTTGTGACCCAATAGCGAGGACAAGTATAATGAATGTCATTAGAGAATTGGGAAAACAGGGAAAAACAGTTCTAGTTTCTAGCCATATCTTGGAAGAGATTGAGCGAATAACAGAACAAATAGTAATTTTACATAATGGAAAATTACTGGCCATTGGTAATTTACATGCTATCAGGGATTTACTCGATCAACACCCTCATAGAATTTTAATAAATTGTGAAAATCCTAGGGATTTGGCCGGCCTATTTATTAGTTCAGAACCGATATATGGAGTAAGATTTCCAGACGAAGGTCAATTGGAAATCCATACAAACAATTTATCAGCAGCACATGATGTATTGCCATCAATAATAGTAAAATCTAATCAGAAAATAACTTCTATAGAGAATCCAGATGATAATTTAAATTCTTTAATAGGCTATTTAATTGGAGGAATAAATCATGGATGATAAAGGACTATCTTTGAAAAAGACTGTTTGGTCCCAATTAGATAGAAAGGCAGGTGCGATAATCGAGCTAACTATTAGGCAATTAAGGCATAGATTATCTACTTGGGTAGTATTAAGCGTAGGTATATTATTGATGCTTTTATTATTGGCTTTTTATGTGGATTCAGTAAGAGATGGTTTTGAATCAATAGACAATGATGGAGACGCTGTAGATGAAGATAGAGATGGTTATCCACTCGGCCAAGAAATTAAGTACGGGCATAGTGATTTTGACTTTTCTCAGTATCCTGGAGTGGGAGAGTATATCCCAGTAGGATATATTGATTCCAATGATAGAATAAGGACAATTTCAGGAAATTATACTTGGTTCGGAATGGGTATACTAAATCCTACATGGATTAACACAAATTATACTGGTAATGAGTGGGAACCAATAATTAATTGGCAAAATGAATTATCAATGTGCCCGGAGGGTGAAGCCTTTGTTGATTGGTCTTGGGAGACTTACGGTTCTGCATGTATTTACGGAGATAGCGAATATGTATTTTGGGGAGAATTAAAGGCTTATGGATCAATTGAAGTCCCAGAGAATAGGTATCTCAATTGGGGTTTTTATACAGATTCATTTTATGTAGAACCAGATCCAATTTCAATGTATATCGATGAAGATGATATTGATTGGGATGGAAATTTTTTACAATCAAGTCAAGGTTTCGATGATGATGGGGATTGTATTAGAAAAAACTGGTCGGACAAATCTAACTATATTGATTATTCAGGAGAATATAACTTTGATAATGATTCGAATAATAATGGAATTATCTGTGACGTTAAATGGACCGTCGACAGCGAAGGAAATAGAATTATTGAGATATATGCAGATTCTAATGTAGATGAAGATCCGGATGATGAAAAATATCTGGGCGAATCTAGTCATAGGACTTTTATCATTGGAGTTGGAAAGATGGCTTTTGTTATTTTACTAGGATTATTTCTTCCTCTCTTCTTGGCTCTTGGATTAATAAGGGATGAAACTGAAAATGGAACTTTACACTATTTATTATCTAAACCCATACATCGTGGAGAATTCATTATTTACAGGTTATTGGGTTATCTTACAGTAACTGGAACTTATGTAATGCTCTTATCATTATTCATGGGTATTATTGCTTCTGTATTAGGTCCAGGAGATAGTATAATTAGGCTAAAAGATATACCTATATGGCTAGGAATCGGTTTTACAACGATACTAGTATTATGTGCTTATGGGGCGTTATTCAATACCTTAGCTCTCATTTCTCCTAAATATGGAATATATATTTGTATTTCTATTGGGGTTTGGGAATTTGTAATGGGAATTCTTACCATCGCTAATCCCAATTGGAATATATCTGCTATTTCAATTAATCATTGGGCACTTCAAATAATCGACTCAATTGTTTTATTAACATGGCCGGATACACTCCAATTACAGCAGATGTCACAGGCATTCAATCTAGAAAGTGGCTTAGATATATTTTGGAAACCTCCTGTCCATACACTTGGAACTTCAAATCCTTTGATTGCTATTCTTGTTAGTTTTACCATGCTGTTTTTATTCACAATCTCTATGTTAGGAGTAGGCCAATCTATATTTAAAAATAGAGAAATTATGTGAGGATTACGAATGATAAGAGGGATGAAGAAATTTGAGGGGGATTTCACTTCTTTGTGGAGACTTGATGTTTTACCTCCAATCCCACGCCTTTCATGGTGGTGGTGGTGGGTAATAATATATGTTCCAGATTCTGAAAATGTAGGGCGTTCCAAGCAACTCATGACCCTATGGTCTACTAAGGAAACACCTGCAATTAGGATGACCGGTTACTGGTGGTTGCCCGGCTCTAGAATGCATATAGATCAAGAGGGAGGCTTAGTTTTCCCGGGAATGGTTTGCTCTTGGTGGTATGATGGCAAAAAAATGTATGAACCATTGTTAATGAAAGAGTGTAGGATGGCAGCAATCAATGATCAACATTCATTATGGCCAAAAGAAGGATTAGGAGAAGGAGCAGGAGCTGTAATTCCACTATTGCAAGAAGATATATCATTTGGAATGAGTCCCGGCAATGATAAATTTTGGATGAATCTTGTCTCAGATAAAGAAGCAGTTAAACGTGGGGCTCCTTCAAATTTTGAGGCCGAACTTACTCCTTGGACCGGGCCACCTAGTACTCTTACTTACAAAAATAATATTATGGCAATGGATATGGGTTATGATATTTTAAGACTCCAAGGGACAAAATGTAAACTAATAGTTGATGGAGAAGAAATGCAAGGAACAGCATATTTTCAGAAAGTTTCAGTCCAAGCCCCTACTGTGCCTTGGTTTTGGGGAATGTTACATTTTGATGATGGATCTTATCTAGATTGGTTCCTGCCACACGTTTCCTTCTCTACTACTTCATTAGATTCGTCTCCATGGAGATTAAGGGATGCATTCCGTACTCCTTCCAATGGTGCTGGAATTTTTCATGATGCTAAAAGAGAAAGGTCTGAAACATTTGCTCGTTGTGAGGTTGAATTATCAAAATCAGATTCTAATCTAAAAGATGAAAATGGTAATCTTTTGCCAAGATTTAGAATAAGACTATGGAATGGAAGGACACAAATATCTATAGAAGTGAAGGCTGTAAGTAGAGCTAAATGGGTTTTCGATCAACCTACTAGGGCGGGTTTGGTAAGCCATCTTACGTACAATGAATATCCTTTGGAAGTCGAAAGAATTGCTATCTTGGATGAACACGGACTACGTTCTATCAAAGATTATTCTTGGATTCATGGAAATGCGGAACATACATGGGGACTTCTTCATTAATATTCACTACCAATTGTCCTTATACCCATAAATTCAGTAAGTAGCATACTCTCCCAGGATTGAAAATGATGTCGGACTATATTGAAGAATTCAAATCAAAAATTGACTCTAATTCAGTTAGGGTGATATTTCCTGAAATGACAGACTCTGAGGTCCCAGTTTGGCAAGGGGCTCCTTCTTTTCTTTCGATGGCGGATAAATATTTCTTAGCTATAATTATTTTTTTATCGCATACGGTTTTTTTTGCTGCAGAACAATTCGACTCACCAGAGGGAGAAGGCCAACTTTACTTTATTTTATCTTTAATTAGATCTTTAATAGATATTTCTGGTACAATGGGTTTTGTGATTGTAATGTTAATAATTGCAAAATTAAATCACTTTGCAAATTTCTCTACATCTGGTAAATGGACTACAACTTGGATAGTAATTTCTGCATTAATACCGTTTATTTGGTATGTCGCAGACATCGCTTCTTCTATATCTGGATTAATTGGTTCTAATTTTGAAAATCCTCTTCCAGACTGGAACTATTTCTGGTTTTTACCTTTAGGGATATTCTCAAGTTTAGTTATGATATCTCTGACCTTTATCTATCAACATTCATTTTATTACGCGATAACTGATAAAAGAATACATATCCGTAAAAGTTTCTTATTTATTGACGCAAGTGTACATGGAATATCTTTTGAAAAAATAGAAAATCTAAAAGCAAATCCTCCAATTATCGGTAGAATTTTTGGTTATGGCAACGTTCACATATTAACAGCTTCAGGTTTGGGCATACAACAAGAATCATTTGATTCAGGTCTAGCAGTACCTGCAGAAGTAACTCCAAATATGGAAAATAATCCATCATTGTCTATCTTTGGTTGGGTTACAAAACAACGCCGTAGAACATCAGTTGCTCAAGATCCTTCTGACTGTTTATATGGTATCAAAAGTCCAATGAAAATATATCGTTTGATTAATGAATTAATGGATGCAAATAACATTTCATCTGGAAATAATTCTGATTCTTTTTAAGTAAACAAACGTATCTTTCATAACCCAATGGCTTCTGACACGTCCCGAAGGTGACTATAATGCCCGAAGACGATATCTTAACCCAAGCAGCGCAAACTATTACACAAGGAAATTTTATGGGGGCAATGGAAATTTTTGAATCTTTCATATCTGCAAATCCAAATGACCCAGCCGGTTACCACGGATGGGCCGAAGCGGCAATGTTCGAAATACAAGAAAATGGAAATATGGACGATAAAGGAAATGATATAATCAATGAAGGTAAGATACAATCATATCTCAGAAAAGCAGCAGGATTAGATTCAGATAATGCCGAATATTTGGCTTCTTATGCAAATGCATTAATCGAATTCGATAGAGTCCCAATGGCAATCCGAGAATTTCAAAAGCTTAGGGCATTGGGAGAAAAATCAGAAGAAGTAGATGTATCTTTTCATCTTTATGAAGCTGCAAGAATGTTAATCGATTCAATAAACTTAAAGACAAATTTTGATAGAAGTGAAAAATTCGCTCAACAATATACTCCTGTAGCAATAGAATTTGCTATAATAGGCCTAGGTTTTTCTTCAGTAGAGGAAGCCATGGAATATATGTCATTAGGAGAATAAAGGAGGAAAGTAACTTGCCTAAAGGCAAGGTAATGATTGCTTTCGGATACCATGGAGATTCTTTCCATGGCTCTCAAATACAACCTGATATAAGGACAGTTGAAGGATCTCTAAAAAAAGCTCTAAAGAAACTAACTTGGTGGTCTGAGGGATGCTTGGAGATATGCAGTAGGACTGATGCTGGCGTTAGTGTACGAATGAATTTAGCATGTATAATTTTACCAAAATCATTAATTGATAAAATATCTCCTAGGTCTATGATTAGAGCAATAAACGATAATCTTCCTGTTGGTATGGTTGCGTGGCATGTCAAAGAAGTAACCTCCAATACACGGGCTAGAAAAGCGAATTTCAGACACTATCTATATCGCCTAGAAGCAGTTGAAGATTGGCCTTCAAATCCCAATGAAGAGCTTTTTAATCAGGCTTGTTCCCTCATAGAAGGTCGTCACGATTTTACTAATTTATGTAAAATTGAAGGAGATGTCAATCCGAATAGAGTAATAGACGAATGTTCTCCATGGTTGGATTCTAAAGGTGAAATAATTGGAGTATCAGTAAAAGCTAGAGCGTTTTTATGGAATCAAGTGAGAAGAATAGCCTCAGCAATATCTGGAGTGGTATCGGGTAGAATAAGTTTGGATCAATTAATGTCTGCCATGGAGAATCCGAATATTCCTGTAGATTTAGGAAGAGCCAATTCAGATGGTTTAATTTTGTGGTCCATCTCTCATGACGAATTCAATATCGTAGTTAATAAAAATACCATTAATGAAATAAATTTCACAAAAAGACCACAAGATCCCCGTGAATATATGCGCTGGCTTTCCTTAATGAGGCATGAAATGGCCGCATTTCTTGAGCGTGAGTGGTTGATAAGACTTAACTTAGAGTAATAAAAACATTATCTCCATTCTTACAAGGCATAGATTCACGTAAAAAAGATTTAGAAATAATTTCGGCAGTCTTCACATGTCTAGTTAAATCTGGAATCAATATTGCACATTCTATCCAATTTAATTTATCTGTCGAAATTTTCGCCTTAAATGCTGTTGCACCTCCAAAAGATTTCCCCTCTCTTTCAAAACCATGAATTCTCACAGACTCTGGAGAATTGTCTATATTTCCTTTTTCTAATCCAGATATTACTCTCAGTTTATTATAATTTTCAATGTAACTATCAAATAAATCGACATTTAACGTTCCTGGCCATGCACTATTATCTAAAATAACTTTAAATTGATCTTGATAATGTTTTTGAGCCATAAAAATATGTGCTCGGCCAAGGCCGCTAGACACCGCGCCCTGCAAATCCATATGGGTGTCTGGAAAAACTCGTTCATAAGGTTCGGCATTATCTGTCAAAGTGTAAATACCTGTCCATCCTTTGCTACTTGCCATCCTAAACTTTTTAGAAATATACTTTCTTTTGAATATATGTTTGTTACCGGGTTGGTATGATTTAGATGGAAAAAAATTATTTCAGGATCATTGACATCTTTTCTTCCCAGCATTTCAATAGTTTTGGAAATAGGTGGATGTGGAATTTCTAAGATATTTCTATGCGATAATTCTTGAGAACTCCAAAACGTACCATCTATCAGTGCATAATCAATTTGCATTTCTTTAAACCATTCTCTGATTGTTTCTTTATTATATGCTCTAAGAGTTTCTGTCCAATTATCATGATCTGGTAAGAATAATAATATTTTTTTTGGCCCATGTATCAAAATAGCATGAGTGTCCCCTTCTTCATCTCTATGTGGGACCTTTAGAAATTCTAATTCAAAACCGCATTCTTTACTAGGGGAAAATAATAATCTATCTTTTATCTTTTTCACACTAAAAGGTAGTAAAATATTTCTTTTTTGTAAAACTTTTATACTTTTTTCACTAGCAAAAAGTGGTATTTTCTCCATTCCCATAACTTCTTTGCCAAATTGTCCTAATCCATCTATGTGCCCTAAATGTATATGAGTAAGACAAACGGTGTCGGGAATCTCGATATTTTCCAAACCTATCTTATCTGAATATATTTTCAATTGTTCAGATAGATTTCTCCCAGCCTCTATTAAGTGAAAACTACCATCAATACCATTTATCCCACATGATACAGGATTTCTTCTTAGATTATTATCCGTGTGTGCTGCAATACAGTTACTACAAGAACATCCTGCTTGAGGTATCCCTCCATCTTGTGCTGTTCCAAGAATCACTACTTCTATTTCTCCTCGGGACATGTTGATTGCAGGGGCAATACAGAAATTAAGTATATGCATTGTTTTCACCCATCTATCCGATGTAACAATGAACTATGCCTGTTAGTGGGGGCCATGGCAGCCGACATGTCCTGGATGCGCGAAAGATATCAATACCTTAAATCACAAGGATTAGACTGGAATCCTCCTACATTAGAATCAGCCAGTAAACCTAGATGCATGATAGATGGAAAAGAGATGATAATGCTTTCTGCGAATAATTATCTGAATCTTACTACTCATCCTAAAGTGGTTAAAGCATCTATTGACGCTATAAAAAAATATGGCGCAGGCTCCGGATCTGTTAGGGCTATTGCTGGAACATTGGATATACACTTAGAAGCCGAACAAATATGTGCAAAATTCAAAGAAGTAGAGTCTGCATTGATTTATTCTGCAGGCTATACTGTAAATGTTGGATTAATCCCAACTCTAGTTTCTGGTTCTAATGATGTAATAATTTCAGATGAATTGAATCACGGTTCAATTATTGATGGAGTCAGATTAACTAAAGCCTCTAGGTCAGTTTATTCACACAATGATATGGGAGAACTTGAAAATATACTTAAGAATAATAAAAATGCAGAAAGAAAATTGATTATAACAGATGGTGTTTTTAGTATGGATGGAGATATTGCACCTCTTGATAAAATAACTAACCTTGCTGAAGAGTACGATGCCATGATTTTTGTTGATGATTGTCATGGCGAAGGAGTCCTTGGCGGCGGCAGAGGAATTGTCTCTCATTTTGGATTACAAGGAAGAGTAAATTTTGAAGTGGGATCATACTCTAAAGCATTGGGCGTACAAGGAGGGATTCTTGCAGGTAGCGAGGATGTAAGGAGACATGCTCTAAATCATAGCCGTTCATGGTTATTATCTGGGAGTCAACCACCTGCAGTAGCGGCCGCACAAAAAGCATCGATAGAAGTCCTAATGTCTGAGCCAGAGCACGTTCAGAAATTATGGGATAATACTAATTATTTCAGAAAAAAACTTCAATCTCTTGGTTTTGATACCGGAGTTAGTGAAACTCCTATAATTCCTGTAATGTGTGGTGAAAGTAAAAAGGCACAAGAGATGTCTAAACAATTAAGAAATGAGGGTGTAATGGTCGGTGCCATAGTTTTTCCAATGGTTGCTACTGATAAAGCAAGAGTTCGAGCCCAAATGTCTGCTGGATTGAGTAAAGAAGATATCGACCTTGTATTAAGTTCATTCGAGAAATGCGGTAAAAAAATAGGATTAATATAATAATACTTATCATGTTATTTTCAAAGATTTCTTTTTTATCATTATTAGCGGAGAGGTTATGACCCTAACTCTCTCAGACATGACTCTGAGATTACATGTCCGAGGAAGAAGAACTATTCACGATAACTGCCAAACATCTTGATTCAGGGATGAGAGGGATACCTGTTGGGACTTGTCAAACATCTTATGTCGATCCACTTGAAGGAGTTCATTATGTGGGATATCCTGTTGGTGATTTAGCGAATATGGAAGAAGAAGATGTAGTATTCTTATTGTTAAATAAACATCTTCCAACTGCCGAAGAATCAATCGCTTTTCGCAAGGAGCTGACCCATAGGGCCGAAGACATGCCAACAGGGGCATTGAGAGTCTTGGAATCACTAACTCCGGGCAGCGGTCATCCAATGGACTGGCTTTCCATAGGTATAATGGCTTTGGGGGCTGCTGAGACCACAGGAGATGTTAGGATCGACTCTATAAATTTGATAGCTAGGATGCCAGAACTTATGGCGCGTATATTCTTACTAAGGGGCGGTAGAAAGGAAAAATTAAGACCTAGAAAGCCGGAACTTGGACTAGTGGAAAACTTTGTACATATGCTTGGAATAGATGATGAGGAAGCAGAAAAGATGACACGTGTAATTAAATTCTTTTTCATACTTCATATGGATCATGGAGGAGGTAACTTGTCTACATTTTCGGGTAAAGCAGTAGCCTCTGGAAGGGCTTCAGTATATGCTTCTTTAGCAAGCGCTATGAATGCATTATCAGGACCATTGCACGGCAGAGCAAACCAATCTTGTTTGGAATTTGTCCAACGTATCGGCACCTCAGATCATGATGAAATTGAAAAGTTCGTTCGTTCGGAATTGGCTGCACGCAGACCGATTTATGGATTTGGACATGGCGTCTTGAGGGCTGAAGATCCCCGTGCTAGACTTTTACTTGAACTGGGTGAAAATGTTTGCCCTGATGATCCAAATTTTAAGATAGCAAAGGCATTGAGAGAAGTAGTCCCTGATATATTAAAAGAAATACCAAAAATAAGTAATCCATATCCTAATGTCGATTTAGCAAGTGGTAGTTTATTACACTCAGTTGGTTTCAGGAAACCTGATTATTATACAACTTTCTTTGGGTGGGCACGTGTTGCAGGAATATGTGCCCAAATAATGGATGAAAGAAAATCTAGAGATGGCAGGGGAGCACCAATTTATAGGCCTAAATATTTAGCAAAAAATCAACCAAAAAAGAGAATTTAGTTTCATTTACTATGAGTTTTCCCTGTCCCTCTGTGTCCAATTATCCTTGATACTTCCCAAGGCATATTTGTTGCAGTAGTTTCCATGAGTACGCTGTCTATTTTTCTTTCCCACGACCATTTCTTTCTCCAAGTATTTACAAAATTGATTCTTTCCTTATCTGTTAATTCATGCCAGGGCGTTACATCTCGTTTAAACTCTGAGATAATTGATTTATGTTCAATTTTTGCAGTATCATCTAATTCTTTTCTCTTATCAGGAGTTAGTGGTTGAGTGGCTGGTTTAGTCCAACGTGCATGGCCCGTATCAAGAGTTACTATATCAGGAGACAAATCATCAGTAATTCCAGTTAGGCCTGCATCCAGTAATAACCTCTCATATTTTGATTCACAAGGCCAAACATATACTGGATATCCTTTTCTATATTTATTTAATCTTTCCAATCCTTTACCTTTCAGCCCTACTGAAAGTCCTAAATTAATTTTACTTTCAACACCTTTTAGATATTGCAAGGAACAAGGCAACATTGGCGAACCTTCTTTTCTTTGTTTATTCATTATCCTAGGTAAAGAGTTAGATAAAAAAGAAGGTGCTGCTGTAATTCTCTGAGTAGTCCATGTCCCCCATTGTCTAAGATAAGGGCGCAATCTACTAAATCTCAATTTACTTTTTACTCTTTTAGCGGCAGAAATTATCTTGGGTTCAAATGAATATACTACAGTCCCACTACTTCCTAAATCAACTGCTTCAAGCTTATCTTCTAGATTCAATATCATCTTCATCATATGTTCTTCTCTAGATTTTCCTCCTATCCATCCTCCTGCTTTCCCGCTAGATGGGTGTGGAGGTTTCAACTCTATGCAAGAAAATGCTCCTTCTTCTGTCCATCGTTTGATAAAATCGGAATTTTTTAATAAATCATCAAACGGCTCAACATAGTCTGGTAATTCATCCATGGACATTGCTTCAGGGTAGTCGCCAAACTCTGTTTTTGAGTCATGATGTAGTACCAATTGTTCATCTTCAGTTAACCTAAGGTCAAATTCTACACCATCGCTAAGTTGAATACCATATGTTATCGCCTTAATCGTGTTCTCTCGAGGACGAACCCACTCTGCATAATTTCCCATGTTCAATGCGAATTGTGTTTGTACATAACTCTCATCATCAATTTCGTTAATTCGCCCCAATGATAAAACCCTAGTACATCTCCGAGGGAACAGGTGTTGGCATGTCAGAGACAGTAGAATTAGACCGAGAATCAAATCCACTAGCAGTCAGAGGTTACGCATATTATGATTGGGCTAAATCATCTTTTGAGACAAGCGTAACTGTTGCAGTACTTCCTTTATGGTTCGCTTATCTGTTTTTGAAAGCCAATGGTTTGACAACTACTATAGGTTCAATTGACTTTACTAGCGATGCCATTTGGTCTTTTTCTGTTTCAGGAGCAGCGCTCTTAGTCGCTCTTTTAAGCCCTTCATTTGGAGTAATTGCCGATCGTCGTGCAATTAAGATGTGGTGGTTAAAGATATTAACATACGTAGGTGCTGGTGGAACTGTATTACTAGCAGCTGCACCATTACTCCCAATTAGTACTCAATGGGTATGGCTAATGGTTATGTTTGTAATTGCGAATGTGGGTTTGAACGGGGCAAGTGTATTTTACAACTCACTTTTGCCGCATATGGGTACAGATGATGAAATGGATTCAATTTCAAATAAAGCATTTGCATACGGATACTTTGGCGGAGGGATACTATTAGCAATTCATTTGGTAATGACATTAATTCTTGTTGATTCGAATGGGGACATGTATTCATGGGTAATACCCTCAATATTAGCTTCATCTGGAGTTTGGTGGTATGGTTTTGCATTATTGACTTTCAAATGGGTCCCCGAACCCCCAATAGAAAACGAAATGGAAGCACTTTCTATCTCTGATTCTGCAAAATTAGCCTTCTCAGAAATTAGAAAAACTTTGAGCGAAATTCCAAAATTTAAAACTTTATTTATCTATATGCTTGCGTATTTTTTCTTTATCGATGGGATAAATACTGTTACTGCTTTAGGTGGGATATACGGGCCAGTAGTTCTTGGAATAACAACTACCTTTTTGATGGTGGCTATTTTGATGGTTCAAATCGTTGCAGCTCCATCTGCATTAGGTTTCACCAAACTCGCTGAAAGAATAGGGACAAAACGAGCACTCACAGTTTCTCTTGTAGGTTGGATAGTACTTTGTTTTGCAGCACTATCATTCGCCCCTCTTGAATTGGATAACCATAATGAGCATGATATAATGTATGAGTGGGATGAATCGTCAAATCAATATAGAGTTAGTGTTTCTAGTTCTGCACCTAGTCTGGCCCAAAAAATAGATTTTTCTGATTCTGAATTCGATGAACAAGAATGGGTTAGAAATCTAAAATCTTATCTTCCTATAATTCAAGATGAATTTGTGGTTGATTATGAATTATATGATTGGCAATGGGAGGAGAATAATGAGATATATCTTAAGACAGTTCCAGGTTCATATGATGAAATAATTAATACTGTTTTACCTACTTTTGAAAATACAAGATTCAGCGTTAGCATACAAAACGAAGATGGAGTTACATTCACCTCTAATGTAGGGATAGATCATCCTACGAATCTTGGCGATGGGGCATTGGATTTTATCCCAGAAACTGCTCGAACATATGTTTGGGCTCCTCTGGGGCTTAGTGTTGGCATTCAATTCATTATCCTCGGCGCATCAATGGGTTCGGTATTAGGTGGCTCTCAGGGGCTTGCAAGGAGTCTTTTCGGTCAGATGGTTCCAGAGACAAGGAGTGCAGAATTTTTTGGTTTCTTTGGTTTCTTTGGAAAGGTTGCGGCTTTACTAGGACCACTCATTTATGGAATTATGACAGTTCTATTTGATAGCCGAGTAGGAATTCTTAGTATAGCAATACTTATTTTAGCAGGTACAATAATATTGAGAGGTGTAGATGTTGATCAAGGTAGATTAGATGCACAAGCAGAAGATGCTCGTAATCGAGGGTTTAACTGATTTGATTATTTAGTGAATATTATTTTATCAATAACCAAAGATATCTCAAGTAAAATCAACATTGGGCCACCAACTAGGAATAATGATAATGGATCAGGAGGAGAAATCAATGCTCCAAATGAAAGTGCAAAAAACCATAAAAATCTTCTATTTTCTAATATAGACTCTTTTTTAATTATGTCTCCTCTAATTAATAATATAGTTACCAATGGTATCTGAAATCCTATTATTGAAGAAAAATATAACCCGGTAATGAAACCAATCCATGATTTCAAACGCCAAGTTGAAGATAATCCAGAATCTATAGCATCTTGAGATAAGTAGTCAAGCAAAATTGGAATTAATATCTCATGCGAGTAAATGATTCCTATTAGCCCTAGTATCAACGAAGTTAGTATAACTATCGCCGCATTTCCAATTTTCCTTTCCGAAAACTTAGCACCTTTCTTTCTGGTCATTTTTATAATTTTATGACTATTCCAAGAAATATCGGATATAAATACTAATATTAGTAATAGAAATCCTATTTGTGCACCCATTTGAAGTTGTAATAATACCACTTCCATGGGTTGTAAAATAATAATTTGAACGTTATTTGGTTTATATCCTTCAGAATTAAGAAACCACTCTATTATTTGTTCACTTACAGGATAACCTAGTAAAAAACCAATACTAAACACAGAAACAAAAACGTAAGCCCTATTTTGCAAATATTGCATAAAAGCCCTAATTTCTGCTCTAGGAATTAAATCGTTAAATTTATCTTCCATAGTTTCTATTCACACCCTTATTTTCTTATTTGCGTATTATTATTGATAATAAGTCTCCATCCTTCAAAGTATGGTCTAAACCAACACGTTGCCAATCAAATTTCGCACTCGGGCCTCTAACTCTAGCATATCTGAATTTTCTAACAAAATCCCTGTGTAATTTTACGCAAACATCTCTTACTGTCGAAGTATCTTTGACAATTAATGGTTCAATCATATCGGCTTCTTGACCTTGAGGCTTCAGATAAATTGACATAAAATGCAGATTATTATAGATAAAATCCTTCATACCCTCGATTCCAAAACCAGTTTTTGCAGAAACTTCTAACACAGGCCAACCCTCTGGCAAACTATCTCTTGCTTTCTTTAAATCCATCTCATTCGCTAAATCAACCTTATTTAGAACTACTACAGCATTGCTATATATCCTGTTTCCAGCTAAAGTATCAACTATATTATCATCGGTAACATTCGTTCTAAGAGTTACCGTAGCCGAAACAATTCCGAAACTTCTTACTATACCTTGTATCTCTTCATCTGTGAGATTTGTTTGTTTGACGGTGGATCTTACTACTATTCCCCCTCTATTTGTTCTCGTAATGAAGACTTGTGGAATAGGTTGATTCAATCTCAAACCACCTCTCCATAATTCATAATCAAGAATATTGAAGTGAGATTTTTGAAATGGATCTACAACATAAAGGACCATATCTGAACCTCTAATTACATTCAGTATTTCTCGACCTCTACCTTTCCCTTCAGAGGCGCCTTTGATTAGTCCAGGCAGATCCAAGATCTGTATTTTAGCTCCTTTATGTTCCATTAATCCAGGAATACACGTTAAAGTTGTGAATGCAAAATTACCAATATCCGATTCAACTTCAGTAAGTTGTGAGATGAGACTAGATTTTCCTACACTAGGAAAGCCCACTAAAGCTACAGATGCATCTCCAGATTTTTTAACTTCAAATCCTGGCCCTCCCCCACTAGCTTTTGCATGAGCTTGAGCCTTCTCTTTCCTTTCTCTCAAAGCAGCTATTTTAGCCTTTAATTTCCCTAGATGCCCTTGGGTTGCTTTATTCGACTTTGTTTTGGTAATTTCATCTTCCAATGACTTGATTTGCTCTTCAATGGTTGCCATTGTTTTCTCCCCTCTGTCACTAGTTCTATCCAGTTTCTTACAGTTTACATGCTTATCGCTAGGACACAGGTTATTGAATCCGGTGGCCAATTATATAACTTCCACAGTGAGTAAGGCTTATTCTACTTACGCGAAGAGGTATATACAGATGGCAGATGTTATACTCTATCTCGTTAATCGGAAATCATTTTCTTCAATGTTAAATTTCACAGTATCAGAGATAATTAATCAAATAGAAAACAAACAATTCAGTACCAAAAGACCAGAAATGATTTATGATTTTTATCGAGATTTTGATGTAGATATCGAAGGAGAAATTTTAGATTTATTTGATAAAAATGAATCTAACTTGGAAATCAATAATAAAATATCTAACCTCAATTCTGATTCAAAAAATGATTTAATTTTATTACTTGCTAAATGGTCATCAGTTGCCCAATGGAGTTGTTGGGATGCAAGATTATTTCTTTATTTAGAGCCATATTTGGAAAAGAATGTAAAAAATGTAGATGAATTTTTAGAGCCTGAATTATGGCATAACTTTCATCACCAAATGTCAATATTCGATCAACGTTCCTTTACTGAATCTGTAGTATTAGATTGGATGAACCGTAGAGAAAAACTAGGTGAGTCAATGGAGCCCTCAGAAGATCCAAAAATTTTACCAACTATGAATTCACATAACGAATTAAGTAAATTACTATTTAATTTTATTAAAAAATCATCGCATCCCGAGTTAGAATTAATGATAGGACGAGACTACTTAGATTCAGAATCATGGTATCTTGGAAGAAATAAGATTAGTAATTTTTGAGGTAATGATATGACAAAACTCCCCTTAATGCCCCCTCCATCTGAAAATATGATGTCACCAGGAGTGGTCGTATTAGGGCGATTCCAACCTCTTCATTTAGGGCATACTTTACTAATCAAAGCAGCCGAAGAATGGCGTGTAGAAAACTCCCCTGATTCACCACTTATCTTGTGTATAGGATCTTCAAATAGGCCCGAATCTATGGAAAATCCCTGGTCATATAAAGAAAGAGAGGCAATGATGGATGTATGGCTAAAAAATCAAGAAGGTTTTAATAATGTTAAGATAGTTAGTATCCCTGATATTCAAAATCCTCCCAAATGGGTTTTACATGCAGAAAACTATCATGGTAAAAGTGGCTTCTTTTTCACCAGTGATATATCTTCTGCTGACCTTTACAATGATGCAGGATGGAGTACAATACTACATCCTTTAGAACAGAGAAATAAATTTGAAGGTTGGAGAGTAAGGGCTACAGCACTGATGTTATCTACGATAAATGATGATGTGGCAGTTCGGGCAGTTCTTTCCGTTTCAGTTCCTGAATCTGTAATTAATTATCTCATTGAAATAGATGGATTGAGAAGGCTAGCATTCTTAGTTGAGGGCGGAGAGCCTGTGGGATAATTTTTAATCTACCAAATAATTGCATTAGCACCCCATGCTAAGCCACCACCAAAGCCTACTGTAATTACTAAATCTCCTTCTTTTATTATCCCTTTTTTTACAGATTCTGCTAGAGCTATTGGGATACTCGCTGCAGCAGTATTTCCATATTTATCCAAATTTGTAAATACTTTATCCATCGGTAATCCAAGATTTAGCATTCCAGCTTCAATTATATTATAATTAGCCTGATGCGGAATTATCATGTCAATATCCTCTATTTCCATCTTAATTTTCATTAATACTTTCTTTACTGCCTGTGGAAAAGCATTAATGGCAAAATTCCATACTTCTCTGCCGTCCATATGAAAATACTGCTGACCTTCAACAAATTTGTCAGATGAAATGGAATTTTTAACCCCTCCAGCAGGTATCTGTATAACCTCTGCGCCAGAACCATCGGATTGCAGCCAACTGCCAATGATACCTTTCCCGTCTTCCACTTTTTGTAATATTGCTGCACCTGCTCCATCTCCAAATAAAACACAAGTAGCCCTATCATCCCAATTGACAATTCTACTATAGACTTCTGAACCTATTACTAATACATTGTCATATTCTGATGAAATCACAAATTTTGACCCTATCTCTAGAGCATGAATCCATCCTGAACAAACTGCATTAATGTCAAATGCAGCTGCTTTTCTACAGCCAAGTTTGTTCTGAATAATACTAGCAGTTGAAGGTAAAGGAACATCAGGACTACTAGTTGCAAGTATAATCAAATCTATGTCGCCAGACTCTATGTTTGCATCTTTCATAGCTTCTATAGAGGCCATTACTGCTAGGTCACTTGTACAAATATTATCATCTGCAATTCTTCTTTCTTTTATTCCTGTTTTATTAGTAATCCATTCATCACTGGTATCTACTATAGTTGACCAATCGTCATTTGTCATTATTTTTGGAGGAACATAAAATCCTAGCCCCACAATTCCTGCTGATGTCATATTTATCATCCTTTTAAGTTGTCATCAGAATTTCACTTTTAATCCATTATTTGTGTTTGATGCACACATTCATTAACTCTGAGAAGAAACCCAAACTCCATTTCCCCCCCTCTCTGCCTATGCCGCTGTCTTTTACTCCTCCAAAAGGAACTCTCAAATCCCTGTGCAACCAAGTATTAATCCAAATCATTCCTGTTTCAATTGACTCAGCCACTCTTCTTCCTTTTTCTATATCCTCTGTCCAAACACTTCCAGCTAGACCATATTTTGTATTATTAACCATTTTTATCAACTCATCTTCCTTTCTGAATTTATGTAAAGTCACCATTGGTCCAAATATTTCTTCTTTAGAACATCTCGATTCATGATTCAAACCTTCAACTATTATAGGTGCAATCCAATTTCCTTTCTCAAGACCTTTCGGTAAACAAGGTACTCCTCCAGTAAGTAAAACTCCTCCTTCTTCAATAGCCAAATCAGAGTAATACTCTATTTTCCTAAGATGTTCTCTAGAAATCAATGCACCTAAATCAGTATCCTCATTGAGTGGATTTCCTATTTTCATATTTTCAACAGCATCTATCAGGCTATTCTTGAAATCATCATATATTTCTTCTTCAATAAATATTCGTGATCCGCACAAACAAATCTGCCCTTGATTTAGAAATCCAGATCTAACTACTCCTCTTACAGTTTTATCAAATTCACAATCTGCAAATATTATACTTGAATTCTTACCTCCTAACTCAAGACTGAGCTTTTTGAAAGAGGCAGCAGCAGATGAAGCTACTTTTGATCCAGTCACAGTACCTCCTGTGAATGAAACAAAATCAATGTCGGGGTTTTCAACTAATTGACTCCCAGTTTCTATTCCATTTCCATGGACTAAATTAATAACTCCTGGAGGCAAACCAATATCATTTATTGCACGCATGAGTAAATCTGCAGTCATCGGGGTAAGCTCACTTGGCTTACAAACTACGGTATTTCCCATCCCAATAGCGGGAGCAATCTTCCAGGATAATAGGTAAAGTGGTAAATTCCATGGAGTTATTAGTGCACCTACTCCAATAGATTTTTGAATCACAAAATTGGTCGCATCTTCCATTTCGAATTCTTCAATCTCTAAATCTCTAATCATTTCTGAGAAAAATCTAAAATTAGCGATAGATCTACTGGCATCAACACTTCTCGCTAATGAGATTGGTTTGCCTGTGTCAATACTTTCTATTTTTGCAATTTCTTCGAACATTTCTTCTAATTTATCTGCTATCTTGCTCAACCACAATGATCTTTCTCCATGGCTAAGTTTACTCCATTTGGGATAAGCAATCCTTGCTGAATTTATGGCTTCATGAACATCTTTAGAATTTGAAACTGGAACTTTACATATTTCTTCCCCAGTTGCAGGATTAAGATTAGTAATCCAATTATTACTTGTTTGTTGACGAAAACCTCCGCCAATATAATTTTTTAAATTCATTTAATCACTGCCTAAACCCTCATTCCCAAAAGGATCTATTCTAGTGGCATTTGCAGCATATTCTTTCCAGTCTAAAGAGAAACTATCTTGATTGGGATCCCATTCATCCCATGTGACAACTTCTTCTAGATTTTGAAGATACTTAACAGGAACTATGCCCGGAACAATAAATGCTTTTTGCCGATGTAAGGGGTATGGATTCCTCAATTCTATGCCTAAGACTCCCAATACCGCTCGGGTTACATACCAAGTCGCTTGTGAATTCCAGCCGTGTGCTATTTTAATTACAATCCCAAGGCCTTTGGGCCAATCTGGGTGAATTATGGATAGCCCAAGTAACCCATCAGCACCTTCTTTGGCTATTAAAGTACCATTTCCAGCCTTAATACACGTCGAATCTAGTCTATTGAAACCCCCAATTAAATCTGGATGTCTATTCATTGATTCCCATATCCAATCATCTTCCTTTTCCGAAGCTAATCCTGCAAACATTATCGCTAATTCATCAACAGTATTTGAGACGGTGGGCAATCCACAACCATCTTTTGCGACCCTAACTGGTTCCCAGTTTGGTTTATTCATCAATCTCCTTAAAACATTTAGGAATTCAGGAAACCATTCCGAACTTGGTAATGTATATCCTGCCCTGCTCATTCCCATTTTACGCATCCCTCTAAGCATAGCAGCATGTTCTCCAGAACAAGTATGAAACCATCTTCTCGGCCTTCTAACTTGTCTGCCAAATTGTATCAAAGGTACGTCCAATGGACATTGCATAAGTCCCCACTCTGACTCGGTAAGTAGGGACTGGGCAGCAGCGACATGTTCTGTGTCTCCATTATGCGACGAACATGCTATTGCTTTCTGTTCCCATGTTATATTTTCATCTTCCAAAGCATCAACAAAAGTCTTCATCATCAATGGTTTCATCATAGATCTGCCATAGACTAACACATTTCCTCCAAATGAATGAATTATTTCGTCTCCGTGAGCCCAAGCAATAGCTCCATGAATGGTATTTTCTGAAACATCCATTCTTCGAAAATCTACTAATGGTTCCCACTCTACGTCTCTACCGGTAGCGATTCCTGAGAATTTTTCTCCAAGGGGTGTAGTTGGATATACCTCAGATCCCGGCCTACCAGGAGAAACACTAGACGGCCTGTGATTAAATTCATCTGTCATTCATTTCCCCTCATTTATTATTGGTACAACTTTTTTCATAAAAGCATCCATATTCCTTTTTACTCGTTCATTATCATGATTAAAGAAGTCAAACCAACACATCAATCTATCGTCTTTATCGAATCTATCTATTATTTGCTCTGCAACTTCTTTAAAATTTCCAATGACTGCATTATCTGTTGCTCTTTCTAGTTTATTTGGATCTATAGTTCCTTCAAGTGCATTCCAATATATTGATAAAGCATTTTTTGCTTCTTCTTTCGCCGCAAAACTTCTTTCTTCAGAACTTAAATTTTCTTCATCATTGATGAATATCATTATAGTTCTTGGCATCATACTTCGTTTCCATAAGCCACCATTTTTGTGATAGCATTTTGAAAATCTCTGATGTGTCTCTTCGATAATATGTGGAGGAGTTATGCTTAGATTAAATACTTGTACAGGCCTCCATTTATTAGCTTCAATCTGTAACTTTTTATCATGACTACCGATTACTACATTCAATAACTCACGTCTCCAATTTTGTGGAATCGTTTTAATCTGTTCAAATTCATATCTTCGAGGTATTTCTATCAAATTAGGAAGGATATCTAATTGGTTGATTTCTTTAGCCTTTGATTGAACTTTTTTCCAATCTTGGTCGGTATAAAAATTCTCTCTAGTTAGATTTGTTTTCCTAATATCGCTACTTGATATGACCTCTCCATTTAACAATCTAAGAAATATTTCGCTAGCTTCAGCAAAGATTTGACCTCTCAATGCAGGCCAGGCCAATTCTTCTATTTCATTTCGAGGTACAATACCATATGGCCTTGCCATAAATTCAAATCTTCCTGCTGAATATCCAATATGTAAACGTCTTTTCTCGTTGGAATTTAGTCCATGTAATGTCAAAAAAGATCCAATTCTTTCAGCATGGGCAATTGGTCCACCACTTGCAAGTATACTCATTACTGCACTTCCAACCTCCATTCTTTTTGTTCTTGAAAACATCTCACTAGCAACTTGGACAAAATCAGTACACAGGCCAACTTCTCCTGGATAGTGTGGTACTACTGGTTTTTTATTCATTTTCTGGATCTTAGTAGAAAGATGTGCCTGAGCAACCCAACCTACTCCAAAACCTAATTCATCAGCCACCTCTACTTGATCAAAAAAATTCTCAAACATTTCTTTTTCAGTAGGAATATACTCTGACGCATCCGGAGTTTGGGAGATTGAAAAAAATATATCAAATTCCATATTATCACTCAAATTGAACGCATTCTTCCACCATCAACTGCTAAACTTATTCCTCTTATCGCACCACTACTGGGTAAACTTAGCCAAGTAATCGCATTAGCCGTTTCTAATGGATTAATTAATCTTTGAATTGGGACACTATTCATCCAATCTTCTCGGACTGAATGAACTGATTTCCCCGTCCTTTCGGAAATTGATTCCGAAAGGGACGATAATCTATCGGTATCTGTAAATCCAGGTAGTATGTTATTTATTGTAATGCAAGGATCAAGTTCTCTACTTAGTGATTTAGACCATGAACCCATTGCCCCTCTTAGTGTATTAGAAAGGCCAATATTATCTATTGGCTCTCTCACTGATGTGGAGATAATATTTATTATCCTGCCCATTCCACTTCTTTTCATTCCAGGGATTAATAATTTAGTTATCATATGCGAAGCAAATAAATGTCTTTTAAAAGGCCCTTGAAAGTCACTTATATTATTTTCAATTAATGGACCTCCTGGGGGTCCTCCTGAATTATTAATCAAAATTTCAATATCTCCAACTTGACTAATTAATTTTTTAATATTATTTTCAATTGAATCCATTTCTTCTAGATCCATGACTAGAGATGTATGGCCATCACCATATAGATTGGAAATAACTTCTTCCAATTCATCCTTACTTCTAGCACAAAGTACAACTTTGGCTCCCGCTCTAGATAACATCTGCGCAGTTGCCTTGCCTATGCCTTTAGACGCACCACACACTAGAGCGGTATATCCTTGTAATATTCCTTCTGCAAACGAAAAATCTTCTTTCAATAATTCTTTCATATTTTTACCTCAATCTACATAATGCCTATAGGTCTCATCACTTAGTTTCTGTTTTACTATCTTTAAAATTTCTTCAGGTGCATTACGGAACGTGGGATTTTCACTCTCTCCCTGAGGCCTCCTTAGTTCACTCCACCTGCCTTCATCATAAGCCATTAATGCTTCTTTCATCAAAATTCCTGCTAGAAGTAATGTTTCATAACAAAGGTCTTCATAAGTCATACCTCTTTTTACCAATACTTCTCTCCTCAATAGTAAATGGCCAGTGTCTATCCCATTATCACAAAAATGAGTTGATGATCCAATCGGAATATCATGATATACTGACCAAGCGGGAGATGCGGAACCTCTGCATTCTGGCAAGAGTCCTGGATGAGAATTAATCACACCATCTTTTGGTAAATCAAGAATTTCTCCTCTAATTATTCTTGTACCTCCAAAGACGATTAAATCTAATTCTGAGTCTTTTATCATAGGCATTACCTGCTGAGAATTGTGAATTGCTACGGATTCAATTTTTATTCCCAATTCTTTTACTTGTTCTTGGATTGAAGGAGCAATAGGATTCCCCTCGATTCTTTTCAAGAACTTCTCCCTTTCTTCATCCGCTATTTCAGAGTCTTCTTCTATAATAATTGAGGGGATAAAACCCTCTGAAAGTATTTGCCTCAACATTTCTCGACCATATGGATGTTCTTTTAGTAATAAGAATGCAAACTTCGGCTTGGCCATATTAACGTCTCTCGGAGAGGATTCTCATACCCGTTCTTTTCGGTCATAAAATAAAATTATGGCGTTACCCGACTTCTATCTCTCGGGAAGAGCACAACTTCTCTCACATTTCCTGCTCCAGTCAAAACCATTAGAAGTCTTGCTACTCCTAATCCCCAACCTGCATGAGGTGGTGCACCGTATCTGAAACCATCAGTGTAAAAACTAAAATCATCAGGATTTAATCCCATATTTTTGAGATTTTGTTCTAAGACTTCTACTCGATGTTCTCTTTGCCCCCCAGATGTCATCTCGTCTCTTCCATAATTAAGATCAAATCCACGGCTTAATTGACCTCCGGTAGAGCCTTTTTCATCTTCCTTGTGATGTATGTAGAATGGTTTCATTGACATTGGCCATCTTGGTAGAAAATGAAATCCAGGATATTCAGCAGCAATAATATCACAGTGATTACTTTCTATATCGTCACCCCATTCTATTTCACCACCTCCCGATTTTACAATTTTTATTGCATCACAATATGATATACGGGGAAATGGTAGACTGGGAATATTTACAATAATTTCTTCATGGCCTTGACTGACTCTATATTCATTAATAATATCTATAAGCAGTTGATCTTTTTTAGCTACACAACTCCATATGTGATGTATCATTCTTTCTTGCACTCCCATTACATCTTCATCGTCCATCCATGCACCTTCTATGTCGAAAGAAATAAATTCATTTAGATGGCGATAAGTATCATGTTTTTCTGCCCTAAATGCTGGACCAATTTCAAAAACTCTCTCCAAACCCCCTAGAACTGCCAATTGCTTGTATAGTTGTGGAGATTGACTTAGGAATGCTGGAGTATCAAAATACATCATTGGGAAAAGATTTGTTCCGCCTTCTGACGCACTTGCAATAATTTTCGGACTATTCATTTCCATAAATCCCTCTCCAATCAAATGTTCCCTTCCATATTCTAGGACTTTACTACGAAGTTGAAACATCGCGTTAACATGAGATCTTCTTAAATCTAGATGCCTATTATCTAATCTGACATCTAGTCCTACATGTACATCATCTGTCACTCCTACGGGTAATGGTGCTGCAGCATTTGCTAAAATAGACCCATAAGTAACATTTATCTCATATTCGGGAGGAGGGGGAACTCCATCATCGGTTTTAGGAGGTCTTTTTTGCGCAACCACTCCCTTCACTTGAATTGTAGATTCACGAGTTGAATTTTGAATAGAATTGAAAATTTCTTCATCCATGTTATCCTTTTTAAGAAAAGCCTGGATATTTCCAGTTCCGTCTCTTAACATCAGGAAGCAAATTGCGCCCCTACCTCTTATTGTTTCAGCGTATCCTGCTATTATGACTTCTTTTCCTAATAATTCGAAACCATTTTCAACGATTTGGCCAATAGTATGCGTCCTGTATGCAGTTGACTTCCACTGACTACTGTCTCTCATATTAGCCCCGAGTAACAGTACAGTTATGAAAGATATTACAAAGAATAACTCACGCAGACTTATTCTTCTTCATGATTATGAGAAATTTTGGCACCAATGATGAGGAATGCAGTGTGTCCCATGGGCGTATTGCCTGGCCTAACTCCGCCTTTACTAGCTTTTACCCACTTTCTCTCGATCATCTCGCCTGCCCATTCGATAACTATACCACACCTTTCCATTGCCTCCCATGATTTTTCGAGTTGTATTGTAGTTGGACAATAGCAGGCTAATTTTCCACCAGGCCTTAGAAATATCTCAATTTTTGGTACAATTTCCCATGGTTCTGCAATATCTATTATCACAGCATCCAATGTGTCGCAAATATTCTGAATGGCCTGGCTCGAATCTCTAAAATCTACTTCTAGAAGATGCCAATCAGGAAACTCAGGTAGTATTTGTTCCAAACGTTCCATATTCATTCTACCTACAACTGCATGTTCCGGCCTTGATTCAACAGAAATTAAAGTCCCCTTTGCGCCCATAACACTTGCTAAATGCATTGCTAGGCCTGCAGATCCATGCCCTCCTTCTAAAACTCTTGATCCATTACCTATTCCCATCCAAGATATCAAAAAACCTGAGTCTTTTATGCCAATTACCTGCGCTCTTCTAGCCATATTTCTTCTAGCCTCTGCAAGTGTTGGTTTTACTATTGTTAGAGATTTTTGGCCCACTTTTATTCTATCTCCTATTGAATATCCATCAAGCAGTTGCATGACATCAAATCTCCCTAATCCCTTTATTTTTACTTCACCAGGAGTTTTTTGAAGTAAATATGCCCGTCCATCATCTTCTCTAAGTGCAACCCATTCTCCTGAGTCTTCCGTTCCCATGGCCTTCCGGGTTGTTTTTATGTTTCAATACCTTCTATTATTTTCAAATTAAGTTACTAATCGGAATAACTTCCTATATTGTTAAATCATGAAGCCATCTCGTCTTTTTTGTGGTTTCCACCATTAATCATGTTTCTTTCTCAGGATTATTTATGATTTGTATGATATTTACTATGTCTATTTCTGGTATATTGTTGTCCGAAAAAACAGTAAAAATTGGTGATGAATTACCACAATTAGAAACGCAATTATTTGCCACCAGTCCCGGACATAGTGTATTCGGTGAATATGTTGGTGCAGAATGGTGTGGGCCCTGCATGAGTAGCGCATCACCCTCTTTGAGTAATCTTAAATCTTCAAATTCTGAGGATTTCACTTTTGTTTCATTTTTTGAAGCCAATGGTAATTATCCAGATGTAACTCCACTAGACCGAATTAATCATGTAACAGGAACTGCTTCGGGAATACCTGTCTTTTCCTTTGCAGACCGACAAAGTGGTTCTTGTTTCAAAGTAGGTGCTGCTGGAGTAAATTATTATGATTCAGACTATTCTAATGGAGGTTGTATGGGTTCTGATTCTAATGATTTCAGTATGGAAATACATACTAATCTAAATCAGACAACTAATTTAGTAATCACTTCATTAGATGTTAACTATCTGGGATCTTCCTCATCGGTCAGTGTTTATGTATACGGTGCTGTAACCGAAAAAATAGGTGCAGATGCATATGACAATGGTAATATGCCACACCACAATTTTAGACAATGGCTCTTGAATCAAGACGAAGATGGTTTCACACAACTTACATTATCTCCCAATAACGTTCAAACTTTAACCTGGGAGACGCCACTAAGCGCCGTCAGGGCTTCATCAGGTAACTCTCAATGGGAAAATTTTTGGCCAGTTTTTGCCCTTATGGATGGCCCTCATGATACATACAATTCAGTAATTACTGCAGTAGATTTAGATATGATTCCATTGATAGATATTGGTATTTCCGAAGCCTCTGTATTGAATGAAGATGGAGGAATAGGTTTCAAGACAGGTGACTTACTTGACATAAATGTCGAAATAATTAACAATGGTGCCGATTCATACTCTGATGGAGGATATATCTCAGTTTACTTACTTGATGGCTCAGAAGAAATATTTATTGATAGTATTGAAATAGAATCATTAGGAATCTCCGATACACAAGATTTTAACACACAATTTGATACGTCCGAAATTTCACTTAATCCTTCAGATTCATCTTCTTTCAGGATAATTTTAACTGATTTGGAAGGAGATAGAGTTTCTCATAATAACTATCTGGATGCATTTGCTTTTCATGATCTACCTCCTACAGCCACAAGACCTATTTCTACAGATCAAACAGTTTTAGATAGAGGCGATATAATACAATTTGAATCTTCTGCATTAGCGAATGATATGGTTGATGATATGTCTACAATGTACCCATACTTGGAGTATTCTAAATCATCTGATATGAATTGGCAAAATTCTTGGATTACAGATGTACAAACTGTCGGAGGAGGGCAAAATACCGTATTTGTTCATACCTTGCATACAGATATATATGCAGATACAGGGAATTATGATATTAGAATAATGTGGACAGATTCTTCTGGTCAACAAAGTGATTGGTTAATAGTTGAAGAGATGTTTGAGTTACGCAATTCACTACCAAGGGTACTTGATACAGATGACCCCGATTACAGAGGTATGCCGGTGGTTAAAGTAGAAATGATGGAACTAATATCTCTGAACGATTGGCCTCTTGTTGCGGATTCTGAATCTAATTTATCTGATTTATCAATAGAAAGTACCGATTCAGAATTCTATGGTTGGGATCCAACATCACTAGAAATATCTGTTAAGTTTGATAGGGTAGTTTGGGATAATGGTAACCCTATTCCTCAAGGAATATATATTTCAATTTCAGATGGAGAAGACACCAATAATGGTATGTTGATGTTTAATGTTGTTGAAAACGGTGCGCCACGCTGGTCCCCAATATCATCTCAATCAATCAATGAAGGGGCATCAATGAGTATGGGTTTGTCTGAGTACTTATCTGATACTGATTCAAATGGTACCTTTGTCTCACCATCTAATCTAATTATTTCTATTTTATCTAATTCCAACGAGGAGTTAGTTGATGCTTCAGTTACTGGTCAATCGATTTCTATTTCAACACTCGATTATGACTCTTTCGGCGTCGCTGAAATTATAATTCGAGCATCTGATGGTAGCCAATTTTCAGATACTAGTATCTCTTTCCACATCCTAAATCTTAATGATGCGCCAATTGTAGACGTCTCACAATTTAGTCACAGTGAAGTTAAATTAAACGAATTAACAGTTTTTGACATTTCTGAGTTTTTATCAGATGTCGATGATCCAGTTGAAGAAATTTGGACCTCTGTTAGTAGCAATCCCAAAGGTGCTGTAACACTCGATCCAATATCGCATCAATTATCTATTTTTTATGAAGAACCAGGGACTAAAACTATCACCATATCAGCCACAGATAGACATGGGGCGTCAACTTCTAGTTCATTTTACATCTCTGTAATGTCAAACAAAATCCTTTCTTGGGATGATGATTACAATGAAGGTGATTTATCAGTTTCATTTGATACAATTGGTTATGGTTCAGAACCTGTATTTGAAGTCAAAAACATTGGAGATATACAGCTTTCCGCAATTAAGATAACTTGGAACATATGCAATGGCGTTACTGGAATATGTCATTCTTATGGTACAGTAAATTATTTTGGCCCATTTTCAGTTATTCCTCAAAGCGGAGGAGGTTTGGTAAATGGCGATTATGTAACTTTGGATTTTGATGCTGTAGATTCAGAAGGTTGGGTCAGGGAAACCTTAGAGAAAGCTAGATTTTATGCAAAGCAAGACTCTAATTACTCTCCGGAAATTATTGACTCAGATGGAGATGGAGTGAGTGACGATTTTGATGCATTTCCCTATGATCCTTCAGAAACAGAAGACATGGATGGCAATGGGATTGGAGATAATGCACAATATGAGGCAGGTCAATCTGTTCTCCCTGGTTTCTCAGTATTTTTGGGAGTATTATCATTTTTAGCAGCAGCGTCTTTATCTCCTAAAAGAAAAATAAAATAACCTATCGAGACAATAATATTTCTTTATTTTTCAAAAAAATCAATTTTATTGATACTCACTCTAGTGACACACCTTCAAGAAGGTCACATGTCTAGGAGTTATCACGAGGGTTCATTGTGGATGTAGAAAAGTCACAAGAAAATGAGGCAGTTATCTCAGAAGATCCTCTCGATTCATGGTCAGAAGGGGCTGCTTTTGGTGTATCTGAAGATAAAGATGAGATATGCGAAATTCCTGTAGAAGAATGGATTCAAGATGTTAAGATGGAATCTACTGCTGATGTTCCTATTCCAACTAAACTGGTTGATAGAGTGATCGGACAAGAAGCAGCGTCCATTGTAATCCGTAAAGCGGCAGAGCAAAGAAGACATGTCATAATGGTAGGGGAACCAGGAACTGGGAAATCTATGCTAGCCAGATCAATGACAGAATTTCTACCCAAAGAACATTTAGAAGACATTTTAGTATACAGAAATATAGATGATGAAAATGAACCTAGAGTTCGTACAGTTCCGGCTGGTAGAGGTTCCAGAATACTTTCAGAACGAAAAGCTCAAGTTAAAATTCAGAAAGAAAAAACTAATCGAACTTTATTATTCATCGCTCTTGTAGTTGGTTCAGCCTTACTCTTAGCCACAATAAGTTCAGGGGACATTTTGACTTTCATATTTGGCTCATTCTTACTAATATTTGGTTACTTCTTTTTGAGGACAAGACTAACTTCAGGAGAGGAGGCAAATATGCCTAAACTTCTCATTAAACATGATTTGAGTGATGAACCTCCTTTCATAGACGCTACTGGTACACTCGCAGGTGCTTTGTTAGGAGATGTCCGTCACGATCCATTCCAATCAGGGGCCGATTTAGCAACTCCGGCCCATGAAAGGGTAGAACCCGGTGCAGTGCATAGGGCTAACAAGGGAGTATTATACATAGACGAAATTCGTATGCTAAGAATGGAAGAGCAACAAGCTCTATTAGTTGCAATGCAGGAAAGAAAACTATCGATAAGCGGCCGTTCTGAGAGATCTTCAGGTGCACTTACAAAATCCGAACCTGTTCCAAGCGATTTTATACTAATTGCTGCAGGTAATTTAGACGGTATACAGCAAATGCATCCTGCATTAAGGAGTCGAATACGCGGATATGGTTATGAAGTATATGTGAATACAGATATGAAGGATACTGTAAGAAATAGGAGAAGGCTAATTCGTTTTATAGCCCAAGAAATTAATAATGAGCAGTCAAAATCTTCTGGTAAATCTATACCACATTTTGATAGAGATTCAACCTCATTAATCTTGAAAGAGGCACAAAGGCGCAGTGGTCGCCGTGGAAAACTATCTCTTAGACTGCGCGAATTAGGAGGTTTAGTGAGGATAGCAGGAGATTTAGCTGCTGAGGAAGGAGCACCACTCACTCGTTCTGAACATGTATTCAGGGCCCGTATGATTGCAAAACCATTAGAACAACAAGTTGCGGATAGATACATAGAACGTCAAGCGGACTATTCCATGCTAGTAAATAGCGGAAATCGCATAGGCCGAGTAAATGGTTTGGCCGTCTTAGGTGCCGATAGTGGATTATCTGATTATTCTGGAATTGTTTTGCCTGTAGAAGCAATGGTCACTCCCTCTCAAGGACGCTCTGGTCATGTTATTGCAACTGGAGGGTTATCCGATTTAGCCAAAGAAAGTGTTGTAAATATAAGCGCAGTAGTTAAAAAATTAACTGGAAAAGATATCAAAGATTTTGATATTCACGTTCAATTTCCCGGTACTCATAATGTGGATGGAGATAGCGCATCAATAACCATGGCAACAGCAATTATTAGTGCATTTGAAGGAATACCAATAGACCAAAATCTTGCAATGACTGGCTCTCTTTCCGTTCGCGGAGAAGTATTGCCTATCGGAGGAGTTACTGCAAAAATAGAGGCAGCAGCAAAATCAGGGATTCAAAGAGTAATAATACCTAGGTCGAATATGCAAGATGTCTTAATTGATGATAAGTGGGAAAATATAATCAAAATAATCCCTGTAGATTCTTTAGATGAAGTTCTACATCATGCTCTAGTTGGTTCTGAAGAGAAAGTAAGCTTAGTTGAGAGACTTGCTCATGTAGTAGATACTATATCGACAGGTAAAGATGTTCAACCATCTGCGTAGTACTTACAACTCTTGATAATAAAAACGAACTCCGAGAAGTCATATGCCTACACAGGGTAGTGGCCGTTCGCCGATGTTCATTCTCTTTCTTGTAGTGTTCATAGATATGATCGGATTTACGATTGTAATTCCTTTCTTGACTTATTTCGTACAAGATTTAGCAACTGCAGATGGAATTACGGATACGGGGAGAAGAGATTTATGGGTCGGCGTGATAATTTCTGTATATTCTTTTGCACAATTTATATTTACGCCAATTCTTGGTTCATTAAGTGATAGATTAGGTAGGAGGCCAATATTACTATTTGGTTTAGTTATGAATACTATCTTCTTTACTGTTTTCGGACTTTCTGGAAGTCTAATGATGGCAATACTGGCTAGATTCCTTGCAGGTGCAGGAAATGGAAACATTGCAGTCGCCAGAGCATATATCGGAGATATTAGCGAACCTAGTAAGGTAGCTAGTAGGATGGGGGCAATTGGAGCGGCGTTTGGTCTTGGTTTCATGATTGGTCCATTTATAGGTGGGCTATTATCTAATCCTGCTACTGGAATAGGAGGGCCCTTTGATACTACATTTTGGATAAAATATCCCTACTTACTTCCTTGTTTATTGTCTAGTTTACTATCATTAATTTCACTAGTAATTGCTATATTAAAATTACCCGAAAGCTTAGATCTAAGATTAATCAAGCCAAAAAATGACGGAGTCTTTGTAGGTCTCTTTGGTGTTTTTAAGGATATAAATAAAGTTATTAAATTACCAGTAATATCTACTTTAATCATTACAAATTTCTTGTTTATAATGGGATTCAGTATGATACATGGAATATTTATCTTATTTACTGCCATGAGTCCTGAAGATGGGGGATTAGGTTTCGATGCAATGGAAAATGGTTGGGTATTCGCATTCATTGGGTTACTTGGTGTAATAGTTCAAGGTGGATTAATTGGAAAAATTACAAAGATATTTGATTTAAAAAAACTTATGATTTTTGGTACAGTAATCTGTGGACTTGGAATTGCTAGCATACCGTATGTGCCAAGTCAAATGAGTTGGATTATTTTCATATCTTCATCATTAATTGCTGTTGGAAATGGTATATTCTCACCCACACAATCTTCTCTACTAACGTTCGAGTCATCTGATAGAGGCTATGAACTAGGTATGATAATGGGGGCACAAGAAGGATACGGGGCTTTGGCTAGAATATTTGGGCCTTTACTGGCTGCATATCTATGGTCATTGACTGTAGAAGGGAGTGGGTTATGGACATATCATACTTCTTTTAGAGTTGCAGGTTTTATTTTTATTATAGCTGCAATATTACAATTTAAACTATTGAGAAACTCAAAATATCAATAAGCGATATCTTAGAGCACTATAGTTATGGGGATACCAGCCGTCATTGCTCATGGAGGGGCCGGACCAGGTCCAGAAAGGGGAGAAAATGTGAAAATTGCTGTTAGGGTAGCTTCAAAAATATTGGAATCAGGAGGTTCTGCGATAGATGCAGCAATTGAGGCCTGTGTAGTTCTTGAGGATGATCCCGCTTTCAATGCAGGCACAGGCAGTGTATACAGAACTGATGGGTCGGTTCTTGTTGATGCTTCAATACAAACGTGTGATGGAAGACTTGGTTTTGTAATTGCCATGTCAAATACTCCAAATCCAATTCGAATTGCAGCTGCATTATTGCATGAAGAAATTAATGGATTAGCAGGTAAAGGTGCTAGAGAATGGGCAGATAAAAGAGGCTTTAGAAATTCAGAAGTAGAGGGCCGAACTCCTCTGGAGGGCATTGGCGATACAGTAGGAGTGATAACTAGAGATAAAAATGGTTTTTTCGCATGCGCTACGAGTACAGGTGGTTGTTCCTTTAGGCCCCCTGGGAGGGTCGGAGATGTCCCGCTTCCAGGTTCAGGTTTTTGGACAGAAAAAGGAATAGCAGTAGCAGCAACTGGAAATGGTGAAGTGATTACCAAGAACTTACTTAGTTATAGAATTTTAAATAAATTTTCTAATTCATCAGATAGCCTTGAGGACTCAATTTCATGGGGATTGAATGAATTTATTGATGATTCAATTTCTGTTGGATTAATATCTTTAAGTGATACCGGCAAAGGTGTTGGTTTAGCTAATACAGACATGCCATGGTCTACTTGGATTGGTAATTAATGGTGAAATGAATTAGGGATGCTCTTAAGGATGAATCTATGTTCGGAGGTTTAGAGATGATGTCATGTCAGAACTTGAAAAACGTATCCAACAAATCGCACACGTCTTGGGTCAATTAGATGATACTCAAGTTCCTAGAAATATTCGTTCATCTGCTAAAGATGCTATAGACAAGTGGTTGATGAATAAAAATAAAGATATGGATATAAGACTGGGAATGACTGCTTCAACATTGGATGATATCTTTAATGATCCAAATTTACCAAGTCACTATGGTCCTTTATGCTTGCAAATTCAAACAGCTTTAGAATCCCTCCTCAATGAGGTTAGATAATATTTTTTTTTGAAGTATTTCAAATTTAGAATAAGTATGGCCATATAATAAAACCAGAAACAATAAACATTATTGCGGCTATTGTTAAATCAATTATCTGCCAAGATTTTGGTTTGTTTAGAAGGGGAGACATGAATTTAGCACCATATCCTAGAGAAAAGAAGAACAAAAACGATGCTGAAGCAGCACCAATACCAAATGCAAGTCTTTCATCTCCAAAATATCTACTTGAAGTTCCTCCAATTAGTAGTAATGTATCTATGTAAACATGAGGATTCAAGAATGTAAATGCTAAACAAGATAATATCGTTGCACCTAAATCCTTTGTCAAATCCCCTTCAATATTTATCCCTGTAGGATTCAATGATGATTTAATTCTAAGAATGCCATAAGAAGTAAGGAAAATAGTTGCCATTATCGACATCCACATAGCGATTTCATCTATGGATGAAAGAAATACTCCCAGCCCTAAAACTCCTATTGCTATCAGAAAGGCATCAGAAATTGAACAAATAAGGCAAGATATGAAAACATGTTTTTTCATCAATCCTTGCCGCAGAACAAAAACATTTTGAGGTCCAAGAGCAAATATCAGAGAGATGCTTATTACAAATCCTTCGAGCCAAATAGACTCTAATGACAATCAAGTCGCCCTTCTTTCCATTGCCTTAGGCCTTAGTTTAGTATAGCCGCATTTGCGACATGATCGGGGCTTTGAACCTCTATGGGTCGCTGAACAATTCATACAAATCCATTTCTTCAGAAGTCTTGCCTCTGCAACAGGATGCCTAGTAGCCATATATTTCACCCGGACTAACTATCATTGATAACCGCTTCCCACAATAATCATCCATTTAATTGTAAACAATCGGTAAGAAAGCATTAGCAACATCATTAGCTTCTATGTTCTATGTCATGTAAGAGTGAACTATGATTACAAGAAAAAGGGCAACAGCAATTATTTGTAAATAATCTATTTAGAAAATATAGATAATGTATTTTTTAAATTATATAATCAATATAGTTAGTGTAGAAAACGTAATACTAAGAAGAATATCAAGTTATATATATTGTTACATCTTCGGATATATTGTGACATATAGTAGCGAATCTCAGTCGGAAGTAAGAAAAATTCAATTAACTGGTGGTTCAACATATATAGTTAGTCTTCCTAAAAAATGGATTACTGAGCACGGTTTGGGTGCCAAAGATCAGGTAAGAATTGAATGGCGTCCTTCAGGTACTCTAAGAGTAATTGCAGATGCATCAAAAATTGTTAGGACCAGAGTAGTTGATATAAATTGTAAAGAAATTCCTGATCATATGATTTTTGATCATTTAGTCGCAGCTTATTTATCTGGTGCTAATAAGATTATTATATCGTCGGATAATGGAATTTCTCGAAAACAGAGTAAAATTCTTCGTA
>NTJP01000020.1 GCA_002457145.1 Marine Group II euryarchaeote MED-G38
TAGTGCTAAAAGTACTGAAATAAAAAATGATGAAATAACTGAAAATGTAAATGATGATATCAAAATAGATAATGATATAGATGTAGAAGATTTACCAAATGAAGAAATAGAACCACAAGTAGAAAATAAAGATGAAGAAGGATTGGATGATTTTGAACGTAGGTTGAGACGAATACGCCGAAATGATTAGGTATAGGTAATTAGTCATAGTCAACATGGTAACTAGTGCTTTCTTTACATTTGACCCAATAAGAATAGATGCTGAGGAATTGATAATGCCCATTATCAAGAGTATTGGTGGAGAACATTCAGAATTACTACAACTGATTAATAGCGAAGATTTATTTCCCTCTTTAGTAGAAGGTGAGAATGCAAGATTAGATCAAGCAACTATGCTTTTCTTATCATCATTAGATTGGAAAGAAGGAGGAGGGATTCCCGAACAACTAGGTAAAAATAATATTAAAGAAAAGATTGGTAGATTCCCAACTTCAGATGGAAATTCGATAAAATACCTTTTACAAAATACCTCCTCTGATGATAATAAAAATAGATTACATGAATTATTAAAGAAATTGATGGATGGTTTATCTGAAAATAACTTAGGGTATTCTGACTTTCAAAAAGGAATGGGAGGGTTGGAACTAATGGGTTGGATAAATAATGAAGAAGTTACTGAATTAATAAAAACTATCAAAAAGGGAGAATGGTCTATATCTGCAGATGAGATATTCGATGGTGGAGTTCAAGAGATAATTAGGCATTTAATGATGATATTAATTGCTGCAGAGAGAAGATCATGTGGTATCTTGATGAGAAGACATATCTGAAATCAGAATTTAGTTCCAGTGAGTCTTTCGAACATACTAACGTATAATTGAGTGGTTTCTTTAATTACGTTTTCAGGTAATTCTGGGATCGGAGGTTCTTTTGAATTTTCTTGTCTAGCCTTGTATAAATCTGCATAGTGACCAGTATCAAGATAATGCTGCCTAACAAACTCCTTCGATAATTGCACAATCTCACCTTTTTCATAAGATTCAAGATCCCACCATCTGTCCTCGTCAAGTGTGCCAAATGAATCTACTAATACGGGCACTCTATCTTTACCTAATGCAAATTCTTTCTTACCATCTACATGAATTAATCCCCTCAAAGATGCTTCTCTATTGATTATTTCATCAATCCTTATGACAATTGCTAGAATATCGTCAAATTCTTTTTCTGACAAATTAGAAATTGACAATGCTTCCTCTCTATCCAATAATCGATCGAATTTTTCAAACTTTGTTGATACTTCAAGATAAGGATTTGGTAATTTTATTCCCTCGTATAGTTTTGTTCCTGGTTCAAAACCAAATTCTTCTGAAGGGGCATCTCCTCTCTCATATCTTCTCCAACCGGAACCAGCGAGATAATGTCTACAAATGACTTCCAAGGGTACAAAGACATTTTCTTTATCTCTAGAAATTGCCCCTGGTTCTCTAATTACTTCAAATTTACGAGCCAGAATTCTATCTGGTGCATTAACCTCGATGACATGTGTTTCACAAATCCCTTCTTTTTCTACTAAATTAAACCAGTGAGCAGAAGTACGATTAAGGGATTCTCCCTTATTTGGTATTAGACTAGGAATAATTTGGTCGAAAACACTAATCTGATTTGTATACCTAAATTCTATGATATCAGGAGATTCCGTGCTCCAAACTTCTTTTACCTTACCTTTGTATAATAACTCGCCCATATACTCCACAAGAGAAATAGGAACATGAACATTACTGATGATAATTCACAATTCTTAAATTTCTCCATACGTGGGTTCTATATTCTATGTACTAATCGCGGTACAGTGAGTATCTTGTTTAGGAGAATTCTAGGGACTCCAGTATTTAGAAAAAATCCATTTAGAACAAACATAATAATCTGCTTAATAGTTTTTATATTAATTAATATTTCTTCGGTAAACGCACAAACAACTATAAAAAGTGGTTGGGAAATAATAGATACAGATTTTGATGAAGACATTTTCAGTGTTATTTCAACAGAAGAAGATGAATTATGGGGTTTTGGTGAATCTGGACTAATTATCAATAGTAATGATAATGGAAATAGTTGGACAAAATTAGAAACAATAGTAGAAGAGGATTTGATATCATCTGATTACTTAGATGGGATATTATTGGTCTCTGGAACGAATGGGACAGTGATACACAAAGTGCAAGATGAAGGTTGGAATGAGATAAATATTCCAGATAAAAATACTAATATAGAAGAGGTGGCAATATCATCTGCTGACTCTTACTTCATTGTAGGAAGTAATGGGTTAATTTGGCATTATGATGGTTCAAATTGGGAAAATAAAACTTTTAATAATCAACATAATTATAATTCAATATCTTTTAATGATGAAAATACTTTGGATGGGATAATAGTTGGTGATGACGGAATTATTCTATCCACTTTGAATGGAGGAATTAATTGGGAAAGAATAGAAACTCCATCATTAGTTGAAGATAAGGATATAATATCTTTACAACTAATTAGTGACTCTCGTGCTTATGCAGTTACTGAAGAGGGCTACATATTAGTATCAAGAGGAATGGATACTAACATAGGTTTTGAATGGGAGTTAGTTAGTAACGAGCTTTTTTTAGATTTCGATGACGGTTTGCTAAATAATATAGAAGTTGTTAATTCAATAAAAATTATTATCTCTGGACAGAATAACTTTATTGCAACAAGTAAAAATGGAGGGAATGCATTTGAGATGCATAATCTATCATTACTACCCCTAGATAATGGATTTATTCTTTATGATTTAGTGATGATTGATGGTTTTTGTGGCGTTGCTTCAGGTAGTAATGGTACAATACTAATTACAGCATTGGATGAGAATGGATATTGCTCAGAAGGATTAGATCAATACTTAGGATTTCAGATAGAAGATTTTAATGATTTTGGACAATTTGTTGGAAAATACTCTGGGTGGATGCTTGAAGGGCTAATTGCTACTATGAAAATTGTCGCATTTGGTATAATTTTTGGATTTTTGATAGGAATAACCCTTGCCATATTCAAAACAGCACCTACATCTCTCAAAGACATGATAGAAAGTCATCTCGAAAAATTATTATTAACGACTTGGTTTATTATTCCAGTTTCAATAATTTTTTCTAAAGCTGGCAATAGTAAATTAATTGGTATTTTAATATTCTTTTTACTATCTCTTACTTTACTTATTTTACACACAATTATAAATAGAAAAGGTAATCATTCAGGAGACAGAGATGGATTACTAGGAAGAAAGGTTCCAGAACAGTTTAGATCTTTGATGATACGGTTATTGGGGTTATCGCTACTCATCGGTCAACCAATAGGAGAGTATGAAATTAGAGGATCATTATTTCTGATAACAGAATCATTGATTTCATTTTCTGAATTAAATTTGGAAGGTATTGAAAATATTTTTGCACCAATAGGAAATCCGAGCGTATTTTTAGATTTATTATTAGGAATAATGATATTAATTCCTAGTTGTATGTTTATATTGAATAATGGCAATTATAATGAAATTGAAATTTCTTATTCAAAAAATAATAATATAAAAATTAATCCTTGGAAATTAAGGCCCCTAAACTCGATTGCAACAATATATACAGATATATTCAGGAATACTCCACTAATTGTTCAATTTCTGTTTTTACACTTTGGCATCCAAATTGGAAGACTAATAGAAGAATCTACTGCAGAATTTGTGCTAGGAATACCAATATTAGCAGATATTTTTAGTGATAGAATATATCTGAGTGCAATATGCGCACTTGCATTCAATTCAGGTGCATATCAATGCGAAACATTGAGGGGTGCGATAGCTGCAATTCCTTCCGGACAAATGGAAGCTGGGAGGAGTATAGGCCTAACATATCTACAAACTATGAAATTAATTATTATCCCGCAAGCGATAAGAATATGCATACCTCCTTTGGGAAATGAAATGGTCAACTTAGTACTAAATTCATCTCTAGCAATGGTAATAGGATATACAGAATTAACAAGGCAAGGGAAATTGATTAATGCCATTACATTCCAAATAACCTGGACATGGGGCATGGTAATGATATCATATTTTGTAGTAACTTGGACTTTGGCCCTCATTCTAAGAAGAATTGAGGCCAAAACAAGAATTCCGGGTCTAGGTATTTTATGAGGTGATAAAATTGAATGATGAAATATTAAATGTTAAAAATTTAAGTAAAATTTATCCTGGTGGAGTACACGCTGTAAAAGGAATTTCTTTTAAAGTTCACAAGGGTGAATCGGTAGCAATAATAGGATCTTCTGGGAGTGGTAAATCAACTGTTCTTAGGTGTATCAATAGGCTGATAGAACCGACAAGTGGTGATGTAATACTAAAAGGAAAGAAGATAAATATTCCTTCGGCAGATATTAATGAAATTAGATCAAGAATTGGAATGGTATTTCAGTCATTTGAATTATTTGCACACCTAAGAGTGATACAGAATATTTCTCTTGGATTAATCCACGTCAGAGGAATGAAAAATGATGAAGCGGAAAAGTTAGCACTTGAAGTCTTACAAAAAGTCGATATGTTGGATAGAAAGGATGCATATCCCGGTAACCTATCAGGAGGTCAGAAACAAAGAGTGGCAATTGCTAGAGCTTTGGCCATGAAACCAGAAATACTTCTATTTGACGAGCCAACAAGTGCACTAGATCCTGAATTAATAGGTTCTGTATTAGAAAATATTCGCGCTTTGGCAGATGAGGGCATGACTATGATAATTGTAACCCATGAGATTGGATTCGCCAGAGATGTTGCCGATAGGGTGATATACATGGATCAAGGAATTGTTGCAGAAGAGGGGAGTTCATCTATAATCGATAATCCTCAAACTGAGAGAATGCAAAAATTCCTATCTACTTGGGATTGATTAGCAACTCTCAGCGGCTGTCCAGGTCTCTTGAGAACCTCCTCCACCTTGATTTGGCCCATCTCCTTCGACTACTTCTTCTGCATAAATATAGTATGAAGTGTGAGAAACTATTTGATTATCTGCAGACCATGGTTCTGATTGAGTTACATCTACTGTGAAATAATAACAACCAAACTCAGATTCTTCCCATTGATCTTTAGGTATGTACTTGAAACCTCCTAAACCAGGATCTACAACAGAACCTTCGAGCGGTAATTCAGAACCAACATCGCCTATGTCATATTGACCTGAGCCATAGTCTCCAGAATTAGAGTTCCATGTGGCAATTGCTTCATCCACGTAAACATCGGGATAATCTATAGCCACATTACCATTTTCAAAAAATAAAGTTGCTGAAAGATTATATTCAGCCAAAGGAAGGCTACCTGGGCGATCGTTTGAATTTAAGCCAGCCCAAGCAGTAAGAGAAACGCCAATTACGCAATCATTAGTAGAACCACAATTATCATCACTATCGCTTAAAACAGCAGAAGCTAATGATTGGACATCATCAATGGTCCTAGATAAGTAATTACCATCCAGTATGGTAGTCATGACATTTTCAGCTACTGATATACTTAGTAAATAATCTGTATCAGGTAAAGAATTACCTGTGTAGATATCTGCAATTTTAATATTTAATTTTCCATAATCTCCCAGGCCATCGCTTTTATCAATTTTTAACGACATTGTCTGAGTCCAAGAACCAACCTCAACAAGAGCATCAACGGCAGATGAAGATCCTCCGTTTTGTCGAATTTTTATCTCTAGTTCAGTCCCATCATCGCTCATCTCAACCTCTCCTAATGACATATCACCAATGAATAAAGTTCCTAGAATAACAGGTAATAATAACATAGATAAGTAAGAAATTGCAACAATTATTGCTGGCACGACAGAAACTCCAGTTCCAACAATCCCACCAACTTTAATTTGGGCTGGTAGACCGATACCAAGATAAATCCAGACTCCGACTAAAGAAGCCGAAGTAACTAATGGAGTAACTAATGTAACAGGAACTACATCTGGTATCAGATAGACTCCAAACCACATCATCACAACGGTAGGTAGTAAGCCTCCAATGCCAAGGGCCAAGAATATTTTTTGTATTGGAATATCTTTTGAATTGGGTGTATTATCTTTAGATACTGCTGCAATAGGAATAACTGGGATATCCTCTGTATTGTTTTGTGATTCTTGTTGTTCCATTGCTTTCTGAAGAAGTCCACCATTACTCATCTGATATGCCTCGTAATTTACTTCAGGCCACCAACTAGTTATCAACCCGTTGCCACATTAGGTCAATAAAATATTGAATTAACAATACATTCAGAATATCCGTGAGTCGAGAGGTATAAGTTCTTTTTCTCCATCATCATTATGTCTAATTTGATTTTGATTTCCTCTACCGGCTAAAGCTACTGCTGCAAAAGCTGTAATCATCATAGTACCTGCTATTTCAAAACCTGGGAGATAAATTCCTCTAATGTATACGGTCATTGATTGAATTTGATAATTAGGTATCCCTTCAGTCCTTACTGAAAATTCTGAAGTTGCTTTGAATTGTAAATTATAATATTTATCAGTCCATCCTTGATTCTTTGGAGTACGCATTTGGACTCTAAACTTTGTAGGAGGTGCTAAAGAATCTATTTCATCAGTCAAAAGAGGAATACTGAGTTGGAAGCCTGCATCATTTAATTCATCGAAATTTGCAACTTCAACATTAAACTTGTCTCTTGCATTACCATCGTTATACACATCAAATTGGAGCATGTAGTCAACCTTTGGCCTAAGTTGCAAGAATGCTAACTCTGAACCTACTCTAAGCCTGCTAAATTGTTTGTAGACAGCTAATACTTTACTCTCTACGGGTTCAGATACTCCACTTACCGGACCTCCTCCCCAAGTTATCACTTCTGCTTCAATAGTTACAACTTGTTGCCCCTCAGGAGCCCTTAACTCTGCCCTTAGAGCGACCTCGAAACTGGCACTTCCTTGACCTGATACTGATTTAGAACCAGGTCCTGCAACACCTAAAACTCCTCCAGAATATGTTAACTTTACAGTTTCAGAAAATGCTGTAGGATTTGATAGCGTACAATATACTATACTTGTCCTTGTTGATCCAGGGAAAACATCGATTGCATTAGGTTGTTGACAATCTAATGAAATCTCAGGTGATGTCTGGGCCTGGACCATAGCAACACCTGTCCATGTGCTAATGAAATAGACACCAATTAACATCAAGGCTGTTCTAAATGAAGAACTCATCAACCTTTGCCTTTCCCGAATCTTATTTTATACTTCTCATCAGATGCACAAAAAATTGATACAATTTGTTAGTTATGATTGGTGGACCCGACCGGATTTGAACCGATGGCCACTCGGTTATGAGCCGAGCGCTCTAACCAACTGAGCTACGGGTCCTATGAGGCTGCCCGGTATCAATGTGAAATGAACTTTATCTTTTTTTAGAAGATTTAGAATTACACATCAGGTGTTAATAACAACACCAATATTTATGCATATGATAATGCCCGACTGGACAAAGAAGGTGTATGTATGAGCGAAGATGAAGGAGCATTTAATACAAAAAATATAGCAGTTGCCTGTGTAATAATAGGACTATTACTTCCATTATTGAATTTGACTATAATATCAGGAATAGTTTCAGATGGTGTAGCAGATGGTGTAGGAGAAATATTAGCAGATGATAGAGATGAATTAAGTGATTGGGAAGATCCAGATTGGCTAGTATCATCAAGTGAAAGAGCATACTTTGCAAACAGTATTACTAACCTTGAAAATCTAGAAGATGGTACTGATACTTTACCAACCCTGGAAAAGATGGGACCATTCGTATACAATGTTACAACAACAAGAGATATCATTGATTTTGATGAAGAAAATGGTACAATAACATATTCAGAATATGATATTTTTGATTGGTGTTCAACATGTACATGGATGGATGAAGATGGAAATGAGCATGCATCATTAGATGGAAATACAGAAATATCTCAGATTAATATTCTTTGGAATACTCAAAAAATTGCAGGAGTAGGGACAGGTATTGAATATGGTGAGATTTTTGCTAAAGCAGGTTTTGCCAATAGCATGATACAAAATGACTTAATCAACAGAGCTCCAAGTATTTGGGCATCCGAAGGAATTGCAAGTATGATTAGTAGTGCAGGTAGTAGCGAAGCCGTCCTGGATAATTCTTACACATCCTGGAATACTAGTTATTCATTAGGTACAATGGAACCTAATTTTTCATCATCGGCCGAAATGATAATGAATGGTGCTCGAGATTATTCTAATGTTTTAGGAACAAATCCAGATGGTTCTCCATCAGGACATCTCTGTATTGCTCTTACATGTGACGTTGGGCCTATGCTTGTTTCCGGAATGGGTGAACCAAGTGATACAGTAACAAGCGTTAGATCAGTATTATATGGTTATTCTGATGTTTCTGAACCAGAAAAAACTCATATAGATTGGGCAGTTTATTCACTTGCTGGAAGTATGTTCTTAAACATGGGAGGAGGAACTGAAGATTTAAGAAATTCTAGTGATTTAAATGCAAGGTTAGTGGAAGTTTGTGGCTCTGGCTGTGACTTCTCGACACAAGATCCTGCAGTTTTAGATTATACATTATTTGGCATAGATGACAATGGACTAGCTGCAGGATTAATTGCTGAAGAAGACTTTGGTGGAATTCCATTACATGGAGTAGCATTATTCTTACTTGGTGCTCAATCATCTCCATACAATACTATGGAGGCGTATGGAATGGGTTTAACTCAAGTATTGGCTTTAGCTGATTACGCAGGTGGTTGGAGTGGTTTACTAGGAGTCCCATCAGATTTTGAAATGATTCTAGTAGGCGGAACAGAAACGATGAATTCGGATAGTTGGTGGCAACATTCTTTCGGCGGAGAAGAACCAATAAATGGAGGGTATCTATCTATTGGTCTTAACAGAGGCTCTTATGAAGGATTAGTTGACATAGGAGTAGAAAAAGCTAGTGAGATTCTCTATGGTTTGGATTATGGATTAACGGGTTCTTTTTCTACTGCTTTCGTTTACGGAGAATTAAGTGGATTTAGTTTACCAACAGCTCCAAACGGATTTGGCCAGGTAGAGTGGACAGATGCATATGTTGCTGGATTATATGGTATATCTGAAGATGATGCTGCTGCACTAAAAAGTTGGATTTTGGACTTTATGTTTCCACAAGTAGTTCCTGCACTCCTTAGTTTCCAATATGGTGCTAGCGCATACACGACCCAACCAATGAATAATTGGTTATATGGATGGAGCGATAGTGTCTTAGAAGGACTATATAGTCCTGAAGAAAGTTGGGTTACACTTGAAACTAACGCTACATATTACGGGTCAAGTGCAATGGATCAAGATGGGGATGGTTTACCAGATTACTTAGAGATTGAGTGTGGATCAAATCCCTCATCATCTATGTCAATACAAGAAGATTGGAGTGATCCGAATTGTGACCCTCAATTAGATGGATTGAGTACAGGAGATTTTACAGTATATATGATGAGTACTGGTACTGGAAATAATAATGCTGATAATATGGAACATGGAATACAAAGAGGATTTATTAATTCAGATGGAGATGGGTTATGCGACTTTAAATTGGATGCAGATGGAGCAGCTACATATGATGTACCTTGTGAAGTTGGTGAAATATACGGTATGACCGAACATTTACCATGGAGGGCCCCTCATAAGGAAGCCTCTACTTTGGGATTATTGACTGAAAATGTAGGAAATTCAAATACAGTTTGGGCTGGAACAATTGGAGGAATAGCAGACGCTAAAGAATCATTTAACGTTAATCTTGCAGGATATTCAATAGCACCAACTGTAGTCGGAAGTGAGGCCGACTACAAAGAAATACCAATGGTAGATCACAGTATAACTCTAGATCCTGCAGAAAATCAAATCCAAGGAAAATTGATTGGAAGCGGTACATATGTAGATGCTATACCAGGTGCTTTGCCTGTTTACTTCGGCTCTAATGTTGACATTAAAGTAGAGCCAGTAACAAATGTGGCAATGTATGCTAAAGGTATATCGACATTCTACTTTGATTACAGAGGACCAGGAAGTATTGACCCTGATTTCGGAGCAGAAACAACAAAGGCTGTTTTCGAAATTCATACCTTTAGTGAAATATCAGATGATGATGCAAGAATATTCAAAGGTAAAGTTCTTGATCATATGGGGCCATTCTTCTGGACTGATTTCGGAGGATCTGGGGATACAGAATTAGAACCAGTTAGAGTTGTTTCATATATTTCTGCTGCAATGTACTTAGGAGGATTGGTGCTGATGGCCATCGGAGCAAGTAATTTAAGAAAGCTAAATGGTGATTTAGAATAAATTTATTGTTAATGGAATATTTTTCTAAAGAAAGATTGAATCATAATACCCCTAGGCGGGCTTGTGGGAAATAGGCTGCGCCACATAGATCAAATCAGGGCAATTGCAGTACTTTGTATGGTTGAAGTTCATACGGCTGCCATATTACCCCCTCAAGGCATCACAGTAGGTCATCCTGCGGCATTTGTCGCAGCAGCCTTTGGAGGAATGGCCGCGCCGATGTTCATTACATTATCAGGTTGGGGGATATATAAAAGTGGAATTGTAAATGCAAATGCCATCGAACAAAGTGATAAAAATTGGTTTAGATGGATTTCTACCAGAGTAATAATACTTATTGCTTGTCAAATTCTAGTTAACATATTATTGAATATTGAAAGAGGAGGTAGATTCTATTGGCAAACTCCAGGAGTTCTGAGTTTGTTAGCTATTGCAGCCTTGATCACTCCGCTCATTCTGAGAATGTCAATGTCACTAAGGTTAGGAATATTTTTTCTATTATTATTATCTCCAACCATAATTGGAGAATATAGCGGTTTGAGTTGGTCTTGGGAAGAAAGAGTAAATTCTATTGGATATATAGAATGGTTTGAAAGACTGCTTTTGAATGGTACTTATCCGGCCATTCCTTGGCTAAGTTATATATTCCTTGGAACTCTTATTTATGACTTTAGAACTG
>NTJP01000021.1 GCA_002457145.1 Marine Group II euryarchaeote MED-G38
TGATAGTTCAGTGGGGTGGTTTATTGAACCGACAATCATAGTAACTAATGATCCTGATTCTGAAACGATGGTAGAGGAAATATTTGGTCCAGTTTTAACAGTGTATGTGTATGATAACGAATCGTTTGAAGAGATACTCCAAATTTGCGATAAATCCTCTCCTTATGCACTTACTGGCTCAATTTTCGCCAATGATGAGATAAATATAGAAAAGGCATTCAAAGCACTTAGATTTACTGCAGGAAATTTTTACATTAATGATAAACCAACAGGAGCAGTAGTTGCTCAACAACCATTTGGAGGAGCTAGAGCAAGCGGAACTAATGATAAAGCGGGAGGGCCATTAAATCTACTCAGATGGATAAGTCCACGTTCAATAAAAAGAACACTAGAAGTGCCACAAGAATGGGATTATCCGTTTATGAGATCCGAATAATTAGTTAGCAACATTGAATAGGAAATATGACTCCCATTTTTTTGGGGAGCTTTAGCTGAGAGGTTACGAAAGTAACGACCCTTGAACCTGATCTGGGTAATTCCAGCGGAGGAATGAGAAATGGATATAGAAATCGCATACATATTGATAATAATTACACTTGGACTCTTTGGATATATAGGATACAAAGCGACATCAAAAAGAGAAATTAATAATGACGAATATTTATCTGCCAGAGGAACTCAAAATTCCATGAGTATTACTCTGAGTCTTTTTGCATCAGGAATGGGTATTTGGATTCTTTTGGGTCCTTCGGAAGTAGGATACTATGGAGGATTCTGGGATGTTTTTGGTTATGCTTTATCGGCATCAACTCCTTTTCTCCTACTTGCCTACGTAGGGCCAATTATTAGAAAAAAAATACCTAATGGCGTTACTCTTGCTGATTATGCCAAATCTCGTGCTGGAAGGCCAATGCAAATTTATGTTGGATTAATTTCAATTTTATATATGTTCACATTCCTTTTTGCAGAATTTATCGCTATTGGGAAAGTGATGGAAATTTTGGTTGGAATGAATCCTTTATTTCCTATGATTGCAGTAGGCATTGTTACTGCAGGATACACTGCATATGGCGGCCTACCTGCATCCCTTGAAACAGATAAAATTCAAGCATGGTCAATAATGATTTTAATTACATCTTTACTGATGATACTATTTGTTTTAGACATAAATAGTTTGATTTCTGATGCCAAGTCATATACTCCCGAAGATATTGAATGGGAATGGTATCATGGAAGTATAAGTGATACTTCGACATTTAAATCAGGGTTTGCACTTGTGGTCGCGATTACTGCTGCTGAGATGTTTTCACAAGGCAATTGGCAAAGAGCTTGGGCAAGCGAAAATGAAAACGCATTAAGAAAGGGGGCGATTGGCGCTTCACTAATTGTTTTTCCTTTAGTATTTGTAATGGGTTTTCTGGGAACAGCAGTAGCGGGACAAGGCGCTGTTGAAGATCCAGCAGTTTCTTTCTTCTATTTGATTGAAGACATAAGTACAATCCTAATAATAGCGTTTGTAATATTATCTATTGCATTGGTTTGTTCCAGTGCAGACACATTACAAAATGCAATTATAGCATCTTTTTCTAGAGATATTTTGGATGAGAAAATTAGTTTTAATGTATCTAGGCTTCTAACTATTGCAATGATTCCCTTGGCGATTTATTTGGCAACTGGGCCTACGATTATGGGATTTACTTTTGATAGTGGAGGAGTATTCGAAATTTTTCTAAGAGCTGATTTATATGCTGCAGCCACTATTGGTCCAATTCTTCTGACATTATGGGACAGAGTATCATCAAAAGGTACTCTTATTGGTGCTTTTTCAGGAATTTTATCTGTAATTATTTATGGGACGCTAACAGAAGACTTTTCTGCTGGAATAGATTATTTATTTTCTCCAACTAATGATGATGGTTTAGCAAATTTAGAAGTATTCCTTTGCGCACTACTCGGATCTTCAGCAATGACTGTAATGACATCAGAAATTTTTCCAGATAAAAAATGATTAATATCGCTCTCAATATGTTAACTTCATATGCATTAATTGTTTGGTGATGACCATGAAGGCTGATACATTTCCTTCTAAATTGATAATTCCATGGAAGCGATTTTGGGCCAGTAGTTGGAAAAGGCGTGAGATGTTTAATGGGAAATGGTTTTCTTTCGAAGTTTTTGTTTTTGGATTAATATTCATTGCGATACCATATTTTGGCTCTAATAATATAGCTAATTTTTATCTCGATGATGCTTTTGCAGTATTCCCTGAGAACTCGTATGATCGTTCAGTACCTGTGATAAATTGGATGATTATTCCGTATGCAGCATTATATCTTTTTTATCCTGCTACTCTAATTCTCGCACCAAGAAATGACAAAGGTAGATTGGAGTTAATTTCTGCTATGCAAATGCTAATACTTGTAACTCTCTTTTGCGTGATTTTCTTTCTTTTGTTTCCAGCAGAAGTTGACATGAGGGATGCTATTGATTGGGGATCTATGAATGCAGTTGAGACAATTTTATTTGAATTCATACATTCTTCAGATAAGCCATGGAATGCTTGGCCTAGTTTACACATTGTTCATTCATACTGCCTTGCAAGAATAATTACTTATTGGTTGAAAAATAATTATTCGGAAAGAAAGTGGACTAACTATTTCTTGATTATCTTGTGGATAGAATGGGTATTATTGTGCATTAGCATACTTACTACGAAACAGCATTATATGTTCGATTTATTCTCTGGCTTGGTAGTAGCTATCATTGCATGGGAAATTTATAAACCAGTATTGAAAATGATTTCTGAAAAGGGCTCTTCAAAGGTCATAGAAGAATTAGGCTGGGAATGAGATATTTAGCAGTGTAATAAAAAGTAGTAACGAGACGCCGTTAACGTGGAAAGTACGATAGACTTCAATGTCTTAATCGAAAGAGATACTTGGAAAGCATTTGTAATTAGTATAGTTTTATTTTGTGTGATTGGTTATTCATCTCTTACATTATTTGATCTTTCTACATCAATTTACGGAACTTCTGATGAAATTAATGAGGTTCCAGATTTTATTGTACCTACTATGAATAGAACCGGGATTGATGATTTGGCCGATTTTGATCAAGATGGTTCGATAAAAATGTCTGAATTACGTGGCTACACAGTTGTTTTGGATTTTATGGCTATAGATTGTAGTAATTGCCATCTTGTTCAAAAACACATAGAACAAAACTTGGACAACTGGAATAATCTAGAAGGAGATTATCCTGTGATAGTTATCTCTATTGCATCGTGGTATGATTTAGAAACTTTTGAATCCATTAATTCTACTTTTGGAGATATTGAATCAGATAAATATATGCGATGGACTGTTGCGAATGGGGGTTCCGATGTAATACTATTAGATGAAGAGACAGGAGATATGCTTGAATATTATAATATAATAAATATACCTCAAATAATGATAATAGATCATGAAGGATATGCTGTTGCAAAAGAAAATACTGGTTTTCCTCTTGATAATTGGAAGTTTTTCGATTCTGTTATTGAAATGGCGAACCAGGGAGATACAGAGGATTTAAGATATGGAATTTCTAAAATTGATAATTCTGTTCTAGGAGTATTCTTCATTGGCCTTGTTATTGGGATACTAGTCTATTTTAGTCCATGTGCATTTCCTGTCCTACCTTCATACATAACTTACTATCTAAATTTAGGAATGCGGGAAGATGAATTAAGAGAAACAGGAAAATTAATTGGGAAAATTCCTAATTCCTTTGAAATTGGAGGTTATGCGGCTTTAGGGCAATTAACATTCTTTACTATTATTGGACTTTTATTATTTGGTTTGAATGGAATACTCAATCTTTCTGAAATTCTAAGCGAGATTGCAATTATAATTTCATTGATATTGATTGTATTAGGGGCATTGATGCTATTGGGTTGGACTTCACATTTTCTTGGAAAGATTCAGAATATCCTTACTAAATATCAAAATTCTGAACAAGATGATATATTTACGCCTAGAAGAAATATGTATATCTGGGGAATTGGATATTCTGCAGCGTCTGTAGATTGTACTGCTGCTGCCGTATTTCCTTTCTTGGCCTGGCTTATCACTATAGGAGAGCCAGCAGTCATCTCAGGGATGTTTGGATTAGTACTATCAGTAATGTCTCTAATGATAATCGTAACAGTTTTAGTTAGTTCAGGTAGAAAATCAGTAATACAAATATTGAAGAGATATACAGGAATTGTTAAGGCGACAGGATCTTGGATGATGATTTTTGCCGGTATTGGACTCTTATTTTATTTGACACAGACAGATTTTATAGCTTCAAGTATGAATTAAGAATCATTAATCGGTTGGATGAGATCTCCAACTATTGGCTGTAGACTTTCCCAAATTTTATTGTGTACGATTTCAACACTGTCTCTTGTCGGTATTAAAGTTGCATCAATTTCTTTACCTGCTTTTGTGAATTCATCTCTTATTAATTTCTGATAATTTAGGAATGAAGACGTAATAGAAGTTGATATCCCCATATCCATTCCTGACTCAAAATTATTCAGAGATTCTAGTTTTTCACCAAACATTATTCTATTCAATAATCTTCTAGGACCGCAATGTAATATGATAACAGAGTCGGGTTTTGGAATTTCTGAATAGAGAGATTTAATCCAATCAGGGTCGCCTCCTCTAACGGATTCTCTTATCTTTGGAGTTAAATCGTACCTATCGGAAATCACAACGAATCCTGCTTCCAAAAGTGGCTCTATTCCATTTAATATTTGATCATGTAGATCTGTTGCATAAAGAAGAGCCCTAGTTCGCCAGTTTAATTGGTGAATATGATGAGTGTGTGATTTTAACAATTCACCCATTAGTGTTGAACGAGCAAGTCCTATGGTAAAAGTTGCCACACCATGGGCTTCAAGTCTTGCAGATAATAATCTTGCATGTAAACTTCGGCCTACTTGATCTGGCCCTTCCAGTACAATTAATTTACCTTGATACATTTACTTAAGTTCCTCCTTCTGTATAACTTAACCAATCAAATTCTGACTGGCTTAAATTTTGAGCCAGACGATCAGAAGGATCTATAATTGTCATTTCTGAGATATCGATATTCTCATTAAATAAAGTACGCATTCTTTTTTGTACTTCCGGAACAGAACCTGTTGCATCTAAACGAATTATTCTGCCCTCTTGTACTAACTTAGAATAAATATCTGAAACTTTTGATTGAAAAATTCTATATGATTCAAAGGGATCATCAGACCAGCCCATATCCATTCCCGCTTCATAGTATTTTAGTGAAGGTCTACCTTTGGTTATTCTTTCATAACCAATATCCCCAGGTACATCAAAATATATAGTCAAATCAGGTTCTCGAGCAAAAGAATATGTTTGTTCTATTGTTTCTAGAGAAACATCCCTAGATCCGTCCCTAGCCATCGCAGTGTATTTGTATCGATCACATATTACTATTCCACCGATTTTTAGTACGGGCTCAATTTGCTTTGCCCACCGATCGGCAAAATCTGCTGCATGAATTAAATGGAATGTCATAGGAAGGAGTCTTTTATTCTGTTTTCCTAGTTTTGTTGCAGCTTTAACTATCTTACTAGAGTTCCATTCGGTGTGATAAACTGGAAGTCCTTTTGCTCGTAGCCAGTGATAAAGTAGTTTTGCTTGTGTACTCTTTCCGGAGCCGTCCATTCCTTCAACTGCAATCAATATTCCAGATTTTGACATATTAAACCCCAACCAGTCATCAATTAATGGATATACAACCCTAAACCGCATTGCATATTATGTTGTGGTTTTTTTTCAAAAAAAATTACGATTAATTTTGATGATGGAAGTGTTCTAATGATTATATTTACTGCTTTGATTGTCTAGGAAATCGAGCAATGACAGGATACCTAATGAATTCAACTGGTTTGATTAAGCAGTTAGGTTAAGGATGAGAGTATTAGCAAGGATTAGTCAATCAATTTCTTAACTGAACCTGAAATTGATGCAAAATTTATTTAATTTTCAATTGAAATCCATTCATTATTTAGTGCATGATGCCAATGGTCTGCGAATCTAACAAAGTTATAGCCGGTTCTTTCCATTCTGGAAATAGCTCTGAACAAATTTAATCTTCCAGATTTACTACCAATTTCAGTGCCAGGTATAACGGAGATAGTATCTTGGCAATTTTCCCAAGTTTTACCTATCTCTTCCCATTTATTTGAAACATAATCGATATTTAAATCAGATTTGGAATTTACCGACTCAAAGATATTCGATATCAAATCCATAAGTTGATTATTCATCATTTGAATTAGGCTAACAAGATTTGAAGGTATATTATTAATTCCTAACTCATTATGAAGTAACAAGGACGTTTGTGAAATATCTCTGGCATGCCTTATTCCTCTCTCGATAGTGTCGGCGCCTCTAAGGTATGTAGATATCATCCGAAGGTCACCCATCATTGGTTGGTTCATGGATAAAACAAGTAGTATGTCTCCGGTCCTTTCCCAGAAAGCCTTTCTCGCATCATCTCTTGCTTTCAATACTTGATTTGTATGTTCGGCATCATAAGAGATTAGAGAATTAATCGAAATTGAATAAATTCTCTTTAATTCACTAGCATCTTCTAAGAGATTGTTTCTCAATTGATCTAATCGCTCATCTAAACCCGTTCTAACTGGTCCCATTCTTTCACCTACCCAAATCTTCCCGTAATATATCTCTCAGTTAATTCTTTCTCAGGAGTATCGAAAATCTTCTTGGTTTTTCCGAATTCTATAAGCCTCCCCAGAAACATGAAAGCGGTGTAATCTGAAACTCTCTGTGCTTGTGACATAGAATGTGTGACAATAACTACTGTGAAATGCTCTTTGAGTTCCAGAATTAGATTCTCAATCTTAGCAGTAGCTATCGGATCCAAGGCGGAGCATGGCTCATCCATCAAGATTATATCAGGCTCAACTGAAATTGTTCTAGCTATACATAACCTCTGCTGTTGACCTCCAGATAAACTAGTGCCGAGTTCGTGGAGTCTATCTGATACTTCCCCCCAAAGTGCGGATTTTATTAGTGAATTTTCTACAATTTCATTCATCTTTCTTCTTGATGGATTATAGTGTAACTGAACCCCGTAGGCAACGTTATCATAAATTGACTTAGGAAACGGGTTTGGTTTCTGGAAGACCATACCTATCTTTCTCCTTAGTCTGACTAGGTCAGTAGAAGGTTGATTGATGTCTTCTCCATCGTAGATTATCTGCCCATCATAATTACAAATGGGAATAAGGTCATTCATCCTATTGAGGCATCTTAACAAGGTTGACTTACCACATCCAGAGGGCCCGATGAATGCAGTTACAGAATTCTTTTCAATTGGTACAGATACATCATAAATTGCTTGTGCTGATCCGTATCTTAGGTTAAGTCCTCTAACTTCGATATGAGGCGTACCATCGATTTTCAAATCACTTGTAGAAACTATGCTGTCCTTATCGATATCGAACGATGATTTGTCGTTATTAACTGTATTTTTATTATTTTCTTTTTCGTTTTGATTATTCATTTCATTCACCATCTATGCATTCGAGAATTTTCTGTAGTGTGCTCTTATCAAAATTGCTACTGAGTTCACCATGATTAAAGTACCCAGAAGTACCAAGGAAGCCCCTGCTGCGGCGACTTTGAATCCCTCTTCGGGCTGATCGGTCCATGTGTAAACCTGTACTGGAAGAACAGTATACTTTCCACTAGGATTGGAGCCCCAGTTTGTAAATGAAGTAGGGTCGGCAGTCATTATTGGCCTGTCTGCCCACATAGGAATCTCCGACAGAGCTACTTCAAGACCTGGAATCCAGGCGATGAAACCATCTAAAGTAGGCAGTACCGTGTAGTCGATGTAATAGAATGGATCGGGTTCTTGAAACACAGAAGTTACCGCTCCAACGAGTATCAGTGGAGCAGCCTCACCCATTATCCTCGACATTGCTAAAATAGTTCCCGTCATCATCCCGGGCATAGCATGAGGAAAAACATGGTCCTTGATGACCTGCCACTTGGTGCAACCGACTCCAAATGCTCCTTGACGTAGAGATGGTGGGACAGCCCTGAGAGCTTCTTGGCTAGCAATAACTATTGTTGGCATAGCCATTGTGGCCATAGTTATCCCAGCAGTCAAGATAGTTCCGCCGAGGCCTAGTCCAAACCCTGAACTGGATGAGCAAAGAGCAAGCCCGAAGAGGCCGAATACAACAGCCGGAACTCCTGCTAGATTAGTGACAAGAGTTTGTATTGCTGACTGCCAATAATTCTTTGGGGCATACTCCTCTAACCAAATAGCTCCTCCAATTGAAACTGGGATTGCAAATAACATTGTGTAACCTACAACGTAAACACTACCCCAGAAAGCCGCTCTGAGGCCTGCTCTGTAAGGTTGCTGTGAAGGATAATTGGAGAAAATAAACGAGTTGACTATCTCAAAAGGTATTGTGAAGAAAACGACAACCATTAACACTGAAGTTACAAGAATCCATCCGTCCCTCCCCATTACAACTCTTTTGACTCTGTCTTCATTAATATTCGTTAAACGAGTCAGTTGGGATGCTCCTGCAATTAGTCTTTTGAAAGCAGAGGCTGACATTAGTAAACATACTGAACCTATTATGAAGCCACTGTTAAATATCCATCCTATAACTGTCACATAGCAAATGATTGATACGATTAAAGAGGTTCCTTCTGTGAATCCTTCAGATGGCCTAACTCCTACTTCAGGCCTCAATTTCAAAATCGACCAAACACTGGCAATAACCGCCAATGATGAAAGAAGAGTTATAGAAGTCCCAATTGTGAGTAGGAATAATTTGAATATCAGATACAAATCTGAAGTCATAGTAGATGAAATGACGAAAAGTCCAATGAGTAGTACAACTGTTCTAAATAATAATGAAATTATCCTACTAATTAACTCAGAAGTATAAATTATGTAGGACCACCCGCTAACTCCTTCTTCCTCATAGCTGAATATGTTGTCAATTCTTCGTAGAAGTCTTCTAATTAAAGAAACTGAATACCCGGGCCAAATCATTGCCAGAGCGCTTAAAATTAGTAAAGATAAAGCGATTAATTCCCCTAATGGGAATGGATCTTGATATGAATCAATGCCTGACTCAAATCTATCTGGAAGGCCACAAAAACCAGCCCAAACCTGTGGTTGGAGCAATAGTCTTGATTCATAGCACCAGTCCTCTGCATTAGTTGGCGGATTAGAATTAAATTCTTTTGCCCTTCTACAATCTGCATCTGCCCTTTCGGAGTAATCATCTTTATATGTCTCATCACACATAGTATCTTCTGCAGAAATTACATGATTCCAGATTTCCAATAGTTCTGATAGCGCCGCCTCATCATTTTCACATTGGCTTGAAGAAGAAGATTCCTGACAGGATTCCAGACTGATATCCATGTAATGAGATAAGGTCTCCAAAGATGTCAGAGAGTCGTTTAGTTGAACATGGGAGAACTTTGACCACAGTGTGGCGACGTTATGGCCCTGTCCATCGACTAAATTCTTAATTCCATCATTATCGATATCATCGTCCAAAACCTGATCATGAATACCATCAAGATTCTCGTCCATCATCCATCCTTGATAACCAATTACTGGAGCATCAGCGCATTGAGAATCTCCACCAATAATTGGATTCAAGAGATTATCTCCATCTATGTCACTGTCACACCAGTCTCTAATTCCATCATTGTCTTGATCTCCGTCATCTAATATCCTAGAATTTAGCCACGTAGAGTAAGGACCAAGTATAAACTCCCCTACTTCCTTATAGGAGCTCTCTCTAGCATCACTTGGAGGCCCTTCTATCTGTGAGAAAGTAACTGAATAGTTCATACGATGCTCAAGAGTTAAAACGCCTAGTCCCGACTGGCCAACCTTTGCAGGGTGAAGAACTATAGATTCAACCTTTTCACTGTCCCTTAAGAATTCACCCTCTGAGGTTAGTTGCAGAGTTATTTTATCACATTGAGAACAATCAGAAGTGAGTGTGATTGACAAATCAACATGAATATTCTTTGAAGACCCAGTGACTGCTCTGAAATCATAACCATCTTTATTGGACAGTTCATAAATATCGTATGCCCCAGTTAGTCCTTTTTCTAATATGAATTGGGCGACTTCAGTTCTTGTACAGAACTCTGGATTCATATTGCTCAGAGTTGTCTCAGGTTTCAGTATTGATTCAGGGACTTGGGATCTACTGAAGTTTTCCCATCCCCATCCAGTTGTGAATCTATTTTCCTGCCACAGAGAGTAATTGTAAATATGAACAATATCGAGTTCCTCTGAAATATCCGTATCTATCCAAATATCACCATTAGACTTGAAGATTGGCTCAACTGAGCTATGATAAATCCAAAGCTTATTATTATCCCAAACAGAATGCCTATCCTCTCCAATGAATGGATAGAACTGAGAAATTGCAGCTGTGAAGTCGGATTCCGAAACAACTGGCTCCCACCTCAGTCCCTTCCAAATATACTGATTATAGTCATCAGAAGAATCTATCCAGAAATCTCCAAGTCTCGGAGTAGGTGGTTCATCTCTTACGAAAATATCAACTCTTTCATCTTCCAATGGATTAAATATAGCAGAACTTCTCTCATTCCAAGGAAGAAGATAAGAAGGAGTCCATGAATCATATGGTGCAAAAGTATTCGACATCAGCTCTTGGTCGCAAAGATATCTTT